>JAQVEG010000042.1 GCA_028697725.1 Anaerostipes sp.
TATGATGTTGGAAAAGAAGTTCGGGATACCATTGAACGATTAGGCGGAACTATGCCAGAAGACCTTCCGACACCAGATAAAAGCATTAAGCAATTAGAACGCGAATCAAAAAAACTAAACAAGTAAATTACAAAAAACCGCCCAGCTACCAACTGGGCGGAAATCAAAGAAGCCTACCAACTAATGTATGATATAGTCCTCTTCTAGACAATTAGAATTATATCATACATCCAACAATAATTGTCTGGACTGATGAACAAATCAACCAGTTTATATCCTCTGATATTGTAAAGAATTCACACTATTATGAGATGTTCTGTGTGAGTATTATGCTAGGATGTCGTCCTGGTGAAGTATGTGGGCTTTCAGAAAGTGATTTTAACAACGAGGATAAGACTCTTGCTTTTTATCGTGGCATAAATAAGTTTGGTAATTTTAGTGATTTAAAAAATTTTCAGTCACATAGAGCAAATTATATTCCAAAGCCACTTAGAATACAATTTAAGTGTTTCGGCAGAGGATAAGTTGCCTGTAATACCTTTATACAATTTAAGACATACTTTTGCCTCCCTGAACTACTCTCATGGAGAACAGGACAAGGTATTATCATCAATCATGGGAAACTCCGTAAAAACATTTCTACAAAACTATGCTCACATTCGTGGAGAACAAGAAAAGAAGACATTAGAATCATTCTCTGATTCTATCAATATTAGCAAAACACTTTAGCAGACTAAAGACTTTAGAATAAAACTTTAGAACATTTTTTCTTTAGAAATCTTAACATCAAAAAAACCGCATGTTTACGCGGTTTTTAAAAGAGCGACAGACGAGACTCGAACTCGCGACCTCAACCTTGGCAAGGTTGCGTACTACCAACTGTACTACTATCGCATATATGTTTTCAGCAAAAATAATTCTATCTCATATCTAGTTCTTTGTCAATGAGTATTTACGAAAAAGCCATCAGTTTTTGAAGCTGATGGCTTTTCTTTTATAGTCTATTTAATTTTGACATAATCTGTGCTTCTCTTTCATCAAACAAAAGTCCCTTGTTGTATTGATAGTATTTATCGCATCCATTTTCATTGATAAACTTCACACTATAGTAATTGGTATTTAGCTCAGTGACAAAAATGGTCATCTCTTGACTAGCACCAAATGCATCTTCCATAAATTCAAAAGCACAGGTTAACTGCTTTTGCATTTTTTCGATTAAGTTTTCTCTTTCTTCTACTTCCTTTGCAAACCAGATTCTTACATGGTCAAACATCTCATTTTGATGGATATGTTCCTCTTGTACTCTTTGCTTATAAACTTCTAATGTATGGAGAACATTTTGATATAATTTGTCCTCTTTTTTGCTTAACTGTTCTCCACTTTTCTTGGATTCATATTCTTGGCGTAAAGTGGCAATGGTTGTTTCAAAAGATTGGTTTTCTCCAAGAAGTCCAAGATTTTTATGAAGAAGTGTCACAAACTCATCGATATCTTTATATCTTTGGAATCCTTCCCCTAATTTACTCATTAACAGACTGATAACACTTAATTTTTCGTCAAACGCAGCATATTTTAATCGCTCTAACATGGTATCTGTATATTCGCCTTTTAGAATATTTGCAACTTGATAGTCTTCCTCATACCTTTTATAAAGCTCTAGGTAGTTGGCAAAATCCTTGGATATCTTCCAATATTGGATGTATTGAAATACCACATTTCGATCTATGGTTTTCCCAAGTCTGTCATATGCCTTAATAATTTCTGAGAGATCTTCCCATCCTCTGGCAGTAGCAAACATCTTTCCATCTACTGTATTTTCCATTCGATAAAAATTTTCTTTTTTTATTTCAAGATATGCAATGACTGCTGGATGAACCCCAGCCCCATAGGCATACTCTTTCCACACTTCAAAATCTTCTTTTACATCTACTTTCTTGATTCGATCCAGAGTTACCACATCAAATTCCCGAACAGATTTGTTGTATTCTGGTGGATTTCCTGCTGCCACAATGACCCAACCTTCTGGAATGCTCTGATTTCCAAACATTTTGCACTGTAAAAATTGAAGCATAGTAGGTGCCAAAGTTTCTGACACACAGTTAATCTCATCAATAAATAAGATTCCTTCTTTGATTCCTGTTAGCTCAATCTTTTCGTAGACGGCAGCAATAATTTCACTCATAGTATATTCTGTTACAGAATGTCCTTCCTCCTGAAAGGATTTTTCCTTGATAAATGGCAGTCCAATGGCACTTTGCCTTGTGTGATGAGTAATAGTGTATGCAACTAGATTTATTCCACACTCTTTCGCAATCTGCCCCATAATCTGTGTCTTTCCAATTCCCGGAGGTCCCATGAGTAAAATAGGTCTCTGACGAATGGTATCAATATAATAAGCTCCATCCTCATCCTTTTGTAAATATGCTTCTATAGAATCTTGTATTTCCTGCTTTGCTCGTTTAATGTTCATGTTTCATTTCCTCCAAGTCGTCTAAGTCCACAGTTAATTTCATTGCCCAAGATGGAACTTCTACCTCTTCATAGTCATCCTGCAGCATCACAAATGCTGTCTCGTAATTCGGCATTTTTTTTGGGAAAATACCTTGTCCATCGGTAAAGTAAAGAACCCCCTTTAACTGATGAAATTCTCCCTTAGAAACTAATTCATTGATGTAGGTAAAGGCTGGACGAAAATCTGTTCCACCTTCTCCTTTCAAATCTAAATGTTCCATATATTCTTTTAACTCTGTCTCATCTGTAATCTTTTTATCATCCTGAATCTTCTCATCACACTGTACAATATGAATATTTACTTTATGGAAAAAGCTTTCATTCTCCATTAAAATGCTATAAGTTTCCTCTAAAAAGCTTTTTACTAATTCTCCTGAACAGGACATGGATGTATCTATGACAATGACAAAATCCTGAATCTTCTTAACTTCTTTCCATTCCTGCGGCTCAATAAGAGGCATATTTTCATACATACGAAGTCCATAACTGTAGAAAATATAATCAAAGGAATCTTCATCTACTGTAATTTCTTCTCCTAAAACTGAGAATTTTTGAAGAAATCTTCGATAATCATAGCGGTCCTTATTGGCAATCTCCATCTGTTTTACCAAATCTCCAGCATCTGCAGATGCCTCTTTGGAAAATGTCTGCATATCAGTTTCCATACTTTCACTAATACCCTGCCACTTTTGATTGATTTCCTGCTGCATTTCGGGATTATTATTTTTATACCAAAGTCTGTGATTATCCACTAAAAACTCATTTTCTAATTTCTGTATTTCCTTTTCTTCAAGTTGTGTTTTCTGAAAATATCGATAAATACTCTGGGCATTCATAACCTGAATGTCTTTCTTGAACTTTCCATAGGTTTCCCTTCTAAGAAGACTCTTGCCTCTTCGAATAGGTCTTACATACCATTCATCCATCAATGCTTCCACTGCAATATCACAAGAAAGATTCCACAATCTCATATCCTTTCCTGCTATCAAAACCATATGCCTGAAAATACAGTGAAACAGCATATGAAGATACATCCGATTCACATAAATCCGATCTCTAGAAAACCATCCTGCCAGTTTTCCAATCTCATAGTAGATTATATTTCCATCTGTACCTACACTTTCTACTCCCGGATCTAAGACATAATCAAAACTACTTAGGGCAACATCTAAAAACCGCATACTAAGATACAATTCATCTCTTGCAAGCATCAAAATTCCACGACCTGCTTCTTCCATATTTTCTTGTAGATTCTCCTCTGGTCCCATATTATCTCCTAAAGTTCAAATGTCTTTTTCTTCTGTCCAAATCGCTCTCTTTTTTCATTCATTAAAAAGCTGAGCAACTCTCTTTTTTCTGTCTTTGCTGTTATCTCTATGGCTTTATTAATAGAATCTTCATTCCAAACATCCATCTTAGACAACCTCTGGAATTCTTCTATCTTTTCTCTCTTTAGCAAAATCTCCAGCAATTTCTCCATATGCTCTTTTAAATAGGAAACATATTGTTCCTTCGCCTGTTTCTCCAATTGGTAAGGATATAACAGACGGTTCATGGCAAGCTTTACAACAATTATTTCCCGCTCCAAGGAAATTGCCTCTGGAAATAGCTCATCATAATTCTCAAAATCAATTCCTTTTTGAAAGACACACTGCCGGTATTTATACCCAGAGCCATTAAAATAATTTTCTACAATTCTAGCCGGCGTATTCTCCACTGCTTCTTCATAATATTCCGGAAAAATCAAACGGATTTCCTGATCATCTATCCACAGTTTCACATCCAGACAAAACCTGATATCCCCAATAATATCTTTCAAACAAGATTTTGTCCCATGAAAATACTCCATTTCAATTTTCTCTGGCTTACATCCTGTAAACACACCTCTCCCTGTTCGCAGAATATTTTGCGTCACATAAATACGACTTAGGTTGGCACAGCCATAAAACAAATAATTTCCAAGCTCTACCACTGTTTCAGGAATTATCACTTCACTCACATCTCGTCCACACAAGATAGGTAATTCACTCTTATCAAAACCTGTATCGTAAAATGCTCCATCCTCTTCTTTTCTCTTTCGGTCAGAAAATGCATATGGTGCTAATTTCGTTACTGGTTTCCCATTTATTTCCTTTGGAATCTCAATAAAATCTTCCTTCCCATAGCACCTTAAAATCGTAATTTCATCACCCTCTTCGCGATAACAAAATCTCATAACTAGTCCTTTCTACTTTTCTGGAATATCTTCAATAAGCTGTTTTACATCCTCTTCTTTGGTTGCCCAGCTTGTACAAAATCTCACTGCACTATGCCCTTCATCAACTTTCTCCCAAAAGCAGAATGCATAGTCTACTCCAAGTGCTGCCATAATCCTATGTGGTAAAATGGGAAACTGCTGATTGGTATCTGATTCTACAAAAAGTTCATACCCTTTATCTAAAAATGCCTCTTTGATTTCCATTGCAAGTCGATCTGCCTTTTTTGAAAGTTCAAAATATAAATTGTTCTCTAACAAGGCTGCAAACTGAATTCCAAGAAGTCTTCCTTTTGCAAGCATGGCACCTTCTTGTTTCATCATATATCGAAAATTCTTTTTCAGAGCATCATTCATAATAACAACAGCTTCTCCAAACAACGCACCCTGCTTAGTCCCTCCAATATAAAATACATCACACATTCTTGCCATATCTTCCATGGTAATATCATTTTCAGAACTAGCTAATCCGTACCCTAGTCTTGCCCCATCAATAAATAATGGCAACCCATAATTCTTGCATGCCTCATAAATCTCTGATAATTCTTTCTTCTTATAAATTGTTCCACACTCTGTTGGATTAGAAATATATACCATCCCTGGCTGAACTATATGCTCGTGATTTTCATCTCCCACATGGTTCCTATATATTTCCCGAATCTGACTGGCACTCATCTTCCCATCATGACCTGGTACAGCTAAAACCTTATGTCCTGTGG
Source organism: Anaerostipes sp. (assembly GCA_028697725.1). Taxonomy (GTDB): domain Bacteria; phylum Bacillota; class Clostridia; order Lachnospirales; family Lachnospiraceae; genus Anaerostipes. Next base: position 5,485 of record JAQVEG010000042.1, read on the forward strand.
CTTCCACTGCTCCCGTTTCATGAACATTGATATGCCCTGTATCCACACAAACAACTCCTTGATATGGCTTTAAAATTGATGCAATCACTGTCTTATTGGCCTGAGTTCCTCCCATAAGAAAATGGACATCCAAGTTCTCATAATTGCAAATGTCTTTGATCATTCGCTCTGCTTTTTGACAGTATTCATCCATTCCATATCCTGCTGTCTGCTCCATATTTGTTTTATTCATTAATTCTAGTACTTTAGGATGTGCTCCTTCAGCATAATCACACTCAAATCGAATCATATCATTCTCCTTTGTTTCATAGTCAGAATAATTATATCAGAACAATGGAAAATAATCTATAAACGCACAAAGAGACTTAAGAATTTCTCTTAAATCTCTTCACTATAGTTCCTATTATTTTTCAACGCAACTAATTGTTCTTTTAATTTCTCTATCTCTTTCTTCTGTTGTTCTATTTCCGCCTGTTGTTCTTCTATTTCTGCCTGCTTCTCTTCTATTTCTGCCTGTTGTTCTTCTATCATATATTTCACTGTGTTTTTATCTAGCTCATGTAATTCTTTTGAAAACATCTCCATCACTCCCTCAATATTTTGGCAATAATCGTAGAGCTGTTGATAAAGCTCCATAAACTCTGGATATTTAATCTTTTGATTTTAATTTTCAAATAGTGCAGTTGAATAGTAACGATCTCCATTATCTGGTAATAGTGCAACAATTGTTTTCCCTTTATTCTCTGGACGTTGTGCTAATTGAATTGCTGCATATAAAGCTGCTCCAGAAGAGATCCCCACTAAAACTCCCTCTTTTTTTGCAATGTATTTTCCATATTCAAATGCTTTTTCATTTTCCACCGTTACAACCTCGTCATAACTCTTTGTATCTAAAACATCTGGTACAAATCCAGCTCCAATTCCTTGGATCTTATGAGCGCCACCTTTTCCTTCTGATAATATTGGTGAACTTGCTGGCTCCATTGCTACAATCTGAACTTCTGGTCTCTTAGATTTTAAATATTTTCCGATTCCAGTTACAGTTCCACCTGTTCCAACTCCTGCAACAAAAATATCAACTTCACCATCTGTATCATTCCAGATTTCAGGTCCAGTAGTTGCTTCGTGGGCTGCTGGATTTGCTGGATTCACAAACTGACCTGGAATAAAACTGTTTGGTATCTCTTTCGCTAGTTCCTCTGCACGTGCAATTGCTCCTGTCATTCCCTTGCTTCCATCTGTCAAATCAAGCTTTGCTCCATAGGCTTTTAGGATATTTCTTCTTTCTACGCTCATTGTCTCTGGCATAGTTAAGATAACCTCATATCCTTTCGATGCTGCAATGGCTGCAAGACCAATTCCTGTATTTCCAGAAGTAGGCTCAATAATCACGGAACCTTCTTTTAATAATCCCTTTTCTTCAGCATCTTCAATCATTGCCTTTGCAACTCTATCCTTGACACTTCCTGCTGGATTGAAATACTCTAACTTTACTAATAGCTTTGCTTCTAGATTCAAATCCTTCTCAATATTTACAACTTCCACAAGTGGGGTATTCCCGATTAATTCTGTTGTTCCTTTATAAATGTTTGACATAATAAATCCTCCTAATAATATGTAATGATAAGGTTTAATTTTTTAATTACCTTAATTCCTATCTGTTTAATAGGATTATATGACATGCAAAATAATTTGTCAACAATTATTTCAAAAAAAATGCAAGTCCGAAGACTTGCACTTTTTTATTTTGTTTTTACTTTTCCCTATTTTGTATAATACCGATAGCTCTTAGAGCCGGATTTATAAACATAAAATCCTGGACGATGGGATATATTAAAGGCTTCTGCTGTACAATTGCCTCCATAAAGCAGCATCATATCATTCCATTCTCCATTGCTCCATACGATATACTTTTCCTTTTTCTCATCATTATGAACATATCCTATTCCCATGACTTGATCGTTAAAACTACTTGGCATCTCCTTGGCACGAAATTTTTCTATCTCTTCTAATGTCCCCGCTTTAACAATCGAAACATTTGCTGGTAAAATTCACAGCATTACAACAGCCATTCTTTTTATTATCTGCTTCATATTGTTACCCCTATATTTTGCTATCACGGTAAATTTACTATCCTCTAAAGAATTGTTGATGCTTTCCTGCTTTCCATGGACCATAAACTTTTTTTCCTTTTACCTTCTTATAAGCTCTCACATAAATATCAATATAAGAATAGCAGTCTAATTTCTTTACATTTACTTTCCATTGCCTTTTTGCTTTTTTCGTAAATGTCTTTTTTAAATTTGTCTTTTTGCGGATTGTAGTTGCCTGACTTCCACTATAAAGCCATACCTGATATCCATCAACCTTAGAAACCTTACCCCATGTTACCTTCAAGTAATCCTTATTTGTTGGTCTGTTCTTTACAATCACCGCTTTTGTTTTTACCTTTGGCATACCGATTGGATAAATAGTTCCTGTCACTGCTGGCGACTCAGATATATACGTCCTCCCACTGACCACTTTATAAGCTGCAAGTTTATATCGGTACGCTTTTGCAAATTTACACTTTTTATCTGTGTATGTTGTTACTCCACTTTTCTTAACTGAAGCTATCTTTGCATAACTCTTTCCACCGTTTGTAGATCGATATATATAGTAACCTGTGGGATTCTCATATTTTGTCCCCATTTTATTTAAAAATGAAAGTCCAACGCTTGTATTAGACTTTGCTGCCGCCTTTGTAATATAGTTAGTATCTTTATATGCTGGTGTTGTAATGGTTGCTGGATTTGACCAATTTGTCAGTCCATTCTTCGTAATTCCAACTTGAATTGAATATTTTGTTGCTGGAACACATAGCGTATAACTAATCTTATACTTTGGAATCCCTCCATAATTCAATGCTGTTAAAGTTTCCCCAGTCTTACTTTCCACAACACGATTATTTGCTAAAATTTTATATGCAAATGTACTCTTTTTTCCTGCCCTGTTCGCCGATTTCCAATATACCGCAACTCGGTTCCATGATGGTGCAATAATCTCAAATTCTGTTGGTACTTTCTCCGTTGCCGCTCTTACTTTAATAGGTGCGAATCCATGGAACACGCTAAAAAACATCACAATCGCAAGTGCAAAGCTAACTAATCTTCTTTCTCTCCTCATAAAATAACCTCCTTATCTTATTTTATACTTTCCTCTATTATAATAAAAAATTTGATGTAAATATTTTATTTGCATGGAACATAATTTTTATGACATCAAATCATAAAATGATATTTACCAAATGAAGATTTGTAAGCTATAATAAGAATATGCAGACGATGAAATTGACATTTAGCTTATGAAAGGGTATGACTTATGATTAAAATTGCCATATGTGACGACAATATAGAAGAACTTTCTAAAATAACTTCCTTACTGGAAACATATAGAATAGAGCAGCCTATTGATTATGAATATCGTACATTTCATAATAGCTTTGATATTATTTCTCTTTTAGAAAAAGGAGATAGTTTTGATATTTACTGCCTTGACATTATTATGCCGAATTTTTCTGGAATTGAACTTGCAAAGGAGATTCGTTCTTATGATAAGAAAGCACAAGTTATATTTTTAACCTCCTCATCTGAATTTGCACTAGAGAGCTACGCGGTCAAAGCTGCAAACTACATCTTAAAACCAGTAACAAAAGAAAAGCTGTTCCCCACTTTAAATGATACACTAGAATCTATCATGGAAGAACAACAGCATGCTATCGTTGTAAAAAGCAAAGATGGACTACAAAAGATTTTGTTATCTAAGCTTATGTTTGTAGAGGCAATGGGACGAAAGAATCTTTACCACTTATTTTCAGGTCGAATCGTTGAATGTACTTCACGATTTTCATCTGTATGTGAAACCTTACTGATTCACAATGAATTTATACAGCCACACCGCTCTTTTCTTGTAAATATGAGTTTCATTGATACCATTGAAAAAAATACCCTCACCCTTCAGGCCGGCACTAACATTCCCATTGCACAAGGAAAATCAAAAGTTGTCAAAGAAGAATATCTCGCCTTTCAGATGATGGATTTCTAACTGGCTACATAGACATCTGGAAGGTAAAGACTCCTTCCTTTGCTATAAATCGATAAATTCCATGGTATTTTTCCACTATATGTACCATGCTTTTGGTACCAACTCCATGTTCCCTTTGATTTGAAATAGGCATTCCATGTTTCAATACAGGCGCTTTCTCATAGCTATTACATATCTTTAGACAAAGCTTATTACTTTTTTCATACATATCAAGACGGATAAACCTCTCCTTGTTTGGGGTCATTTCCTCACATGCATTCATTGCATTTTCCATTGCGTTGGCAAGAAGACTACATAAATCTATAATCTGAAATCTGCTAAAATCCACCGCTGATATATGAATCTTAATGGGAATCCCTTTTTTCTCTGCCTGATTTACATAAGAAGAAACCACAAGGTTGACTGGGTCATTCTGTGAATATCTAACTATTCTCGTATTTTCAATATCATTACAGATTTCCTGTATATACGTGGTGGCTTCCATCAAATTTTCCTCTGAAATACAAGTATTTAAATAATTCATGTGATGCCTTAAATCATGACGGTATATCGATGCCTGTTCCTGTGACTGGCGCATCATCTCTAGTTCTTTTTCAAACCCTGCCACCATGGATGTCAGTACCTCATGTTCAATTTCAACTTGCTTTTTCTCGTAAAGAGTTTTCAGATAAACGATGATGGTAATAAGATAGACACTTACAATAAACGTATCCATAAACTCAACACTTGCAGCACCTCCTGTATATAAAAGATTGCTGTACACTGTCAGTGCATATGCAATCAAATAATATGCCAAAGGCACAATAATCACAAACTTAAGAGTATGTTTCGATTCATATTTTAATCTTACCGCATAAGGTGAAATAAATTTCACAATTAGAATATAAAGAGGCAGCGTAATCACAATCTGAACTAGGTAAGAAATATTTATATTATACGCAAAAAATGCAGAAATAAAGGTTCCTATCCACTTTCTTGGCGTACAAAATAAATAGGCAGAAAGAACTGCAATTCCTGCAACATAAGCATTTCTCTTATAATAAAATATTAGTAGTAAAAATAATGGAAGATGAACAATCAACGGATATGCCTTAAATAAAATATCCTCTCCAAAAAATACAAATGCCAAAGCCTGAACTAGTCCAAACCCACACCATGCAAGAAAATGTTTCCATTTATTTGTCCAAAAGGGAATATCTCCAAAGGATAAGGATAGAGAAATTCCAAACAGCAATACACATCCATAATTTATAGGTATCAAGCAATCCATAATTCCACTATCCCTGCCTTTCTTATACTAGCTCTCCTAACAGATTCACAGATGCCATAGCATCCTGTGTATAGTAATCTGCTCCAATATCTTTTGCAATATCTTCTGTCAGTACAGCTCCCCCTACCCAGATTGGTACCTTACATCCATTTTCATGAAGTGCCTCTATGGTACGCTGCATATTGACCACTGTAGTCGTCATCAACGCACTTAAGCCAATGGCTTTTGGTTTGTGTTTTTTCCACGCCTCCACCACTGTTTCTACTTTCACATCTTTTCCAAGATCAATCACTTCATATCCATAGCTTTCTAAGACAACTTTTACAATGTTCTTTCCAATATCATGAACATCACCTTCTACGGTACAAATTAAAATGGGACCTTTGCTCTTGGCGTCACTTGAAAATGTTTCTTTGATGACTTCAAAGGCTACCTTGGTTGTCTCTGCAGATTGAATCAATTGTGGTAAGAAAATCTTCCCACCTTCATAGTCTTTTCCTACCTCGTCAAGTGCTGGAATAATAATGGTATTGATGACTTCTAAAGCCTCTTTGCTCTTTAACTCCGTTCTTGTCTGATTTCCTGCTTCTTCTTTTAAGCCATGGAGAATCAACTCTCGAAGACCCATGGTTCCTGCTACCTTCTCCTTTGTTTTACTCTCTGCATTTGCCTGTTTCTCAATATAATGGGTACTGTCTTTATCAAAATTAAATAATACATTGTAGGCATCAATGGCACTCATCAACTGCTCATCTAAGGGATTAATAATCGGTAAATCCAATCCTGCCTGCATTGCCATAGTCAAAAAAGTGCGATTTAACAGTGGACGGTTTGGAAGCCCAAAGGAAACATTGGAGACTCCAAGTACCGTATGAATCCCCATATCTGTCATCATCTTTACTGCCTTTAGCGTCTCCTGTACCTCTTTTTGCTGTGCCGAAGCAGTTAATGTTAAACAGTCAATAATAATGTCTTCTCTAGGAATTCCATACGTTGCTGCCTTTTTAATAATCTTTTTTGCAATCTCCACACGTTCTTTTGCAAGAAATGGAATTCCGTCTTCTAAGGTAAGTCCTATGACAACTCCCCCATATTTTTGTACAATAGGGAATACAGCTTCCATAACAGAATCCTTTCCATTGACAGAGTTAATCAATGGTTTTCCATTATAATAACGACAAGCCTCCTCAATAGCTTCTGGCGATGAACTATCAATCTGCAAAGGAAGATTGATAACCTCTTGTAACAGTCTAATAACTTTCTTCATGGTTTTTGCTTCATCAATTCCTGGAAGTCCAACATTGACATCTAGGACATTGGCTCCTGCCTGCTCCTGCTTAATAGCCTCCACCACTAGTTCATCATAACGCTCCTCTTTTAATGCCGCCTTCATTTTCTTCTTTCCCGTAGGATTTAAACGCTCCCCACAGACAATCACTCCTCCATCAAATGTTATCGTCTGATTTTGGCTGGAAACTCTCGTTTCGTATTTATTTTCTACTGGCGTCACCACTTTTGGTACCGCCTCCTTTAATTCGCGAATAAACTCAGGGGTAGTTCCACAGCATCCTCCCGCCACAGCGATTCCCTGCTCTACCAAAGGTTTCATTGCCTGTGCAAATTCCTTTGGATGCACTTCATAAACTGTAATTCCATCCTTTAATACAGGAAGTCCAGCATTTGGCTGAAAAATCACTGGCAAGTGAGCATTTTCTAATATCTCTGTAATAATTGGCGTCAATTCCACTGGCCCTAGAGAACAGTTGATTCCCAAAGCATCTGCTTTCAATCCCTCTACCACATTGACAAATGTAATGGGATTTACTCCTGTTAAAGTTCTTCCATCTTGCTCAAATGTCATGGTCACAAACACTGGCAGGTCAGTATTTTCCTTTACTGCAAGAATTCCGGCTTTCACCTCGTATAAATCACTCATAGTTTCAAATAAAACCACATCCACTTCATTTTTAACTGGTTCAATCTGGCTTAAAATAATCTCATATGCTTCATCAAATGTCATAGTTCCCATTGGTTCCATCATCTGACCGATGGGTCCAATATCTAATGCAATATAACTGTCATTTTCACGATTACAGCGTTTTTGTGCTTCTTTTGCATTGTTTACCGCCGCCTGAATCATCTCTACAAAATCATACTTAGCTTCTTCCATCTTCAAAGGATTGCACCCAAAAGTATTTGTTGTGATAAAGTCTGCACCAGCTCTTAGATATTTCTCGTGTACGGATATAATCAATTCCTTATTCTCAAGATTTAATTCTTCTGGTATATCTCCCGCTTTTAGCCCGGCGTCCTGAAGCTGGGTTCCCATTCCACCATCAAATAATAAAACATCTTTTTTTAATCTGTCTTGTAACATCTAAGTCCCTCTTTCCGTAGCTCGCATTGTTCCCTTCGGATACAATTGCCACAACTTCTTTTTAAATTCTCCGCTCCAATTCCAATCAACCCTAGCATGGATTTCTGGGGTAAGAATAGTCCACTTCTTGTTCTGGTCACTCCAATCACTTTTGAAATATTCAGTGCATTTCCCAAGGGAATATTTAACTCAAGGGGTAAATCTCCATAACCTGGAGCAAAGCGGTAAGTGCGTTCTTTTAAATCAAGGGTTGCCTCATACTGATCACAACATTCCTCTAAGTACGCACTTGCCACTGCATCCATCATCACTGACCTGCTCATATTCACTTTGCTCCAATATTTAATACGCCGTTCCAGTCCAATCCCCAATGTACACGCAATCACAAGACATGATGTACATCCTTTAAAATATGTTTTAATATCTTCATAATCTAATTCTAGTTCTAGTTCATCTATCTTTAATGGCGAATGTGACAAAGAAAATTCTTTTGTCACTGCCTTAAAATTCCCATACTGTTTTACTTCTAAAATACATTCATCTAAGGCTTGTTCCATATCTGGTGTCAATTTCTGTCCTCTATGCCCCATGTACTTTAATGCTTCTTCTTTAAGCATGATTCAACTCCCTTAACACCGTTGGAATTCCCGTAAATATGCTCTTTGCAATCTCTGGACGATTCATCGTGTAAATATGAATTCCATCCACCCCATTGGTAATCAAATCTATAATCTGGTGTGTTGCATAATTAATTCCTATCTCTTTGATTGCCTCTGGATATTCGTAATATTTTTCCACCATAGTCGAAAGTTCATAGGGTACAGAACATCCACACATTTTCGCATTATTCTTTAAGGATTTTGCATTGGTCACTGGCATAATTCCAGCAATAATGGGTACGTTAATTCCAAGTTTTCTTGCTTCCTTTACCAGACGGTAATAGTATTGATTGTCATAGAAAATCTGTGTAATCAAATACTCTGCACCTGCATCCACTTTTTTCTTTAATGCAAGTAAATCTTCCTTTAGATTCCTTGCTTCTTCATGGACATCTGGATAACAAGCTCCAGATACACAAAATTCCCCATCAAAATTCTCATGAATAAATTCAACTAAATCACTTCCATAATGAAAATCAAGTTCCTCTTCTTTCACTTCTTTATTCTTTGGATAATCTCCTCGAAGAGCTAAAATATTCTCTACATGATGATCTCTCAATTCTTGACATACCTCTAATACTTCTTCCTTCTTTGAAGAAATACAGGTTAAATGAGCGACTGACTCAATTCCAAAATCATTCTTAATCTTGGATGCAATCTCAGCCGTTCTTCCCTTTTCAGACCCTGCCGCCCCATAAGTTACACTGATAAAATCTGGATTTAAATCTGCTAATTCTACAATTGTCTTATATAACGAAGCCAAATTGGCATTCTTACTTTTTGGTGGGAACACTTCAAAAGAAATGGTCGCCTTCTTTTTTAAAATCTCACTAATTTTCATTTTATCCCTTTCTTGTACATAAAACAAAAGACACAATCTTCATTCTGTATTGTGCCTTTTATTGTATAAGATATTGCTTTAATTTTCAACCGTTTTGAATGCTTCGTCTATATCTTCAATAATGTCGTCAATGTTCTCTGTTCCAATTGACAGACGAATGGTGTTTGGTTTAATTCCCTGTTCTAAAAGTTCTTCTTCATTTAACTGAGAATGTGTTGTAGAAGCTGGATGAATGACCAAAGATTTTACATCTGCAACATTGGCAAGGAGTGAAAATAATTCTAACTGATCAATAAAGTCTTTCGCTTTCTTTGCATCTCCTTTGATTTCAAATGTGAAAATAGATCCTCCTCCATTTGGGAAATATCTTTCATACAATTCTTTTTGCTTTGGATCATCTGTTACCGATGGATGATGTACTTTCTCTACCTGTGGGTGATTATTTAAATAGTCAACAACTTTTAGTGTATTTTCCACATGTCGCTCCACACGAAGTGACAAAGTTTCTAGCCCTTGTAAAAAGAAAAATGCATGGAATGGTGATAAGGTTGCTCCTGTATCACGAAGTAAAATAGCACGAATTCTTGTGACGAAAGCTGCTGCACCAACATCTTTTGCAAAACTAATTCCATGGTAACTTGCATTTGGCTCTACAAGTGATGGAAACTTTCCAGATGCAATCCAGTCGAATTTTCCACTGTCTACAATAACCCCACCAACAGTTGTTCCATGTCCTCCAATAAATTTTGTTGCAGAATGAACTACAATATCTGCACCATGTTCAATTGGACGAATCAAGTAAGGTGTTCCAAATGTATTATCAATCACTAGCGGAATCTTGTGTGCATGTGCAATTTGTGCTACTGCTTCAATATCTGTAATGTCTGAATTTGGATTTCCTAATGTCTCAATGAAAACTGCTTTTGTATTTTCCGTAATTGCGTCTTCAAAATTCTTTGGATCATTTGCTTCTACAAATGTTGTTGTTACCCCATACTCAGGAAATGTATGAGCGAGGAAATTATAAGTTCCTCCATAAATATTATTTGCTGCTACAATATGGTCGCCTGCTTTTGCAAGATTTTCAAATGTGTATGAAATTGCTGCTGCTCCAGATGCTACTGCAAGTGCTGCAACTCCACCTTCTAAGGCTGCAATTCTTTGTTCAAATACATCCTCTGTTGGATTCGTTAATCTTCCATAAATGTTTCCTGCATCGGCAAGTCCAAATCTTGCGGCTGCATGTTCACTATTGCGAAATACATAAGATGATGTCTGATAAATTGGAACTGCTCTTGCATCTGTCACTGCATCTGGTGTTTCCTGTCCAACATGTAATTGTAAAGTTTCAAATTTTAATTTTCTTTGTTCTCTTGTTTTTTTACTCATAATAAATCTCCTTTTCTTAACTTGTTTATATTCTAGCATGTTAGTAGGAAATGTGTTATGACAAAAAAAATAGAAGTAGTTATAGGTTTTAACTATAGCCACTTCTTGACTTTAAATTACATGATAGCTTAATCTCTTTAAACTTCCTTTTTGAAATGTATATTGTGGTGTTTGAAAGGGATATGAGATTTCATCCACCTTATACCACGGATTCTCCTCATGTTTTGGATTCTTTAATACATGAAATTCCTGTGCGGGCATATATCCTTGTGCTAATAAAAAAGCCTTATCCCCATCTTTATTTTCGCAGATATCCACAACCATTACAACATGCCCTGGTGAACCTGACTTCAAAAAAACATCTCCCACTTGTATATCTTCTGCTTTGATACTCTTTGTTTCATTCCCCATAGATGCCGTTCCTGCATAGGCAAATACAATTCTCAAATACTTTTGAAAAGTTTCATAGGATGTATCTCTTTCTGCACTTTTTGTCCAATAGGAACTTGTCTCTCCAGGGACAATCCGATAACCTTCCCTCCACTTTGAATACTTTGCCTCGAATCCATCTGATAGTTGAAAAGAAATCTTATCATACTGTTTCATTTTCCAAAAATACTCTGCATAAACCCTCATAATAGAATCTGCACATTGCTGTAAATTTTCTTGTTCCAATGGCAATTTAAAAACTGCCATCTGTGCATTTTGATTTCCTTTTTCTCTTCCATTATATAAGAGAACTTTACTTTGGTCTGGTTTCATTTTATAAGTTCTAAGAAACTCTGTAAGACTCTTTTGACTTATTTTATTTCTAGTATATCCTTCTGGTGTTTGGATTCTAGTTTCTAATGTATTTCCCTCTTTGTTGATATATGTGTATTTTGTTTTCTGTTCTTTCCTCTTTCCAGTTTGTTCCTTAGATTCACACCCTGACAGAAGGAAAATTCCCAGTAAAAATAATATAACAAGGAGACTTTTTCGATTCCTAGCTTTTTGTAATTTTCCCATTTATAAAACCTCATTCCATTACTTGATTTTGATACTTCATCAATTCTTCAATGTAAAGTTGTCCCAATTCACTTATCTCTATATTCTTTCGTTTAATATATCCAATGTTCATCTCTTCTGTATGAGCCAGTGGAATGGCAGCATAATCACTTCCGTTTAAATCTTCGCAGATAATTCCAGAGCATAGGGTATATCCATTAAGTCCCACCATCAAATTCAACATAGTTGCCCTATCATTGGCCTTAATAATTCGTTTATACCCATAGGTACTTAACACTTCTTCTGCAAAATAAAATGAGTTTCTCTCTCCTTGCTCAAAAGAAAGACAAGGATATTCTTCTAAATCTTCAAAGGAAATCTCCTTCTTCTTTGCCAATGGGTTCCCTTTCCATATGTAAACATATGTTTTACAAGAAAACAACGGACAAAACTCTACTGCATTGTCTTTAAAAATCTTCTCTAACACCTGCCGGTTAAAATCATTTTCATACAAAATTCCCAGTTCGCTTTTAAAGTTTGCCACGTCATCAATCACAATATGTGTTCTCGTTTCATTTACAGCAAATTCATACTCTTCCATTCCAAACTGCTTTACCATCTCTACAAATGCTTTCACTGCAAAGGAATAATGCTGCATAGATACTGCAAACTTTTTCTTTACTTCCTTTTTTTCAATGTAATGTTCTTCCATCAAATGGTACTGTGCAACCACCTGCCTTGCATATCCAAGAAACTCATTTCCATCTGGAGTAATGGTAATTCCTCTGTTGGTTCGCATAAAAATAGAAATTCCGATTTCCTCCTCTAGGGACTTAATTGCACCTGACAGACTTGGCTGGGAGATAAACAAAGTCTTTGCTGCCTGGTTTAATGAATTATTATCTGCCACAGTAATGGCATATTTTAACTGTTGTAACGTCATGTTGTGTCTCCTTTATGATTTCTTTCTATGATTCTCATATTAACACATAACAACAAAAATAACGAGATTCCTCAAAAGGAATCCCGTCATTTTATTTTAATCTAATAAATTTCCCATACTCTTTAATCCAATTAAAAGGGTTGAGGTATTATGTAATAGTGCAGAAGTTGTAGGCTGAATAACTCCTGTAACTCCTAATAAAATCAACAGACTATTGAATCCAACAATTTGGCGATAATTATTTTGAATTCGCTTCATCAAACTATCGCTTAAGAGTCTTAAGGTTACAAGTTCAAATAAATCATCAGAACCAACTGTAATATCTGCAATTTCTCTTGCAATCTCTGCTCCATCACTAATAGCAATTCCCACATCTGCTGCAGATAATGCTGGAGAATCATTGATTCCATCTCCAATCATAATTACTTTTCTTCCTTCTGCCTTTTCCTTCTCTACAAATTTTGCTTTATCTTCTGGAAGGACTTCAGAATAATATTCATCCACACCCACACGTCTTGCAATGGATGCTGCTGTTCGTTCACTGTCGCCAGTCATCATGACAACCTTGGATAGTCCTGCTTTTTTCAAGGATGAAACAACTGCAAATGCTTCCTCACGAAGTGGATCTTCAATACAAATAACGGCTGCCAACTTTCCTTCAATGGCAAGATACAAATGTGAATACTCTTGAGGAAGGTTGTCAAACTTACTTTCCATTCCTTCTGGAATGATACATTTTTCATCTTCAAACACAAAGTGATTACTTCCAATGATAACACGCTTATCTGCAATTGTGGATGCAATCCCATGGGCTACAATATACTCAACTTTTGAATGCATTTCATCGTGTACAATTTCCTGTTTATGTGCTGCGTCCACCACTGCATTTGCCATGGAATGTGGAAAATGTTCTTCCAAACATGCAGCAATACGAAGTAAATCTTTCTCGTCACTTCCATCAAAAGGAATCACCTCTACTACCGTTGGTTTTGCTTTTGTCAGCGTTCCTGTTTTATCAAATACAATCGTATCTGCCTCTGCAATAGCTTCTAAATACTTTCCACCTTTTACCGTCAAATTGTGAATACTTGCTTCTCTAATTGCTGAAAGTACAGAAATAGGCATTGCAAGTTTTAATGCACAGCTAAAATCGACCATTAGAATTGACAATGCTTTTGACACATTTCTAGTTAATAAATATGTTAGTATGGTTCCCTCTAAGCTATATGGAACCAGTTTATCTGCCAAATGCTCTGCCTTGCTCTCAAGTCCTGACTTTAACTTTTCAGATTCTTCAATCATGGTTACAATTTTTTCAAATCGGCTGGAGCCACTGGCTTCTTTTACCTCAATGGTCACTTCCCCTTCTTCTACAACGGTCCCTGCATACGCATAACTGTCTATTGTTTTTCGGATTGGAACTGACTCTCCAGTTAATGATGCCTGATTTACCATGGCCTCCCCACTTACAACGGTACCATCAAATGGGATAACATTTCCCATGTGAATCACAACCTTGTCACCTGACTGAATTTCTGCTGAAGATACAAGAACCTGTTGATCCTCTTGTACCATCCATACTTTCTTTACATTTAGTGACATGGTTCTTGCAAGATCATCTACTGACTTCTTATGGGTCCAATCTTCAAGGATTTCACCAATACCAAGCATAAACATAATAGAACTTGCCGTCTTAATATCACCTCTTAGAATGGATACACCAATGGCTGTGGCATCTAACACTGGAACCTCAATTTTCCCTTTTGCCAGACACTTTAACCCATTCCATATGTAATGTACCGCATGACACGCAGTGTAGACAATACGCACAGGATACGGCATAAAACATATCCTTGCATAGTGAAACAAAACCTTATGAACCAGTTTTTCCTGATATATATGATTTAACTCTCGCCCCGAAGTTTCAATAAGTCCTGCAGGTACTTCTACCTTCTCATAACAAAACTCACACAGTGTACGAAGAACTCCATCTCGGTCACCCACATATTCAATGGCTGCATCACAAGTTCGATCATATACCTTTACAAATGTAACCTCGGTTTGTGAATGTAGATAGTACAATAAAGTATCTGCCTGTTCATAGGACATTCGGCTCTGTATCACATGAATTCGCATTCTCCCTTTTGTTTCATGTTTTATCTTAAACTTCATTTTCTATTCACTGTCCTTTCAAAGACTATTCCTGTTCACTCTGAAATTCTGCTTCTTCTTTTTTTGCTCTTTCTTCGTTAATTACATTTGCCTCTGCTAAAATGTCTTCTGCATTTTCTTGAACTGTGCTGGCAGTTTTCATAACACATGCTTTTCCACGAAGTACCGCTGCTGTACAATTTGTATATAACTTCTTAGCGTCATCGCTTCCCAATATTTTAACACCTGCTGTTCCAAATAATGTTCCTCCAACAAATAATGCTGCTTTCTTCCAATCTTTCATTCTAAATACCTCCATTTTTCTTTGATTTAATGTTTTCCTTACCAATAGTTTAAGCCTTTTTCTTTCCTTTCCTCAAGCATAACTTTCATACGCCTTTTCTAATCAAAAAAAGATTTAGCCAACCTATCTTAGTTAAAACAAACTTTGATAAGTAGCTAAATCCCTTTATTTTCCGCCATTTCTGGAGTATTCTTTTAATAGAAAAATCATAAAATCATGGTAAAAATGCAATCATTAGAGGCTAGTAAATGAGATATCTTCTCATTTATTCTTTTATCTCGTCATCATCGAAGTCGCTATCAAAGTCATCTCCCCAGTCTTCTGCAAAATCTTCAAAATCATCTGTATCATCTTCATCAAAATCAATTTCATCTCGACTCTTAAACTTCTTTATCAATAATACAATTCCACCTACAATTATAAGCGCCAAAGCTCCAATTGCAATCATCTTCTTTTTATTGACACCTTCTTTTTTACAGCAACTCAATAAACATTTTTTCATAGAAAAGCTCCCTTCGTCTTATGTTTCCTGTGATCCTTTATATATTTTCAAAATCTTAATCAACATAACAATAGCGTAGACACAAACAGGAACTGTAATAACAACAACCCATAGCATCCTTGGCTGTACAAGCAATTCGCCAATAATCAGGACTACGCACAAAGCAATAGAAATCCCCCAAGAGATTTTTGTCTTCTTTGATAATATATCCAAATCATTCTGTATCATACAAATGCCTCCCAGTTTCTTTTTAACTAAATTTATTATAACACAAATTCACATTTATTTCTTTAAGATTGTTGAACCTTTCCCCATAAAATCATACAGTAGTCATAGAGGGAACCTAAAAGCTTTATTCAACTAAATTTTATCTTTATGCACTAAATCATAAAGTTCATTCGTGTTATTTAATGAAAGGGGGATATGGATGCTCAATATAAGAGATGAGAAAGAATATAACAGCATAGTAGATGAATATTCAGATATGATTTTTAGAATTGCATATCAAAATCTTTTTAATATTCATGATGCTGAAGATGTTACTCAGGATGTTTTTTTGAAATTAATAAAGCAGAAAGAAAACTTCTTTAATGACAAAGAACATCTCAAATCGTGGTTAATCAGGGTAACCATCAATAGAAGTATAGATTTTAAAAAAGCGTTTTTTAGAAAAAATACGGTACCGTTACATGATATTGATATACCTTTTGAACCAGAGGAAAAAGAGCTTCTTGAGGAAATGTATCAATTACCAAGAGATTATAGAAATATTCTTTATCTATATTATTATGAAGGCTATACAATTAAAGAAATAGCAAACATCTTGGGAATTAAGCAAAACACAGTTAATTCAAGATTAACACGTGGAAGAAAGAAATTAAAAGTGATTATGGAGGTGTAATATGAAGAAAGACTACATAAATACAATGAATAAAATAAAACTTAACAGCGACAAAAAGGATAATTTGAAAAAATTATTAAATCAGAGCAATCAGGAGGAAAAAAACAATATGAAGATTATTAAATTTAAACCAATGGCAGCAGCAGCTTGTATGGCAGTTATTCTCGTAACAACACTAATGGGGAATATAGCTTTAACAAACAACAAAACAAAAGACAATTATTTTTCAGTATCCGTAAAGGCAAAAGAACTTGCAAAGGTTAGTGATAACAGTAAAGATACATATATAACAGATGCAAACGCCTTGGGCGAAAGTCACAACGGTTATTTTTCTTATGATTTAGACTTCCCAGTGAAATGCAAAGGTAAAAATATTGATAAAATAAGATACACTATAAATGAAGGATGTTTCCAAATATCTAATCCAAAGGATGCTGATATTGTTATTGATAGTGAAAAAGTTGAAAAAAAATTAGACTTACCAGCTACAGCTAAAACAGATAATTCTATTTTCAATCAATACAAATCATTCACTGTAGATTATGACAAACAATCTGATTCAAATACAACTATATCTTTAGCAAATTCTTCAAAAAACTGGAGTTCAGCTAAACAAGAAGAATACAAAAAAACAGGTTATTCCGTTAAAAAAGGTATAGCACTTGAAAAAGAAAAAGAAGCTATGGACTTAGCAGTAAGAGACTTAGATGTTAAATGCACCGTAATATATAAAGATGGAACAAAAGAAACAAAAGATATTGAAATAACAGCAAAAACCATGAAAGCATCAGATACAGCATCATATTCTATTGATAAAGGAAGTGATTATGATACAGTAGGGTTAGTTTTTGAAGTAAAATAGAACCAGAATCGCTATCGATTTAACTCTCATGAAATGAAAAAACAAGCAGATATTCATAAGAATATCTGCTTGTTTCAGACTGTAGACAAAGTAGTGCCATTCGCTCTATCATCTTTGCTAGCTTTTTATTGTTTGCACACGCCTTCACATGAGTTGCATCTACAAAAACTTCTTTAGGGTCGATGAACTTAAACTTATA
>JAQVEG010000043.1 GCA_028697725.1 Anaerostipes sp.
GAAATTGGACCAGTTATGGTGTACTATGCAAAACGTGCAAAAGTACCAGTGGCACTTCATTTAGATCATGGTGCAACTTTTGAAAGATGCGTACAGGCATTAAAACTTGGATTTACATCCGTTATGTACGATGCATCTGCAAAGAGTTTTGAAGAAAATGTAAAAGAAACTTCTGAAGTTGTAAAAGTAGCTCATTCAGTTGGAGCAAGCGTTGAGGCTGAGCTAGGACATATTTTCACATCAGAAGTAGTTCAAGGAGAGGGATCAGGAGAAGGAGATAGCACAGATGATTATGAAAATCTTGATGATATCTACACAGATCCACAAGTAGCAAAAGAATTTGTTGAAAAAACTGGAGTTGACTGCTTGGCAGTTGCATTTGGAACAACTCATGGAGTTTATTTAACAGAACCAAAACTTGATCTTCCTAGAGTTGCAAGAATTAGAGATGCAGCAAATGTACCATTGGTAATGCATGGTGGTTCCGGAGTATCTGATGATGATTATAAAGTAGCAATTGAAAATGGTATTTGTAAAGTTAATTACTATACATATATGAATACAGCTGGTGGAAAAGCATCAAAAGAATACTGGGCAGACGAAGAAAAACCATTGTTCTACGATTCAATGTCATTGGCAGCTACAGAAGCAATTAAAGAAGATGTTAAAAAAGCAATTAAAGTATTCCAAAAGAAATAGATAGGAATTTAGGAGGAAAGAAAAAATGGCAGTATATAAAGAGCAAATTGATTTAAAATCTCATGGTAAAACACCAACATACTTAGATATTACACCTCAAGTTAGAGCGGCAATTGAAAACAGTGGAATTAAAGAAGGAATTTGTGCAGTTGTGACACCACATACTACATGTTCTATATTCTTTGAAGAATTTGTTCATGACTACAATGAAAATGGAGATGAATTTATCCAAGAAGATTTAAATAATGTTTTAGGAAAAATCATTCCAGACCAAACAGACTGGGGACAATATGTTTATCCTGGAGAAAAGCATTTTGAAGAAGTTGAATCTTGGCCGGATGCTGAAGTATATTTACCAGGTGGAGACAGAACACAATTATTTAATGCAGATGCTCATTTAAAATCTACAATTTTAGGTTCAAGCGAAACATTTGAAGTTGCAGATGGTAAGTTAGGTGTTGGTGTTACAGGATATGTTTACTTTGCTGATTTCGATCGCAGTCGTGGTCGTTCAAGAAGAGTTAAAGTAATCGTAATGGGGGAATAAGAATATGAATGAAAAAGCAAAAGTACCATTTTTGGTAGTTAATCCTAAAAATTATCTATATGGAGAATCTAGTTTAGAACTTGCAAAAGCAGCAGATAAAGTTGCAGAGGATACAGGAATTCAAATCTACTTTACATGTCCGTTGGTAGATGTGCGATTGATTAAAGAAAACACGAAGAATTTAACAATTACATCACAATCTATTGACTCTTTGACACCAGGTCGTGGGATGGCGCAGATTTTACCAGAAGCATTGAAAGAAGCAGGAGTAGAAGCTACATTTATCAACCATGCAGAATCACCAAAGACCTTTGCAGAATTGTCAAGGACAATCAAACGATGCAAGGAATTAGGAATTATTTCAATTGCATGTGCTGATTCCACTATTGAAGCTCAATCAGTGGCATTGATGGATCCAGATATTATCATTGCTGAGCCAACTGATTTGATTGGAACAGGTCAGATTGCAGATGACGCATACACAATTGAAACAGTAAAGAAGATTCGTGATACGAATCCAAATGTACAACCTATGATTGCATCAGGGGTTAGTACTGCTGAGGATTGTTACAAGATTGTAAAACTAGGAGCAGTTGGAACGGGATGCACTTCTGGAATTTTAAATGCACCATCGCCAGCATTACGTGTTAGAGAAATGGCAGAGGCTATTATCAAGGCGACAAACGAAAAGTAAGTCATTCAAATTTATAAATGTTAAATGGCACTCGCGAATACGTGGGTGCTATTTCCTTTACAAAATGAATTACTTCTATATAATAAGGAAGGGAAATGAAATGAGAATTACATCCATGTGTATGTCTTGTTTATTGTCAAAGCAAGAAAAACTAATTCGGGATTATGAAGATGAAGATAAAAAAGACCAATATTTGCGTCAAGTTATGAAAATAATGATAGATGATTCTCTTCAATTATCTGCGCCAGAATGTCTTGAACTCATAGAGCAGCTTCATGAAGAGTATTTCGGGAAACTAGAATCCAATTGGGAAACTAGAAAAAGATACAACGAGCAGGTGATGGAAAAAGTGTCGTATGTAAGTCAAGTGGTTGAGGAAGCAGAAGATCCACTGGCGGCTGCCATTAAGGCAGCTAGAGTTGGGAATTATATTGACAGTATGGCACTTCCTGTAATTGATAAGGATCAATTTGAGTCTCTTCTATATAAAATAGAAGAAGAGCAACTAGAGGAACAAGTTTATGAAAGTTTTAAAGAGGATTTAAAGATAGCAAAAAGTCTGGTTTATATTACAGATAACTGTGGGGAGATTGTTTTTGATAAAGTATGTTTAGATGAAATTAGTAAGTTGTACCCTGATTTAAAAATAACTGTTTTGGTGCGTGGGGGTGAAGTTATAAATGATGCAACCATGGAGGATGCAAGACAGATAGGAATGACGGAAACTTATGAGGTCATGGGAAATGGAACTCGAATTCCAGGAACATCTCTTAGAAAGATATCAAATGAAGCCAGAGAGTTATTAGAGGCAGCAGATGTTATTGTGGCCAAGGGACAGGGGAATCATGAAAGCTTATCTGGGTGTGGGCTGAATATCTATTATCTTCTTCTATGTAAATGTAGCTTATATACAAAAAAGTTTGGCGTAAAACAGCTTTCTGGGATTTTTGTAAAGGAATGTCCATAGAGTGGTGAAATTAGGGAGATAGAATTGCTTTAAAGATTATTTTGTAAAATATTTTGTAAAATAGTTCAAAAAAGACTTGCATTTTTCACCTAAATATTATACAATAAATTCGTTGTGACCTTGATAGCGTTGAAACGTGAGGTTGCTGTAGAAGAACAATAGTTCATTTACAGGTTTTCCGCGGAGCGAATGTCAAGTTTTGAAAACTGGCGACAAGTCACTGTACAGAATATTACAATCTGATGACAATCTACTAGAACAAACCTGTGTAGCAGTTTTGGTAGAAGGAAACCGTTAGAGACGCAGTGTGTATCATAGATGAAACACACGGAGGAGTGTACAGTCACCACTTGTCGTACTACAAACAATTATAGTGCGAAAAGGAGGCGGCTTTTTTTATGGCAGCAAGTCAAGTAATGAGAATTACACTAAAGGCGTATGATCATCAATTAATCGATGCATCAGCAAAGAGTATCATCGAAACAGTAAAGAAAACAGGATCTAAGGTAAGTGGACCAGTTCCAATGCCTACAAAGAAGGAAGTAGTAACAATCCTTCGTGCAGTACACAAGTACAAAGATTCTAGAGAGCAGTTCGAACAAAGAACTCACAAAAGATTAATCGACATCATTACACCAACACAAAAAACAGTTGATGCTTTATCTAAATTAGAAGTACCAGCTGGTGTTTACATCGACATTAAGATGAAAACAAAATAAGTTATTATCCCGTAGGGTTATAAGTAAAAGGAATCCCCTAAGCTTGTAGCGTCTAGGATGATTACAACGCGTAACACGTTATAATCCGCTGTAGATTAAATAGGAGGAACATTTAAAATGAAGAAAGCGATTTTAACAACAAAAGTCGGAATGACTCAAATTTTTAGCGAAGATGGAGTTTTAATTCCAGTTACTGTATTACAGGCAGGACCATGTGTCGTAACTCAAGTTAAGACAATGGACAATGATGGATACAGTGCAGTTCAAGTAGGATATGTTGACAAGAAAGAAAAAGCAACAATCAAACCTGAAAAAGGACACTTTGACAAAGCAGGAGTAGCTCCTAAGAGATTCGTTAGAGAATTTAAGTTTGAGAATGCTGAAGAGTATGCAGTTGGTCAAGAGATCAAAGCTGATATCTTTGAAGCAGGAGATAAAATTGATGTAACAGCTACATCAAAGGGTAAAGGATATGCAGGTGGTATTAAACGTCATGGTTTAAGTACAGGTCCTAAGACTCATGGTTCTAAGTTCCATCGTCATGCTGGTTCAAATGGTATGGCATCTGATCCAGGAAAAGTTATGAAGGGTAAGAAAATGCCAGGACATATGGGTTCTGAAAGAGTTACAATTCAAAACTTAGAAGTAGTAAAAGTTGACGTAGACAACAATGTTATTTTAGTAAAAGGTGCTGTACCAGGACCTAAGAAATCTTTAGTAACATTAAAAGAATCAGTAAAGGCGTAAGCCCTTAAGGAAGGAGGACATACAGATGGCAACAGTATCTGTGTTAAACATGGAAGGAAAAGAAGTTGAGAAATTAGATCTTAACGATAACATCTTCGGTGTTGAAATAAATGAACATTTGGTGCATTTGGCAGTAGTAAGCCAATTAGCAAATAACCGTCAAGGAACTCAAAAAGCGAAAACTCGTTCAGAAGTTCGTGGTGGTGGAAGAAAGCCTTGGAGACAAAAAGGAACAGGACATGCAAGACAAGGTTCTATCAGAGCTCCACAATGGGCAGGTGGAGGAGTCGTATTTGCTCCAACTCCTAGAGATTACACAAAGAAATTAAACAAAAAAGAGAGAAGATTAGCTCTTAAATCTGCATTAACATCTAGAGTACAGGCTGACAAGTTTATCGTAATCGACGAATTTAAGTTTGATGACGTTAAAACAAAGAATGTACAAGCTATGTTAAACAGCTTAAATGTAAAGAAAGCATTAGTTGTTATGGGAGATAAGAACAACAACTTAATTCTTGGAGCAAAGAACATTCCTGGAATCAAGACATCTCTTACAAGCACAATTAATGTATATGACATCATGAAATATGACACTGTAGTCGTATCTAAAGATGCAGTAGCAAATATTGAGGAGGTGTACGCATAATGGCAAACATTAAATATTATGACGTTATCTTGAAACCAGTTGTAACAGAAAAAAGTATGAATGCAATGGCAGAAAAGAAGTACACTTTTCTAGTGCATACAGATGCAACTAAAGTTCAAATTAAAGAAGCAGTTGAAAAAATGTTTGAAGGAACAAAAGTTAAAAAAGTAAACACAATGAACAACTTAGGAAAAACTAAGAGACGTGGAATGACTTTTGGAAAAACTGCAAAGACGAAAAAGGCAATTGTTCAATTAACAGAGGACAGTGCTGATATCGAAATCTTCGAAGGACTATAGGCAATAGCCAGTCCAAACGAAGAACTTAGAAACTTATACGCAACGAAAGCGTGATAAAAAATAGATATTTGAAAGGAGATCAACATGGGAATCAAATCATATAACCCATATACACCTTCTAGAAGACATATGACTGGATTAGACTTTGATGAAATTACAAAGTCTACACCTGAAAAAGCGTTAGTAACTTCTTTAAAGAAGACTGCTGGACGTAATAACCAAGGTAAGATTACAGTAAGACACCGCGGTGGCGGAGCTAGAAGAAAATATAGAATTATTGACTTTAAGAGAAGAAAAGATGGTGTTCCAGCAACAGTAACAGCTATCGAATACGATCCAAACAGAACAGCAAACATCGCATTATTAACATATGCAGATGGTGAAAAAACTTATATTATTGCACCTAACAAATTAGCTGTTGGTACTACTCTTATGAATGGTCCAGAAGCTGAAATCAAAGTAGGAAACTGCTTACCACTAGCAAATATTCCAATCGGTACAGAAATTCACAACATTGAAATGTATCCTGGAAAAGGAGCTCAATTAGTTCGTGCAGCAGGAAACTCAGCTCAATTAATGGCGAAAGAAGGAAAAAATGCAACACTTCGTTTACCATCAGGAGAAATGAGAATGGTTCCAGTTATCTGTAGAGCTACAATTGGTCAAGTTGGAAACATCGAACATGACTTAGTAAACGTAGGTAAAGCAGGACGTAAACGTCACATGGGATTCCGCCCAACAGTTCGTGGTTCTGTTATGAACCCTAATGACCATCCACATGGTGGTGGTGAAGGTAAGACAGGAATTGGTCGTCCAGGTCCATGTACACCTTGGGGTAAACCAGCACTTGGTTTAAAAACTCGTAAGAAACATAAACAATCTAACAAGATGATTATTAGAAGAAGAGACGGTAAAAACGTTAAATAGTATAAGGAGGTAACTTATGGCTCGCTCACTTAAAAAAGGACCATTTGCAGATGCAAGTTTACTTAAAAAAGTTGATGCTATGAACGAAGCTGGAGACAAAACAGTTATTAAAACTTGGTCTCGTCGTTCCACAATTTTCCCATCATTCGTTGGACATACAATGGCTGTCCATGATGGAAGAAAACATGTGCCAGTATATATCACAGAAGACATGGTAGGACACAAACTTGGAGAGTTTGTTGCTACAAGAACATTCCGTGGACATACTAAATCAGAAAAGAAATCAGGAATTAATTAATAGATAGACGAATGGAAGGAGGTTCCACATTCATGGCTAAGAAATATAGCAGATCTCAGTATAAAAAGCAAAGAAATGCACAAAAAGATACGAGACCAAAAGCAACATTATCACATGCAAGAGTATCAGTTACAAAGGCATGTTTCGTATTAGATGCGATTAGAGGAAAGGGTGTTCAAGAAGCACTTGGTATCTTAATTTACAATCCTAGATATGCATCTAGTTTAATTGAAAAGTTATTAAAGTCTGCAATTGCTAATGCAGAAAATAATAACGGAATGGATCCAGAAAACCTTTACATTGCAGAATGTTATGCAAATAAAGGACCAACTATGAAAAGAGTTAAACCTAGAGCACAAGGAAGAGCTTATAGAATCGAACATAGAATGAGCCACATCACTTTAGTGCTTGATGAAAGATAGAAGGAGGAAATAATGGGACAAAAAGTTAACCCTCATGGTCTAAGAGTCGGAGTCATCAAAGACTGGGACTCAAGATGGTATGCAGAAAAAGATTTTGCAGACAATCTAGTTGAAGATGATAAGATCAGAAAATATGTAAAAAAGAAATTATATAATGCTGGAATTTCTAGCATCGAAATCGAAAGAGCTTCTGATAGATTAAAATTGATTGTTCACACAGCAAAACCTGGAGTTGTTATTGGTAAAGCTGGATCAGCAATTGAAGAACTTAAAAAAGAAATCCAAAAGATGTCTGACAAGAAAGTTCTTATTGATGTAAAAGAAGTTAAAAGACCAGACAAAGATGCACAATTAGTTGCAGAAAACATTGCACAGCAGTTAGAAAATCGTATCGCTTTTAGAAGAGCTATGAAGTCTTGCATGCAACGTACAATGAGAACTGGTGCATTAGGAATTAAGACATGTGTATCAGGACGTTTAGGTGGTGCTGATATGGCTCGTACAGAATTCTACAGTGAAGGAACAATTCCTCTACAAACACTTCGTGCAGATATTGATTACGGATTTGCAGAAGCAGACACAACTTATGGAAAAGTTGGTGTTAAAACATGGATTTATCATGGTGAAGTACTTCCAACTAAGAATAAGGAAGGGGGAGCTAAATAATGTTAATGCCAAAAAGAGTTAAACGTCGTAAGCAGTTCCGCGGATCTATGCGTGGAAAAGCCCTTCGTGGAAATAAAGTCACTTATGGTGATTACGGACTAGTAGCAATGGAACCAGCTTGGATTCGTTCAAATCAAATCGAAGCAGCCCGTGTAGCTATGACTCGTTACATCAAACGTGGTGGTAAAGTATGGATTAAGATTTTCCCAGACAAACCAGTTACAGCACAACCTGCTGAAACTCGAATGGGTAAAGGAAAAGGTAGTTTAGAGTATTGGGTAGCAGTTGTTAAGCCAGGACGTGTAATGTTCGAAATTTCAGGAGTAGAAGAAAGTCTTGCTCGTGAAGCGTTACGTCTTGCAATGCACAAGTTACCAGTGAAATGTAAAATTGTTTCTCGTGAAGCTTTAGAAGGCGGTGACAACAGTGAAAACTAAAGAATTTGTAAATGAATTAAATAACAAGTCAGTTGACGAATTGAACAATGAGCTAGTAGCTGCGAAAAAGGAATTATTCAACTTAAGATTCCAAAATGCAACAAACCAACTTGAAAATACAAGCAGAATCAAAGAAGTTAGAAGAAACATTGCTCGTATTCAAGGAGCTATTACAGGAAAAGCTAACGCTTAAGTAGATTCGAAAGGAGGAATTTGTTGTGGAAAGAAATATGAGAAAAACCCGTATTGGGAAAGTCGTAAGTGACAAGATGGATAAGACAATCGTAGTTGCAATCGAAGATAATGTAAAACATCCTTTATATAAGAAAATCATCAAGAAAACTTATAAATTAAAAGCTCATGATGAAAATAATGATTGTAACATTGGAGATAGAGTAAAAGTTATGGAAACAAGACCATTATCTAAGGATAAGAGATGGAGACTTGTAGAAGTAATCGAAAGAGCAAAATAGAATTTTGTTCATAGGAAAGGAGAAATAAGCATGATTCAACAAGAGTCAAGACTTAAGGTAGCCGATAATACTGGAGCTAAAGAAATCCTTTGCATCAGAGTATTAGGTGGTTCTACAAGAAGATATGCTAACATCGGTGATGTTATTGTTGCTACTGTCAAAGATGCAACACCAGGTGGCGTTGTTAAAAAAGGTGATGTAGTAAGAGCCGTTGTTGTTCGTACAAAAAAAGGTGCTCGTCGTAAAGATGGATCTTATATCAGATTCGATGAAAATGCTGCAGTTATCATTAAAGAAGATATGAACCCAACTGGAACTCGTATCTTTGGACCAGTGGCAAGAGAGCTAAGAGATAAGAAATTCATGAGAATTGTTTCATTAGCACCAGAAGTATTATAAGGAGGAAACACTGTGTCAGCAATCAAAATTAAAAAAGGCGATTTAGTTAAAATTATCGCTGGAAAAGATAAAGACAAAGAAGGTAAAGTAATTGCTGTTGACCAAAAGAAAGGTGCTGTTAAAGTTGAAGGCGCTAACATGGTAACAAAGCATACAAAGCCAAGTGCTGCAAACCAACAGGGTGGAATCGTAACAGAAGAAGGATTCTTAGATGTTTCTAATGTTATGTATGTACACAATGGTCAACCAACAAAGCTTGGTTACAGCATTAATGACGGTAAAAAAGTACGTGTTGCTAAAAAAACCGGAGAAGTTATTGATTAATTACGGAAAGGAGGTTCAATCAGTTGAGTAGATTAAGAGAACAATATAGCGTAGATATTAAAGATGCTATGATGAAGAAATTTGAATATAATAATATTATGCAAGTACCAAAACTTGAGAAAATCGTTATCAATATGGGTGTTGGGGAAGCAAAAGAAAATAAGAAACTTTTAGATGCTGCTGTTGCAGATCTTGAAAAGATTTCAGGACAAAAGGCTGTTGTAACAAAGGCTAGAAAGTCAGTTGCGAACTTTAAGTTAAGAGAAGGAATGCCAATTGGATGTAAAGTAACTTTAAGAGGCGAAAGAATGTATGAATTTGCTGATCGTCTTATCAACCTTGCATTACCTCGTGTACGTGACTTTAGAGGAGTTAGTCAA
The DNA here is from genome assembly GCA_028697725.1 of Anaerostipes sp. Taxonomy (GTDB): domain Bacteria; phylum Bacillota; class Clostridia; order Lachnospirales; family Lachnospiraceae; genus Anaerostipes. The sequence goes on from JAQVEG010000043.1 coordinate 9,645, forward strand.
AACTCTTTCGACGGTAGAGGTAACTATGCGTTAGGTATTAAAGAACAATTAATTTTCCCAGAAATTGAATACGATAAAGTAGATAAAGTTAGAGGTATGGATGTAATTTTTGTAACTACAGCTAATACAGATGAAGAAGCTCGTGAATTACTTACTTTATTCGGTATGCCATTTAAGAAATAGATAGGAGGGTCCCCATGGCTAAGAGGTCAATGGTAGTTAAACAACAAAGAAAACAAAAGTTTTCAACAAGAGAATATAGTCGTTGTAGAATCTGTGGACGTCCACATGGTTATTTGAAAAAGTATGGTATTTGCAGAATTTGTTTCCGTGAATTAGCATACAAAGGACAAATTCCAGGTGTTAAAAAGGCAAGCTGGTAGAAAGGAAGGAGGAACTAATAATGACAATGAGCGATCCTATTGCAGATATGCTTACAAGAATTCGTAATGCTAACACTGCAAAACATGATACAGTAGAAATTCCTGCTTCTAAGATGAAGACAGCAATTGCACAAATCCTATTAAATGAAGGGTTTATCGCAGCTTATGAAATCAAAGAAGAGGATTCATATAAGAACATCGTGATCACATTAAAATATGGTCAAACAAAGAACGAAAAAATCATCACTGGTCTTAAGAGAATCTCTAAGCCAGGATTAAGAGTATATGCAAACTCAACTGATCTTCCTAAAGTATTAGGTGGATTAGGAATTGCAATTATTTCAACAAACAAAGGTGTAATCACAGACAAAGAAGCTAGAAAACAAAACGTTGGTGGAGAAGTTTTAGCATTTGTTTGGTAGGCATTAAGCACTTAGTGAAGGCAAGCGTTAGTGCAGCCTGAACTTAGTGCGAAAGCCGTTACCGAGACTCAGCGAAAGCATTGCTTGAGCGCTTAGTCGAGTGTAACTACATTATAAAATTTTTCTGAAAACAGAAAGAGCTCGGCTCTTTCCGACAATTTAAGGAGGTAACCTATGTCTCGTATAGGTAGATTGCCAATTGAAATCCCTGCAGGAGTAGAGATTAAAATTGAAGAAGGAAACAAAGTGACTGTAAAAGGTCCTAAAGGAACATTAGAAAAATGTTTACCAGTAGAAATGACAATTAAACAAGAAGGAACAGAACTTATTGTTACAAGACCAAATGATCTTAAGAAAATGAAGTCTTTACATGGTTTAACAAGATCTCTTCTTGCTAACATGGTAACAGGAGTAACTGAGGGATACCAAAAGACTCTTGAAATCAACGGTGTTGGTTACAGAGCATCTAAAAAAGGAAAAGAAATTTCTTTCAACCTTGGATTCTCACATCCAGTTTCAATGACAGATCCAGAAGGAATTGAGACTGAGATGGAAGGTCAAAATATTATCCATGTGAAAGGTATCGATAAAGAAAAAGTTGGACAATACGCAGCTGAAATCAGAGACTTAAGAAGACCAGAACCTTACAAAGGTAAAGGAATTAAGTATGCTGATGAAGTTATTAGACGTAAAGTTGGAAAAACTGGTGCAAAATAAAGGAGTGATATAGGATGATTAAGAAACAATCAAGAAGTAAAATTCGTGCAAAAAAACATTTAAAGCTTCGTAATCGCATTAGTGGAACAGCAGAACAACCACGTTTAAGCGTATTCAGAAGTAACGATCATATGTATGCTCAAATCATTGACGACACAGTTGGAAATACTTTGGTATCAGCATCAACTCTTCAAAAGGACATCAAGGCTGATTTAGAAAAGACAAATGATGTTGCAGCTGCAGCTCATTTAGGAAAAGTTATTGCAGAACGTGCATTAGCAAAAGGTATTTCAACCGTAGTTTTTGATAGAGGCGGATTTATTTATCAAGGGAAAATTAAAGCATTAGCAGACGCAGCTCGTGAAGCTGGTCTACAATTCTAATAGGAGGAAATGAAATGAAGCATACACTAATCGACGCTAGTCAATTAGAACTAGAAGACAAAGTAGTATCGATCAAACGTGTTACTAAGGTTGTAAAAGGCGGACGTAATATGAGATTCGCAGCACTTGTTGTTGTCGGAGACAAAAATGGACACGTTGGTGCTGGATTAGGTAAAGCAATGGAAATTCCTGAAGCAATTCGTAAAGGAAGAGAAGCTGCAACTAAGAATTTGGTTACAGTACCAATCGATGCAAAAGGAAGTACACCTCATGACTTTACAGGAAACTTTGGTGGAGCATCTGTATTATTAAAGACATCTCCAGAAGGTACTGGAATTATCGCCGGTGGACCTTCACGTGATGTTCTTGAGTTAGCAGGATATAAAAATATCCGTTCAAAATCTTTAGGTTCAAACAACAAACAAAACGTTGTTCTTGCAACTATTGAAGGTTTAAAGAACTTGAAGACTCCAGAAGATGTAGCAAAACTTCGCGGAAAAACTGTTGAAGAGCTATTAGGTTAGGAGGACGTATAAAATGGCAGATAAATTAAAAATCACATTAGTAAAATCTACAATTGGTGCCATCCCTAAACATAAGAAGACAATTGAAGCATTAGGTCTTAAGAAAATGCATAAGACTGTTGAAATGCCAGATAACGCTTCTGTTAGAGGAATGATTCATCAAGTACAGCATTTAGTAAAAGTAGAAGAAATATAATATAGATGAAGGAGGTGCCACAGATGGAATTATCAAACTTAAGTCCAGCAGAAGGATCTAAGCATAGCGACAACTTTAGAAGAGGTCGTGGACATGGATCAGGAAATGGAAAAACTGCAGGTAGAGGACATAAAGGGCAAAAAGCTCGTTCTGGAGGAGGAGTTCGTCCAGGATTTGAAGGTGGACAAATGCCTTTATACAGACGTATTCCAAAAAGAGGATTTACATGTAGAAACTCTAAAGAAATCATTGGAATCAACGTTTCAGTATTAGATAGATTTGAAGATGGAGCAGAAGTATCAGTTGCTACATTAATTGAAACTGGAGTAGTATCTAATCCACGTGACGGAATCAAAATCTTAGGAAATGGAGAATTAACTAAGAAGCTTACAGTAAAAGCAAATGCATTTAGTGCAAGTGCAAAAGAAAAAATTGAAGCTCTTGGTGGAAAAGCTGAGGTGATTTAAATGTCAAATGCATTTACAGATGCGTTGCATAATAAACAACTGATTAAAAAATTGATATTCACATTATTTGTATTAGTTGTTGTTCGCTTTGGTGCTCAATTACCAATTCCAGGAATTGATTCAGCTCAAATTACAGCATATTTAAAGAGTGCATTAGGAGATTCATTTAATCTCCTTAACTCTTTTACTGGTGGATCATTTATGCAAATGTCAGTATTTGCATTGAGTGTAACACCTTACATTACATCTTCTATTATTATGCAGTTGATGACAATTGCAATTCCTGCTCTTGAAGAATTACAAAAAGACGGGGAAGATGGAAGAAAGAAGATTGCAAAAATCACAAGATATGTCACAGTTGTACTTGCTATTGTTGAAGGTGCAGGAATGACAATTGGATTTAACAATCAAGGAGTATTAGGAACTGGAAGTACGAACTTTACAATGTTCACTATGATTATTGCTTTGACTGCAGGTGCCGTATTGGTTATGTGGTTAGGAGAAAGAATTACAGAGAGCGGAGTTGGAAATGGAATTTCTATTATTTTGTTAATTAACATTGTTTCAGGAATGCCAAGTGATTTTGCTACATTGTATAATCAGTTTATGAAGGGAAAGCAAATTGGACCAGCATTGATTGCAGGATGCGTAATTGCAGCTGTAGTTTTAGCACTTGTTATATTTGTAATTATTCTTTCAGATGCTGAAAGACATATTCCAATTCAATATTCAAAAAAAGTACAAGGAAGAAAAATGGTTGGAGGACAATCATCACATATTCCTTTAAAAGTTAATACAGCAGGTGTTATCCCAATTATCTTTGCATCATCTATTATGCAGTTTCCGTTGATTATTCAACAATTGTTTAAATATGATGGCAATGGAATTGCTGGAAAAATACTTTCAACCTTAAATAGTTCTTCTTGGTTTGATGTAAATCATCCAAAGAGATCAATTGGTTTATTGCTGTATGTTATTTTAGTTATTTTGTTTGCGTATTTCTATACATCGATTACTTTTAATCCATTGGAAATATCAAATAATATGAAAAAACAAGGTGGATTCATTCCAGGAATCCGTCCAGGAAAGCCAACAGTTGATTATTTAAATAAAATTTTGAAATATATTATATTTATAGGCGCAGCTGGATTGACAGTTGTTGCGGTTATCCCATATTTCTTTAATGGAGTATTTGGGGCATCTGTTTCTTTTGGTGGAACATCTATTATTATCGTTGTAGGTGTTATTCTAGAAACAATTAAGCAGATTAAATCACAACTGTTAGTACAAAGTTATTCTGGTTTTTTAAATGACTAATAAAAAAACAAGCTGTAGCTATAAACTACAGCTTGTTTTTATTACACAATTAAGGGCATTTCAGTGATATAATGTATGTATATGTAAACGATTTATTTGATGAAGAGGAGGAATTACTATGAAGATTATTATGTTAGGTGCTCCAGGTGCGGGCAAAGGAACTCAGGCAAAGCAAATTGCAGAGCAATACAATATTCCACATATTTCTACAGGAGATATTTTCCGTGAGAATATTAAGAACGGTACTCCATTAGGTGCAAAGGCAAAAGAATATATGGATCAAGGATTATTAGTACCTGATGAACTAGTTTGTGACTTAGTTGTTGACAGAATTGAAAAAGATGATTGTAGCAAAGGTTTTATTCTAGATGGTTTTCCAAGAACAATTCCCCAAGCAGATGCATTAGATACGGCATTAAAAGAGAAGAACAAACAGATTGATTATGCACTTGATATTGAAGTACCAGACGAAAACATTGTAAATCGTATGGCTGGAAGACGTTCTTGTAAAGAGTGTGGAGCTATTTTTCATTTACAGTACAACCCTCCAAAAGAAGAAAACAAGTGTGATGTATGTCAAGGAGAACTAGTCTTAAGAGATGACGATAAAGCAGAGACAGTAAAGAAAAGATTAGACGTATATCATGAGCAGACAGCTCCACTTATTTCTCACTATGAAAAAGCTGGAGTGTTACATGAGATTGATGGAACTGTAGATATTACAGTTGTATTTGAAGAAATTAAGAAAATCTTAGGGGCATAGAAATGGCAGTTACAATAAAGTCAAACCGCGAGATTTTATTAATGAAGGAAGCTGGGAAAATCTTAGAAGATGTACACAATCAATTAGAAGATTTTATAAAACCTGGGATTTCTACATTAGAAATTGACCAGTTTGGAGAAAAAGCAATTCGAGATTATGGGTGTATTCCCTCTTTTCTTAATTACAATGGATATCCAGCGTCAATTTGTGTATCAGTCAATGAGGAAGTCGTTCATGGAATTCCAAAAAAGGACAGAATTATTAAATCTGGTGACATTGTAAGTCTGGATGCTGGAGTTATTTATCAAGGGTATCATTCAGATGCGGCTAGAACCTATGGTGTGGGAAGTATCACACCAGAGGCTAGCCAGTTAATACAAGTTACAAAGGAAAGTTTCTTTGAAGGGATAAAGGCTGCAAAACCAGGGAATCATTTATTTGATATCTCTCAAGGGATTCAGACTTATATAGAAGAAAATGGTTTTTCAGTTGTTCGTGACTTAGTTGGTCATGGCATCGGAACACATTTACATGAAGATCCTCAGATTCCTAACTTTAAGATGAAGCGTAAGGGAATTAAACTTTGTGCAGGAATGACACTGGCAATTGAACCTATGGTAAATGCAGGAGCATATGATGTAGAGTGGCTGGATGATGACTGGACTGTAGTTACTGCAGATGGAAGTTTATCAGCTCATTATGAGAATACAATATTGATTACAGAAACAGGATATGAAATCCTATCATTATCTATTTAAGAAAAGGAGAAAGAAATGGCAAAATCAGAAGCAATCGAAATTGAGGGAGTTGTATTAGAAAAGTTACCTAATGCAATGTTTAAAGTAGAAATTGAAGGTGGACACGTAGTGTTAGCTCATATTAGTGGAAAGCTAAGAATGAATTATATTAAAATCCTTCCAGGAGACAAAGTAACATTAGCATTATCTCCATATGATTTAACAAAAGGGCGTATTATTTGGCGTGACAAATAAATAAAAAAGTTCTTGATTATTAGAAAGTATGATGGTACAATGGTATACGAACGTTTTATGAAAGGAGAAATTCAATGAAAGTTAGAGCTTCAGTAAAACCAATGTGCGAAAAGTGCAAGGTTATTAAGAGAAAAGGATCTGTCAGAGTAATCTGTGAGAATCCAAAGCACAAACAAAGACAAGGATAATTTTTCTTTTAAGGAATAGAATTGTTCCTTGCTTTTGTTGTGTATGAATTTAGGCGGCTGTTCGATATGGGACGTCACCCATATTGATGTATATAGATAGAAAACATTAGGTTATTAGGTAGAGACACGTATAACATTTCACCGTACGCGGATATGATGGATTTACTTAGACACATTATTATTATTTTGGAGGAAGAAAAAACATGGCTCGTATTTCAGGTGTTGATTTACCAAGAGAAAAGCGTGTAGAGATTGGACTTACTTATATTTATGGTATTGGTCTAACAAGTGCTAGACGTATTTTATCAGAAGCAAATGTTGACCTTGACACTCGTGTTCGTGACTTAACTGATGACGAAGTTCGTAGAATCAGTGAAGTTATTAACGAATCACAAGTTGTAGAAGGTGATTTAAGAAGAGAAATCGCTCTTAATATTAAGAGATTAAAAGAAATTGGATGTTACAGAGGAAAGCGTCATAGACAAGGACTTCCATGTCATGGACAAAAAACAAAGACAAACGCTAGAACTTGTAAGGGTCCTAAGAAAACTGTTGCAAATAAGAAAAAATAATCTTTCATATATAATATGAAATTGATTCTCAAAGAAAGGTAGTTAAGTTAATTATGGCTAAAGTTACAAAAAAAGTGTCAAAAAAACGTGTCAAAAAGAATGTACAACACGGACAAGCACACATTCAGTCATCTTTCAATAATACAATTGTTACATTAACTGATGCACAAGGAAATGCACTTTCTTGGGCAAGTGCAGGTGGATTAGGATTCAGAGGATCTAGAAAGTCTACACCTTACGCAGCACAAATGGCTGCAGAGACTGCAACAAAAGCAGCATTAGTACATGGTTTAAAAACAGTAGACGTTATGGTAAAGGGACCAGGATCTGGAAGAGAAGCAGCAATTCGTGCTTTATCAACAGCTGGACTTGAAGTTACAAGTATCAGTGATGTTACACCAGTTCCACATAATGGATGTCGCCCACCAAAACGTAGAAGAGTATAATTAGGAGGATTAGAAGATGGCAGTAGATAGAACTCCAGTCTTAAAAAGATGTAGATCTTTAGGTCTTGATCCCTTATTTTTAGGTATCGACAAAAAGTCAAATAGAACCTCAACAAGAGGAAACAGAAAGAAGAGCGAATATGGTCTTCAACTTCGTGAGAAGCAAAAAGCAAAATTTATTTATGGTGTTTTAGAAAAACCGTTTAGAAATTATTACGCAAAAGCTGAAAAGATGAAAGGTCAAACAGGTGTAAACCTTATGACTTTACTAGAACTTAGATTGGACAATGTATTGTTCCGTATGGGTTATGGTAGAACAAGAAAAGAATGTAGACAAATCGTTGATCATAAGCATGTACTTGTAAACGGTAAACAAGTTAATATTCCTTCTTATAAAGTTTCAGTTGGTGATGTAATTGAAATCAAAGAAAAACATAGAACATCTCCAAGATACAAAGAGATTTTCGAAGCTACAGATGGAAGAATGGTTCCATCATGGTTAGAAGCTAACCATGAAGCTTTTACTGGAACAGTAAAAGAGATTCCAGCAAGAGAAGAAATCGATGTTCCTGTAAATGAAACTCTTATTGTCGAGTTATATTCTAAATAATAAAGTGAATGCAATGATACATTTCTTGTTTCAAGAGATGTTGAGATTGTTTTCATGAGTAAGTAGCAAAGCGGAATCAGTTTCCGCTTTACTGACCCTCAATTATTTTTAACCCAGAAGGAGGGGCCGTATGTTTGAATTTGAAAAACCAAATATTGATATTAGTGATATTTCAGAAGATAATCGTTTTGGTCGTTTCGTAGTTGAACCACTAGTAAGAGGTTACGGAACAACTCTTGGAAACTCGTTAAGAAGAATTATGCTTTCTTCATTACCAGGAGCAGCGGTAAGTTCTGTAAAGATCAAAGGAGTTTTACATGAATTTAGTTCCATTCCAGGGGTAAAAGAGGACGTTCCAGAGATCATCATGAATATTAAGTCATTAGCAATTAAGAATACAAGCAGCTCTAACGAACCAAAACATGCATTTATTGAGTTTGAAGGAGAAGGTGTTGTAACTGCTGGTGATATCAAGGCGGACAGTGATATAGAAATTTTGAATCCAGAGCAGGTTATTGCTACATTAGGTGGCGGAAAAGATAGCCGTTTGGATATGGAATTAACAATCACAAAAGGACGTGGATACATTGGAGCAGATAAGGCAGATAGAGAAAACAAATCGATTGATGAAATAATTGTAGATGCAATTTATACACCAGTTGAAAGAGTGAACATAAAAGTAGAGAATACTCGTGTTGGTCAAGTGACTGATTATGATAAGTTGACACTAGACGTTTTCACAAATGGAACTTTATCTCCAGATGAATCTGTTAGTTTGGCTGCAAAGGTACTTTGTGAGCATTTAAACTTGTTTGTAGATCTTTCTGAAAATGCCAAGACTGCAGAAGTTATGGTAGAAAAAGAAGATGATGAAAAGGAAAAAGTGCTTGAAATGAGCATTGACGAATTGGAGTTATCTGTTCGTTCATACAACTGTTTAAAGAGAGCAGGTATTAATACTGTGGAAGAATTAACAAATAAAACTTCTGAAGACATGATGAAGGTTCGTAATCTTGGACGTAAATCATTAGAAGAAGTTTTAGCAAAATTAAGTGAACTTGGATTAGCTCTTAATTCAGGTGAAGAGTAGAAATGAAATAGACCCGCCTAGGCTGAAGGATTAGTAAGCATGGCGAAAAAACTTTAGGAGGTCCATTAAAATGGCAAAGTATAGAAAATTAGGAAGAACATCTTCTCAACGTAAAGCATTAATCCGCGCAGAAGTAACAAACTTATTATATAATGGTAAGATTGTTACAACAGAAGCAAAAGCAAAAGAAATCCGCAAAGTAGCTGAAAAGTTAATTGCATCTGCTGTAAGAGAAAAAGATAATTTTGATACAGTAACAGTTGACGCTAAGGTTGCTAAGAAAGATAAAGACGGAAAACGTGTCAAAGAAGTTGTTGATGGAAAGAAAGTAACTGTATATGAAACAGTTCAAAAAGAAATCCAAAAAGATCAACCTTCTCGCTTACATGCAAGAAGACAAATGCTTAAAGTATTATACCCTGTAACAGAAGTACCTACAGAAGTAGCAGGAAAGAAAGCAAATACTAAGAAAGTTGATTTAACAAATAAGTTATTCAACGAGTATGCACCAAAGTATGCTGATCGTAACGGTGGATATACAAGAATCGTTAAGATTGCACAACGTAAAGGTGATGGAGCTTTAGAAGTATTATTAGAGCTTGTATAATCAAGAGATAAGAGTGGATTATTTGGGAGTGGAGACAATAAAATGTTTCTGCTCCTTTTTTTAGGGTGAAAACTCTTGTCAGATAGGCTTTCCTGTGTCATACTGGAATTTAGTGAAAACGAGGTATGTGATGAAGAATTTAATTTTAAAAATCAAAGACTTAAAACATGAATATATATCATATCAAGATGAGGATGAAAAGGGAACCGTTGTACACGCAGTAGATGGAGTATCCCTTGATGTACAAAGAGGCCAGTTTATTGCCATCTTAGGTCATAATGGATCAGGGAAGTCTTCTCTTGCAAAACATTTGAATGGATTGTTAGTGCCAAGTGAAGGAACTGTATTTGTAGAAAACATGGATACAAAAGATCCTAAGAATATGTTGGATATTAGACAGAGTGTTGGGATTGTTTTTCAGAATCCAGACAATCAGATTGTAGGAAGCATTGTAGAAGAAGATGTTGGGTTTGGACCAGAGAATATTGGAATACCTACAGATGAGATTTGGGAAAGAGTTTCAAGGGTATTAGAAGGTGTTGGAATGCATGCTTATCGAAAGTCCAGTCCCAATAATTTGTCGGGTGGACAAAAGCAACGGGTTGCCATTGCAGGGATTATGGCTATGGAACCAGAATGTATTGTGTTAGATGAGCCGACAGCTATGTTAGATCCAAAAGGACGGCAAGATGTACTAAATTTGGTAAAAAGACTGAATCAAGAGAAGAAGATTACGATTATTTTAATTACACATAATATGGATGAAGTCCTTCCAGCAGATCAAGTATTTGTGATGAATCAGGGAAAAGTAACCATGAGTGGAACACCGAAAGAGGTGTTTTATCATGTGGATGAACTAAAGAAGCTAGGGCTTGAAGTTCCTTTTGCCACAGATTTAGCTTATGAATTACGCAAAGAAGGAATTGAACTTTCACCTGATATTATTTCCAAAAAAGAACTAGTGGAGGAATTATGTCAATACGTTTAGAAAATGTAAGCCACATATACGACAGCAATTCAGATGAAAAGAGTGTGGCGTTAAACAATGCGAATCTTGTAATAAATGAAGGTGAATTTATTGGGATTGTCGGTCATACTGGGTCTGGCAAGTCTACTTTGATTCAACATTTAAATGGATTGATGCTGCCAACAAGTGGGACTGTTTATTATGATGATGAAGACATTTCCGTGGATGGATATGATCTACGTGGATTGCGTGGAAAAGTGGGAATGTGCTTTCAATATCCGGAACATCAACTTTTTGAAGTGACAATCTTAGATGATGTGGCATTTGGACCTATGAATTATGGGATTTCAAAAGAAGAGGCTGAGAAAACTGCAAAATCTTGTCTCTACGCAGTTGGGATGCGAGAGGAACTTTATGGAAAGTCACCATTTGAATTATCTGGTGGTCAAAAAAGAAGAGTTGCCATTGCAGGTATTTTAGCAATGCACCCAAAGTATCTTGTGTTAGATGAGCCTACGGCGGGATTAGATCCAGAAGGACGAGAACATATTTTAAAACTTCTTCGTACATTAAATGAAGAGAGACATATGACGATTATTCTTGTTTCACACAGTATGGAGGATATGGCAACTTATGTAGATCGATTGATTGTTATGAACCATGGAAATGTGGAGTTTGATGGAACCAAAGAAGAAGTATTTTCCCACAAGAAAGAATTAGAAGCCATGGGATTAAGTGTTCCGTTTTTTCGATATGTAGTGGAAGATTTAAAAGAACGAGGGATGAATATTGATACGTCTGCACTGACCCTTGAGGAAGCAAAGACAGCAATTTTAGATGCAATAAAAAGGAAAGAAAATCATGATTAGAGACATTACAATTGGACAGTATTATAAGTCGGATTCTATGATTCATAAATTAGATCCAAGAGTAAAATTATTTGGAACATTAATATATGTGATTACATTATTTTTCTACAAATCACCAATTACATACGCAGCATCCTTGATATTTTTAGGGATTGTGATTGCTCTTTCTACGGTTCCTCTTTCATTTATTTTAAGGGGATTGAAAGCTGTTTTCGTAATTCTATTATTTTCGGTAGTTATTAATATGTTCTTTATTCCAGGAGAGGCGTTAGTTCATATATGGAAACTGACCATTACCAAAGAAGGAATAATGACCGCTGTTTATCTTGGGGTTCGATTGGTCATGCTAGTGCTAGGAACGTCTTTGATGACATTTACAACAACGCCAAATGAATTGACAGATGGATTAGAAAAGTCTTTGGGATTTTTAAAGAAAATAAAACTTCCTATTCATGAGATGGCAATGATGATGTCAATTGCACTTCGATTTATTCCTATTTTAACAGAAGAATTGGGAAAGATTATGAAAGCACAGACAGCAAGAGGCGTAGATTTTGAAAATGGAAGTATGATTCATCGTATTAAAAACATGGTGCCAATTATTGTTCCATTGTTTGTTGCAGCGATCCGGAGAGCTAATGATCTTGCAATGGCAATGGAGTCAAGATGTTATCATGGAAGCGAAGGACGAACAAAAATGAAACCATTAAAATACGAAAAAAGAGATGGAATGGCATATATTTTCTTAATTGTATTTTTAGGAATTATGATATATTTAGCTTTCTTTTTGTTAAGGTAAGAATATGAAAAGGTATAAATTAATAATAGCATATGATGGAACCAATTATTGTGGATGGCAGATTCAGCCAAGGGATATTACAATAGAAAGTGTATTAAATGAGCAGCTATCAAAACTCATTGGAGAACAAGTGACTGTCATTGGAGCCAGCAGGACCGATTCTGGGGTCCATGCGTTAGGAAATGTAGCCGTCTTTGACTCTGATACAACAATTCCAGCAAGCAGAATGGCAAGAGCCTTAAATCACCATTTACCAAAGGATATTGTGATTCAAAGTTGTGAGGAAGTAGACTTAGAATACCATCCAAGATATCAAGACACGAGAAAGACATACGAATATACGATTTATAATGCAGAATTCAATAATCCAATTACAGCAAGACATCATCATTTTGTGTATGTGCCATTAGATGCAAAGAAAATGAATCAGGCGGCACAGATTTTTATGGGGGAACATAATTTTATCAGCTTTTGTACTACAGGTGGACAAGCAAAGACATTTACAAGGACCATATATGAGTGTACCGTAGAACAAAAAGGAAATTATATTACCTTTCGAGTTACGGGGAATGGCTTCCTCTACAATATGGTACGAATGATGGCTGGAACGTTGATTCAAATTGGAAGAGGAAAGAAAGAAATATCTTGGGTAGAAGAAATATTAAACGCAGCACCCAAGCGAGTAAAAGCAGGACCCAATGCCCCGGCAAAAGGCCTTACTTTAGTTAAAATTGATTATTTAAATGATAACAAATAAAACACGAATTAATTTCGATGTTCACAACAGTTATAAATAAAGAATTGTAGAGACTGACCTAAAATAAATCGCCAGATATTTTGACGTAAACATGCGATTCTCTGACGTTTCAAACTGCTGAAACTCAAAAT
>JAQVEG010000084.1 GCA_028697725.1 Anaerostipes sp.
TCTTATGATAAATTTATCGGTACTTCTGTATTAATCACTAGACTTTCTCGCGTCACCTCACAATCCATTGCTATTACGTGTACTCCGCACTCTTTTGCCTTTCTTAATGTATCTCCAAACTCTTTATGGGTCACATCATTTGGTTTAAACAACTTCATTCCCTGCATTTGAATTACAAATATAATATAAGCATCATATCCTTCTTCTTTTGCCTGAATCAGCTCATTGATATGTTTTACACCCCGCTCAGTTGGTGCATCTGGGAATCTTGCAATCTTATCTTCCTCCAAGGTCACACCCTTCACCTCAATATATGCCTTTTTCTCATTTTCCTCCATATAAAAATCAAATCTTGAAGAACCATACGTTGTTTCTGGCTTAATTCGTGTAGGATTTTGATAAATTCCACCTTGAGCTAACCATTCTCCTACGACTTTATTTGGTGCTTGAGAATCCATATTAATAAGCAAGTCTCCCTTTTTTACTCCAATTAATGAAAATCTTGTTTTTCGTTTTGGATTATCATTTTCCTCTAAATATATTTCACATCCTGGAATTAAAAGTTCCTTACACCGACCAGTATTCTTCACATGTGCAATTTCCTCTTTTCCATCAATTTCTACATGTGCAATAAATCGATTGGGACGCTTTATAAATTTTCCTGTTACTATATTTGAATATTTCATTTTAATCTCCTTTTTCATTTGGATAAATTATATCATATTTTTATTTTCAGCATATCCTAAATACTATAAAGAAAAAAGGACACACTATGCCCTCTGCACTCTCGTTAAATCATATCACATACACCTATCATTCCATCTCCAAAGAAACTAAGGCACTTTCTGATATTTCATTTGAAATAGAGCAAGGGGAGTTCGTGGCCATTGTTGGTCCTAGTGGCTGTGGAAAATCCACGCTTCTTCATATTCTTGCCGGATTACTTCCCTTGCAGTCTGGCTCCATCAAAATAAATGAAACACCTTTTGAAAAATCTCCAGAATATATTGGCTATATGCTACAGACAGATCAATTACTTCCTTGGAAAACCATTTATGAAAATGCAACGTTAGGTTTACACATTCAAAAAGAGAAACATCCTGAAGCCTTCCAGCGTGCAGATTATTTATTGTCACTTTATGGATTGGAAGACTTCCGTAATGCTTACCCGAAACAGCTTTCTGGTGGTATGCGTCAAAGAGTTGCTCTAATTCGCACTTTAGTTCTTTCCCCTAAAATACTTCTTTTAGATGAGCCATTTTCAGCTTTAGATTATCAAACCAGACTTCAAGTATCCAATGACATTGGGCAAATCATACGAAAAGAACACAAAACCGCACTATTGGTAACTCATGATTTATCAGAGGCTATTAGTATGGCACACCGGGTCATTGTATTATCAAAACGTCCAGGAACTGTGAAAACCATTGTCCCCATCCAATTAACGTACACAGGAGAATCATCCCCTGCCGCCGCACGAAAGACCGCTGAATTCAAAGATTATTTCGATATTTTATGGAGGGCTCTCAATGACTAAAACTACTCTATCCAATGACCAGCTTTCTTACCTTCAAGAACAGAAACGCAAACGTTTGAAAATTCATTTTTTTCAATGTCTAATTTTATTTGTTTTTCTTATTCTCTGGGAGCTTGGCAGTTCATTTCACTGGATTAACGGATTTATATTTAGCAGCCCCAGTCGAATTTTTCTTTGCTTTCTCCAGTTATGCAAAGATGGCGTCATTTTCTATCACGCTGGAATTACTTTGCTAGAAACATTGTTTAGCTTTGCCATGATTACACTGTTAAGCCTTTTATCTGCCATGTTTCTCTGGTGGTTTCCTACTGTAGAGAAAATACTAGATCCTTACTTTGTCATTTTAAATAGTTTACCAAAATCTGCACTTGCACCCATTCTTATTGTCTGGCTTGGAAATAACATAAAGACTATTATTATTACGGCAATTTTAATTGCTGTATTTGGAAGCATTTTGAATTTGTACCACGAATTCTGTCATGTTGATGCCAATCGCCGTATGTTGATTCAGACGTTAGGCGGAACAAAAAGACAAGAACTCACCTTAGTTGTTTTACCAAGTTGCGTTCCTGTATTTTTTAGCATTATGAGTATTAACATTGGTTTATCTTTAGTTGGCGTCATTATTGGTGAATTTCTTGCCGCAAAGGCAGGTCTTGGATATCTTATTTTATATTCCAGCCAAGTATTTAAAATGGACTGGGTTTTGCTCTCCATTGTGATTTTATGTCTTATTGCTATTTTCCTTTATGCTCTAATTCACCTTCTTGAAAACAAGGCGACCTCATCTACCTTGGGGAAATCTTAAGGCAAGAGCCGCTGTCTCATTCTTAGACAACGGCTCTTGGTTACATACAATCATACCAAATTACTTGTTGAAATATCCTTTTTTGTTCCTCTAATTCCTTAACTCCCATACTTTGCATCCACATAATCTTTGCCATAACAGCTTCCATGGTCATATCCTTTGCTTCTACCACTCGTTCAAGACTCAAAAACCTTCTGCCCGCTTCATAAGATGACATATCCGTTCCTTCTTTTAATACCTGTGTCCCCACAACGATAAGGGTTTCATACCGTTGTGAAAGAGTCTTTAAATCATCAAATAATAATTCTGGCAGATTCCCACATCCAAATCCCTCTAGGACCACATAATCATATTTATGAAATACCAGCTCTATTAATTCACTGTTAATATATGGTGTAACCTTTACCAAATGGATGGAAGGCTCCTTTGGATAGGTAAACACTGGGAGGCTTTCTGGCTTTTGCAAATCTATATTCCAGTGAACTTCTCCATCTTCTACTGTTGCAGCTCTTGGCATATTTATACTCTCTATAGAATGATTACTTTTTGTACAAACCTTCTTTCCTCTTGTTCCCACAATAACATCCCCATCAAATACCACAAGCACTCCATGGCTTTTCTCATCCATGGCAACACAAATAGAATCATGTAGGTTTCTCACCCCGTCTGAGCCTTCCTCTGCCAATGAATGCTGCGCACCTGTAACAATAATAGGCTTCCCTGACTGCTGAATCATATAGGACAATACACTTGATGTATATGCCAGTGTATCCGTTCCATGTAAAATGACAAATCCATCATATTGATCATATTCTTTCTCTATCTTTAAAATCATCTGCTTCCATTGAGGCCTTCCAATATTACTACTATCTAAATTCATAAGCTGAATTCCGGATACGTGACACCCTTCTGGCAATTCAGGCAGATACTCTAATATCTTTTCCACCATCAACGTAGGTTCCAAACCGCTTCCCTGATTGGTAGATGCTATGGTTCCTCCAGTTGCAATTAACAATATTTCTTTCATTCCCTCGCCTCCGTTCTTCCTATCTATTATTATTTATTTTAACTTACATTTGATAAAATAACAAACTAAGTTATAATAGAGTAAGAAAAATAATAACAATGAAAGGAAATTATATATGAAAGCTGATTTACATACACATACGGTTTTATCTGATGGTGCACTTGATGTGGAGCAATTGTTCCACCATGCAAAACATATTGGACTCGATTATTTATCCGTCACCGACCACAATTCCACCCACTCTATTGCACCTGCAATGGCTTTAGGCAAAGAATTAGACATTCAGGTAATCCCCGGAGTAGAATTGTCTACTTATCATTCAGAAACAGGAACCAAACCTCATATTCTATGTTATTTTCCCGTTGACATAAAACGTCTCCAAAAAAAGCTGGATAAATACATTCAATTAGAAAAAGAAGCCAAACTTTCCATGTATACAAAACTAATGGAGGATTATCCTATCACATTAGAACAACTAGAAGAGGTCGCAAAATACAGTACATCTATTTACAAGGTTCATATGATGCAGGTTCTTGCGTCTCTGGGATATACTGGACAACCTATTGGAGAACTTCATGACAAATTATTTGGAGCAGGCTCAAAATACAACTGTCCTCAAGAATATATTTCCACTAAAGATGCCGCAGCCCTTATTCACACATGCGGTGGAGTCGCTGTATTGGCACACCCAGGGCAATATAAAAATCCTATGCTCATGGAGATGCTTATTGAACACAATTATTTAGATGGTCTTGAGTATGAACACCCTCGAAACGATGAACAAATAAAAGAGCATATTCTAAGTCTCTCCAAAGAACATGATTTGTTCTTGACTGGTGGAACAGACTTTCACGGATTATACTCTACAACGCCTTATCCACTTGGAACCTATCTCTGCCCAGAAGAGGGCTTAGAACGTCTTCAAGCTGCTGGCAAGGAAGCCAATATGGCATATTTCGGAAATAAAGAAAAAGCAGGAAACCAATAGTCTCCTGCTTCTCTTTCTATAAACTTCTAACAACACTATGAAGAACTTTTGAAACAGTTCCTCCCACCAAGGCTCCAGCTACAATCTCAACTACTGCATTGATTCCTACAAATGCACAAATAAAAGTAATTGGATTCAAACTTCCCATGGTCGTATTCAAATTCTGTATATAATCCGTATTCCAATAACAAAGAACCAAGACTCCCATAAAAAATACTGTGTTTAAAAATGGAGCCAAAAAACCACCTATATAGTACGAAATGGTGGACATCCCCTTGCTCTTTTGAAGTAACTTAAAAATAACCCCTGTTAAAAATCCCATCAACGTTCTTGTGGGTACCGCTACTAGAAAAGCATAAAATGGATTGATTCCCACGAGAACCGCTCCAAATGGATTCAGTCCAAAGAATCTTGCAAAACTTGTAATTCCAAATACAAAACCAAGAACAGCTCCTGCAGTTGGCGAAAACAACATCGCACCAATCCCAACTGGAATCGTAAGCAAAGAAATCTCAAGCAATCCTAATCGTAAATATCCTAATGGTGTAAATGTCATAATTAAAATAATCGTAATAAACAATGAAATCTGTACCATTCTCAACACTTTTTTATTATCCATGTT
>JAQVEG010000044.1 GCA_028697725.1 Anaerostipes sp.
ATATATCTGAGCGAAGTGTCCGTAATTACTGTCAAAAAGGACGAATTCCTGGAGCATTTCTAGTTGGAAAAACATGGAGTATTCCAGACGATGCCACAAAACCAACCCGTATTCCTAGACATTCAAACCAATCTCGCATTTTGCACAATGTGTTACGTGATGAAAAGATTCATTCTGTTACAGGTGGTATCTATCACAAGATACAGATTGAATTAACTTACAACTCCAATCATATCGAAGGAAGTAAACTAACACACGATGAAACCCGATATATCTATGAGACCAACACAATTGGTATCCAAAATAAACAAATCAATGTAGATGATATTGTGGAAACAGTAAACCATTTTCGCTGTATTGATTATATAATTGATAACAATTCCAAAATAATAACGGAGAAAATGTTAAAAGAATTGCATATGCTCTTGAAAACGGGAACATCTGAGAGCCGACAATCATGGTTTGCTATCGGGGATTATAAAAAAATACCAAATGAAGTTGGTGGTATAGAGACTACCGCCCCAGAAGATGTTCATGATAAAATCAAACAACTACTTCATTCCTATAAGCAAATTGCAGATCCCGATTTTGATTCACTGTTGGACTTCCATTTCCAATTCGAGCGTATACACCCATTCCAAGATGGCAATGGTCGTATCGGGCGACTCATTCTGTTCAAAGAATGTTTAAAACATAATATTGTTCCATTCATTATTACGGATAATTTGAAAATGTTCTACTATCGTGGTTTATCCGAATGGAAATCCGAGAAAGGATATCTGCGTGATACATGCCTTGCTGCACAGGATGAAATGAAACATTATCTTGATTATTTCAAGATTCAATATGATAACAATTAAATCATAGTCGAAATAATTATCTTTTCTTCCTATAGCAAAGAAAACATCCAGCACTGCACAAAAGCACAATGACAAATATCATCACTGCACCATGTAAGAAAAATTCGTCAGGCAACATCTGTATTACTGGATCTGTCACTGGATCAAAAAGCCAGTCTTCATTTCCAAACACAACTTGATGAAACGTGGTAAAAAGCCAGTCCCATGAAACCACCATCACTGCTCCTAGAAATGCAGGGATTGCCAGCATTAGGATTCCTGCCCTTTTTAACGCAATTATTTTTATTTTCTTTTTTAGAATTCCTACTAGAATAGCAATCAAAGAAAATATTCCTACTGCTTCTAGTCCTAGAAAAACACTCTTCACTTCTTTAAAATGTTTTTCTCCACTTTTGCTCATTGGAAGCGTAGGAAATTCTAACTTTTTAGGACCCCAAAATTGATTATATGAAATCAAGGCATCATAATTTTCCTTCATGTCTGCCTGACTCATACCAGTGGTTTGTTCCATCTTTAAATATTCAATATCAAAATAGAACAATGAGTTAAAATTTAGTGTTATGGTTGCAGCACTGGAAACCACAAGAATAAAAAGTAAAATCGCAAATATCCACTGTGTCAACTTATGTTGTTTCATGCTTCCTCCTATAATTTCATTTTCCGTACTTTTCTTATCTTTCCTTTGATGGTTTTGCTTTGCAGATTCCCACATGCAATATCACCTTTTCCATTTAAAATTTCTACATAGGTAAAACTATCTCGAATATCAATGACTCCAATATCCTCTTGATTTATTCCTTTAATATTGCAGATAGCACCCACAATATCTCCAGCACGCATTTTTGATTTCTTTCCACCACCAATATTTAGTTTGGTAATCTCTGACTTAAATGCTGCTTCTTTGCCCTGCTTTATTAAAACCTTTTCTTTTTGTTTCATTTCAAATGCATCTTTTTGATTTCTAGTGACTCGAATATCCTCAGGATTTTCCACTGGAATCACCATTTCAATATATCGTTCCACTGCTTTTTTTGCCTGCTTCTCTCTTGAAGAAATCAGACTAATAGCAGTTCCCTTATTCCCTTTTCTTCCTGTTCGTCCAATTCGATGAACATAGTTTTCCTTTTTTGATGGAAAATCATAATTAATCACAAGTTCCATATCATCAAAATCAATTCCTCTTGCTGACACATCTGTGGTAATTAAATAATGATATTTTCCTTTTCGAAAATCCGCAATTGCATACAGTCTTTTCCTTTGTTCCATTCCACCATGAAGCATCTCACATCGCACTTTTTTTCGCTGTAATTTATAGCACAGTGTTTGAACCATTTCTCTTGTGGCACAGAAAATCATACAGTCCTTTGGGTTCTTGTCAACCAAAATATCCATGAGCAACTGAAATTTATCTTCTTCCTCTGCTTCATAGGCAATCTGAGTTACGCTGTCCGCTGTTTTGGTATCTGAAGCAATTTCCACAAACACTGGATCTTTCATATAAGCATCTACCAATCCTTGGATTCGTTCTTCTAAAGTCGCTGAAAACAAGCTCATTTGCAGCTGTTCCCTCTCCTTTAAAACTGCCTTTAGAATCTCACCCACTTCATCGATAAATCCCATATCCAGCATCAAGTCAGCTTCATCAATAACAATACTACGAATTCCTTCAAGTACAAAAGTTCCTCTTCGGATATGATCCATGACACGTCCCGGTGTTCCAACTACAATATGTGATTTTTGCTTTAAGGTATTGATTTCTCTTTGAATGGGCATTCCTCCAAAAATAGCTGGAACCTTCATTCGCTTCTTTCGTCCAATTTGAAACAGTTCTTCTTTTACCTGAAGTGCTAACTCCCTTGTTGGCTCTAACACCAATACTTGAGGATATCTCTCCTCCCACACAATCTGCTCACATAATGGAATCCCAAAAGCTGCCGTCTTTCCACTTCCTGTCTGTGACTTTGCCACTACATCCTTTCCTTCAAGGATTGGCATAATTGCTTTCTTTTGAATCGGTGTCGGATGCTTATATCCTAACAAATCCAAGGTATCTATAATTTCCTTTGAAATAGGAAATTCTTTAAATTCTTCTCTTATCATATATTTCTCCCGTCATGTGAAATGAAGTTGCAGCAAAATTACCTATATAAGAAAAAAGTAACCGCCAAATATTAAAATCATGGCGATTACCTTTGCAATCAGAATTTCTTCTTAAATAAGTCTATACAATTCAGCACGCTCTTGAAAGAAATTGTAGCATATGTGGTGAGATATATCAACAGGTAGTAAAATGATAAATCCTTATAGGATTTCTGTCACAACATAATCTTTATCTTCTACCGTCTTTTTTAACACGTCATTATCAATCTCACCATTTAATGTAAGCACTGCAGTTCCCTCTTCATGACTTACCTGTGCTGCATCTACTTGTGGAAGTGCTTCTAGATATTTCTTTACTATTGCCTCACAGTGTCCACACATCATACCTTCAATCTTCATTGTCTTTGTCATTTCTTTTTCCTCCATTTTCTTTTTTATTTTTAATTTCTTATCCTTGGATGCATCTCCCATTTTGAATAAATTCAAACGGAGTGCATTGGTTACTACACAAAAACTTGATAAACTCATTGCTGCTGCTCCAAACATTGGATTGAGCTGTAAATGAAATATTGGAATCCATACACCTGCTGCCAAAGGAATCCCAATGACATTATAGAAAAATGCCCAAAATAGATTCTCATGAATATTCTTAAGAGTCGCTCGGCTTAATCGAATGGCTGCCGGCACATCGCTTAACTTACTCTTCATTAACACAACATCTGCAGCGTCAATTGCAATATCTGTTCCCGCCCCAATTGCAATTCCAATGTCTGCTCTTGTAAGAGCTGGTGCATCATTGATTCCATCTCCTACCATAGCAACTTTTGAATGCCTCTTCAAGTTACGGATAACATTTTCCTTTTCATTTGGAAGGACTCCTGCAATAACTTCATCAACGCCTGCCTGTTCTCCAATTGCCTTAGCTGTCCTTTCATTGTCTCCTGTGAGCATAACAACATGAATTCCCATATTTTGAAGTTCTTTTACAGCCTGTGGACTTTCTTCTTTGATAACATCTGCAACTGCAATCATTCCTAACAGCCTTCCATCTTTTGCAAAGAACAATGGTGTCTTTCCTTCCTCTGCAAGTTGTTCTGATTTTCCTTTTATTTCAGCTGAAACTGTTGTCTGACTCTCAATAAAAATAAGATTCCCTGCAACGAGTTTTTCTCCTTTATACTTGGCGGAAAGTCCATTTCCCGGAAGTGCAGTAAAATCTGTCACTTCATCTCCTTGTATGTTCTGTTCCTTGGCATATTCTAAAATTGCTTTTGCCAAAGGATGCTCGCTTTTTTGTTCTAACACGTTTGCATAAAAAAGTAAATCTTCTTTCTTTCCATTTTCCACAGAAATAATATCTGTTACCTTAGGTTCTCCCTTGGTAATGGTTCCTGTTTTATCTAGTGCCACCACTTCCATTTTCCCAGCTTCTTCTAGAGAAACAGCAGTTTTAAACATAATTCCATGCTTGGCTCCCATCCCATTTCCAACCATAATGGCAACTGGTGTTGCAAGCCCTAAGGCACATGGACAACTAATGACAAGGACCGAAATACCTCTGGCAAGTGCAAATCCAAGGGACTGTCCTGCAAGAAGCCAAACAACCATAGCAACCAATGCAATGGTAATTACCACTGGCACAAATACCCCTGACACTTTATCTGCAACCTTGGCAATAGGTGCTTTTGTCGCTGCAGCCTCACTTACCATCTGAATAATTTGTGAAAGTGTAGTATCTTCTCCTACCCTTGTTGCTTCACATTTTAAAAATCCTGATTGGTTTACTGTCGCTGCGGATACTTCACTTCCTGGTTCTTTATCCACTGGAATACTTTCCCCTGTCAATGCCGCTTCGTTGACTGCACTATTTCCTTCTAAAATTCGTCCATCCACTGGAATATTCTCTCCAGGATGAACAACAAAAATGTCTCCCTTTCCAACCTGATCTATGGAAACTTCCATCTCCTGTCCATCCTTTAATAGAATCGCCGTTTTAGGCGCCAGCTTCATAAGACCTTTTAGAGCATCTGTTGTTTTTCCTTTTGACCTTGCTTCTAACATCTTACCAACGGTAATCAACGTTAAAATCATAGCTGCAGATTCAAAATAAAATTCGTGCATATATGTCATTACTTGAGACATATTTCCATGAACCTGAGCATCGCTCATTGCAAACAACGCATACGTACTATACACAAATGCCGCACTGGAACCCAATGCTACTAGGGTATCCATATTAGGTGCTCCATGAAATAAACTCTTAAATCCGCTGATAAAAAACTTTTGGTTAATCACCATGACAATAACGGTTAATAATAATTGTACCAACCCCATGGCAATATGATTGTCTGTAAAATAAGCTGGCAGTGGCCAGTTCCACATCATATGTCCCATAGAAAAATACATTAACACAAGCAAGAATCCCAAGGACCAAAATAGTCTTTGCTTTAATATTGGTGTTTCATGGTCTTTGAGCATCTCTTCTTGTTCATTGACAGAAGACATACGTTGTCCTTTCTCCTGACTTCCTTTTATGCTGGCTCCATACCCAGCGTCAACCACAGCTTGAATAACTGCTTCTGTTGATGCATTCCCCTCGACTCCCATAGAGTTTGTCAAAAGACTTACAGAACAGCTTGTGACACCATCTAACTTAGATACTGCCTTCTCCACTCTGCTTTGGCATGCAGCACAGCTCATCCCTGTGACTGTATATCGTTCCATCGTCTATGCCTCCTTTGTTTCTATCCTTGTCACCTTGAAATCCAAGGCTTCGATTGCTTCTTTTAATACATCATCTTTGATTGGCTGTTCCATAGATACTTCTGCTAAATTCTCTTTTAAATTTACCCTTCCAACAGCCCCAGACATTGCATCAATTGCAGCTTCTACACTTTGCTTACAGTGGTCGCAATGCATTCCATCAATATAAATTACTTTTTTCTCTTTTATTGTTCCATTTAATTTCTTCTTTTTTGTCTTAGGCGTACAACTGTCACAGCCACCGCCACAACATCCACCTTCTCCTTTTACATGCTTTGTGCTACTCTTCAATGCAAAAAATACTGCAACTATTAAAATTAATACTACAATTATAGTACCCATATTGTCTCCTCCTATTTCATTAATTTTTGTAATGTTTTTAGTAAATCGTCTACTGTTTCTTCTTTTCCTTCTTTGATATCTTCGGTCACACAGGTCTTTATATGCCTAGCAAGCAGCACTTTGTTAAAACTGTTAAGCGCTGCATTCGCTGCCGCCACTTGTGTAATAATATCGGTACAATATGCATCCTCATCAATCATTCTCTTGATTCCCCGAATCTGCCCTTCTATACGGCTGAGGCGGTTCATCAAATCCTTATGTTCCTTATCTGAACGTTCCTTTATCTTATGACATTGGCAACAATCTTTTTTCTCTTCCATTTTTGTATACCTTCCTTTCTTCGTTATCAGTATATACCCCCTAGGGGTATATTGCAAGGATAAAAATTCTCAGTAGCAGGACTACCCACCACTGAGATGTAAGTTTATTATAAATTCTTCAAAATCTTTTTTATTAAATCGGCAAATCTTTCCTCTCAAATATTTTAGCTGCTGCCACAAAACATAGGATTCCAACCACATACATAATAGTGCATCCGTACCATGCACTTGCTTTATCTGCAACTAAATTATCTACAGAAAATAATGTCATAGGTGTTGCATACTTTAAATTCTCAAATTTATCTCCCACTTGTGCAATCATCTGTACTAAAAGGGAATACACAACAAATGCAGACGCCGCCCCATTCGCCCGTTTTGATTCATTAAATAGACAGGAGAAGAAAAAGCACACCCCAGCCGTCATGATCCATAAACCAAACAAACCAATATTCACTTTAAAAAAAGCTTTCATTTCCATATGTCCTGGAAACATCAATTCACTGCTAATTACAATCACTGCCATCACATAAACCAGTAACATCAATAGACTTGAAACTAAAAACGTAATCTGCGTGCGAACCAGTTTGTTTCTTTTCTCTGGTACTGACAATAAATATGCCATAGAACCATTGTCCACGTACCTTGCAATCAAACGGTTTGCTAGAACAATAATATATACCGCTGGAAACGCTGTCAGTAAAATCCCATATAAGTATCCTGTCACAAACTCTATTAATGTAGTTCCCACATCTGCCATTCCAAAAGCAGCAAAAACCTCTGGCATACTTTCTGCCATGGTTTTTAAACTGTCTCCAAGTTTTGGATCAAACATTGAAACAATCATTGTGGCGTACATGGTTAATACAGCCATAAAAATAACAAGCAAAATCCAGTTCTTCTTCCATTCTTTTTTATAAAGTGTCAAATTTATCATTTTCCCCACCTCCATAAAAATGCAAAAAGAATTCTTCCAGTGACTGTTCGTGGAAATCCAAATCCACTACAGTGTATTTCCCCAATGCCTTTATTACCTGGTCAATATTGGTTCCCACCTTCATGGTAACCACATTTCTATCTTTCTTTGCCTGTGGAAACAAGGATAAAAATGACTTTGCCATAGTTTCATCGAAAAACTTTACACTCATCTTTTTTTGCTTTCCAGAACAAAGCCTTTCCATGGTATCTACGGCAACCAACTTTCCACTGCGAATAATCACAGCTCGATCACAAGTCTTTTCAATCTCTTCAAAAATATGAGAAGACATGAGAATCGTTTTTCCACGTTTCTTTTCACTCAGAATCAAATCCACAAAACAATTCTGCATCAATGGATCTAATCCACTGGTTGGCTCATCTAAAATCAAGATGTCAGGATCTTGCATAAAGGCACACACGATTCCAATCTTTTGCTTCATCCCTTTCGACATCTTCTTAATCTTTCCATGAGGATTTAAGTCAAACTGCTTTATTAACTCTGTAGCACGTCCTAAATCCTTCATTTTCTTCATCTTCGCCACAAAACGAATAAATTCCATTCCACTCATGGAATCAATAAATGCAATCTCCCCTGGCAAATACCCTAGATTCTTCTGGATTCTATCGCCATGTAAAAAACAGTCATTTCCTAAGATTCTAACACTGCCGCAATCTGGCTTGATAAATCCAAGGAGCTGACGTATGGTCGTTGTCTTCCCACTTCCGTTGGGACCAAGAAAGCCAAGTACCTCTCCACGATTCACATCAAAACTTAGATCAAAAACGCCTTTTTGCTCTCCATAATCCTTAGTAATATGATCAATCTCTATAACTTTCATTGAAATCCCTCCGCCAGTAAATAACTGCATTCCCATCTTTACACAGGAGAATATTGGCAAAACACCTTTTACTTTATTTTGATATAACTAAATTTTTGCCGGCATTCTTTGCCTCGTACAAATTTTTATCTGCTTCATGAATAAAATCTGTTACATTTTCTCCATTATACTGCTTTACTCCGCCACTGATTGTTACACTGATTCCATTGGCAAAAAGAGTATTTTCAATAGACTTTCTAATACGCTCAGCTATAGTTGCCGCTATTTCAAGCTCCGTATTCATAAAGACCACCATAAACTCCTCGCCACCATATCTTCCAGCCAAATCTGTACTTCTAATGCTATTTTTAATAATCGCCGCAATCTCTATTAGTACCTCATCGCCATAAACGTGACCATTGCGGTCATTGATTTGCTTAAAGTCGTCTATGTCAAAAATTGCAATGCACAAAGAACTATTTACCCGACCTACATCAGCTATCCCCGCAGTCAAATATTCAACTAACGTTCTATGGTTACTGATTTTCGTTAATCCATCAATTGACGACATCTCTGCAAGGATTTTGTTTTTGTACTCCAGTTCTTCCTGAAGCCTCTTCTTTTCAGTAATATCAAAAACAATACCAGCAAGGAAAAGTGGCTTGCCATCTTCATCGTATTTAGTAATCTTTCCCCGGTCATAGTACCACTTATAGTCTCCGTCTTTTGTTTGTATCCTGTACTCAACCTCATAAACATTGACTTTGCCGTACAAATGGTCCATCATCACATCCATGGTTTTTTGATAATCCTCTGGATGAAGCTTATCCGTAAAAAACTGATACGTAACATTCTCTGGTATTTCACTTTTTTCGTAACCAAGTGTAGTAATTTTAAGTGGATTAAATGTCACAGAATTCGTTTTGACATTCCAATACCAATGCCCAAGATTACCTGTCCACCCATACTCCAACTTGGTATCTTGCTCTCTTTCCATTAGTAGTTGTCCGTTCAATAGTTCAAGTTCATTAATACGTTCAAGAAGCTGTTCATGTGAAAAATCAGTGTAATCCATCCCATTTCCTCCTTATTTGTTTTATCCGCTATTATAGGAACAATTATACCAAACTTCAACATACTTTACAATCATGACACTTCTTGGCATTTTCCACTTCGCATTTTAATTTTAAATTTTAGATTTCTACAATCTCATATTCTTTTGTTCCAATTCCAAGCTTTGCTGCTGTATCAACAGTATGAATTCCATTTCTTGACTCCATACGTTCAATTAAGGCTGCTTTTCCCTCATCTTCCGACTGATAAACAGCATCCACACTTGCCTGATCTAAAGCAACAGGATCTAAAGATGCAAAAATTCCAATATCAGCCATCTCAGGTTCTGCAGGATGGCTGTCACAGTCACAGTCCACAGACAATCGATTTGCAACATTAATATAAACCATGTTTTTAGCCCCAAGATAATCTATCACACTCTTATCTGCATCCGCCATACATTCTAAGAAGGAATCATGGTCTGCGGTCCATAATTTTTCTGGATCTCCAACTCCATGAATCAATGCTTTTCCTCTTGCAGAAGCAACTCCAATGGAGATATTCTTTAAAGCTCCACCAAATCCGCCCATGGCATGTCCTTTAAAATGTGATAACACTAACATAGAATCATAATTCTTTAAATGTTCTCCCACTACATTCTCTTTTAAATGAACTCCACCATGAACTGGAATAGAAAATTCTCCATCCTCATCCATAATATCACATGGTGCAATTTCCATAAATCCATGCTCTTTTACTGCCTGCCAGTGATCTTTTGAGTTGGATCTCTTTCCTTCGTATGCAGTATTACACTCTACAATAGTTCCTTGTACCTTATCAATCATTGGCTTAATCAAGACAGGATTCAAAAAATTGTGACCTCCTGGCTCCCCAGAAGAAATCTTAACTGCAACTTTCCCTTGTAATTCTACACCCATTGCATCATACATTTTTAATAATGTCTCCGATGAAATGTCCTTTGAAAAATAAACTTTAGCTTTTTCCATCATAACCTCCTAATTTAGTATTCATCATAAAATCAATTCAATTGCATTTTATCAAATGAACCTAACTTTAGGTCAAGCATTAATCCATCCGAATTTTTTGCATGCATTGTAGATTCCATCCTCTACATTCTTATCTGTTACATAATCTGCTTTTTCCTTTAACGCATCGCATGCATTTCCCATGGCTACTTTAAAAAATTGATC
Organism: Anaerostipes sp.; assembly: GCA_028697725.1. Classification (GTDB taxonomy): domain Bacteria; phylum Bacillota; class Clostridia; order Lachnospirales; family Lachnospiraceae; genus Anaerostipes. The sequence continues at coordinate 10,443 of JAQVEG010000044.1, forward strand.
ATCAAACATTACCATATCATTGTAGTCATCTCCAAAAACGACTACATCTTCTGGCTTTCCACCAGCATAATCTAACATACGCATAATTCCATCTAACTTCTCATCTGGCTGAAACATCAAATATTGTGGTACAAATCTTAAAGAACCTAATGTGTCTTTCAAAGTTAGTCTGTCTTCCTCTTCCTTTGAAATCGAAATATATAATTTAAAAATTTCATCATAATCTGCTGGGTCAAAATTCCGGTCAATAATATAAGTGGTATCTTCTTTTCTTTCTCCTACCTGATCGTAAAAACGAAAACTGTCTGCATATACTTTTTCCGAATCATCCATGGCGGCTAAGACTCCATAACCAAGTTCAATTGCCTGACGATATACAGCCAACGCTTTTTCATAATCAATTGGCCTGTTTTCTCTTAGTTCATCTTCAAAAAAGATTCCATGTCCTCCGTTGCATACCATGTTAGGAAAATTATGCTTCTTACGAAAAGGTTCTGCTTTATAATAAGCTCTCCCTGTTGCGATTGATACAAAATGTCCTGCTTCCTGTAACTTGCAAATTGCCTCTTTTGCAGAAGGTACAATCTTCTTTGTTACATTGTCTGTCAGTGTCCCATCAATATCAAAGAAAAAATATTTTTTATCCATTTAAAACTCCTCCTTAAATTATTATTTTATTATACCATGATTTCCTTTACAAATCATAAAAGACCAAGGAAGTTGTCATAAACTTCGCCTGGCCTTTTCATCTCTTATATGAAAATATACTTACAAACAAATAGAACTGTCAAAATATACATTAGTGGTGTGATTTTCTTTGTTTTTCCTGTAAACAGATTAAGTAGCACATATGAGATAACTCCCATAGCAATACCATCAGAAATGCTATACATCAACGGCATAACTAAGAAACAAAGATATGCAGGAATTGCTTCTGAAATATCATCAAAATCAATCTGAACAATTGCACTTACCATCAAAAATCCTACAAATATCAATGCGGGTGCTGTAGCAAAGGATGGAATTGCTGTAAATATAGGTGCAAAGAAAATTGCAACTAAAAATAATCCGGCAGATACTAATGCTGTTAATCCTGTTCTACCACCTGCTCCAACTCCTGTTGAACTTTCAACATAGGTTGTTGTTGTAGATGTTCCAAATACTGCTCCTGCTGTTGTTGCAATGGCATCTGCTAACAATGCATTCTTGATATTGGGAAGCTTTCCGTCTTCATCTAACATGTCAGCCTTTGTGGCAACTCCAACTAAAGTTCCAATGGTATCAAATAAATCTACAAATAAGAATGAGAATAGTACCACAATAAAATCTACAATTCTTACTCCACTAAAATCAGCTTTAAATACTGCACCAAAGGTTTCTCCAATCTTCGTAAAATCTGTCATCTGCAGCGATGGATACAAAGAATAAAATCCATTCTTAACATCAATCTGATAAAGTCCTGTTGCCTGTGCTATCATTCCCAATGCCCATGTAGCAACAATACCAATTAAAATAGCTGCACGATATCCCTTTACATAAAGGATTGTTGTAATAATCACTCCAATCAATGCTAATAATGCACAAATCCCAGCCGTATGAAAATTCTCTGGAAACTCAATACAGCTTACTAATGTACTGTCATTGCTGACGATTACCTTGGCTCCCTGTAATCCAATAAATGCAATGTACAACCCAATTCCTGCACTTACACCCTTCTTTAATGTCATAGGAATTGCATTAAAAATGGCTTCACGTACATTGGTCAAAGATAAGATAATAAAAATAATACCTTCAACTGCAACTGCTGCTAACGCAACCTTCCAGTCATATCCCATGGTTCCACATACTGTGTATGCAAAGTATGCGTTCAATCCCATTCCTGGTGCAAGAACAAATGGATAATTCGCCATAAATGCCATGACAATCGTTCCCACAAATGATGCAAGACATGTAGAAATCAAGATCGCCGTTGGATCCATTCCTGTTGTTGATAAAATTGATGGGTTGACAGCCAGAATATACGCCATCGTCATAAACGTGGTAATCCCCGCCAACACTTCAACTTTAACTGTCGTATTGTTGTCTTTCAATTTAAATAGTTTTTCCATGTTCTCTCTCCTGTTTTATAGTAATTATACTTGCAACGTTTTATTATACTAAACGTTATTAAAATTCACAAGCTTGAAACACAGAAAGTCTTACCAAGAAATTTTTCCAAAGATTCTTCAAATTTCTGGTCATCTTCCCTAGTCCGTTTTCTTTGACCCTTCATGTGATTCTTTCTTGATTTTCTTGCCTTTTTTGACATATGGCGCTCCATAAGCATTTGATCAATATTGTCATTGGTGTACCATTTCCCTGATTGATGAATGGCATAGGCACCTTTTCCTAAAGCCATAGCGGCAACTCCATAATCCTGACTGACCACAATATCTCCTTTATGGCACATATTAATCAGCGCAAAATCCACAGCATCTGCTCCTGCTCCTATGGTCTTCACTTTGCTATAATCTGAACAAAGTACATGATTGGTATCACAAAGTAGAATAACTGGTACTTTATGTTTCTTGGCTATCTTTTCAACAATTCCTACGACAGGACATGCATCTGCATCTACAAATATCTGCATTATTTCTCCTTCACTTTTTACTCTGTCTCAAACTCCTTGGCAACCCTTTTTAAGGAATCAATAATTGATAAATGCTGTGGACAGACTTCTTCACATTGACCACATGCAATACAATCACTTGCTTTTCCAAATGTCTTTGTTAAATTTGCATAATATTCGCCCTGTGGTGTCCAACTTTTTTCCTCAATCTCTTGAAGTTCTGCATTATAGAGAGAAAAATACTTTGGAATTGGAATATTCTTTGGACATCCATCGGTACAATAAGAACATCCTGTACATGGAATAGCAATGCTAGAGTTAATCACTTCCACTGCCTTTTGAATGATGGATTCTTCCTCCTTATTGATTGGTTTAAAATCAGACATATAATCTGTATTATCTAACAATTGTTCCATATTAGACATTCCAGATAGAACTAGCTTTACATTTTCATAACTTGCTGCAAAACGAATAGCCCAAGATGGAATTGATGCATCTTTGTCATATTCTTTAAACATTTCTCTTACTTGTTCTGGAACATCTGCCAGTGTACCACCCTTTACTGGTTCCATAACAATAACTGGCTTATTATGTTTGGCTGCAACTTCATAACATTTGCGTGACTGTACTCCTACACTATCCCAGTCTAAGTAATTAATCTGTAATTGAACAAATTCAAATTCTGGATGCTCCGTTAATACTTGATCTAAAAGTTCTGGTCCATCATGGAAAGAAAATCCCATATGCTTAATAACTCCCTGATTTTTCTTTTCCTTAATCCATTGAAAACAATCTAGTTTATTGTAAATATCAATGCTGTGAGAATTAATATCATGTAATAAATAATAATCAAAGAAATCAACCCCCGTCTTCTTTCTCTGCTCATTAAAAATACGATCCCTATCTTCTTTTGTCTTAATAAATCCTGAGTGTAACTTTGTTGTTAGCGTATAGGCATCTCTTGGATGACGGTCTACCAATGCCACCTTCGCTGCATTCTCACTTTCAAATCCGCAGTACATCCATGCAGTATCAAAGTATGTAAATCCTCTCTCTAAAAAAGTATCTACCATCTTCTTTACCTGCTCAATATCAATCTTTGATGGATCATCCTTATCTAAAGATGGCAGTCTCATCAACCCAAACCCTAATTTTTTATCACTTAATTTCATTGTTATTTCCTCCTTTTGATTTCTTTTTATTATACAACACTGGAATTTCAATTTTGGTAATATAATCTTCCATTGTATCTATTACCATTTCATTGATTCCAGTTTCATAGGCATATCCTGATAACTGAAGATGATGCGCCTTTGCATACTCTAAGAGTTCTGCATAACGTAATGGCAGCTTATCCCAACTTCCCTTACAAAATGCCTGTATATAGTTTCCTCCTGGCTGTATATGCAAAGCTTTTTCCTGCTCCTCTTTAGGCAGCTGAATAAATAAATTCATATAATTGTCAAAATCTCCTGCATACAGACTTTCCACTAAAATCATAGAACCATAAGAAGCCTGATACATTCGTGGAAGATTATATTCCTTTATTTTCGCAATCACTGCCTCAATATCTTCTTCTGACGACTGTGTGGGTGTTGTCTCCACTGTCATTAGATATTGGGGTTCTTTCTCAATTATATTGATTCCAGACAAATCAATATTTAACAATTCTATCATATCTTCATGACGATTGGACAGCTGAGATTGCACTGATTTTAAATTCTTAATACTCTCTTCTAATTCTGTAATCTTCCCTTTTAGAAGACATTCCATACTTTCAGCACAACGATTCTCCATAAACTTTTGGATATCACCAATAGATACTTTCATGTCTCTAAGCAGCAAAATTGTCTCTAGCTCCATACTTTGATGATAACTATAATATCGATATCCATTGGTTTCGTTAATCTTAACTGGCCGAAACAATCCAACTTCATCGTACCACATGAGAGTTTTTTTATTAATACCATGCATGTCTGCAAATTGACCAATGGTAAACCATGTGTTCTTTTCTTTTGACATTTTACGATTCTCCTTGACCATACTGTTACTGTACGGTTTATTATAATCTATAATAACAATTATAACAAGGAGATACACTATGAAGGAAACAATTATTTTTAGAGAATATGAGAGATCAGATTACCAGGCTCTCTCTGAAATTATAGAGGAAACATGGACTTACGATAAATTATGTTCCAAAAAAACAGCGAGAAAAATGTCCAACGCTTTTTTAAATCACTGTTTGACAAATCAAACCTATACACAGGTTGCTCTCGTTGACGGGGTTCCAGCTGGCGTTATTATGGGAAAGAATCAACAGTCTCACAAATGCCCACTTAAATTTAAACTTGGGTTCTTGCAGTCTGTCTTCTCTCTCTTTTGTTCCAAAGAAGGACGAAGGCTTGCAAATATATTTTCCTGTTTTGATGATATAAATGCCCAATTGCTTAAAAAAAGCCCCATCAAATATCAAGGAGAGATTTCATTTTTTGCAATCAATTCTAAATATCGTGGACAGGGATTAGGAAAAGAATTATTTCAAATTATGGCAGAATATATGAAAGAAGAGAATGTTCGCAACTTCTTCTTATTCACAGATACCACCTGTAATTACCATTTTTATGAACGCCAAGGGATGACACGACGTGGCGAGAAAAAACATTTCTTTGAAGTAGAAGGTCCATTTGCAGAACAAACTTTGTTTATTTATGACTATCAGTTCCAATAGAAATGAAAGAAACTACCTTTGATAGATGATATTTCCTTCTTTTATTGTCACCTCAATCTTGATTTTGTTTATGTCCATTGGTTTGCACTCCAATGGACTTTGGCTTAGAATCACAAAATTTGCCTGTTTTCCTATCTTTAAACTTCCCTTTATTTTTTCTTCATGATACTGGTACGCTGCATTTATTGTAACTGCCTTTATGGCGTCGTATACATCAATAGCCTCTTCCTTTCCAAGTACCACTCCCTTCTTGGTCATGCGGTTGACAGCACACCATATACTCTCCAGCATATCTGGCTGAATTACAGGTGTATCTTGATGAAAGGTAAATAGAATTCCCTTTTCCAAGGTTGATTTAGTGGGCGAAATTTTACTGGCTCTTTTTCGTCCGAAATTCTTAATATGAACATCTCCCCAATGATAGATATGACCTATAAAATAAGATGGAATCATGCCATTTTCTTTGACCTTATCTAGTTGCTTTACATTTAGTAGCTGTGCGTGAATAATAACTGGACGAATATCTTTTATGTTTTTAAACTTTCCTATTTGATTCAAATACTGTTCACTGGCTGCATCCCCATTACAATGTGCCAAAATCTGAACATGTTCCTCATATGCCTGTTTTACACTTTGATATACTTCTTCATCGCTCATAACTGGATATCCATAATACGTTTCATCGTCTATATAAGGAGTCAGCATCCATGCAGTTCTCTGCTGTGGGGATCCATCCAGAAATATCTTGTATCCACCTACTCTAAAATTATTATGATAGGATTGATTCCCAATTGGAAAGATCTCTTTATAGGCTGGCATATCCTTTGGACAAACATAACCAACCAAATCAAGTTTTAGAAGATTTTGTTCTGTCAATGCTTTCAATAATGGAACCATCTGTGTCACACACATACCTTCTTGAATAGTGGTAATCCCATAAGATGCATAAATATCTTGTGCCTTTTCATATGCCTGCAAGAATCTTTTCATATCTGCCATTGGAACCTTCTTAAGATATTCAAAACAAGCATTTTCCTCTAAATATCCAGTTAATTTTCCATTCTTCTGTCCAATGACTCCACCAGAAATTGGCGATGATTCTGTGGTAATTCCAAGACATTTCAATCCACAAGTATTTAACAGGCAGGAATGACCAGATGCATGGGAAATAATCAATGGATAATCTGGAAGGATTCCATCAAGAAAAGACAAGGTGATTTCATTCTCCTTGTCGAATAAATTATGGTCATATCCATATGCCTGAACCCATTCACCCGGTTCAATCCCATTTTCATGGATAAATGTTTTAATTCTCTGCTCCACTTCTTTTCTTGCAGAACAACCAGTGAGAGAAATTTGTAATTGATTGCTGGCAAGATTAGATAAGTGACTGTGGGCGTCTATAAAAGCTGGCATAAGGCATTTTCCATCTAAATCATAGAATCTTGCTTGTTCTTTGGCTGCTTTTTTACACTCCTCAACAGTTCCAACACATTGAATTTTTCCGTCTTCTTCTAAAATAGCATCTACATTTTCATTCTTTTCTAATGTAATAATTGATCCATTGTAATAGATAACAGCCATAAGATTCCCTCCTAATATATCTCTTTACTATGTACGAAAAATACCGCAATCATTAACAGACACAATGTCCCTGCTGACATTGCCATAAAGGTTACATTTAATCCATGAATCAAGGCATGGTGTCCATAAGAAGCTACGGAATTTTTTGCAACCATCGTCATAATTCCAACAAAGACAGCCGCACCAATAGCTCCTGCAATGGTTCTTAATGACGCTAAAAGTGCTGTTGCATCTGCCATATGCTTCACTGGCACATAACTGGTTCCCCATGTAACCAATGGCATCATAAGACATCCTATGGATACACACCGAATTACATTTAAAGCAGTGGGTATCACAAGAGAGATATCCATGGTCACAAAAATCATTCCTATATTGCTAAGAAGCATACATGCAGCCCCTGCAACAAAAAGTTTTTTCATTCCTAGTTTATCATACATCTTTCCAGCCATGGGACTAAAAACTGCCATGGCAAGAGAACCTGGAAGAGTCACTAAACCAGCTGTTGTTGCTGAATACCCCAGTATAAGCTGTACAAAAACCGGCATAATCACAGAAGATCCCATCATAACAAGATACAATAACATACTACCCAATACACTCAATGTAAATTCCCTGTATTTTAATATTCTCAGTTCTAAAAATGGATGTTCTATGTGAAACTGTCGGTAAACAACTAGAATACCTCCAACAATTCCCACAAATAATGCCACCATAATCTGTACACTAAATAATCCATATGTACTGATATTTCCGATTCCAAGAGTGATTCCACCAAAGGTAAAAGCACTTAGCACAAAGGAAATTACATCAAATTTCTTCTTATAAGTATCTAATACATTATCAAATGCAAACATTCCATAGATAAAAGAAAATACCATAATTCCAATGGCAACATAGAAAATACTTCTCCATCCAGTAAAGTCAATTAACACTCCTGCAAGGGTTGGAGCAATGACTGGTGCCGCACTGACGGATAGCCCATACCACCCCATAATGGTTCCCTTCTTCTCAATGGGATATATGGTCAGTAAAACAACCTGTGCCATAGCTGTCATCACACCGTTTCCAACTGCTTGAAGCACTCGTCCACACATCATAATAGGAAATGTAGGTGCCAAAGTACAAATAGCTAATCCAGCAATAAATGCCGCCATTCCAGTGAGATACAGTCTCTTGGTTGGGAATCTGGTAATTAAAAATGCAGTCAACGGCATGGTGATTCCCATTGCCAGTGAATAACCACTTGTAAGCCACTGCCCAATAGAAACACTAATCTTAAGGTCTGTTGTAATAGCCGGCAAAGCAGTTGATAATGCCGTTGCAAGCATAGAACTTGCAATACATGAAATCAATATATTTACAAAAATCAAAGTTCTTCTTTTATCTGTTACAAGTACACTGTCCATGATTAGCCCTTCTTTCCTGTTTGTTTATTTTCATAATAAGATAAAATTCTTTTTTTCAATTCCATATATTGAACAAAATCTTCTTCTCCCAGTGCTTCAATCAAACCATTCACACTATGTTCAAATGTTTTCTGCACAAATAAATGCTGCTCCACTCCACCAGGTAATATCTTCACCAACGTTTGTCTATTACTGTCTGGATCCTTATAACGCATGATTAAGTCTCTTTTTTCTAGATTCTTTAAAATCACCGCTGTTCTTGCGGAACTAACATTCAACAACTGACTAATATCCTTTGGATTCACATCCTCTTTTCTTCCTGCCAAATAGCTTAGCACATAGTTCTCTCCCTTTGCCGATTCTGTGAGAACCGATGCATTCTTTAACTTTGCAAGGGCTTGTTGTAAGGCTGCAAATTCTGCAATACATGTTTTTCTATCCAAAATACTCCTCCTGTTTTTCTATCGCTAACGTCATTAGCAATTAAAACATATTTTAAATCAAGTGTCAATAGGGGTGTTACTTCCTATTGACATTTGATTTTAGAGTTATCACACACGTTTCCTTATTTTGAAGGAGAAACAATATATGCTTTTACAATCTCTCCATAATAAGCCTCATGGTAATCTTTATTCGCACTTGGATTTGAACTTGGCACATCCTGAGGATAATACTGTGAATTTATATCCTCTGGAATCGCCTCCTTGTTCTGCATCTGCTGATAAACAACCCTACATTCCAATGTGAGAGGAAGTTCTTGAATTGCTGGAACAGATACACACTCTCCATCAACTAAGGTCAATCCTAATTCTTTAATCTTATCTATATTCTTTCCAGATTTCGTCCCTGAAACTCCTAAAATTTTCTTGTCAAATTCTCCATATGGAATATTAATAGTAAACTCTGGGTTTTGTTTCAGCTGTTCTCTTGTAAACCGATGTTCTCTTACAAATGCTGTGAAAATCTCCCTGCCCCACTCAATTCCCAACGTCCCCCAGGATATAGTCATAGTATTTACCTTATCTCCTGCTTTCGTTGTAAGTAACACACCTTTTTTCACTGCATTCATAATCTCCGCCGCATAATCTAATACTTGAATCTCTTTTTTTATCATCTTTCATTCTCCTTACTCTTGTTTGTTTTGCTTTCCTAGTTTAGAATAGCATTTATAAGATAAATAAAAAAGTATGCACTTTTTTGTAAGATACTATCAGAAAGGAGAGCGTAAATGTCTGAACCTAAAAAAAATGAAGTATTGGTTGATTCAAAACCATTTGAATATGCCCTATCACTAATCGGAGGAAAATGGAAGTTGAACATTCTCTTCTGGCTTTGGCGCAAAGAAGTGATGCGATATAACGAGTTGAGAAGAGCCTTGGATGGAATTACACATAAGATGCTGAGCAAACAGCTAGATGAACTTAAGAATAGCGACTTAATTGTGCGACACGAATATCCACAGATTCCACCTAAGGTGGAATACTATTTGTCTGAACGTGGACATTCACTTATGCCTGTTTTACATGAATTGTGTCAGTGGGGCGGTCTGCATATGAATGACTGAATTTTGGTATAACTCTATGCTTTAATCATAAATTTGTATTAAATAGTACCAAGGATGTCCCTGAATATCTTGAAATCCACTGCCTTCTGATTTCATCATGCTATATCCAATTCCAAAAACAGCCCCACCTAACAATGTAAGCATTACTCCAAGCAATACTGCTTTCTTTGTTACATTCTTTATTCTCATACCCTCACAACCTTTCTGCGAAACAGACTTATTAACCACTTTGTAAATCGAACCGTTAGTTTTACTACTACTTTTAGTATTATCCATGTAACAATTGCAGATAAAATTGCAATTCCAATACAAGAAATTCCGATTCCAAGCTGTGTAATTCCCATTGCCAAGGATCCATTGGCAATCACAAATGGGGTTCCCACAATTCCAACAACAGATACGAATAAACTGGAAACTGCCACAACGCCTGTTGTAAATGGTACACTCATAATTACAATGTATACACTGGCAATGCAACAAATCAAAGCGAGCAGTAATGCACCCCATAGTGGAAATCCTAAGATAAGAAGCAATATATTTATAACTTTACTTCCTGTAGATCGAACCTTTAATTCAATTGTATCCTGCTCCCCTAATATCACCTGGATAACTTCTTTTGGTGTCCCAATTTTTAAAATTGCTTCTTCTTCAAAAAATCCATTTTCCTTATAATCTTCAATCATCTCATCATAATAATCAAGATATCTTTCACACTCACTCTCTCCTAAAACTTTAAGCTGACGCTCAAGTTCTTGTAAAAACTGTTCTTTACTCATCTTTGTTCCCTCCTTTGATGTAATCATACACTGCCATAACCTGACTCCATTCCTCCAAAAAAACATCAATATGTTTCACACCTTCTGGTGTAATTCGATAATACTTTCTAAGCCGGCTGTTATGTTCCACAGAATACGTCTCCACATACTCCTTCGCCATAAGCCTCTTTAAGATGGGATACAACGTTGATTCAGAAATATCAATACATCCCGAGATATCTTTGATAATCTGATATCCATAAGAATCTCTCTTTTTAATCGCTGCCAAAACACAAAATTCCAGCAAACCCTTCTTTAATTGTATATCCATAAGTTCCCTCCTTATGTATTATACTATACATTGCATAGTATAATGTGTCAAGCGGTATTATCAAAAAAAATAGATGATTGATTTATCTCAATCACCTATTTTTTTAAATTTTATATTTACGATACATATCATTTCTTAGCTTTGTATCATTTGTAATTTGTTCTATTAAATCATATTTATGATGGTGCAGCAATATTTTAACTAACGCTGCAAATCTTGCTTCTCCTTCGACTTTACAGTCAGACATTAATTCTTGTAGTGCTTGACACATATCAACAACCTCACTTTCTTCCTTTTCCACATATTGGTCTATTTCATTTACATTGGCGACTGCCTGTACGGTTCTACAA
>JAQVEG010000085.1 GCA_028697725.1 Anaerostipes sp.
ACCTACGAGGAGGTTATGAGTTACCTATCGTCAAAAGTAAAGAAAGAATAGTAAAAGCGGGTTTGAGTCTCATAAGGAGATTCGAACCCGCTAAAGTTTTGAGTGCGTAAATTTCAGGAAGTTAAGATAAAATCATAGTACATTCCGTTCGTTTCCTCCTTATAGTTGCGTTAGTATACCTACTCATAAATTATATCAAATATAGCCAACAAAATCAATTGAATTCCTTGATTTTATTGGCTTTTTCATAGTTTTCTTTATTTGAGTTTCAATTATTATTGGAAGTTAACATTATATCTAATTAATTGCTAGCAATTAAATTGTACGAAATATGATTTGTAACATAATCATAATACATCCTGTTTTATTTGTCAAGCATGTTTCCAAAAAGTTTCTATACTTTTACTCTAATTTTCTCTAATAAAAACATATTGTTTTGTGATACTTTTTTGCAATTCTATTCTAAATTTAAACTCTTACGTTTGTAATTTACTGGATGATATTTTTCATAGAATGGATCATTCGTAAAAAGTGAGTAAGACGATGTAAGCAAAATATAGAAAGAAGATTTGTGAGATATAAAGAAGGCGCAGAAATGTATTCGATGGGATTGACAAAATTCCAGGAACTCGCCCAAAATGCAAAAGCTTGTTATAAGATAAATCAGCTTGTATTAGTCAATTTAGATGTCCTTGACGAGTATTTGGAGACATTTAGAATAACGGAAAATAGTTTTTATAAATAAATATGAAGAGGTATGGAGAACATTGTACTATTATGCTTGACTTATTGACGGACAAAAAGTATAATCATGATATGAGGAGGTGCAACATGGCAAGAACAGGTAGACCTAAGAGCGATAATCCATTGGATAGAAAAATCAGTATTCGGTTTACCGAAGAAGAATATGAGATATTGCTAGAGTATGCAGCGAATCATGAAATGTCTATAACGCAAGCGATTAAAATGAGCGTAAAATTGAATATTTTATCAGCTCAGAAATAGTGCAGGCTCTCTATCCCTCGAGAGGAGGAAAAGATGGCAGCACGAAAAGATGGTAAAGGACGTGCATTAAGAGCGGGTGAGCAATACCGCAAGAGTGAGGGCAGAGGCAGATATTCATACTGTTACACAGATCCATTTGGCAAAAGAAAATTTATCTATTCCACAAACTTAGCAAAACTTCGTGAAAGAGAAGATATGTTAATAAGGAACCAGATGGATGGATTAGACGTGTATGTAGCTGGAAGCGCAACTCTTAACTATGTGTTCGACCGTTATTTATCTACAAAAACCGAATTACGAAGTACAACTTATTCTAATTACCTGTACACGTGGAATCATTTCATTAAGGACGGATTTGGAAAGAAAAAAATTGGAGATGTAAAGTATTCAGATGTTTTAGCTTTTTACAATCATTTGATTACAGAATGCGGATTACAAGTAAATACTCTTGAAAGCATTAATACAGTTTTACATCCAACTTTTCAATTAGCGGTCAGAGATGATATTATTAGAAAGAATCCAACAGACGGTGCTTATGCAGAAATAAAGAAGCGTCATGGAGGAAGTCGAAAAATAAAACATGCGTTGACAGTAGAGCAGCAAAGATCATTTATGCAGTATGTAGCGGAAAATCCAATTTTTTATAGTTGGTATCCATTTTTTATGCTGTTACTTGGTACTGGTTGTAGAATTGGTGAAACAATCGGACTTCGATGGGACGATGTAGATATGGATAAACGTATGATTAGCATTAATCACAGTCTAACATATTATCCAAGACGAGAAGAAACTTATGTTTGTGAGTTTAGGGTTTCAAAACCTAAGACTGATGCAGGAATTCGCACGATTCCGATGATGGAACAAGTATATCAGATATTGAAGCAAGAATATGAGAAACAGGTCGAAGAGGGTTTTTGTATCAGGAAAGTGGACGGAATAACCAATTTTATTTTTACTAATCGATTTGGAAATCCTCATAATCCAGCGGCAGTGAACAGAGCTATTAAGCGTATCGTTGATGCACATAATGCACAGGAGGAAATTAAGGCTAAGAAACAGAAAAGAGAACCTGTTATATTACCGAGATTTTCCTGCCACATATTTCGCCACACATTTGCTTCGAGATTTTGTGAGAATGAAACGAACGTAAAAGTCATTCAGCAAGTTATGGGGCATGCAGACGTATCGACAACTATGAACATATACGCTGAGGTAAATGATAGCACAACAAGAGAATCGCTTGAAAAATTAGCAAAAAATTTGGATATATTTTAGGGAAGAGTCCTCATTAAATGAGACTTCCAAAAAGGACAGCAAATTCGAACGAAGGACATAATAAGGACATCGAAATGTCATGAAAACGGGAATAAATACGAACAGATTTGAATAAGTACCTAGTTGAAATTTGAATGGATACGTGGTATGATGATTGAGTTCGGAGAAAGTTCAATTAAATTATTAACCATGCAGATGAAAAAATGTATTCAGAGAAGAGAAACATAAAAAGAGATTTAAAAGTTATACGATAATTATAAACTATTGTTCTTAAAAATATAAGTTAATGAAAAAATTAATGAACAAAGGATTAGGCGATAGTGCAGACCATTTCTTGTAAAATAGTAAAGCGAACAGTTGAATTCTGCTTAAATTCTAAAAATATTGGAGAGCATATTACCAAGCTTTCTTTTGATTCACAATAAAGGAAAAGACCAATTGTTGGTTGTTAGAAAAATTATATGATGAACTAAAACAAGATAGAAAGGGGAAGAGTATATGTATTGTTTAAAAAAAATAACGGATGATTTGACTTGGGTTGGAGGAAATGATCGCCGCTTGGCGATGTTTGAGGGCGTGTATTCTGTGCCGGATGGAGTTTCTTATAATTCGTATCTGATGATGGATGATAAAACAGTTCTCTTTGATACAGTGGATAAGGCAGTAAGTAAAGTTTTTTTTGAAAACTTAACGGAGGTATTAGGAGAAAAATCTTTGGATTTTTTGGTAATTCATCATATGGAGCCTGACCATTCGTTTACTTTGGAAGAAGTCATATTACGCTATCCTAACGTTAAGATTATTTGTAATACAAAAATTGTGACAATGATAAAACAATTTTTTGACTTTGATATTGACTCCCGTGCCATAGTAGTGAAAGAAGGGGATATAATCTCCACCGGGAAACACCAGCTGACATTTTATATGGCTCCTATGGTGCATTGGCCAGAGGTAATGATGACTTATGATATTACCGATGGTATTTTATTTTCTGCAGATGCTTTTGGCTGCTTTGGAGCATTGAATGGAGCCATTTTTGCCGATGAGGTGGATTTTGAGCAGAACTACATGGATGAAGCAAGACGATATTATGCCAATATTATTGGTAAATATGGTACACAGGTACAAGCGATACTAAAAAAAATCGAACCTTTAGAGATTCGTTTGTTATGCCCATTACATGGGTTTGTTTGGAGAAAAAGCATAGAAACATATGTTGAAAAGTATGAAAGATGGAGCAGCTATACGCCCGAGGAAGAAGGCGTAGTGATTGCATATGGTTCTATCTATGGTAATACAGAAAATGCAGCGGAAATTCTTGCTTCTCGTTTGTGGGAAAGAGGAATCAAGGCAATGATGTTTGATGTATCTGTTACTCATGCATCGGATATTATCAAGGCTGCCTTTCGTTACAGCCATTTAGTATTCGCATCCACTACGTATAATAATGGAATCTTTGTTAGTATGGAAGCATTAATTTTTGATATTGTAGCACATAATCTGCAAAACCGTACGGTAGCGGTGATAGAAAATGGCTCATGGGCACCCACCAGCGGTAAATTAATACGAGCTGAGCTGGAAAAATGCAAGAATATGAATATTATAGAAAATAAGATAAGCGTTAAATCTTCTATGAAAAAAAGCCAATTAGTAGAGATTGATGCTATGGTAGATGCAATAGCGGAAACGATAGTAAAAAAATAAATAAAACTTTCATGATATGTGTAGGCTGGGTTTTAAATTATTATTTTATAGACATATCTTTGTCATCTTTACATGCTTTAGAAAAGGGATGGTTGCATGTTAGTTCCAAAACCAGAAGTTTTCGTGAAAAAAGCAGATGCGTAGATGAGGCAAAGTGTTAATTTTGTTTGTAGAATATTGGGTTATATGGTATAATAAAGAAGGATTTTGAATGTGTTTTTTATGAGAAAAAATGCGACCGACAGTTATTTTGTTTTTCTAAAACTTATCATTGACAGAACTCAATCTTAAGCTGGCATTTGGAACACTGTAAGCATTGTTGAAATTCCTGAATATTATGAAGTTTCTGGTTATTATAATTTATAGTTTTCTTTGAATAGATATACCATTCATTAAAATGTATCTCAAGGAAAATTTAAATTTGATAATAAGCCAATCCTTAAAGAGGCTTGGAAAATTATATTAAGGAGAAGGAGATGATATCATATGAAAAAGTATGAATGTACAGTTTGTGGCTATATCTATGATCCTGAAATTGGAGATCCAGAGCACGGTATTGCTCCAGGCACACCCTTTGAAAACTTGCCTGACAATTGGGAGTGTCCCTTATGTGGCGTTGGCAAAGAAGATTTTGAAGTGAAAGAGTAAGTTTACAGAATAAAAAGAGTATGTATAGCCCAAGGCGTTTTTTCGATTATGAAAAACAGCCTTGAGTGTTTCTATGTTAGAATATAAAAAAAGCCATTTTCATAGGTTTATTATGAGATACAGAGAAAAAGTGTAAGCGCAAAATAATTCGACGGATTGTTTTGCCCCAAAATCCAGTTCATAATTATTGTTAGAGAATGCAAGCATTTCACTTCATTTTCTTTTGATAGAAATGATAGATGCGAGTATTTTACTCTA
>JAQVEG010000045.1 GCA_028697725.1 Anaerostipes sp.
CATATAAAAAGTTTTTGCAATCGAAATAAATCATGCTATAATAATTTGAAATGGAGGATAAAAGTGAAGGTAAGAAAAACGACAAAAATAGTAATTATAATTAGCTGGGTTTTATTTTTTTGTGCCTGCTTTTTTATATTTACAAAATTAAATCAGGTAAAAGAAAGTAAAGTGACAAATGAAAAGATTTTTCAGAGCAAGCATACGGTAACAGCAACAACGGCTGCTGAAAAGGAAGTAACCAAAGATGAAGTCATTGCATTTATGAAGAATTATTATCAATGGTTAGAAAAGGGAAATGAAAGTAAAGTAGTCGCTATGGTGGAAGATCCTTCGACTATGAAAAAGAATCAATCAGTTGCAAAATTAAAACGATACATAGAAGCATATAAAAATATTAATTTTACAGTGGAAGATGGACTAGATGAAAAGTCATTTATTGTATATGTAACTTATGACACAAAGATTAAAGATATTCGTACCTTAGTACCAGCTTTGGCTCGCTACTATGTGAAGATGGACAAAGGATCTTTTGTCATCTATAATAATGAGAAACATTATTCAGATGATATGAAGGATTTGATGAAAGAGATAGTAAGGAAAGATAAGATTCAAGAAATGATACAAACAACAAATAAGGCATATGACCAAGCGTTGAAACATGACAAGGAATTAAGGAAGTTTTTTACTTCCAGTGAATCGCGATGAACTATCAAATTGTGATTTTAGAAAAAAAGATACAGCCAGATTATAAAAAAGCCATGGATGAATATTTGAAAAGATTATCAAAATACTGTACCATAAATGTTGCAATTGTAAAAAAAGAAGTTCAGGCGAAGAAATTTATTCAAAGATCTGGAAGACATATATGGGTTACAGATGGAAAAGATACAATTGAAAGTACAGTATTTGCTGAAAATATTGAGGATGCATCCATTCATGGCATTTCTAATATGACATTTTATATTGGAGCATTTGAAGAAGAGAAGATAAAGGAAGAATGCTTTTACTTATCTTCTTTTTCTATGACAGAAGATTTAATGGCGACCATTTTATTAGAACAAATTTATCGCAGCTATCGAATTATACATGGTCAGGCATATCATAAATAAACAAGGAGACAAACATGAATTTTAAGAAGATTACATTTGATTGTAAAGAAGAGTTTGATAAGTATTTCAAATATACACCATACAAAAGTGCAGATTACTCAACCGCAATGGTTCTATTGTGGTCTGATTTCTATGAAATGGAATATGCAATTGTGGAAGATATGCTTGTGTTTCATGACAATGAAGGGGATGATGGTTCCTTTAGCTATCCAATTGGAAATGGAGATGAAAAGAAGGCATTAGAAGCAATTATGGATTATTGCAAGGAAAAGGATATTCCATTTGAAATAAACGGAATTTTAAAGGAAACAGAAGAAAAAATGATTCAAATGTTTGGAGATATTTTTGAAACTGAGTATGACAGAGATATTGCAGACTATTTATACAGCAGTGAATCACTTGCTACTTTAAAAGGGAAAAAACTTCATGGAAAGCGAAATCATATTAATAGATTTAAGGCAGATCATGATTGGAGTTATGAACCACTGAACGATGAAAATGCACTAGAAACAATTACTATGCTTATGGAATGGAAGATGAAGAACTGTTCTGGAGAAGATGAGGAAGAAAAAGAAGAAATCTGTGCAGCCAAGAAAGCATTGATTTATTTTAAAGAACTTAACCTTGTAGGCGGAGTTTTAAGAAGCGAAGGACGTATTGTTGCTTTTTCTGTTGGAGAACCAATCAACGACAAAGTGTTTGTTGTTCATTTTGAAAAGGCATTTGGAGAGATTCAGGGTACTTACGCAATGATTAACCAGCAGTTTATACAACATGAGGCGACAGAGTATGAATTTATTAACCGAGAGGAAGATTTAGGAGAGGAAGGTCTTCGTAAAGCAAAACTTTCTTATCGGCCAGTAGAATTGGTAGAGAAAGGGATGTTAAAATACAAGTAATTTATTGACATCAATGTATGAAAAATGTAGAATTAAATTAGTATATAATTTGGGAGGCGTTTTATGAAACATTTGATAGATTCAATAGATTTAAGTGTTGCAGATATTGAGCGATTACTTGATTTGGCAGATGATATTTCAAATCATCCAGTAAAGTATCAAGATGCTTGTAAGTACAAGAAGCTTGCAACATTATTTTTTGAACCAAGTACCAGAACAAGACTTAGTTTTGAGGCAGCTATGTTAGAATTAGGAGGGAGTGTACTTGGTTTTTCTTCTGCCGATTCTTCATCTGCAACCAAAGGTGAAAGTATTGCAGATACAGCAAGAACTGTAGCGTGTTACGCTGATATTATTGCTATGCGCCATCCAAAAGAAGGTTCTGCATATGTGGCAGCCCAATCTGTGGATATTCCAATTGTGAATGCAGGAGATGGCGGACACAATCATCCGACACAGACGTTGACAGATTTATTAACCATTCGGAGAGAAAAGAAAAGACTTGATAATTTTACCATTGGATTTTGTGGAGATTTAAAGTTTGGACGAACTGTGCATTCTTTAATTAAGGCATTATCACGATATGAAAATATTAACTTTATTATGATTTCACCAGAAGAACTTCAGATACCAGAATATTTAAAAGAAGATGTTTTTAAGAAGAACAATATTACTTTAACTGAGGTTGAACGTATGGAAGACGTGATGCCAAAGCTTGATATTCTTTATATGACAAGAGTACAAAGAGAACGTTTCTTTAATGAGGCGGATTATGTGCGATTAAAAGACAGTTATATTTTAGATTTAGATAAGCTTGAGACAGCCAAGAAGGATTTGGCTATTCTTCATCCATTGCCAAGAGTGAATGAGATTTCTGTGAAAGTAGATAATGATTCTAGAGCGTGTTATTTTAGTCAGGCAATGAATGGAAAACATGTTCGTATGGCGTTGATTCTTGATTTATTGGGGGTGCAGGTATGAAGATAGATAGTATTAAGAACGGTATTGTTTTAGATCATATTACTGCAGGCAAAGGAATGAAGATATATGAGCAGTTAGGTCTTGATGAGTTAGACTGCAGCATTGCTATTATTAAGAATGTGAAAAGCAACAAGATGGGAAAGAAAGATATTATCAAAATCTCAGACCAGTTTGATTTGCATTTAGATGTGCTTGGGTATATGGATCCTAGTGTAACTGTCTGTATGATTGAGGATGGAAAGCTAGTATCAAAACGAAAAGTTGAACTTCCTGAGAGGATTACCAATATTGCAAAGTGCAAGAATCCTAGATGTATTACATCAATTGAACAGGAAATTGATCAAGTATTTAAGTTGGTGGATAAAGATGAAAAGGTGTACAGATGTATTTACTGTGAATCTAAACTAAAAGATAATTAAACGGAGTATACTATATGGAACAAAACAGTGCAGCAAAAGTAAATCGTGTGAAAAAGGATCTTAGTAACCCAGGCAGTTTTACAACGCCAAAAGAGTTACACGAAAGCCTTTTAAGCAAAATGAGACAAATTTATAGTGATGAAGATATTGCAACCGTTGAACGTGCTTATGATTTGGCGACAAAAGCCCATAGCAATCAAAAGCGTAAGTCAGGGGAGCCGTATATTATTCATCCTATTTGTGTTGCCATTATTTTGACAGAACTAGAATTAGATGTTGAGACGATTTGTGCTGGACTGCTCCATGATGTGGTAGAAGATACAGAGTATACAGATGAAGATATCAAAGAAAAGTTTGGAGAAGAAGTTTCTGCCCTTGTAGATGGCGTTACAAAATTAGGTCAATTAAGCTATTCAAAGGACAAGATAGAAGTACAGGCAGAGAATCTTCGTAAGATGTTTTTAGCTATGGCAAAAGACATTCGAGTTATTTTGATTAAACTTGCAGACCGCCTTCACAATATGCGAACTATGCAGTTTATGAAGCCGGAAAAGCAAAAAGAGAAATCAAGAGAGACTATGGATATTTACGCTCCAATTGCACATCGTCTTGGAATCTCTAAAATTAAAGTGGAATTAGACGATTTGTCTTTAAAATATTTAAAGCCTGATGTGTATGAGGAATTAGAACGCTCTTTGGACAATGAGAAAAAACATAGGGATGCATTTATTCAAGAGATTGTTGAGGAAGTCAAAGGACATATTGAAAAAAGCGGAATAAAGGCTGAGATTGATGGTAGAGTAAAGCACTTTTTTAGTATTTACAAGAAGATGGTAAACCAGAATAAGACCATTGATCAGATTTATGATTTGTTTGCAGTGCGAATTAAGGTAGATACAGTAAAGGATTGTTATGCTGCATTAGGCGTGATACATGAGATGTATAAGCCGATTCCTG
The DNA here is from genome assembly GCA_028697725.1 of Anaerostipes sp. Taxonomy (GTDB): domain Bacteria; phylum Bacillota; class Clostridia; order Lachnospirales; family Lachnospiraceae; genus Anaerostipes. The sequence goes on from JAQVEG010000045.1 coordinate 4,369, forward strand.
GAAGATTCAAAGACTATATTGCAATGCCAAAACAGAATATGTACCAGTCTTTACACACAACTTTAATTGGACCAGAAGGACATCCATTTGAGATTCAGATTCGTACCTTCGAGATGCACCGGATTGCAGAATATGGAATTGCGGCTCATTGGAAGTATAAAGAGAATAGTAATACTGCAGGTGTCAACAAGGAAGAAGAAAAACTTAGCTGGCTTCGAGAGATTCTTGAATGGCAGCAGGATATGGATGACAATAAAGAGTTTTTAAGTTTATTAAAGACAAACTTGGATTTATTTGCAGAACAGGTGTATTGTTTTACACCAAATGGAGATGTGAAAAATCTGGCAAATGGCTCTACACCAATTGATTTTGCTTATAGTATTCATAGTGCAGTTGGTAACAATATGATTGGGGCAAGGGTCAATGGAAGACAAGTGCCGTTCGAATATAAGCTTCAAAATGGAGATCGTGTGGAAGTTATTACTTCTCAGAATTCAAAGGGTCCAAGTCGAGATTGGTTAAAACTTGTAAAGACAACTCAGGCGAGAAGTAAAATCAATCAATGGTTCAAACTTCAATTTAAGGAAGAGAACATTGAAAAAGGAAAAGTATTATTAGAAAAATACTGTCGTAGTAAAAAACTTGAACTTTCTATGTATATGAAACCTGCATATATGAAAAAGGTTCAACTAAAATATGGATTTAAAGATTGGGATTCTGTCTGTGCATCTGTTGGACATGGAGGCTTAAAAGAAGGTCAGGTTGTCAACAAAGTATTAGATGAATACAACTTGGAACATAAGAAAACGGTAACAGATGAACAAGTGCTGGAAAGTGTAGCACAGCATACAGAAAGAAAACCAGAAGAGAAGAAAAAAGGAAGCATTGTTGTAAGAGGTGTGGATGATGTTGCGGTTCGTTTTTCTAAGTGCTGTAATCCAGTACCTGGAGATGAAATTGTTGGATTTGTCACACGAGGCAGAGGTATTTCCATTCATCGAACTGATTGTGTGAATTTAATGAGTATGTCAGAGGCAGACCGTTCACGACTAATTGAAGCAGAATGGCAGGAAGGCTCTGAGAGTTCTGGACATAAATACACAACAGAGATTTCTATTTATGCTTACAACCGTAAGGGATTACTTGCAGAAGTTTCTGCAATATTCCTTGAATTAGATATTGATATTAACACTTTAAATGTATCAAATAGCAAAAAAGGCAGAGCAACTTTAAACATGCAGTTCGATATTGTCGGAAAAGCTCAGCTTAAGAAGATTATTGCACGTATTCGCAGTGTTGAAGGTGTGATTGATATTGAACGAAAGGTAGGATAATTATTATATGAATGAAAGCATTACATTGCACTGTATCAGTCTTGGACAGATGCAGACCAATTGTTATATTACAGCAAACAATCAAACAAAAGAAGCAATTATTTTTGATCCAGGAGATGATGGAGCAAGAGTTATTTCTTATTTGGAGAAGAATGAATTAAAACTAAAGGCAATATTGCTGACTCATGGACATTTTGATCATATTATGGCAGTCCCTGATTTGTTAGAAGAGTACGGGAATCTTCCGGTATATTTGCAGGAGGAGGAAGCAGATGTTATTTCTAATCCCGACCTTAGCCTTTGTTCTATGATTGGAAGCAATGTAAAGATAACACCAACGAATCTTGTAAAAGATGGAGATGAGATATCTCTTATTGGATGTAAGATGACATGTATTCACGTTCCTGGACATACCAAAGGTGGCGTATGTTATTATTTTAAGGAACAAGGATGGCTCATATCAGGAGATACATTGTTTCAGCAAAGTATAGGAAGAACCGATTTTCCAACAGGCGACTTGAATGCTCTTTTAAGTGGAATTCGAGAAAAGTTGTTTGTTCTGCCAGATGAAACTGTTGTACTTTCGGGACATACACCAAAGACGACCATTGGATTTGAGAAAAAAAGCAATCCATTTTTGAGATAAGATTATGATAGGATTAATACAAAATAAACAAAATTATGAATATGACATTAGAAGCTTGATTTTAGCTTTTATGATTGATGAGAAGATAGAATTGACTGAGGATACAGCCAGTTCTATCTATGATTTTATTCTGAAGGTTCAGTTTGCAGAGTCACAAACAAGTATTTCAATTTATGAAAATGGAACGATTTTAGAAGAGAAAACAGTTCCGGGTGATTACAAGGATAAAACTTATTTTAAAAATCAATTTAAAATTGGTTTATATCAAGTGCTTTCAAAATATTCAAATAAGAAACTTCCGTGGGGAACCTTAACAGGAATTCGTCCAACGAAGCTTATTATGAAAGAACTTCACCAAGGGCAACAAAAGGAACAGATTGTTCCCAAATTAAAAGAAAAATATTTAATTTCAGATGAAAAGCTTCATTTGTCTTTGGATGTGGTAGAAAGAGAAGAAGCGTTAATGAAATCAATTGACGTTGAACAAGGGTATAGCCTTTATATTGGAATTCCATTTTGTCCTACCACTTGTCTTTACTGTTCCTTTACTTCCTATCCAATCAAACAGTATGAAAATATAATTCAGGATTATTTGAATGCAGTAGTAAAAGAGATTGCATTTGTGAGCCAAGAATATAAGAATCGCAAATTAATCAGTTTATATATTGGAGGGGGAACACCAACAACTTTGACCGCCAATCAAATGAAATGGCTTTTTGAACAATTACAGCATTATTTTGATTTTTCTAATGTAGTTGAAATTACAGTAGAAGCCGGGCGACCAGACAGTATTACAAAGGAAAAACTACAGGTACTCTATGATGCAGGTGTCCATCGAATCAGTATTAACCCACAGACGATGAATGATAAGACTTTAAAAGTAATTGGAAGAGGTCATAGTGTAGAACAGGTGCTTAAAAGTTTTTATGAGGCACGAGAAGTTGGAATTGATAATATTAACATGGACACAATTTGTGGACTTCCAGGAGAGAGTATGAAGGAAATTCGTCATACCTATGAGGAGATTTTCAAATTAAATCCAGAAAGTCTTACGGTACACTCTCTTGCATTAAAAAGGACATCAAAACTAAGACAATTGAAAGAAAAATATTCTTTTGGAGCAACGAGAGAAATGATTTCCTATGCCCATGAAATGGCTTATGAGATGGGAATGAATCCATATTATTTATATCGGCAAAAAAATATTCCTGGCAATTTTGAAAATGTGGGATTTTCAAAAGAAGGAAAGGAATGTTATTATAATATTTTGATTATGGAAGAATTACATGATATTATAGCTGTTGGAGCAGGAGCCTCATCTAAAATTAAAGGCACCAAGGGACAGGAGATTTATCGTGTAGAGAATCTAAAGGATATACATCAGTATATTGACCGAATTGATGAGATGATAATACGAAAGAAAAATGCATTAGAAAGGCGATAGGGTTTTATTATGTCAATTAAGTATGGGGCATCTGATATTGAGACTCCAATTCGTTTGGGATTGGAAGCATCCCTAGAACATGGGATAGTTGTGAGTAATTTAGCATATCTCATAGGGAAAGAATTGGAATTAGATGATGAACTTTGTCATGACCTTGCAGTGGCGGGACTGGTTCATGATATTGGAAAGATTAAATTGAATTTTTATATGGATGAAAAGGAAGAATCTTTACTTACCGTAGACGAAACACGATATATGCGTATGCATCCTACCATTGGTTATTCTGTTTTAATCGAACATGGTTATGAACAGAATGTTTTAGATGCAGTGTTATATCATCATGAGAATTGTGACGGAACGGGATATCCTTTAAATCTAAAAGGAGATGAAATTCCTTTTATTGCCCGTATCATGCATGTATGTGATTTATTTGGAGCATTAATTTCTAATCGGCCCTACCGAGAAGGATTTGATGTGGAGACAGCAATTCGTGTTATGATTGATGATGCAAAGAATTTTGATATGAAAGTTTTTTTAGCATTTCAGAGAATTGTTTACTCAGATGAAATGAAAGATTTATTAGAAAAAAGTAATTTAGGTGAATTGAAGGAGGATATAGAATGATTACACAGGCACCAAGAGGTACAAAAGACTGGTATGGAAAAGAGATGGAACAAAGAACCTATCTGGAGAACATTTTCAAAGGATTGTGTGCCAATTATAATATTCACGAAGTTATGACACCTGTCTTTGAACATACTGTATTATTTCAAAGAAGTGTGGGAGAGACAACCGATGTAGTACAAAAGGAAATGTACACATTCGATGATCGTGGTGGCCGCAGCATTACACTAAAGCCAGAAGGTACAGCTGGAGCAATGAGATTATATTTAGAACATGGTATGCACAATGAACCTCAACCAGTAAAAATGTTTTATATTACACCAGCATTTCGTTATGAGAAACCACAAAGTGGACGTTTAAGACAACATCACCAATTTGGGGTGGAATTTGTAGGTGCTGAAAGTCCATTGGCAGAAGTAGAAGTTATTACATTAGTATCAAAATTTATTAAAACCATTGGTTTAAAAGATGCAAAACTACACATTAACAGTATTGGATGTGAAAACTGTCGTAAAGAATATAATAAGGCATTATTAGAATATTTACACGCACATGAAGATCAATTATGTGAAACATGTAAGGAACGTATGGAGAAGAATCCTCTTCGCGTCATTGATTGTAAAAATGAATCATGCAGCAAAATTGTAAAGGATGCCCCACGAACCATTGATTATTTAGATGATGAATGTAAGGCTCATTTTGAAGAACTTCAATCTTTATTGAATCAATTGGACATTCCATATGAAATTGATACAGAAATTGTACGTGGATTAGATTACTACACAAAGACTGTATTTGAATTTGTAAATTCTGACGGATTTACATTGTGTGGTGGTGGAAGATATGATAACCTAATTCACGAAATAGACGGAAAGGCATCTATGCCATCTGTTGGTTTTGGAATGGGTGTGGAAAGAATTTTGTATTTCCTTGAAGATGAAGGAATTGAACTTCCAGCAGGAAAACCTCTTGATTTATATGTTGGGATTTTAGGAGATGAAGCAAAAGCTAAGGCTTACAAGATTGTAACGGATTTAAGAGATCAGGATTTCAAAGTGGAGACAGATTATATTGGACGAGGAATGAGAGCCCAGATGAAATATGCAAATAAACAAAATGCGCTTCATACTCTTGTCATTGGTGAAAATGAAATCAAAGAAAATAAGGGACAAATCAAAAATATGGAAACTGGAGAAACAAAAGAAATTGAATTTGATATGATTGGTGACTTTCTTAGACAATAAAAAGTAAAGCACAAAAAGGCTGACGATTTGAAAAAACCGTCAGCCTTTTTGTGCTTTTAAATTAATCTTGACGAACTAGAATCTGTTCAATCTCTGCAACATACATAATGTGGTAATCTTTGTTTGAGTACCATTGTTCATCTAATTCCTTTGCATCACCGATAAAGCCTTCAGGATTCATTGGCTGTTTGTAAAGTTTCTTACAGATGAAAACAATCTTAGCTTCCTCAAAGTAAGGAATTCCATTGGCATCTGTTGGAGTTAATCTTGTTTTTGAAATCTTATCTTCTTCTCTTCCTGAAACACTTCCAAGATAAGTTAAATCTTGTTTGAATGTGTCGTCATAGAAAGAGAGTGTAAACATCTCTGAATCATCGATAAATTCTTTTGTATATCGTTGAGGACGAATTACTGTAACAGCAACATCCGTTCCCCACATAACACCCATACCTCCCCAAGAAGCAGTCATAGTGTTTAAAACACCCTCTTGATTCTTAGCAGTTACAAGCATCCATTCTTTCCCTATTAGTTTAAAACAACTTTGATCAAAATCCTCTGGTAATACGATTGCGTATTCACTCATTCATAAAACCTCCTTTCGCGTATTTTATTATTATAATGTATTTCATTGAAATTGTACAGAAGCTTGTGCTATAATTGTTTCTAAGTTATGTTAAAAGGAGGAATTATCATGGCAGAATCAATGGCAGGACTATCACGTTCCCATAGATGTACAGAGATAAGTAGTCAAGATATTGGAAAAACAGTAACCGTTATGGGTTGGGTTCAAAAAAGAAGAAACTTAGGAAGTTTGATTTTTATAGATTTAAGAGACCGCTCAGGAATATTACAACTTGTATTTGACGAAGAGACATTATCAGAGGAGAATTATGAAAAAGCAAATTCTCTTAGAAACGAATTTGTAGTTGCAGCAACTGGAACAGTATCCAAGAGAACCGCTGCAATCAATGAAAACTTAAAGACTGGTGATATTGAGATTTTAGTGGATGATTTAAGAATTTTATCAGAATCAGATACTCCACCATTTCCAATTGACGCCAATCAGACAGTAAAAGATGAAGTGAGACTTAAGTATCGTTATTTGGATTTGAGAAGACCTAATCTTCAAAAGAATCTTATGATAAGAAGTCAGGTGACACAGATTACAAGAAACTTTATGCAAAAAGAAGGGTTTTTAGAGATTGAAACTCCTATTTTGAATAAGAGTACACCAGAAGGTGCAAGAGATTATTTAGTACCTAGTCGTGTTCATCCTGGAAAGTTTTATGCATTACCACAATCACCACAGATTTTTAAACAATTATTGATGTGTTCAGGATATGACCGTTACTTCCAGATTGCTAAGTGTTTTCGTGATGAGGATTTACGTGCAGACCGTCAGCCAGAATTTACACAGATTGATATGGAATTATCTTTTGTAAACCAAGATGACGTGATTGGTGTGAATGAGAGACTTCTTAAGAAGTTATTTAAAGAAGTGATGGATGTTGATGTTCAACTTCCAATTCAAAGATTAACTTATCAAGAAGCTATGGATCGTTATGGTTCAGATAAACCAGATACTCGTTTTGGTATGGAATTAATCAATGTTTCAGAAACTGTTTCTGGATGTGATTTTATGGTATTTAAAGGAGCATTAGAAAATAATGGTTCTGTTCGAGGATTGAATGCAGCAGGACTTGGAGATTTAGGACGTAAGAAAATTGATGCATTTGTTGATTTTGCAAAGGATTTTGGTGCAAAAGGACTAGCATATATTCAATTAAAGACAGACGGAACTGTAAAGTCTTCTTTTGCTAAGTTTATGAAAGAGGAAGAAATGACAGCATTGATTGAGGCTATGGATGGAAAACCAGGAGACTTATTATTATTTGCTGCAGATAAGGATTCTGTTGTGTTTGATGTTTTAGGCAATCTTAGACTTGAGATTGGTAAAAAGTATGATATGATAGATGAAAGTCTTTTCAATTTCTTATGGGTAACAGAATTCCCATTGCTTGAGTGGAATGAAGATCAGAATCGTTATCAGGCAATGCATCATCCATTTACAATGCCAATGGAAGAAGATTTACAGTATATTGAATCAGACCCAGGTAAGGTAAGAGCCCAGGCTTATGACATTGTATTAAATGGAACAGAACTTGGTGGTGGATCTGTAAGAATTCATCAAAACCACGTGCAAGAACAGATGTTTCAAGCGTTAGGTTTTTCTATGGAAGATGCCTATGAACGTTTCGGGTTCCTATTGAATGCATTTAAGTATGGTGTTCCACCACATGCTGGTTTAGCATATGGATTGGATCGTTTAGTGATGTGGATGACCGGAGAAGAAAGTATTCGTGATGTGATTGCTTTCCCTAAGGTGAAAGATGCATCTTGTTTGATGTCTGAAGCCCCAAATACAGTAGATGAAGAACAATTAGAAGAGCTTAAGATAAAAGTTGACAATGAAGAAGTACAAGAGTAAGGAGAAACGACATGGAAAAGATGTTATTTAGCGGAGTGTTATCCAATGCGGATGTAGCTCAAGTGGCAATTAAGGGTTTAAAGCATGAACCAGGGGTTGCAGCAAAACTTTTTACAGCAATTGCAGATAAAGGAATTAATGTAGAATTGATTCTTCAATCCATTGGAACAAAAGAGAGCAAAGACATTTCTTTTGTTGTAAAGGAAGAGGATGCAGAAGCTGCAGTAGAAACATTAAAAGAGACATTTGATGAAGATTCTTATAAAGAGATTATTTCCGATAAGAATGTTGGAATTGTTTCAATTGTTGGTGCAGGAATGATGTCAAATTCAGGTGCTGCATCTATGATGTTTGAGGCATTGTACAATAAGGGTGTCAATATACATATGATTTATACTTCTGAGATTAAGATTACAGTTTTAATTAAGGAAAGCCGCGTTGAACGTGCAGTAGAAGCGTTGAAAGAACAATTTCAAGACTAAAGGAGAAAATTATGTTTGATTTTAATGAAGTAAAGAACTATGATCCAGATTTAGCAAAAGCTATGGATGACGAATTAGGTAGACAGCGAAACAACTTGGAACTAATTGCTTCTGAGAATCTTGTATCTAAAGCAGTGATGGCAGCTATGGGAAGTCATTTGACCAATAAATATGCAGAAGGATATCCTGGAAAAAGATATTACGGCGGCTGTGAGTATGTTGACGTAGTGGAAGATTTAGCAAGAGATCGTGCAAAAGAATTATTTGGATGCGAATATGTAAATGTACAACCTCATTCAGGTGCTCAGGCAAATATGGCAGTATTTTTCTCTGTATTAGAGCCAGAGGATACTTACATGGGAATGAGCCTTGATCATGGTGGACATTTATCTCATGGAAGCCCAGTAAATATGTCAGGAAAGTATTATAACTGTGTTCCTTATGGAGTAAATGAACAAGGGTTTATTGACTATGACAAAGTGTTAGAAATCGCAAAGGAATGCAAGCCTAAGATGATTATTGCAGGTGCCAGTGCATATGCAAGAAAGATTGATTTTAAGAAATTTAGAGAAATTGCAGATGAAGTAAATGCAGTTCTTATGGTTGATATGGCTCATATTGCTGGTTTAGTTGCTGCTGGAGTTCATGAAAGTCCAATTCCATACGCAGATATTACAACAACAACAACACACAAAACATTACGAGGACCACGTGGTGGAATGATTATGTCCAGCAATGAAGTCAATGAAAAATACAATTTCAATAAAGCTATTTTCCCAGGAATTCAAGGTGGACCTTTAATGCATGTTATCGCTGGAAAAGCAGTATGTTTCAAAGAAGCTTTATCTGATGACTTTAAAGAATATGGAAAACAGGTTGTTAAGAATGCAGATGCATTGGCGACAGCACTTCAGGCAGAAGGATTTGACATTGTATCAGGTGGAACAGATAACCACTTAATGCTATTAGATTTGAAAGCGTTAGATAAAACTGGAAAAGAAATGGAAAAATTATTAGATAGTGTTCATATTACATGTAATAAGAATACGGTTCCTAATGATCCAAAGTCACCTTTTGTTACCTCAGGACTTCGTTTAGGAACACCTGCAGTTACAACAAGAGGATTAGTAGAAGAAGATATGGTTGTAATTGCAAAGGCAATTAAGGCAACTATTATGGATTCTGATTTAGATACAGCAAAATCACTTGTAAAATCTTTGACAGATAAGTATCCATTATATGAATAAAAACTAAGTACCATTCATTTAGTTATAAGATAAGATAAGGTAAAGTAGAGAACTGATTTTTTGGTTCTCTATTTTGCGTTATAAGGTAAAAATCACATTTTTATATGAATTTTGTATTCATTTGTGATATAATAAAAAGCGATTTTTGTAAAAAGTGTGTAAAGTGGGAGCGTGTTATGAAAGATAAGAAAAAAATTTATATAGGAATTGGTGTCCTTGTGGTACTAGTCGGCATTTTGATTGGAGTACATATTCGATATTCTAACCGTTGGTATCCGGGAACCAAAATTGAGAAAGTTGATGTTTCGGGGATGACATATGAAGCGTCTATGAAGAAAATTGAGTCATCTATGAATTCCTATCACTTGAAGGTAAAAGCAAGAGAAAAGGGAACTCTTAAGATTAAAGGGAATGCTATCGATTTAAAATTAGAGAATCAAAAAGCTGTAAAGAATATGTACGAGAATCAACATAAAACCAGTATTGTATTTTCTTTCTTTACAAAAAATAATCGAGTCATAAAACATGTAGTATCTTATTCTAAAAAGAAGCTAGAAAAAATAGTGAAACATTCTACTCTTATAAAAGGAAGCGATACCTATCAGTTGACAAAACCGGAAGATGCTACAATAAAATATTCTTCAAAGAAAAATTATGGTGTGATTAAAAAAGAAGTTCTTGGAAATACATTAGATCAAGATAATTTTATTGAAGTTTTAGAAGACAAAATCGAAAAATTAAGCAATAACATCGATATTACAGATACAAAAGAATATCCAAAAGTGTATGTGGCACCAAGTTTATATCATGATGATGAAGACATGAAGACAATGGAAGATACATATAATAGGTACGTTTTACACTGGCTTCAGTGGGAGCTGGGTGATAATAGAACAGAGACTATAGGTCCAGATACAATCAAGAAATATATTAAAATCAATACAGAAAAACGTACCGTAAAATTAAAACAAGCATATATTGAAAAGATGGTAGAAGATTTCTGTTTAAAATATAAAACAGTTGGAATGAAGCGAAAGTTTAAGACTCATGCAGGCAAAGTGATTAAAGTATCTGGTGGAGATTATGGATGGCAGATTAACTATGAGGATGCATTGAAGAAGGCAATGGATGAATTCTCAAAAGATGTTGATACAAGTGCAATTGATGCCTATAAAAAGAAACAGAGCAAGAAAAATGAAGAAGCCCTAACTGTACAGCTAAAAGTAAAGTACAGTAATAAAGGTTACCAATATGATGAAGATGATAAGCAGAATGACTGGAATACAAAAAATTACAGCGAAGTTGATTTGTCAAATCAAGAAGTTTATGTCTATCGAAATGGAAAATTAAAATTCAGTTGTATTTGTATCACAGGAAAACCAACTTCAGACAGGCTTACAAGAACTGGTGTCTGGTATGTGAAAGAAAAACGACTTTCAAAAACATTAGTTGGTGCTGATTATAGTGTGGATACCAAGTATTGGGTTAGAATTATGTGGACAGGAACAGGATATCACTATAGCAGCCGAGGAGACTGGGGTTCTTGGTCACCATCTTACTATAAATCTGCTGGGTCTCATGGATGCGTTAATTTAACATATTCTAATGCACAAATGATTTATAGTCTTGTAAATAGTGGAGATCCAGTGTTTATTCATTATTAAGGATAATAAAATTGAAAAATCTATTTACGTTTCTTGACGTTTATGGTACAATTCTCTTTGTGTGTCATAGCATTCTGGAGAGTCTCAAGTGTGGGCGCCGAAGGTGTAGGTAGATATATATTTACTAATCTCTCAGGCAAAAGGACAGAATTACCATTTAGAGCAAGATTTTTCAGAGTCAAACTGATATTACAGTTTGGCTCTTTTCTATTTATTGAATGAATGATACAAAAGAAAACAACGAAAGAAAGAGGAGGAAATAATGTTAGAAAGTATGAACAATTTTTTGATAAAGTTTGATGAGGCTGTTTGGGGTGTCCCATTAATCGTACTAATTTTATTAGTAGGTTTATATTTGACGGTTCGATTAGGACTGCTTCAAATAAAGCATCTGCCAAAAGCATTAAAATTTATGGTTCAAAATGAAGATGGTGGAGAAGGTGAGGTGTCTAGTTTTGGTGCCTTATGTACAGCATTATCTGCAACGATTGGTACAGGAAATATCGTAGGAGTAGCCACTGCAATTTGTGCAGGCGGTCCTGGGGCATTGTTCTGGATGATTATAGCTGCATTTTTTGGAATGGCAACAAAGTATTCGGAAGGACTTCTTGCCATTAAATATCGAACTATTGATAATGATGGACATGTACTAGGTGGACCATTCTATTATATTGAAAATGGAATGGGAAAGAAGTGGAAACCATTAGCAAAGATATTTGCATTTTTTGGAGCATGTGTTGGATTGATGGGAATCGGAACATTTACACAGGTAAATGGAATTTCCAGTGCAGTGCATAATTTCTTTGATCCAAATACAGTACATACGATTTCACTTTTTGGCAATAAATATTCCATTGCAGTTCTTGTTGCAAGTGTATTTATTACAGTGTGTGTAGCCGCTGTTGTAATTGGAGGAATTAAGCGAATTGCAAATGTAACGCAGGTTGTAATTCCATTTATGACAGTAACCTATGTTGCAACTGCAGTATTTATTATTTTATATAATATCGCAGATATTCCTGCTGCAATTGTTTTGATTGTAAAAAGTGCATTTGGAATCAAAGCTGTGACAGGTGGTGCGTTAGGTGCAATGGTTGTTGCAATGCAAAAGGGAATTGCTCGAGGTATTTTTTCAAACGAAGCTGGACTTGGTAGCGCTCCAATTGCAGCTGCAGCCGCTCAGACAAAGGAGCCAGTTCGCCAGGGACTTGTTTCTATGACAGGTACATTTATTGATACCATTGTGGTATGTACGATGACAGGATTGATTATTGTCTTAACAGGTTCATGGAATGTTGGATTAGAAGGAGTTGCCGTTACAACGAGAGCATTTCAGATGGGATTACCATTACCGTCTGTTGTTGCATCATTTATTCTAATGATGTGCTTAGTATTCTTTGCATTTACAACAATCTTAGGGTGGAACTATTATGGGGAACGATGTCTTGAATATTTATCAAATGGAAATATGAAACCAGTAAAGGCATATCGTTATTTATATATTTTATGTGTATTTATTGGACCGTTTATGACAGTTGAGGCTGTTTGGACCATTGCAGATATTTTCAATGCCTTGATGGCACTTCCAAACTTAATTGCATTGATTGCATTAAGTCCAGTGATTATTGATGAGACAAAGGCGTACTTTGCTGCTCATAAAAAGGATGATATTCTAAGTGGGTATCACGAAGAAATAGAGCGTTGGAACGAACAATAAGATTTCCTTAAGGCAATTATATTTTTAATTCTCTCTAAAAAAACAGCCTCAAAAATCGGGGCTGTTTTTTGCTTTTCTGGAAGTGCAACTGCTCCAATACAGTTGTAAATAATCTGAATACGCTGTGTTCTGTGACCATCGACCTTTTCGGCTTTGTAGACGATAATCTTTTCAATAAACTCTCGAATAATCTCAGTATCCAGTTTCTTGATGTCTGTGAACTTTCTTACCAATGACAGGAATTTTTCTTTTGCATGGTCAATGAAGTCCTGCAAGGTGGTCACACGGGCATTCAACTCTTTTTGCTCCGATTCATATGTAACCGACATTTTCATGAAACGCTCATCACTGATTTTGCCTTCTACATTGTCCTCGTAAAGCCTTTGAATAATGGTGTCCAGCTTACTGATGCGAGCCTTCTTTTCAAAGGACAGTTACTGACGGAAATCACGGATTTTTCTTCTTCTAACTTTCTAAGAGGTATTCGGAGATGAAATTCCGGGTGCTTTTGAATTTCTTTTCTATCCCTCAAATCACAGACAAAGAAAAATGCTCAGATTTTAAACTGAGCAAAAAATATGCATCCGACTATGGCCGCATGGTAGAAATATTCATAAAATCGTGCTATAATAACGCTATATTGTTGATATGCATTTACAAAGGAGATATAAGATGAATTTTCCAGAGGAAATTAAGAAAATAAGGCAACGCTCTTTTCTGTCGCAGGATGAATTTGCAAAAGAAATTGGTGTGGCATTTTCAACTGTAAATAGATGGGAAGGTGCTAAAGCAAAACCTAACCTTGCTGCTATGAAAAGCATAAAAGAATACTGTCGGTCACGTGACATTGATTTTTCAAGTGTCGAAGAGGCATGGCTAAACTATATTGTAGAGTCAAAAAAGATATGACTTCTAATATAGAACAATTATAATTGTTTAGTAGAAACAGCGATGCTAAGCAACTAGAAGGAAACCAATAAGGAGTAAACTTGAAAGAAACGCTTTTTTCAATTGGATTTAAAAATAATAATGACGATATATTAGAAAAAGAATATAAAGATGTTTCTTGTTCTATTATTGTTGATTTCAAAAATCAAAAAATTAAATATCCCGAAGAAAAGGGATTCAAGGTTAATGTAGCTACTACTTGCAATTTTTCAGAACCTGAAAATTTTGTGGTATTAGAATGTGTTAATCGTCTTTTTGAAAAGGGATACCGACCAGAACATATAGAATTAGAACGAGCATGGACATTAGGTCACGAACAAAAAAGCGGTCGTGCAGATATATGTGTGTCCGATATTAACGGAACTACTCTGTTTATTGTTGAATGCAAGACCTTTGGTAATGAGTATCAAAAGGAAATGAAAAACATTATCACAGATGGGGGTCAGCTTATATCTTATTGGCAACAAGAAGGTGGATGTAAATGGTTAGTTTTATATGCCTCTAGTTTTAATGATAATAAATTAGAGTATACAACGGAGAGTATAGATTGTTCCGATGATGCAAATATTCTTGTTACAGCAAAAAAAGACACGACTATACTCTTATATCAAAATGCACACACTGTTGCAGAACTTTACAATGTATGGAAGGAAACATATGAACAACGCTTCTGTGGAGATGTTGTTTTTAGAGATGATTCTGTAGCTTATGAAATAGGTGTAAAACCTTTAAGAAAAAAAGATTTAAAGGATTTCACTGAAAACAATAAAATTGTTAATCGTTTTGAAGAGATTCTTCGCCATAACAATGTTTCGGATAAAGAGAATGCATTTAATAGACTTATTGCATTATTTATTTGCAAACTAGTTGATGAGATACAAAAATCAGAAGATGATATTGTTGAATTTCAATATAAGGTTGGAACCGACACTTATGAATCCCTTCAGGACAGATTACAACGCCTTCATAAGGAAGGTATGGAAAAATTTATGCGTGAAGAAATTTTCTATGTTTCTGATGATTATGCAGAAAATTTGGTAAAACAGTACACAAATCAAAAACGTATGAAAATGATTGATGAGTTGAAAAAAACGCTCAGAATACTGAAATTCTACACTAATAATGATTTTGCTTTTAAGGATGTTCATAACGAAGAACTTTTTTATCAAAATGGCAAAATTCTTGTTGAAGTAGTTCAATTGTTTCAGGGGTATAGAATTATCGGTTCAGCAGATGTACAAATGCTTGGTGATTTATTCGAACAACTTCTAAATAAAGGTTTCAAGCAAAATGAAGGACAATTTTTTACACCTACACCTATTACTCGTTTTATATGGGATAGTTTGCCAATAAATACGATTATGAATAAAACAGATGGTGTAGAATACCCTAAGATTATTGATTACGCTTGTGGAGCAGGCCACTTTTTGACAGAGGGATATGAGGCCATTGAAGCATCGCTCACATCATTAGGAAAACAGTCCGACACTAATCATTGGGTTGAGAACAAGATTTATGGAATAGAAAAAGACTATAGATTGGCACGAGTATCAAAGATATCGCTGTTTATGCATGGTGCAGGAAATGGAAATATTATTTTGGTGACGGATTAGAAAATTATATAGACAAAAGCATTACACCAAAGACATTTGATATTCTTGTAGCAAATCCACCTTATTCTGTCAAAGCATTCAAGCCGCATTTAAAACTTACAGATAACAAACTTGAGGTATTAGACAAGATTTCCAATGATGGCTCAGAAATAGAAACACTATTTGTAGAAAGGATTTCACAATTACTGAAACCGGAAGCTGTGGCTGCTGTAGTTTTACCTAGTAGTATTCTAAATAAAGAAAACGAAAGCTTTGTATCTGCAAGAGAATTGCTTCTAAAGAGTTTTAAATTCAGAGCAATAGCAGCACTTGGCAGTAAAACTTTCGGGGCAACAGGTACAAATACTGTAATTCTTTTCTTGCAAAAATTTAGTGAACCACCAAAAAGATTTGATTTAGTCAGTGATAGTGTTACTGCTATTTTAAACCTTGAAAAACTTGAAGGTTGGGAAGATGAAGCTATTCTTAGGGATATTTAAAGAGAATAGGGGTAAAAAAAGAGAATTATCATGCTTTTATAGAAAAGAAGGAAGATTATTCTTATTGGGAAAGTACCGAGTATTTTGGTCAGTATTATACTGCTTTTATAAATTCAACCGAATATACTAATAAGATTAAACAAAAGACCTTTGCAAAAATGTCAGATAAAGATAAAACAATAAGGATGAATCTCCGTTTTTATGAATATGCGCTTTCTGTAGAGCAAGAAAAACTTTTATATTATTCTCTCGTTTATAATCAAGAAACATTGATTGTTACTGCACCAGATAAAAACAAGGAGCAAGAGAAATTCTTGGGCTATAAATGGAGCAACAGAAAAGGACAAGAAGGAATTCAGATAATTAAGGTAGGTGGTTGTTTATACAACGATAGTGATCGAACAGATAATAATACAATTTCAGGACTAATTAGAAACACATTTGATGATATAGACAGTTTCGATATTGCTGATTTAGATAGCTATTATTATCGCTTGAGATTACAAGATATGATTGACTTTTCTGGAGTGAATTTTAATAAGTCGATTAAGACCACACCTACTAGGGTATTAAAGGATGTTCCGGGATTAACAAATTATCGTCTTTCTGATAAGGCTGTGTTTGATTTATCTATCGGAAACAGAGTTGTATCGGATGAAGTTGTTGAAAATGGTAGCATTCCAATTTATAGTGCAAATGTTTTTGAAGAGTTCGGAAGGATAGATAAACAAAACATAACCGATTTTTCTATGCCATCTATTCTTTGGGGAATTGATGGTGATTGGATGGTTAACATTATACCCGAGAATCAACCGTTTTATCCTACAGACCACTGTGGTGTATTACGCCTTAAAACAAACGATATTTTGCCTAAATATATGGCTATAGCCTTACAGGTTGAGGGCGAATTCGAGAGATTCTCTCGTAGTAACAGGGCGTCTACACAAAGAATTTCTAATTTGATTGTTCAAGTTCCTGACATCACAGAGCAGCAAAGAATTGTCAATGAAATAAACGCTGTTGATAAGCAAATTACAAGTGAACAAGCAATTATTTCAGAACAATCTGAGAAGGTTAAATCCAAATTT
>JAQVEG010000009.1 GCA_028697725.1 Anaerostipes sp.
CGATTAAATACATTGTTCATGTCTCCTGAGAAACGAATCATGCTAATCAAAGTAAATCCAATAATTAACCCAATGGTATCAATCAAATAGATATTCAAATTATCTTTTTGTGACTGTTTGGCTCTCATCTATACCCCTTCTTCTCTTCTGTTCTCTTTTGTTGCTTCTCTCTTTTTCGACTATAGCATTTTTTAGAATGAAAATCTATACATCTACTATAAATCATTGCATTTTATTTAAAAATGTACTTTATCCTAGCTGATTGCATTAAATCTAATACCTTTTACATTCCCATCACCCATTGCCCCAATTATCATACCATACTTATCATAATCTACGGTCAACTTAAACCGTTCTCCAGTTGATACCAGTGTAACCATAAACTGTTTAGAACTTATTTTCTCTACTTTTATTCCGCCCTTTTCCTCTGCGGCTCCATCTCTTGCTTCTCTTAATTTCTGAAAACTATCTTCGATATCCAGCATAGAATATGCATAATTTCCGCCATTTTTATCTTTAAACAATATTTCTACTTTATTGTTTAATTTTTCGATATCCATCTCAACTTGCAATTCTATATCCGTTGAACCACTAAGCTTTTTTACCCCTTCTGGCCATTGATATGTATCCTCTGAAGCTTCTACTGTGACGTTAGCAGTTGTCTTTGCAAAGCCATCATCGGATTTTATTGTAACAGTTGTTGTTCCACTCTTTAAACCTGTCACAACCCCTTCATTGCTAATAGATGCTACCGTTGCGTTTGCAATTGAATAGTTTAATACTTTATTGGTTGCATTACTTGGTGTAATAACCGCGTTAAGTGGTTTACTTTCCCCTATCTTTACTGTAATATCATTTGCCTGAATTCTAGTCACTGGCTGGAATACAAAAACAGTAATTTTCTTAGTATAAACTTTACTGCTTTTCGTACAATTCTTATTTGTTGATACATAAATAGTTGTCAATCCTGCTTTTTTTGCTGTTATTTTCCCTGTGGATGAAACAGTAGCAATTTTTGTATTGGCACTTCTATAGTTAAGTTTTGTTGTAACAACCTTACTGCTTGGATTTGTAATTGCCCTAATTTGCGATGTTCTTCCTGCCGTTTCAAAAAACACAGTGTCTAATGATTTCAATGTCAATCCCTTGACTTCTTTTTTTATATAAACTTTGATTTTTTTCGTCTTTAAATTCTTTCCTTTAATGTAAATACTTGCACTGCCGTATTTCTTTCCTTTAATCGTACCTTTAGAAGTCACCGTTGCAATTTTTTTATTACTGCTTTTATATGTTAGCTTTCTTTTCTTTCCTTTCGATACCGCTTTAATCTTGGAACTCTTTCCAATGGGAATCGATACTTTTGTGCTTGAGCTTACTTTAATATATGCTTTTTTTGCATATACAGGCGTCATCGCACATATGATTATAATTAACCCTATAATTACTGATATTCTATATTTACGACTCATCCCTGCTCCTTCTTTTTCTAATTTTAGATAAACATGCGTCCAGGGCTGTCCCCAGACGCTGTTATCTTTTTTTAATTTACTCTTTATTCAGTTACCTCAGTTGTTACTGTATCAAGATATTCCATTGAAATATCTTTTGATTCGTCTGCTAACATTGACAATTTATAGTTTTCATCATTCTTAGTTAATGAGAATACTTCTTTTGTTTCATCATTTGTCTTTTGTTTTATATTAATGCTCTTTGCTGTAGATGTTACTAAATATCTATCACTTTCTAATGTAGCACTATCTCCATTCTTAGTAATAGTCGCTGTACGCGTTACACCCTTTGGATCTACTACTTTTAATGTGTACTTATCATCTGATTTTGTTAAAGTTGCAGCATATGTTCCATCTTTTGTGCTTGTTCCCTTAACAATGATATTCTTTGTATTGGTATCTACAGTTTTAATTGTAATAATTCCACTTTGATCTACTGGGAATGTTACATTCTTTGTCCAATCTGAATATGCTTGGTCAGGGTCTGCAAAGTAGTTTATCATGTCATCAATATCTTTTGTTGTTAATACTGATTTATGAATTCCCTTTGTTAGACGGAATGATTTGACGTCAGATTTTCCATCCTTGCTCTTTAATGGAAGCGTGAATGTTTTCATTCCATTTTCAGTGGTACTTTCCACGTTTTCGTATTTTTGTGTTTTCTCAATAATTGTCTTTGTTACCGTACCCGTTTTGTCAACAGCATCCACCTGTGTAGTATCTGGTACCTTAATTTCGTCCTTAACACTCTCAGCTATCTCTTCTGGTACTGTTACACTACCAATATCACCGGAGCCATCTACTGTAGCTCCTCCTTTTGCTTCTTCTGTAAGTTCTACCTTACTTACTTCTGCTGAAGGTGCAACATTAACTGTTGGTTTTTTCGCTGGTACATCACCCGCTGCCGCTGTACCAGCATTAACTGTTACAGTTTCAACCTTTGCTGCAACTGTTAAGGTTGCGTCTTCATCTGAAACCTTTACTTCAGCTGTCTTCGTTCCAACGGTTACTGGTTCATTTGTTTGAACATCAACACTTTGAATAATTGATGTAGTCATTTCAGCTGATTCTTTTGTAACTGCAGGTGTTGAAGATACTGTAAGTCCAGACTTGGTTGTTACTGTATTTACTTTTGCTTGTGCTGATTCAACTGCTATTGTTACAGGAGAATTCTTTTCCGTACTAATTGAGGTTACATCTGCCTTCTCTGTTAATTTGATTGTTGCATTATCGCTTGCTGCTGCATTAGAATTTACTTTTACATTTGTTACTTTTGCTGCTACAGTAACATTAGCATTTCCTTCTGATACATTGATATTTTCTGTTGGTGATGCAATATTAACAGATTCTGTTGTTGCAATATTTACATTTGCAATTTGGGTAGTTGGTGTGACATTTTCCGTCACGTCCAATTCATTTTGTGCATTTACAGTTGTAATCTTTGCACTTGCATCATCCATTACCACGTTGATTGGTGTTGTATTTGTTACTGTTCCTACATTCGCACCTTTTCCCAATGTAAGTGTTGGAACCTTAGAAATTGCACCCTTTGTAGATTTTTTCCCTTGTTCTACAGCCTTTACATCTCCAATAGTTGTATTATTTACCATTACTTCATAATTACCTTCTTCTAGGTAAAGTGTCTTAATGTTAGAATTGTTAACAACAACTTTTCCTGTTGTTGACCCTTTAATTCTAATGTCTCCATTCAATCCTGAATATGTTCCGGCTTTGTTGATTTCACGTTTTTCAACTGTAATTGTAAACTTTAATGTCTTTGTATTAAATCCCTTTTTCGTTACTGTAATGGTTGCTTTTCCAGCACTCTTGGCTGTAATTTTACCATATTTATCTACTGTTGCAACATTTGAATTACTTGTAGTATATTTTGTAGATGATACATAATAGCTGCTTGAAAGAGATTTTACACTTAATTTATATGTATTTCCCTCGTTCACTGTAGCACTTGATGCATGATTAAATGAAAGATTTGGCAATGCATATCTAACATAAACTTTTGTTGTTCCTTTTGCCTTCTTGTTTGACTTAGATGTGGCTGTAATCGTGGTAGTTCCAACTTTCTTTGTCCTTACGTATCCTTTAGAAGATACCGTAGCATATGACTTTTTAGAAGTTTTCCATGTTACACTCTTTGATTTAGGAACTGTTGGTGTAAATTTAAGTTCTTTTGAAAGGCTCTTATTCTTACCCTTTTGAATGTAGTATTTTGAGCTTTTAAACTTAACTTTTGAAGCTTTCTTTGCTTCTTTTACTTTGACGGTTACTGTTCTTTTTACTTTCTTGTTAGACTTTGATGTAACTGTAATTTTAACAGTACCAACCTTCTTTGCTGTTACGACTCCTTTTGATGAAACCGTAGCAACTTTCTTTTTGCTTGATTTCCATGTTACAGCCTTTGTGTTTGGCTTAGATGGCGTAAACTTAAGCTGATTTGATAAGTTTAACTTATATCCTCTTCTTGTTGTGTAAGAAGACTTCTTAAACTTAATCTTAGTTACCTTTTTAGATGCCGCTTGTACCTTTACTGGTGCTGCACTGAACCCAGTAACTGGTGTGGCTGCCATCGCAACTGCCATCACAATTGCAACAACAGACTTCTTGATGTTTTTCTTCATGTTGACCCTCCTTATGTATGCATCGATTGTTAGTTCTTATACTCACCGTATTCTTTATAATACCCCTTGTAATATCCCGAGTAATAGGAACTATTAGTTTCATCTATTTTATTCAAAACAGCTCCAAGAACATTAATGTTACTTCTCTTTAACTGTTTGATTACATTTATTACCATACGCTTTCGGATTGTTCCTTGCTCAACGACTACAATTGCTCCATCCACATACTTTCCTACGATGGCTGCATCAATGACGACCCCAAGTGGTGGTACGTCAACAATCACATAATCATATTCCCCTCTAACTTTGGCGACAAGCTTTCTAAATTCCTCTGAATCCAGTAGTTCTGTAGGATTCGGAGCAACTGGTCCTGCTAAAACCATATACATATTGTCATATTCTGTACTGTAGATAATGTCATCCATAGTTGCCTGTCCCGATAAATAATGGGTCAAAGCTTTATCAACCCCTTCTATCTTATACTTTCCTATCATCACAGATTTACGAATGTCACAGTCTAAATACAATGCTTTCTTGCCATTCTCTGCAAGGGCGTGTGCAAGATAAAGAGAAACTTCACTTTTTCCTTCTCCAGGAAGTGTACTTGTAACCATAATTACCCTGTTTTGTTCTCCACAAAATGCCAGGTTGGTCTTAAGAGTATTGAAGGCTTCTGTGGTTGCATAATCATCTTTTATCTCTTTTTGAATCTTTAATTGTTTCATTTTGTTTTCTTCGCCCCCTTTCTCTTATGCCTTCCCTTGTGTTTTCTCTCTTTTGCTTCTTCTTTATTTAATGGAATTGATGTTAATGTATTGAGTCCTAAGTACTTTTCAATATCATCTTCTGTACGAACAGTATCATTCATTAAATGAATCAACAATATAATAAATGCCGCAAGACACAGTCCAAGGATTCCTCCTGCCAAAACATTCTTCTTTGTATTAGGACTATCTGGATTCTTTGGTAAGTATGAATCTTCTAAAATAGTCGGTGCATCCATAGCCATCTTCTTCGCTACCATAGTGGATGTTACCTTTGCCAAATCCTGAGTCATCTTCTGCGCAAGTTCCGGGTCTGGATCACTTACTGTAAGCTGTAAAATTCGCGTATCCGTAGGATTCTGCGCTGTTACCTTACCTACCATATCTTCATAAGTATAACTTAGCTTTAAATCCTTAATCACTTGATTCAAAACGGGTCTTGTGGTAACAAGGACCATATAATCCTGCGTTAATTTTGTTCCTAATTCTAAATCTGTTAAATTTGCCAAGGAGGTGTTTTTAGAGAATACATAAAGCTGTGCTGTTGACGAATAAATCGGTGTCATCGCAAACTTTGTAATCACTCCAGCCCCACCAGCAAACACAACCGCTGTCAGGATAACTATAAGAACATGCTTTTTTAACACAAAAAACAGTTCTCGTAAATCAATCTCTATTTCATCATTGTTCTCGTACATCTCTTTCTCCCATCATATGTAATGTCCATCTAGTATCTTTCGCGGATGTTCATATAATACTTTTAATAACCACTCTTTTTCACACTTTAGCTTCAAAAATTCTAATTGTTCTATCGTCATCGGTTCTCTCCAATCCAGTCGATGGCAGTCACTGGCAAGAAAATGAATCTTATGTTCATTAAATATCTTCCTGCAATATGCTGCTTCTCGGTCAAAGAGTCCTCCAATAAGACAATTCACATTCATCTGAAGGTATACTCCCAAATCTAAAATCTGTTCCAAGTATTCTTGTTTCTTAAAGACTGCTCCATATCGTTCCACATGTGCCACAATAGGTCGGTACCCTGCATATTGGAGATTCTGAAGCCCTCTTAGAATTCTTGAAAACGAATCTCCGACTCTAAATTCAACCAAAATATACTTAGTCCCATTGATTGTAAGGACTTCTCCCATCTTCAGTTTCTCTATAATATCTTCTCTATAATAAACCTCATGTCCCAGATACAGACAAATCTTCTGGTCGATTCTCTCTCGCGCAATCTTCTCTAATTCAGTTCTTCGTTCTTGAAGCAGTTCCAGCGTCGCACCTTCTTTGGCTTTCGGACCAAAATGCGGTGTCAGGACAATAGTATCAATTCCCGCATCATACGAACTGCGAATCATGTCCAATGACACATCTATATCCTCGGCTCCATCGTCTACATCGTACATCATATGTGTATGAATATCCGCAACTCCCATGCTGTCCTCCTTCTTCGTGTAATAAAAAAATACATACATCGCCTAAATCGACAATATATGCATCCCCTTGTCAATTTAATCTCTAAATGACAGTTGAGCATTATTAAACCCAACTCACACATTTTAGTATAGCATTTTTTTGACTCTTAGTCCACATTTTTTCCACTTTACATACAAATTTCCACCCCCCCCCAATTTTTTCCACTATTTTACATGCCTCTTGCTTTATCTTTGCATAAATGCTTATTTGCTTTCTTTGCAAACCATACAGAACCTGCCGTTCCAAAAATCCAACCAATTGGCCATGCACTCCAAATTCCCACATATCCAAAAGGTGTGGCTAATGCAAAAGATAAGATAACTCGAACAATTAAATCTGCAAATGTGGATATCATAAATCCTTTCATTTCTCCAAGTCCTCGAAGAAATCCATCGGTAACAAACTTAATTGATATCATAAAATAAAATGGTGCTACAATTAACAAGAATTGTGTTCCCACTGCTTTTGTTGCCAACGCCTCTGTTCCATTTCCACTTAAGAACATCCCCATCAACGGTTCTCTTCCAAGAATGGCTATCCCTGTAAATATAAGTCCCAGACATATACTGATTTTGAATCCACCTTTCATCCCCTGACGAATTCTTTCTACTTTTCCTGCTCCATGATTTTGTGCTGAAAAACTTGAAACTGCATTCCCAATGGTTTGAATTCCTGCGATAACAAACATTTGGATTTTAAACGCCGCTGAGAATCCTGCCACTACTACAGATCCAAACATATTGATTCTGCCTTGTACAAATAACTGTCCAATGGACACAAAGGATTGCTGCATAATACTTGGAATTGCAATATATGACATTTTACCTAACAATACAAGATTAAACTTGTGATATGCTTTGGTTTTTATTTTATGTACTTTCACAAATACTGTAATTACCGCAAGCACTGATGCCAGTCCCTGTGCCACAAAAGTTGCCCACGCGACTCCTGAAACTCCCATATGAAAGGTTGTAACAAAGACAATGTCTAATATGATGTTTAATAAAGAGGAAAATATCAAGAAAATAAGTGGTGTCACAGAATCACCTAGAGCTGTAAAAATTGAATTTGCTGCATTATACAACATTAAAAATGCAATTCCCATAATATAGATTCGCAGATAAAGTGCTGCATCTCCAAAAATGTCCTTTGGCGTTGACAGCATATGCATCATCCAATTGCATCCTGTCAACCCTACCACTGTAAGTACCACACTCATAACGATACATGTAATAACCGCAGTGGAAATACAACTTTTAACTCTTTGGTATTTTTTTGCACCGAAGTATCCTGATATTACTACATTAATTCCCATTCCTGTTCCAATGGCAATAGCAATAAAAATAATTGTAATGGGCTGTGAGGCACCAACTGCTCCCAACGCTCCTACTCCTATGTATTTTCCTGCTATCACACTGTCTACAATACTGTATACCTGTTGAAATATCATACTTAACAACATAGGTAACGCAAATTGTATCAATGCTTTAAATGAATTTCCTGTGGTTAAATCTTTCATGTTTTCTCTCTTTCTAATATTTCAATATATTCAAAAAGACCTCTCAAATGAGAGGCCCTTTATCTTCGTGATCAATCTTAAGCAAACTTTGTAGTATCTAATTTGATACCAGGTCCCATTGTTGCAGTAATTGTGACATTCTTAAAGTATTGTCCCTTTGCTGCAGCTGGTTTTGCTTTTACAATTGCATCTATTAACGTTTGGAAGTTGTCCGCTAATTGTTCTTCTGTAAAAGAAGCTTTTCCTACTGGTACATGAATAATATTAGCTTTATCTAATCTGTATTCAATCTTACCAGCTTTAATTTCTTCAATGGCTTTTGTTACATCCATTGTTACTGTTCCGGCTTTTGGATTTGGCATTAAACCTTTAGGTCCAAGGTCACGTCCTAAACGACCAACAACACCCATCATGTCTGGAGTTGCTACAACAACATCAAAGTCAAACCAGTTTTCCTTTTGGATCTTTGGTACAAGTTCTTCAGCTCCAACGAAGTCAGCTCCTGCTGCCTTTGCTTCTTCTGCTTTTGCATCCTTAGCGAATACAAGAACTTTTACTTTTTTTCCAGTTCCATGAGGAAGTACAACTGCCCCACGAATTTGTTGATCTGCCTGACGTCCATCGACACCTAAACGGATATGTGCTTCAATTGTTTCATCAAACTTTGCGTTTGCTACTTGTTTTACTAATGCAACAGCGTCTTGTGTGTCGTAAACTTTTGTTCTGTCTACTAATTTAGCTGCTTCTGCATATCTCTTACCTTTTTTCATTCTAAAATACCTCCTGTGGTGTTATCGGGAAGAAACCCCTCCCACGATTAAAAATCTAATTATAATTACTAAAACTGGTAGATGAGTAGGTTCAAACTTACTAAAGTGTTGCACTTTACGAGTAGGTTCAAACTTACTAAAGTGTTGCACCACGTTGCACGCTCATTCTATCGCTAGCAACGGGCAACGGCTTAATTTCTAAGTTCACCCTTCGTCTTCGACTTGGATTCACTAAGAACTTAAAGCCTAGTCCTCTACTTCGATTCCCATACTTCTTGCTGTTCCTGCGATCATGCTCATAGCAGTTTCGATTGTTGCAGCATTTAAGTCTTTCATCTTTGTTTCAGCGATTTGTTGTAAGTCTGCCTTTGTTACTTTTGCAACCTTAACTCTGTTAGGTTCTCCAGATCCTGATTGAATCTTAGCGGCTTTCTTTAATAAGACTGCTGCTGGTGGAGTCTTAGTAATGAAGCTAAAGCTTCTATCTTGATATACTGTGATTACAACTGGAATTAGTAGATCTCCTTGATCTGCTGTTCTAGCGTTAAATTCCTTTGTAAACTGTACAATGTTTACTCCATGTTGTCCAAGAGCTGGTCCAACTGGTGGAGCTGGTGTTGCCTTTCCTGCTTGAATTTGAAGTTTAATTAATCCTTCTACTTTCTTTGCCATATCGTTAACCTCCTGATATTGTGGTATTTACGGGATAACCCTCCCACGTTACAATTACTCTGCTTTTCTAATATCTGCAAAATCAATTTCTACTGATGTTCCACGTCCAAACATCTCAACTTCAATGTTGATTGTCTGTTTGTGTTCATTTACCGCAGTGACTGCACTTGTAGTACCTTCCCAAGCCCCAGAAACAACTACAATCATGTCTCCTACTTCTATATCAATATCAATCTTCTCGCGTACTGGTCTTTCTTCTTCAGCATTACCAGTATTGCTGATTCCTAAAGGTTTCATCTCTGCCGGTGACAATGGAACTGGTTTTGACCCAGGTCCAACGAACCCTGTGACTCCTCTAGTATTACGAACAACGTACCATGTATCATCATTCATATCCATGTGAATTAACACATAACCTGGAAACATCTTCTTGGAAACTTGTTTCTTCACACCATTCTTCAATTCTACTACGTCTTGAAGTGGTACTCGAACTTCTAAAATCTGATCTTGAAGCTTACGATTCTCGATTGTCTTCTCAATGTTTGCTTTTACTTTGTTCTCATAACCAGAGTAGGTGTGAACTACATACCAATTATATTCTGCCATCTTATTCTCCTTTACCCTACGAGTAATTTAATCACATATTGGAATCCCATATCAAGGATTGCCACAATGATTCCAATTACAATCGTCCAAATAACTACGACAGTAGTTTCCTTCGCAACGGTTTCTTTCGTTGACCAAATGATTCTACCAAACTCAGCTTTTAGCTCTTTGAACCAATTTGATTTGCTATTCTTTTTGGTATTCTCCATGTGTTCACTTCCTTAATAAACCTTGCTTTAATTACTTTGTTTCTTTGTGTAATGTGTGTTTCTTACAGAACTTACAATACTTCTTTGTTTCCATACGATCTGGATGATTCTTCTTATCTTTCATCATATCGTAGTTACGTTGCTTACATTCTGTACATTCTAATGTGATTTTTGTGCGCACAACTTCCACCTCCATTTAAAATTTGTTTGTCTCTTTTTTGACATAAAAAAAAGACCTTCTTCCAACGCTAAAGTCTAGCTTTATAACTATAGCATGGATAAAAGTCTCTGTCAAATCTTTTTATGTACTTGTTTCATAGCGGCAACCAAGGCTCTTTCTTTTCCCGTTAGCTTGCCTCTCTCTGGTGCATAATAATTCCCATTAAACTCTGGATACTTCTCTTTGATATACTCATCAACATCCAGCCCTATATACTCTGTGGCTTCTCGTCTCTTAATTTCAAAGGTATTCCCTTCATCAATCATAGCCTTTACAATCTTATGCTTCTCATCCACTGCAATTATAATCTGATAAGACTCCGCAAAAATGCTATCCTGATTAATCCCAAATCCAACGGTATATTGACCTTCATAAGTTTTCTTGAATTTCTCATAATTTTCCTGCATCTTCTTTGAGTGATCCCGAGACAAAAGAGAATAAATAAGAAATAAAAAAATAAAAACCCCAAGTAATAAAAAACCTAAAATAGTATTCACACAAAACCTCCCATCAAAAAAAGTAACTACAAACAGAATATCATGGGAGTCCTCCCCTGTCAAACACCCTTAGCACCTCCCTATCTTGCCAAAACCTGCTGCATATATTCTCCAAAAGAAATGGGCAGTTTCTTTTCCACACCAAATAACTTCTTCATTTCTTTTTTTGTAGTTACCATATCCACTGATTTTGATATTTCCCTCTCATGACTTAAGGCTTTTACAACTTTTTTGTCCATAGGCTTAAGTACAATCAGCTTTAACTGACTAAAATTAAGAGGTCTTCCCGTTCGCTGTTCCCAGATTTTCTTTCCTTTTTGAAAATCTTTTGCATGGATGGTAACCGTTTTCGATGGCACCTTAATTCCTCCATTGTCTGTTATTTTAGATGTATCTGCCACAGAATAATGATATAGATAGTTATTTCCTATATCTTCAACTCCCATGGCAAGGACATAATCATAAGTTTCCACTGAATTCATTTTCTGGCATCCTGTTATGGCAAAACAAAAAAAACATACAAGTAGTATTTTAACTTTCATATTGACCTCTTTCCCAGTAAAACAACAATGCAATATTGGCAATGAGCAGCCACCATCCACATTTTCTATTATCTTGAAAGCACTGGAAAATCCATCTTGTTCCAAGGAAAATAGCTGCACAATGAATCCATTTTAATTTATCATAAGGAAAAAACACAGTGGTGTAACTAACAAACATAGCCATTCCAAGGCACAATCCAATAAGCAGGAATCCAAGAAAAAATACTTGAACCTTGCCAAGGCTTCCATTTTTCCATCCCAATCCAGTAAATATAAGATAAAAAACAGCTCCTGGAAGTAATGGGAAGTAACAAATATGACGAAACACTCGATTTCTTGCACTTTGCTTAAGGCTACATATATAAAGGGTAATGAGAATTGGAAAAATCCCCATAAAGTAAAGATTAGTGTCTGGGAGCATATAAATACTGGAAAGATGAAGAAGCATATAATATAGAAAGCATCCTGACACAATGCATCCAAGATAACCTATGATTCTTTTTATTCTATTTGCCATATCAATCTAATCTCCTCGTCTTTTTCTTGCATGATTTTTTGTAAACCAGGGGCGATATTTCATTTTTTCAAGAGAACCTCGAATCAAATAGTCATGGGTACGCCAGATTTTAGGATAAACATAGGGAATCTGAAAGTTTTCCATTGCATATAAGTGAGCAAAAATTGCAAAGAAACCTAAAAAGAATCCATATAATCCCCATAGTCCACTTGTTATAATTAAGAAGAATTTCAGTAAGCGAAATGCTCCTGCAAAGCTTTCATTTGGTGCGCAAAAGGTTGCAATGGCTGTAAATGCAACCACAATAACCACAATGGTACTTACAATATGTGCATCGACCGCTGCCTGTCCCACAATCAGTCCACCTACGATTCCAATGGTTCCTCCAAGCTGCCCTGGAAGACGAATTCCTGCTTCTCTAAGAAGTTCAAATGCAATTTCCATCATGAGAACTTCCGTCAAAACAGAACATGGCACTCCCTCTCTTGCCGATACTAACGCAAGGAGAAAGGTGGTTGGAATCACTTCTGGATGCCAGTTTGCAACTGCAATATAAAGCCCTGGCAGCCCAATTGCAATAAATCCCCCTATATATCTCAGAATTCTTGCAAAATCCGCAACTCCCTGCCGATAGTAATAGTCATCACTTGCCTGAAAAAATGTGTTCATTGTCGCAGGAAGTAAAATAACCTCTGGAGAGTTATCCACAACAATGGCAATTCTCCCTTCCAACAATCCACTTGCTGTTTTATCTGGTCGCTGGGTCAGTTGATAACTTGGAAATGGAGTCCAGTGATTCTCCTCCATATACTGCCCTAACATGCCTGCATCTAGGATTTCATCTACGAAAATATTATTTATTTTATTTTTGACTTCTTCTAAAATATCTGGTTTTACCAAGTCATCAATATACATAATCGCAATATCTGTTTTGGTTCTTGTCCCAACCTGAAGGCTCTTCACTTTCATTCTAGAATCCCTCACTCTTCGGCGAATCAATGCTGTATTCATCCGAAGACTCTCTAAGAAACTGTCTTTTGGTCCAATCATGGTGGATTCTTCCTCTGCCTTTTGAACCCCTCTTGTAGGAAATAATTTGCTGGAAATTAAGATTCCTTCTCTCATTCCATCTACAAACACCATGGTATTTCCTGAAAGTACGGCTGTCACTGCATCTTCTAACGTTGTCACCTTTTTTTGATCCGCAGTTTCAATTCTTCCTTTGGAGCCACTTTCTTGAATCAACGGACGAAGTACAAAGTCTCGAACCAGTGCAGCATCTGTTAATCCATCGGTATAAATAATATAAATTTCAGCTTCATTTTCAATGGCAAATCTCTGTTTTACAACATCGCTGCAATCCGCAAATATTTCTTCTAATTTTTCTATATTCTTTTCTAAATCCTCTTCTATGTCTCCCACAATTTTGTGGATACGATTATGGTATTTGTCCAAAAAAATGCACCTCCTAATATTCATAGGATGTGCATTTTCTAAATTCTAATTCTATTTTATTGTTCTGATTGTTGAATATTCCGAATTACCGTCTCTTCTTGATTCTCAATATGAATCTTCATAATTCTTCTTGCTTCCATCTTATCTCCATCAAACATGGCTTTTACCAATTCCTTATGCTCCCGTAGAAGCACTGAGTGATACTCTTGGTCTTTGACATATTCCAATCGATAGCGATACATCTGCTCACGAAGATTGTTAATAATGGTAATCAATCTCTTATTCTGGGTTGCCTCAAAAATAATATCATGAAAATCCATGTCTGTATCTGCAATCTCAGCATCGTCTTGTTTTTCAATTGCCTCTTCAAATGCCTTTAATGCTGATAAAATTCTTTCTTTAAATTCATCATCCAATCGTTCTGTTGCAAGTTCCGCTGCTAATTCTTCCAAAGAACTTCTAACTTCTAATACGTCTCTTAAATCCTTCTCTGTAATCTTTGCAACTTCTGCTCCCTTTCTAGGAATCATCACCACTAAACCTTCTAATTCCAACTTACGAATGGCTTCTCTTACTGGAGTTCGGCTAACACCTAGTCGATTTGCCAACGCAATCTCCATAAGTCTTTCTCCTGGTGCAAACTCTCCCGTAATAATTGCTTGTCTTAATGTATTAAACACTACATCACGAAGTGGTAAATATTCGTTTACATTTACTTGTAACTTATCACTGCTCATCTTTTGTTCCTCCTATAAACTCTCTTCCCACTGGGTCTACAACATACGCCTGCTTCACTTCTTTGATGCTGCGCATTGCTCTTAACGCCTTGTATGCTGCATTCTTTGAGGTAAAAATTCCAAATACGGTAGGTCCACTCCCACTCATCAATGCTTTTCTTGCTCCGTATTCTTCTAAAAACTCCTTAATTTCCTGTATCACTG
This sequence comes from Anaerostipes sp., assembly GCA_028697725.1. Taxonomy (GTDB): domain Bacteria; phylum Bacillota; class Clostridia; order Lachnospirales; family Lachnospiraceae; genus Anaerostipes. Next base: position 14,336 of record JAQVEG010000009.1, read on the forward strand.
GATAATTTGGAATTGTCACTGTCTCTAATACATTCTCTAGTCTGTCACATATTCCCTTTAAATTTCCCTTCTTAATGGAATCTACAATTCCTTTAATATCTGGATGAAAGGTACTCTCGTCTAGCTTCAAATTATTATAGACAAACTTTGTAGATACACTAATTCCTGGTTTTGCAATCAATATGCAGCACCTTGGCATAGCCGGAAGCATGGTAAGCTTCTCTCCGATTCCCTCTGCCAATACGGTCCCCCCTACGACACAATAAGGAACATCTGCACCTAAAGTCACTCCTATATCACACAATTCTTCCTTGGATAATCCAAGGTGAAACAATTGATTCATCCCACGCAAAGCCGCCGCACAGTCTGTACTTCCTCCTGCCATTCCTGCTGCCACTGGAATTCTCTTCTCAAGTTTGGCTCTCACACCTTCTTTGATTCCGTATCTTTCCTTCATGGTCAAAATTGCACGATAAATGAGATTGTTCTTGTCAATTGGTAGAAAATCAAGATTGGTTGTCAAACAAATCTTATCTTCAGGAATCTTGCTAAGTGTCAGTTTATCAAAAAGTCCCACAGTCTGCATCACCATACTCAATTCGTGATATCCATCTTCTCGTCTTTGAATTACATCTAACCCTAAGTTTATCTTCCCATAAGCCTTTAGCTCTACCTTATCCATTCAAGTTTCTCCTCGTTTATGTACTTTATATTGTTTCGTGTATACAATACATTATAATATTGTTCTTATAAAAATGCAATCTTTTATTTCTTACGATTCTATTGCAGTTTCCAATGCTATTTGCATCATATCCGTAAATGATTTTTCCCTCTCACTTGAGTCTGTCTCTTCTCCCGTTATCATGTGATTGCTTACAGTACAAATTGCAAGTGCTTCCCTATGATACTTTGCTGCTAATGTATAAAGTCCTGCTGCCTCCATCTCAAGCCCAAGAATTCCATATTGGGCGAACCGTTCTGATAACCCTTCGTCATGTCCATAGAATTCATCTTCACTTAAAAATGGCCCCACATGTGTTTTGTCCTCAAATCCCAACTTTAAAGCATTGTGGTACGCTTTATGTAACAACCCAAAATCTGCTGTTGGTGCGAAATCATATCCCATAAAACGGGTTCTATTAATCCCAGATGTGGTACTTGCCGAACTTCCAAGAATCACATCCCGAACTTTAATATCTGGTGCAAGGCCTCCACAGGTTCCAATTCGCAGAATACGCTTTACATCATATTCACCAAACAATTCGTTACAGTAAATCATAAACGAAGGAATTCCCATGCCTGAACCTTGTACCGAGACTTTTTTCCCTTTATACGTTCCTGTAAATCCATACATTCCACGAACTTGGTTGTAACACTTCGCATCTTCCAAAAATGTCTCTGCAACAAACTTTGCTCGAAGAGGATCTCCCGGCATTAATACAACATCTGCAATTTCACCTTTTTTTGCTTCAATATGCGTACTCATATAACTCCTCCTTTGCTTTCTCTCCTTTTATTCTATCTCTACTGGATTTCTTTTACAATGATTATTTTATCCCCTGGCTTAATCTCCTCTTTTATGTCATTTTGTTCCCTAATTCCATCTACTGTTGTGTAGAATTTTTTGGCAATGGACCACAAAGTATCTCCTGGTTTTACTCGATACCCTACAATTCCCGGAAGTTTCTGCAAATATTCATAGTCCAATGGCTCTTCTTTTACATCTACCATAACTTTCTCATTCTTTTTACAAAATGAAATTAAGTCAAATACAACTCTCGCTTTTAGTTCAATTTTATTTCCTTCCACTGGTGTTGCAAGAATTCGATCTAATCCAATATCCAACTGATAATCTACATTTTCATCTAGTGATTTTGCTTCAATTAAGTAAGTAAATGGTTGAACATAATCTGCGCTTGCCACAGGAAGCATATCGTCTGTTGTCAAAAATAACACACTAGAAATCACGACCCCTTCTACTTCAATTCCATTTTCCTTACGTTCCTGCTCATCTATATTACAGTTTCCTCGCACAGACAGCACCTGAAGCATATTTCCCTGATTCTCTTCCAGCTGAAACTGATCCTCTAGCTTCATGGTTGCCTTGTTTTTCCCAAGAAGAGTCTCAAACATAACTTCCTTATAGATTGGTGTTAAAACGCATTTTCTTGTGTAGGCATCAAATACATAAGAAAGATTTCGGTCTTCGTAAATTTTAATATTACAATCCAAAATTCCTTCCAACAAAATAATTCGCTCTTCTCCATCCATATCTGGGCGAATTTCCAACTCCTCAGAACCAAGGCTGATATTGACCTTTCCAATCATACCCGGCTCACATTCAAGGCATTCAATCTCTGTATTAATCGGAATTGTCCATCTCACATACTGTACAGGGGTCTGGTCGTCTTCTCCTATATAAAGAACAAAAACATTCATATCTCCCTGAATTTCAATTTTTGCATTTCCTAACTTTCCCTGTACGTCTTCTAAACTTATTTGTTCCCAAAGAATTTGATAAATATTTGATTTGTTTGCTGGGAGAACTAGCTCTTCTTTGATTCTTGCCACATCTTTTTTATTTACAATAACATCAGTTACTTGTATTTCTTTCTTAAACAAAGAGACATCCTCATCCAAAATATCGATAATTCCTTCTTCTTTCATTTCTTCATTTAGCTGTAAAGAAAGAGTTAGTAATATTCGGATGCTTAATTTTCTACTATTAATAAGGCGTACGTTAATGTCATCTATCACATATTCCACTTTCATATAATCCGTAGGCACTGCACCTTCCATTCGGATAAATTCCTCAAAAGGCAACGCTAAGTCCAGTGCTTCTAAAAAGGTCTTTGTATCTGTGGTGGCATATAATCCCTGAAAAACAAACTCACCTTTCATTCTTACTTGATCTACCATTAATTCCGTTTCGGCTAAATTTACTTTCCCCTTGGTTTGTATCATTCGGTCAATGTCGGCTTTTGTATCTGGCACATTACAGTCTTGGTCGATGGTAATTTGTACCTGTTTTCTTTCCTTTGCTACAACACTATGAAACTCCTTTTGCTCAAACTCCATTTGTATATCCTCCTTGCGTAACTGCCCGCTATCGATAGCGGCACAAATTATCTCACACACTGATATATATTCAAATGAGAGTAAAATATGACAAAAAAAATAAGCAATCCCAAGAAATTGGGTTGCTCATTCTTTACTTTCTTTCATCATATATCAATTCATTCTAGCCTTCTAGTAACATCATTCGCACATCTTTTGTTACTACATCTTGATAACTGAAACTAACTGTCTTGCTTTCTTTTCCGCTTTCGTCTTCGATTTCTACTAGGAAAATATTCGGATAAGTCTCTGCGATGGTCCCTTGTGATGTCACAAACTTATGTCTTCCTCGATTTGAGCTAATCTTTACTTTACTTCCAATACGTTGTTGAATCGATTGGCGGATACATTGTAAATCTAATTGTGTCACTGTTTCACCCCATTCTATTATGCTTACATTAGGCACAAATATACTGTATTCAGTATATCACAATAACCGTTTTTTGTCAAACTTATTCACTGTAACAAAGTATTTTGTGATTTTTATTCTTCTACAGGGTGAATTTCTGTTGCTTCTCCTTCAACAATTCCCTTCTTTTCATTAAAAATCTTCATGAATTCCTTACCGGTAATTGTCTCTTTTTCTATTAGGTACTGTGCCGCTTCATCTAAAATATCCATATTTTCACGAAGTAAATTTAATGCCTTTGCATATGCTTCTTTTAGCATTCCCATAACTACTTCATCTACCTTAGCTGATGTAGATTCTGCACAGTTCATCACTGGTCTTCCATCTAAATAACGATTTGTAACAGATTCAAGTCCCATAAGTCCAAACTCTTCGGACATACCGTATTGTGTTACCATGGCTCTTGCCATTGCAGTCGCACGTTCAATATCGTTGGATGCACCTGTAGTTACTGTATCAAACTTGATTTCCTCTGCTGCTCGTCCACCAAAGAACGCAACTAAATCAGCAAACATTTCATCCTTCTTATTCAAATACTTTTCTTCTTCTGGACGCTGCATTGTATATCCCAAGGCTCCCATAGTTCTTGGAACAATGGTAATCTTTTGTACTGGTTCTGATTCTTTTTGAAGTGCCATAACAAGTGCATGTCCCACTTCATGATATGCAACAATCTGCTTTTCTTCTTTTCCAAGAATTCGGTCTTTCTTTTCTTTTCCTGCGATTACCACTTCTACTGCTTCAAATAAATCTTTTTGAGATACCAGACTTCTTCCTGCTTTTACAGCTGAAAGGGCAGCCTCGTTAATCATATTGGCAAGATCAGATCCCACTGCTCCAGAAGTTGCAAGTGCAATCTCATCAAAATCAACTGTCTCATCCATCTTTACGTTCTTAGAATGTACTTTTAATGTTTCCACTCTACCCTTTAAATCTGGTCGTTCTACAATAACACGACGGTCAAAACGTCCTGGTCGAAGCAAGGCTTTATCCAGTACCTCTGGTCGGTTTGTTGCTGCCAGGATAACAAGACCCTTAGAAGTATCAAATCCATCCATCTCAGAAAGTAACTGATTCAAAGTCTGTTCACGTTCGTCATTTCCACCACCACCAATTGCATTGTCTCGGCTCTTACCAATGGCATCAATCTCATCAATAAAAATAATACATGGTGCCATAGATTGTGCTTGTTTAAACAAATCACGTACTCTTGATGCACCAACACCTACAAACATTTCCACAAAATCAGATCCTGATAATGAGAAAAATGGTACTTTTGCTTCTCCGGCAACTGCCTTTGCAAGAAGTGTTTTACCTGTTCCTGGAGGTCCTACTAAAAGGGCTCCTTTTGGAAGCTTGGCTCCAATTGCCAGATATTTGTCTGGATTGTGAAGAAAATCAACCATCTCAGTCAATGATTCCTTTGCCTCTCCCTGACCTGCAACATCTGCAAATGTAACTCCTGTCTTCTTTTCCACATAAACTTTGGCGTTGGACTTTCCAACACCCATCATTCCTCCTTTTCCTCTCATCATAAATAATAAAAGTCCAAAGATAATGATTGTAGGAATCAAGCTGACTAACACACTAATAAATGTATCCATAGGATCTGCTTCTTTTCCTTTAAAATTATCAAATCCTGCTTTTTCCAAACGATTTACCAAGTCTTCGTCAGCAACTCGATATACTTTATAAGTTGTCTTATATACTGGATTTTTTGACTTTTTCGGAATTACGGTAATCACGTCATTCTGAATTGTGACTTCCTTTACTTCTCCTTTTTGAACCATGGTCAAAAACTTTCCATATTTTAATTCTGTCTCTGTTCCATTCTGCCACTTTGACACAACAGCATTGAACAAGAACCCTACAAACATTGATGCTATGAGGATTCCCATGAGCATTTTATATTTATTTTTTTTATCATTGTTATCATTCTTGTCGTTCTTATTCTGATTGTTATTATTGTAATCCAAAATTCTTCCTCCTTTAGGCTATTACAGAACATTATATGTTTTATATCTATGAAAATCAATAAACTCTTTCTAAACTTTTATTTTTTCACTGAAAAATCACATTTTTTTCGCTGGCAATACACTTAACCACGATATATGGGAAATAATCCTTTTTATGTTCTTTCTTATGAATCAGACTGGTATTCATATAAATATGTCCTTTATCTTCTTTTAAAGAATCCAACTTCACTGTATAATTTGTCCGTTGTTGTTTTCCATATCCAACCACCAGATACATCATATCTCCTGTTGTAAATGTAAAATGAAATGCCTCTTTCTTCTCCTTTTGAATCAGCTTCTTCAATTCTACTGGCTGATTTTCTTCCTTACATACGGCATAATCAACAGATTTTAATGTCCCCTTTTTTGAAGGCAGTATTCTTCCTTTTAAGACAAAACATAAACCGCCCATTATAAAAAGGAACATCCAAAGTTTTTTCATTTTCATAAAATCTCAATTCTTTTCTTATATTTTATGCATGAATCACATCAAAAATAAGTGTTTCTTTTTCTATCTTTTCATTTGACAGCTTAATATGACTCAAATAATGCTCCTTGGCCTGCTGCACCTTTTCCTTGTCATTTCCATGAATCACAGCGAGACATTCTCCTTTTTCAACAAAATCTCCAACTTTCTTTTTAATTATCAAACCAACTGCTGGATCAATAATACTCTCTTTGGTTTCTCTTCCTCCACCTAATATAAGGGAACAAATTCCAATCTCCGCCGTATCCATAAAAGAAATGTAACCTCTTTCTTTCGTTTCTATTTCTTCTATAATAGTAGCCTTTGGAAGTTTCGTAACATCCCGCACATAACTTTCCTCTCCTCCTTGGGCTTTTACAAATGCTACAAACTTTTCAAACGCAGTTCCATCTTTCATATGATATTCTAACATTTTTCTCGCATCTATTTCATTTTCCGCAATTTTACCTGTTACAAGCATATAAGAGCCTAAGGTAAGAACAAGTTCCGTAAAATCCTTTGGTCCATTTCCCTGCAAGGTATCAATGGCTTCTTTGACTTCAAGGGCATTTCCAATGGCATTTCCCAGTGGCTGATTCATATTAGAAATAACTGCTGTCATGGATTTGCCTGCCTGCGAACCAATCTGCAGCATCTCTCTGGCTAAATTCTGTGCATCTGCAAGATTCTGCATAAACGCACCATTTCCAGTCTTCACATCCAGCACAATTCCATCTGCTCCTGCTGCCAACTTTTTACTCATAATACTACTTGCAATCAGAGACAGCTGATCGACCGTCTCTGTAACATCCCGAAGTGCATATAGCTTTTTATCTGCTGGTGCTAAGTCCTTGGTCTGTCCCATAATTGCAATTCCTATTTCTTTTACTTGCTTTATAAACTGCTCTTCCGTCAAATTTGTTGTAAATCCATGAATACTCTCTAATTTATCTATGGTTCCTCCTGTATGTCCCAGTCCTCTTCCCGACATCTTCGCCACAGGCACTCCACAGGATGCAACAAGTGGTCCAAGAGCAATGGAGGTCTTATCTCCAACCCCTCCTGTACTGTGTTTATCTACTTTTATTCCTGGTATTTGGGATAAATCCAAGATATCTCCGCTATCTTTCATTGCCATAGTAAGGTAAAATGTTTCGTCTTTGTCCATTCCTTGATAGAAAACAGCCATCATCAAGGCAGACATTTGATAATCTGGAATCTCATCCTTACAATACTCGTTAATCATCCAGTCAATTTCTTCTTTTGACAGTTTCTCTCCGTCTCTTTTTTTCTTGATAATATCGGTCATTCTCATAACTTTACCTCATTTTTTAGATATTTTCTTATATTTTTCACACATTAGTATTATACTACATAAAGAATATAATAATAGTTGTTTGACAAATATAATTTATAGTGCTATACTAAAAACAGTAATCATTACTGTTTTCTATTTAGGAGGTAAATATGGCAAATTTAAAGGGAACAAGAACAGAAGCAAACTTAATGGCAGCATTCGCAGGAGAATCACAGGCTAGAAATAAATACGATTTTTATGCAAGTCAGGCAAAAAAAGATGGATATGTACAATTTTCAAACATTTTTGCACAAACAGCATTAAATGAAAAGGAACACGCAAAAATTTGGTTTAAATTATTACATGATGGTATGCCAAATACAGAAGTAAATTTAGAAGATGCAGCAAGTGGAGAAAACTTTGAATGGACAGAGATGTATCCAACCTTTGCAAAAGAAGCAAAAGAAGAAGGATTTGACGAAATCGCTGAATTATTCTCAATGGTTGCAGACATCGAAAAACACCATGATGAGCGTTACCAACAATTAGTTCAAAACATTAAAGATGGTGTTGTATACGCTAGAGAAGAAGACCAAGTATGGATTTGCTCTAACTGCGGACATGTTCACTATGGAAAAACAGCTCCAGACGAATGTCCAGTATGTGCACATCCACAAAAATTCTTCGAGTTAAATAACTGCAAGAATTATTAAGCCCAATGTTTAATTTTAAAAAGTCCCAAGATATTGAATTTATATCAATATTTTAGGGACTTTTTTAAAGTTACTCAAAATCCATATACTAAGAATGGAAAATAGTCGTATTGGTTTTGTTCTTCCGTTCTCCGATTTCATCTTATTTAATACCGTATTCTTGATACATGTTTTTTCGGAACTTTGGATCATTGATAGCTTTTTTTACATCATTTATTCTTTCATCTTCAAACAAACGATTCATTAATATAGATAAACGAGTTTCTCCTATTGTCTTTCCTCGTGCTTCTCCTCGTGCTTCTCCTCGCTTTTCTCCTCTTGCTTCACTATCTTTTATCATGTCTGTAATTGCCTGACACATATTGACCTCCTCATTCTCATCTTTCTCTATATATTTTTGAAGTTCTTTCGTTTTTGTTACTGACTCTATTGTACTGCAAGTCTCTCTCGAAACACAAGAAAAAATTTCCTTATTTTCATTAATAAACCTTTTTAGCTGACTGGCATTCTTTTGATACTTTATAAACCCAAATAGTACTTTTATATCATCGCTATAATCATCTAGATTTTCTATCTTAGTAACTTCTAGTAAATTAATTTTATAATTTTGTATCAAATTTTTGAATCGTGTTAAACAATCTGGAAGCTCCAACATATCATAAAGTTCCCTTGGTCCATCCCAATCCCTGTCACCGTAGTAAATAACCAATGTAATAATAGGTCTTAACTTGTCTTTTTTTGAAAATCCCGAAAGAAATTCATCTCCCTGTACATCTTTTTTCTCTTTATGTTTCTTAGATATTGCTTTCCGCTGATCATTGTAAAAATCAGAATCATAAAGCATATTTTTTAGTGGCATGAAATATTGAACATTATATTGGTTTTCGATTGCCAGTATTATCAGTTCCATATCCTTATACATATATTGTTTGACCAAATCACGTACTCGATTCCCACCACGACTCTGCTTACTTACAGAATCAATTTCTTTTAGCTTCTCTGGTAATACTGTAATTTCTCCTTGAAAAACACCATGATTAAACACGTCTGCAAATCTTTTGGGATCTTTTAAGTAGCTTCCCAGACTAGTATCTGCTCTCCCCATGAAAACTCCTTTCGCTTTTGCTTTGTTATTTTACATACATTACCATATTCTTTTATATTTTACAATACTTTCCAGCGAATTTTATTTCTTTCTTTGCCTAAATACAAAAAAGGCACAGAATTCTGCGCCTTTTCTTATCTCTTTAAATAATGAATTTATTTGTATTCGCTTGCCCATTCTTCAATCTTAGCACTTACTGCCTGAGATTCTTCCATGGTAGCTCCTTTTGTTCCATAGTAGAACTTAATCTTTGGCTCTGTTCCTGATGGACGAACACACAACCATGCATCATTCTCTAATTCATAATATAAAACATTGGAATTAGGTAATCCTGTTGGTGTAACATCTCCTGTTGCAATATCAAGAATAGTATCCTTTCCGTAGTCACGAGCTTTTAATACCTTAAGTCCTCCAATTACTTTTGGTGGATTTGCGCGGAAGTTTTCAATCATGCTCTTAATCTTTTCTGCTCCATCAAGTCCTGCAAATTCTAATGAGATAATCTTGTCAAGATAGTATCCGTACTTATCATACATCTCTGTCATAACATCCCATAATGTCTTTCCTTGTGTTGCATAGTATGCAGCAGCTTCACAAAGTGCAACAGTTGCAGATACCGCATCTTTATCCCTTGCATAAGTACCAATTAGGCAGCCGTAGCTTTCTTCTAGTCCAAATAAATATGTACCTTTTCCTGTTTTCTCAAAGTTTAACATTTGCTGTCCAATAAACTTGAATCCTGTTAATACTTCGATTAATTTTACTCCGTAGCTTTCAGCAACTGCATCTACCAAGTTTGTTGTAACGATAGATTTAACAACCGCACCGTCTGCTGGCAAGTTTCCTTCCTTTGCCTTCTTTTGGCTAAGTACATATTCACCAAGTAAAGAACCTGACATATTTCCTGTTAATGAAATATATTCTCCACTCTTTGTATCCTTTACATAAACTCCAAGACGGTCAGCATCTGGATCAGTTGCTAGAACTAAATCCGCATCCTTTTCTTTTGCAAGAGCCAATCCTAATTCAAAGGCTTCTTTCGCCTCTGGATTTGGATAACTTACAGTTGGGAAATCTCCATCTGGCAATTCTTGTTCTGGTACAACATATACATTCTTAAATCCTAGTTCATCTAATACACGACGCACTGGAATATTCCCAGTTCCATGAAGTGGTGTATACACAATCTTAAGCTTTGATGCCATCTCATCAATAGCCCCTTGATTCAATACTTGCTTTTTAACTTCGGCGATATAAGCATCATCAATGGCTGCTCCGATTACTTCATATAATCCAGCCGCTTTTGCTTCTTCCTGACTCATTGTCTTTACCTTAGAAATGTCAGTAATTGCATTTACACAAGCTGTAACCCCTTTGTCATGTGGAGGTGTAAATTGCGCACCATCCTCCCAATAAACTTTATAACCATTATATGCTGGAGGATTATGACTAGCTGTAATGTTAATTCCTGCAATACATTCTAATTGACGCACTGCAAATGATAATTCTGGTGTTGGGCGTAATGCATCAAAAACAAAAGCCTTTATTCCGTTTGCTGCCAAACATCTAGCTGCTTCATCTGCAAATTCTGTGGACATATGTCTTGAGTCAAATGCAATGGCAACACGCTTCTTATCTGTATTCTGACTTAAAATATAATCTGCCAAACCTTGTGTCGCTTTTCTAACTACATAAATGTTCATACGATTGATTCCTGCACCAATAATTCCGCGAAGACCTGCAGTTCCAAATGCCAAGTCACTGTAAAATCTCTCTTTAATCTCCTTGTCATCTCCTGCAATCGCCTTTAATTCCTCTTTGGTGGCCTCATCAAAGTACGGATTTGTAATCCATTCTTGATATGTGTCTTGATAGTTCATAATTAGCTCCTCCTTTTGTCTCTGTTTCTAGGTAAATCGACTGAATCTCAGCAGTCATTTCTTATGTTAATATTATAGCTTATTTACCCTAAAATTACATTAAAATTTGTCAAATATTTATCCAAAAATTCCGTTCTTTTTTTGTTTAATTCAACAAATTCCGTTAATTTATTTAAATATCTTGGTAAAACCCAGCATTTTTTGTGATTCATATACTGATTTGATATCCGCCAGAACTTTTCTGGATAGCAAAATAATAGATATAAAAACGTATAGTCCTCGCTCTTTAATGGCTTGATTTTTTCATAGCCATTTAATACGGATATTGTATACCCAAAATCATAGTTGTTTTTTTCAAGCACTTTCCGTAGAAAATAATAGACATCCACCATAGGATATCCATAATAAAATCTTTCAAAGTGGGTTGTCGCTATTTCTTTCTTGCCCAGAATCACTTTATGATGATTGTAAGAGCCATGACACCAGCCAAATCCCTCATAAGAAAGTTCCTTCATTTTTTCAATACTGTATTTCATTTGAAAAAGACTTTCTCCTGCCTCTTCCAAAAACAAATATTCAAAGGCTCCTTTATTTTTCTTTTTTTGAATAAACTTTTGAATATTTTTTAACTCTCGCTCGTGCTGCCCAAATTGCTCTATCAAAATACCTTTTCTGTCTTCCTGACTTTCATTTGGTTCAATGCCTCTAGAAACTTTATGAAAATAAGCAAGATTTTCTGCTGTCCTTCCTAAATCTTTGTGAGAATGAATGTCGCACTCGCTCCCTCGATAGCTTCTTCGCATAACAAAAGGTTCATAGTATTTATTATAAGAAATAAATTTATTTTCCTTGTTTTTGATATACTGATCAATTCGATACATTCCCTGCCCCATTAAATTAAGTTTCCATTGATATTCCTCTTCAATTCTTTCCTGGGACAATTTTGTTTTGGAAAGCGCAAATAAACCTTGATTGGTATCACATATCATTTCTCCTCGACCTCTCTTCATTCGATCTACTTGTAAATCATACTGATCTAATAAACTTCTATATTTTTCGTTCACCCTCATACCTCCTCAAAGTTCTACCTCTAATTGTATGAAGCATAGATTTGGGTTAGAACAACACAGATAATTCTTAAAGAATCCTTATAATTTTTTTACTAACTTGTCACATTGGTGAAAATCAAGTATACTAAGTATGAGTGAAGGTATTGTCTTAATTATGAAAGGAGACATTAACATGAGAAAAAGAGTTTTATTAATTTCTTCAATCGTTGTTTTAGGATTGGTCGGATTAACCGCTTGTGGTAAAAAAGGAGCTTCATCATCAGAGGCTACAACAACAGAAGCTACCACAACTGAAAATACAGAAGATGTTTCAACTGTTGCAACAGAAGATAAAACAGAGGCCACGACTGCAAAAGCTACGACAGAAGCTACAACTGCTTCCAAGAAAGACGAGTCTGAAAAGGCTAAGTCTGCATCTGGAGTTTACAATGGATTTGGTGATGACAACTCTATTGAGATTAAACTAGACAACGGAAAGTATCAGACATTTATTGTTGCTGACGAAAAAGTTGCCAACAAGTTAAACGACATGGCCATTGGAACTAAGATTTCATTTACTTACGGAGCTTTATCTGGACAGGCTAACAGTCAGATTTTAAGCGTAAAAGCAAAATAAACCTAATTTTTTTGAGGATGGGATGCTCCATCCTCTTTTTTTTGCCTAAAATATCAGCTATAATGAGTTTCAGATAAAAGAAGGAGCATTTATAATATGAATATTTACAAGAAATTTATTAACTACTATAAACCATACAAGAAAGTTTTTTTCCTCGACTTGTTATGTGCCGCATTTATCAGTTTGGTGGATTTAGCCTTTCCACAACTACTTCGTACGTTGACAAAAACTTTATTTTTAGAGGACAGCTCTATTATTCTCCATAATATATTTATAATTGGATTGATTATGCTTGCCTTTTATATTTTTCAGGCATTATGTAAGTATTATGTCAGTTGTCAGGGGCATATTATGGGTGCACAAATGGAACGAGATATGCGAAAAGAATTGTTTGAACATTATGAGCGACTCTCTTTTTCCTACTATGATAAAAATAATACTGGTCAAATGATGAGCCGCTTAGTCTCTGATTTATTTGATATTTCAGAATTTGCACATCATGCCCCAGAGAATTTATTTATTTCTGCCATTAAAGTTGTTGGTTCCTTTATTTTTCTATTTTTAATCCAATGGAAACTTGCACTTATATTATGTGTGGTTGTTTTTGCTATGATTGTATTTAGCATATCCCAAAACAAACGTATGCAGGCAACTTTTATGGATAACCGCCGCAAAATCGGAACTATCAATGCCTCTCTTCAAGACTCCCTTGCTGGAATCCGTATTGTACAAGCATTTGCCAATGAAGATGTAGAACGTGAAAAATTCCACGCGGGAAATGAAGGATTTTTAACCTCCAAACGAGATAACTATCATGCCATGGGAACTTTCCAAGGTGGAAATTTATTCTTCCAAGGACTTTTATATTTAACCACATTAGTAGCTGGTGGTTATTTTATTGCCATGGATCAAATGGCTGTTACTGACCTTGCCATGTATGCTTTATATATTGGAATTTTCGTAAGCCCAATTCAGATTTTAGTTGAGCTAACAGAAATGATCCAAAAAGGAATGTCTGGGTTCCGCCGATTTGCAGAAGTTATCGGTACTGACCCAGAAATCATAGACAGTGACTCTGCATCAAAGATTATAAATCCTTACGGAGACATTGAATATAAAGATGTAAGCTTTAGCTATGAAGGGAATGAAATTGTATTAAATCACATATCCTTTGGAATTCAATCTGGAAAATCCATTGCCCTTGTTGGTCCTTCTGGCGGCGGAAAAAGCACGATTTGCTCCTTACTGCCACGTTTTTATAATACCAGTTCTGGTTCTATTACCATTGGCGGACAAGACATTCGTGATATTACACTGGACAGCTTGAGAAATTCCATTGGTTTAGTCCAACAAGACGTGTATTTGTTCGGTGGAACGATTCAAGAAAATATTGCTTACGGAAAACCAGATGCTTCCATTGAGGAGATTATAGAAGCTGCCAAAAAGGCAAATATTCATGATTTTATTATGGATCTTCCTGACCAGTATGACACCTTTGTTGGTGAACGTGGAACAAGACTATCTGGCGGCCAAAAACAACGAATTTCCATTGCACGTGTCTTCCTTAAAAATCCTCCGATTTTAATTCTGGATGAGGCTACAAGTGCTTTAGATAACGAAAGTGAACGTTATATCCAAAAGAGTTTAGAACACCTTGCAAAAGACCGAACAACCATCACTATTGCACATAGATTATCAACCATACAACATGCTGATGAGATTCTAGTCATTGATGAACATACCATTAAAGAACAAGGAACCCATAAAGATTTAATTCAAAAAGACGGAATCTACGCAAAATATTATCAAATGCAGTTTGATGGATTAGAAACACTGGATATTTAATTTATAAAGACTTTAAAAATGCACGTATACTTTATTTACAAAGTATACGTGCATTTTTTATGCCAAAATCTCATTTGCTAATTCTTCTATTTCTTTTTCATTTGTCTCGTTCATTGCAGAACGAATGGAAACTGTCTGATTACAGATAGTAATATTTTTCATGGCTTCTAGCATTGTTTTCATATGCTTTCCAGCCATTGGTGCCCATGTTCCATTGTCCATAATTCCAACTTTTCGTTTTTGATAATTCTTTGATTTTAAATGAAGAAGGAATTCTTCTACACAAGGGAAAATACCACCATCGTAAGTAGGTGCTGCAACAACTAAAGAGTCATAACGAAATGCATCTTCTAGGGCCTCAGCCATATCTTCTCTGGTAAGATCTGTCAACACAACTTTCTCCGCCCCTTTTGCTTCTAATAATGATGCCATCTTAATTGCTGCCTCTTTTGTATTGCCATAAATGGATGCATATGCAACTAAAACACCTTTATTTTCTGGTTCATAGCTACTCCACACATCATATTTTCCAATGTAATATCCCAAATCTTCTTTTAGAATCGGTCCATGAAGTGGACAAATCATTTGAATATCAAGTCCTGCTGCCTTCTTTAATAAAGCTTGTACCTGTGCTCCGTATTTTCCAACAATATTAAAATAATAACGTCTTGCTTCACATGCCCAGTCTTCTTCTGTATCTAACGCCCCAAATTTACCAAATCCATCTGCTGAAAACAATATTTTTTCAGATTGCTCGTATGTTACCATAACTTCTGGCCAATGAACCATAGGTGCCATAACAAACTGAAGGGTGTGATTTCCCAATGATAAGGTATCTCCTTCTTTTACAATCAAACTTTGATTGGTTATATCCATCTTAAAAAACTGATCAATCATTCCAAATGTTTTTGCATTTCCAACGATTTGCATCCCTGGATACTTTTCCACTAGTGTTTGAATGTTCGCTGCATGGTCTGGTTCCATATGAGACACAACTAGATAATCCACTGCTCGATTTCCTAGTGCTTCCTCTAGGTTCTTAAGCCATTCATCTGTTGCTCTTGCATCTACCGTATCCATTACGGCAACTTTATCATCTAAAATAAGATAGGAATTATAAGAAACTCCGTTAGGAATAACATATTGCCCCTCAAATAAATCCAATGTTTTGTCGTCTGCTCCAATGTACTTAATCGTGTCTGATATCATAATATCTTTCATTGTTCTTCTCCTATAAAAAAGTATGTTTTACATGTTGCAGTTACTATGTTTCATTATACCATTCTTAAAGAAAAACCCAACATTATAACAAAAAAAAATACAAACATATTTACTTATTCTGAAATGCTAAATAAGCAGCCCCAATTAATCCACAATCTTCATCTAGCTTTGCCTTGACAATTTTAACATTATCTACTAAAGCCGGATATACTTTTTTGCACACCCTCTCTTGAATTTCCTCCACAAATCCTGGAATCTTTAATGCAACACTTCCACTTAATATTACAATATCAGGGTCTAAGATACCGTAAATCATTCCAATAAAATTAGAAAGATACTCCTTTACATCTTCCATAATATCTTTTGCATCATAATTTCCCTTTTGTGCCAATTCGTAAATTTGTCCAGCATGATCTACCCTAATATCTCGTTCTTTTGCCCTCTTTACTATGGCAGTCCCACTAGAAATGGATTCAATAGATCCTGCCATTAAATCTCCTTGTTTGGGTCCTTCTTTCCACATAATACAGTTTGCAACTTCTTGTGCAAACCCTCTGCTTCCATGATATATGTTCCCATCCACAACAAAGCCAGCTCCAACGCCTGTTGATATTGTTAAGAACTGTACATATTTCTTTCCTTTTCCTGCACCTAATACTGCTTCTGCTAATGCCGCTAAATTAGCATCATTTTCTAGATAAACAGGAACACCTGTTTTTGCAGACAACATTTTTGTAATCATACATTGATGCCATCCCGGTAGATTTGGCGGTGTCAAGATTTTTCCAGATATCAATTTTAGCGGTCCCGGACAAGACATTCCAATTCCTTCAATTCTACATTGAAATTTTTCAATTTCCCTTGTAATTTGATTCACTGTGTTTTCCGGCGATTGAATATCGGTTAAAAATTGGACTCTCTTTTCAATTTTATATTTATCACTAACCAATGCTACTCTTGTATTTGTTCCTCCAATATCAATTCCTACTGCATATTTCATACTGTTCCTCCTAAAAAGAGGGAAACATACTGTTCCCCCCTCACTCTATCTCATTTCATTTTATTCGTAGTAATATTTTACTTTATCTGCCGAATCAAATAAGTTTACTTTATTTGCAATAACTTCTTTACATGCTTCAATACATTCTGGATAAATTTCTAGTGGTTCACGATATTCTGGATGCTTTGTCAACACCTCGCGACATTTTGTATAAAATGCAACCTTAATATCACTTGAAATATTAATTTTAGAAATTCCGATTTTAACCGCTTTTGCAATTTCTTCATCCTTATTGCTAGATCCACCATGTAGAACAAGTGGAATGTCTAGTGTATCTTTTAATGTTTGTAAAATATCAAGACGTAATTCTGGCTTCATATCACTTGGATAAATACCATGAGCAGTTCCAATTGCAACTGCTAACGTATCAATTCCTGTTTTTTCTACAAAATCTAACGCTTCCTTTGGATCTGTATAAATAATACCAGTTGTTCCACCTTCAATAGAATTTCCAGTTTGTCCAATGGTTCCTAATTCAGATTCTACCGATACATTGACTGAATGTGCTACTTCACACACCTTTTTTGTAATTTCAATGTTTTCTTCATATGGCAACGTTGAAGCATCAATCATAACTGATGTAAATCCTGCCTTAATTGCTCTCATAACCGTATCAAATGTATCTCCATGATCTAAATGTATAACAACTGGATTTGGTGTTCTAGCTGCTTCATAAATCATACCTTGAATTAAACTTTCCTCAACAAATTTTAATTCATCTGGTGACATTTCTAAGATAACTGGTGAATCCATTTCTTTTATTTGTTGCATAACTGCTTTTAATAATTGGTCGCTTCCTATATTAAATGCTGGTACTGCAAATCCCTTTTCATTAGCTACTGCAAGTAAATCTTTCATGTTCATTAACATATTGTTTTTCTCCTTATTTTCTACAATGATTTTCCTGTTGACTTTGATAAATCTATGTAATATTTTACTAGTTCCATACTATCTTTTTCTACTTGATGCATCATGACCCAAAAATTAATATTTGGATTTTCTTTTAATTGACGTTTAATACTTACTGTATTTGCATCCATAAAATCACATCCCACATTAATTTTATTAATTCCATATTCAACACATTTTTTTATATTTTTATCTCCTGCGCCTGAACCACCATGTAGGACAAGTGGCATCTTTGTCTTCTCTTTGATTTTTTTTAGTCTGTTAAAATCAAGTTTTGGAATGTATCCTTCTGAATATGTTCCATGTGATGTTCCAAATGAAATAGCCAATGCATCAATTCCTGTTTTCTCGGCAAAATATTTAGCTTGTTCTGGATTTGTCTTCATATCATCAGTTGTGTAATTATCTTCTGCACTGGCTCCCATACATCCAATTTCGCCTTCTACACTGGCTCCAAACTGCTCAGCAAACTTTACAATTTCTCTGGTCACCTTAATGTTTTCTTCCAAATCAAATTTAGAAGCATCCACCATAACGCTGGAATATCCATCTTGCAAAGCTTTCTTTAACAAGGATAGCTCTTCCCCATGATCAAAATTTAATGCAACCTCTACGCTGGATTGATTGGCCAATTTCTTCACAATTGGGGCAATTAAATCGCTATCACAGTGATTTACCATATGCTCTTGTACAATATTCACAATAATAGGAGCTCTTTTTTCCTGTGCTGCACAAATAACCGCTCTTGCAGTTTCTATGTTAAAACAATTAATTGCCATGACTGCATAATTTCCTTCACACGCTCGCTTTAACATTCCTTTCATTGAAACGTACATATTCTTATCTCCTTCAACTACATGATTTTAATATCTGATAAATCCATTTCTTCTTCTTGCTCTAGAATTATTTCTTCTTGTCCTGTCTTTCTCTTTTTAATTAAAACAAGCATGACTCCTGTAACAGCACTTCCTACTATTAATGCTAACAATGCTGCCATTGGCTCACTCATAGCCGGAATTACAAACACTCCTCCTGATGGCACAGCACTTTCATTTCCTAAAGAAAAACTAATTGCTCCTGTAATTCCACATCCTGTAGCCGTACATATAACTGTGCGAATTAAATCATTCATAGCAATTGGAATTACTCCCTCTGAAATCATACAAAGCCCCATTGGAAATGCAATTTTAATATTTTCTACTTCTTGAGAAGAGTAAATTTTCTTTTTAAATAATTTTGACAATACTAATGAAAATGTAATTCCTAGTGGTGGAACCATAGCTGCTAACACTTTAATTCCTTCTGGTCCTTTGATTCCTTCTAGTAGTAATCCATCACAAATTAAATTTGGAACCTTACTGATTGGTCCTCCAAAATCAATACATCCTAATGCACCGATAATAAATCCATAAGCACCCTTTTGAGACTGATCTAATCCTGTGATAAAGTTTGTTAATCCATTGGTAGCCCATACAATTGGATTTCCAATAACAAAGAACATAATAAGCCCTGCAATAATTGCAGATAATGTTGGAATAATCATCATTGGCATTAATGCTTCTGCCCATTTTGGAACTTTTAATGTTTTACGAATTAATAATGCAATATAACCAACCAAATATCCTCCAATCATTCCACCTAGGAAACCTGCTCCTAAGAATGATGCGATTTGTCCCATTAAGAAACCAGGGGCAATACCAGGTCGATCTGCAATTGAATACGCAATGTATCCAGCAATAAATGATGGTAATAATCCCATTCCCAACACACCAAGAGATGTTAATGCATTTGGAATTGTCATTTTTGCTAACTCAGTTACATTTTCTCCACCCATCAAATTACCAATTGCAATTAGTAGCCCAGATGCTACAACTAGTGGAAGCATATAAGAAATTGCCGTCAAAGCATGTTGCTTTAATTCTTCTACTATTTTTTTCATTTTATTTCCTCTCTTTTCTCTACTTGTTTAATTCAGTTTCAATTTTTTCAATTAACTGCTTTGGTGCTTTCACACATATGTTGGTTGGCACTTTAATTGTTTTTTTGCCTTCAAATCTTTCTGTTCCTGTAATTGCAATATCAATAGCAAAAATCACAATATCAGCTTCTTTGATTTCATCCATAGTTAATTCATCTTCTGTTCCTATGGTTCCTTGTGTCTCAACCTTAATTCTATGTCCTCTTTCTTCTGCTGCTCTAATTAATTTTTCTTTAGCAATGTATGTATGTGCAATTCCTGATGTACACGCTGCTACTGCTACTATATTCATACGACTTCCTCCTTTCTATTTTTCCTATATATGTATTTTCTTGTTTCTATATACATATATTATCATTCTTATGTTTTCTATGCGTATTAAGAAAGGGCTTTTTAATACGGCACATTTTTTATTTTTTTATCTAAACCTAGCCTTTTTACTGTATTTCAATGTGGAACTTTTTTATGAAAAAATAGATTTAAGATCCTCTATATTTTTAGCCTGTAACATTTCTTCTACCGCTTCATCATTTCCTAATTTTCTAGCAACTTCTGCTAATAGAACTAAATGATCTCTTGCATTTTCATTGTCTTTTCCAACTGCAAATAAAAATACTAGCTTTACACCTTTATCATCTAATGTTTCCCATTCAATTTCCTGTTCCATCTTTCCGATAGCAATTCCAACTTGTGAGACAGAACCACTTTTTCCATGAGGAATAGCAATATAGTTCCCAATTCCAGTTTGTCCTTCTGATTCTCTCAAATAGATATCCTCCACATATTCTTGTAGGTCATCTATATAACCCGCCTCTTGTAGCTTCTTTGCTAAATGAGTGATTGCTTCCCTCTTATTTACTGCTTTCATATTAAAATCAATTACTCTTTCGTCTAATACATCTCTAACTTCCATCGCTATCTCCTTACTGAATCAAATATTTGTATACTTCTACGTTTGATTTCATTGCTTTTAATTTTGTTACTTTCTCATCTGTTTCTACTAGTGATACATATTCTTTATAGAATAATTGAATACGATGAATCTCATCTGGCATTTTTAATTTAAATCCTAATAAAAATACAATTTCAACTTTTTCGTCATCCCACATGACCGGTTCATCTAAAATTGCAATGGCAACCTTGGATTCCACTACTTCCTCTGGCGAACCATGAGGAAGACTAACTCCATTTCCTATGGCTGTCGTTGTTTTACTCTCTCTTTCAACAACACTCCCATGAAACTTTGATGTGACAAATCCTTTTATCTCCATAGTGTCTGACATCTGTTTTAATAATTCATCCTTATTCTTTACCTTAACATTGGTAAAAATTAATTCTGGTGAAAATAATAGACAACACTCTGGTGAAAATGCATTACCTGTCTCTGGCACATTAACATTGAATGCATCCATATAGTTTCTAAGTTTAAGTAATCCTCGATCACTTAATACATCTGGTATTACTGCCACTTTTTCATTTTGTTCATCTATCGTTTTCTCTGAAATAATAATATCAAAGTCATTGTATTTTTCTGTTTTATACTCATGGGTACTGACAAACTCTAATTCTCCAATCTCAGGAATTACTTTTCTAACCTTTTCCCGAATCAACTGCACATATCCTTTATTTGAATTTGTCAAAAGCAACACTTTATACTGATGTTTTTCACGCTCAATTGCCGCTTGAATATAAAGAACAATATATCCAATTTCATCTTCCGTCACTTTCAAATGATAATATTCATCAAACAAAATGCTAATTGCCCAGCTAGCACGAAATACATTTTTATATTCACTTTTAATAAAATTAATTAGTGAATTGTTTTGTGTTGTTCCATATTGAATTCTAAATATGGTTGGTCTTAGATGCAGAATCAAACTTTCTTTTAATTTCTCATCAGATTTTAAGTCAATCTCCAATATGTTTCCAATAATATTTAATAGTTTGTCTACAAATTCTACTAATTTATTGTCGTACTTCTCCACCAATTCTAATGTAATATCCACTTCTGACATATCAATAAATTTAGAACACATAATTTGAATGGATAAAAACAAGATATCTTCCTTAGAAAATTTAA
This sequence comes from Anaerostipes sp., assembly GCA_028697725.1. Taxonomy (GTDB): domain Bacteria; phylum Bacillota; class Clostridia; order Lachnospirales; family Lachnospiraceae; genus Anaerostipes. The sequence continues at coordinate 36,117 of JAQVEG010000009.1, forward strand.
CATGGAACATTTCTTCTAGCTTTTCAAAAATTGCAACTGTAAATGGATATTCATTATATTTTTGCAATAATTTAACTTCTTCTTCTTTATAATGAAGAGGGATATTATAATCTTTTCTCATATATGCCAGACAACAATAAATTAATATTTCGTAAAAAGAATCATCGGTAAATCTATAATTCCATTCATTTTCTGTCTTAATAATTGTCTTACTCACCAAAGAAACATCCATATTTGGAAAGAAATAATTTAAATTTTTTCGTATTTCCTCCACAACACCGTTTCCCATAATAAGGTTTTTCAGTGCAACACGATATTCATTTTCATGACATTCTAGTCTATAGCCTTTATTTCTTTCATTTACAATTTTAATCTTGTAGACTTTCAACCAATCTTCACAACTCTTCATTACCTTTAACATGGTTGGAATACTTAAATACAATTGGTCTGCTATTTTTTGAGATGTTTTTGCTTCCCATGGCCTTAAACGAAAAAGAATCTTAAGTGTTTCATACATTCTTTCTTCAGGCTCATAATTAACAGTTGTAATTTCGTCTTGGTTTATTTCCATGGTCAATCGCAATTTTTGCTCTTCCGTTGCTTCTAACCAAACCCCAACTCTAGGTTTTTTTTGAATTTCACCTAGATTACCTTGCATAAGATAATCATTTAATTCTGTTATTTTATTTCTGACAGATTTTTCTGATAAACCAACAGTTTTTGCAATAAAGTGTGTTGAAACAATCTCTCCATCTTTAATACATTTAAGTATCTGCTTCATGTAGATTTTTTCTTTCTTATGTTTCATTTTTACTCTCTCCTCTCTAAGATATAAACTAACCTTATCCCCTCCTTACATCGTTCATTCTTTCTTACATACAAAATGTTATCACGTTTCTCTTATTTGAGATTATTGATTGTGGGCTTTTTAATGTGGTAGTTTTTTTAAATTATGTTGAAGTTTACGGTATTTGAATCCGGTAATTTTTTATTTTAAATTCAGATACAAAACAAAACCCAACGTCCGGTATATTACTCCTTAGACATTGGGTCTCCATATTCCTTATTCAATTCATTATTTTAACATAACACAAACCTTTTTAACATAAAAGTAGGGAACACTATTTTTATCGTTCCCTACTCCTAGCTTATTTTTTACATCTCTCTACACAACTTGATTGTAATATCTCTCATGGATGTCACCACATGGTCTGCGTCATCCACCTTAGAAGATCCAAATTCTGTATTATGATACCCTATTGTTTTCATCCCCGCTTTTTTTGCGGCTGTAATTCCGTTGACAGAATCTTCTATGACAAGACAATCTTTCGGTAAAATATTAAGTTCTTCTGCTGCCCGCAAAAAAATCTCTGGATCTGGTTTCTGTCTTGTACACTCTTCTCCAGAGAGAAAAGCTTGAAAGCAATCTGTAATCTGAAAAGTTTCCACCACTTCTTTAATTTGTGACATGGTCGATGATGATGCTAAGGCTAGAGGTATTCCCTGACATTTTAAAATATGCAATAACTCTAACGCTCCATCAATTGACTTCATTCCTTCTTTTTCTAAAAGTTCTTTTCTAAACTCATTCATCTGTCTGATGCCACTTTCTACAGTTAAATTCAAATCAAATTTTTTAATTACATCGGTCCAGTACCACCGACTGGAGCCACCAATATATTTATTATTATACTCCATGGAAACCTGTTTTCCAAACTGTCCAAGTACCTTGTTAATTCCATAAAAATACCCTGGCTCAGAATCATAGATCACGCCATCCATATCAAAAATAACTGCCTCTGCCATTTTATGCTCCTATCTTAAAGCATTGCATCCTTAATTGCTTTTGCTTCTGCTACAGGATCCTCTGCTTTAAAGATTGCAGATCCAACGATAACAATCTCTGGTTTAAGTGCCACATACTTATCAATAGTTTTGCTGCTGATTCCCCCTGCCACTGCAATTTCTGATTTCTTTGCATTTGCTTTCATGACTTCTAAATCTTGAATTGGTTCTCTTCCAATTGCCTGTTGGTCAGCTCCTGTATGCACTGCTAGAATATCAACTCCGATTTCTTCCATCTTTGCAATTCTTGTTTTCAAGTCCTCTACACAAATCATATCAACCACTAATTTTTTATCATGATCTCTTGCAGATTTTAATGCTGCCTCGATGGTTAGATTATCTGATACTCCTAAAATTGTTGCATAATCTGCACCTGCTTCATATGCATTGCTTGCCTCAAAATATCCTCCATCCATGATTTTTAAATCTGCCAAGATTTCTTTATCTGGGAAAAATCTTCTAAATTCACGAATTGCTCTGTTTCCTTCTGTTAAACAAAATGGTGTTCCAATTTCAATAATATCAATATGCTCTGCTACCCTGTCTGTAAATCTTAAAGCGTCTACCAAGTTCATCTCATCTAATGCTAATTGTAATTTCATGTTACATCCTCCTATTTTTCCTGATTATTTTTTTAATTGTTTATATGCTTTGATTACTTTATCAAAAAGTGCTGTTCCTTCTTGAATTCCTGTATATTTTGTGATTGCCTTTTCGACTCCATTTTCTGCTACATACTGCAACAATTCTACAGATTGTTCATCTTCCTTTACGTCAAATAAAAATGTTGCTGCAACTCCTTTGGCAATCATATCATTTGGAAGACCTGCCTCTTCGCACTGCGTTAGTGGTCCAACAAGACGGTCTGCAGCTCCTAATTTACGAATCGGTGATCTAGAAATACGAGCTACTGTATCTGTAATTCCTGGAGTAAGAAAACGATTTAATGCAAAATCAATATACTCTTTCATTTCTTCTGCTGTAAATCCATGTTTCTTTGCCACAAGTGCACCAATTTGAGTCATAACATCTTTTGACATTTCAACATTGGCTGAATCTGCAAAATAATCCTGAATAATTTCATATCCCATAACATGTGCCATATATCCTGACCATGCATGTCCACCGTTAATTACATATAATTTTCTTTCCAAAAATCTTTGTAAATCGTCTGTATATTCTGCACCTTCTATTGGAAGTTTTGAAGAATCAACTAATTTATCAATCTCTACTGCAAGTTCATAGTCCTTTCCAGCTTCAATCCCGTCTCTTCCGTCACGATCTGTTCCAAATACCATACGATCCACTGCTGTGTTTGGAATCGCTGCCACCTGATCTAATTCCTCTTCTGTAATCGTTCCTGTACCTAGAATTTCTTTCTTTAACATATCCCCACAGAATAATGCATTTTCACATGGAATTACATTTATTTTTTCTTTTCCTGCATCAAATCTAGCCTTTAAACCTGCCGCCAAGTTTCCAGCAATTTTAGGAAAATTATCTGCAAGCACTGCTGTCGTTACCAAGTCTGCATCTACGATTACCTTTGTTACATCGTCTCCTTGTGTGATTGGAGATAATGCTGATACATTGTTAATTTCAATTTTTTTATAATCTTCTTCTATAATATATAGATAATAATTATGATATTGATTTAACTCTTTGTTGACTTTTTCATTTACATCTACAAATATAATTTCATATCCACTGTTATGTAATAAATCTGCGATGAAACCACGTCCGATTTTACCTGCTCCAAAGTGAACTGCTTTCATAAAATTCTCCTTTTTCTATTCTAAATTTGTATGTCTTTCCATCATTTCTTCACTGCTTTGTCCTAAGTCCGCCATTAAATTCATAATGATACTATCGTAAACAAGCCATGTCATCTGCTCAAATAAATTTCCCATAGGCTGAATTGATTCTGCAGAATCCTTTTCATCGGCTCCTTTCTTTGGTGTAGCTCCAGGAACTTTGACAATTACTTCTGCCATCTCTCCAATTGCATGCTCTGGGAACATGGTAACCGTCGCAATCTTTGCTCCAACTCCCTGAGCTTTCTTTCCCATAACAATTAAGCTTTGAGTGCTTCCTGAACCAGATCCTAACACAATCAAGTCACCTTTTTTAATTGGTGGACAAGAAATTTCTCCTACAAAATGCACATCAAATCCCATGTGTAATAGTCGGTTTGTAAATGCTCTTGCTGCAAGTCCTGATCTTCCAGCCCCTGCAAGAAATATCTTATTTGCACTTTTTACAACATCCGCCATGGCTTGAATCTCTTCTTCTTTCACCATGTTTGAATACTTATTTAATTCTTCTGTAATTAGCTTTAAATTCTTTGCTTCCATTGGATGACAACCTCCTAATTCTTATTCCATATTGGCATGTCGCTTAAATAAATCTTTATCATCTTGATTGGTAATCTTCATTAAGTCCATGACCATTGCATCATATGTAATCCAACATAACTCTTCAAAAGAAGAACCTGATGCCTGTACTGTACCTGCACTGCCTTCTTGCCCTAAACATTTTTCTGTTACTCCTGGAATTTTAATGCTTGCATCTGCCATAGAACCAATTGTATTTTCAGGAAACATTGTCAACGTTGCAACTTTTGCTCCTTGATCCTTTGCTTTCTTTGAATTCGCTACCAAACTAGCTGTATTCCCTGATCCTGATCCTACAATCAATAAATCTCCTGCTTGAATGGATGGTGTTGTTGGCTCTCCTACAAAATAAACGATATATCCAAGATGCATCAATCGATTAGAAAACCCTCTTGCCGCAAACCCTGAACGTCCAGCTCCACCTACAAATATTCGCTTCGCTTCTGTAATTAGTTTTGTAACTGCTTCTAATTCTTCGTTATCAATTTGTTCTGCATTGTTCCTTAACTCATCTAGTATTGCAAAAATGTTTACTGCTTTCTTCAATATGTTTCCTCCTTTTGTGGTATAATGTGATATTTCTTTGTTTTATACTGACATAGTATCATCATACCTCACATATGTCAATATAATGTTGTGGCTTTTTTCTTTCTTTTTCAGTATTTTGTTGTTTTTTGTGGTTTATTATGTTGACTGTGGTTTTCCCATGGGATACAATATAAGAAAAAAGGAGTATATTATGGGAAAATTAATCGCTGCAGAGCGTCAAAAAGAAATATTAAAAAAAGTTCAAGAATACGGAAGTGTAAAGATTAGTCAATTAGCCAGTACCTTTGATGTTTCTATGGAAACAATTCGGCGAGATCTAGCTTATTTAGATGACATTGGTGCCGTTCAAAAAACACATGGTGGGGCAACTTCTGCCTTTGAATTTGGTGGTGCTCCAATTGAATCAAGAATTTCCAAAGATTCTGATATTAAGAGAAAACTATGTGAAAAAGCACTGGACTATCTACCGTCTTCAGGTGTCATCTATATTGATTGTGGCAGTACCATGACTCACATGGCTCAACTCTTAAGTAAACAAAGTGGCCATACCATTGTAACCTCCTCTTTAAGCGTTGCTAACACTTTAATACATAGTGATAATACAACCATTTTAACTGGTGGACAGTTAGATCCAAACAACTTATCCATGGAAGGATTCCAAACAACTAACTTTATTAACAATCTCAAAGTTGCTGTTTCCTTCTTGGGTACCAATGGCTTTGAACAACACAAAGGACCTGCTGTTTCTGCCTTTGCAGACGCTCAGACCAAGCAGTCAATTGTTCCAAACTCAAAGCAGGTTATTGTTATCTCTGACAGTTCAAAAGCAACCACATCTGCCTTAATTCAATATGCAAACTGGAAGGATATTGACTGTTTCATTACAGATAACCATCTCCCTTCCTCTATCTATCAAAAGATTAGTGAAGTAACCACTGTCATTCTTGTTGATATTGACGAAGCTAATTAACTTATAGTTTAAAAAGGAACCTGTATCTATGTTGATACAAGTTCCTTTTTGTCGTCCCTTAGGACGGAAGGCAACAAATTTATAAATCCCCATTTTCAAAAACATCTAGAATTTCTTCTGCTGTTTTTGCTCGTCTGATTTTTTCTATATTATCAACGTCAGAGCATGTAATTGCAATTTTCCCAAGCATTTCGATATGCTCGTCATTTTTACCTGCAATTCCTATAATCACATAGGCTGTCTCTCCATCATAGTTTACTCCTTCTGGTACCTGTAATAATGAAATTCCAGACGCTTTAATTCTCTCTTCTGATTTGCAAATACCATGCGGAATTCCCACATGATTTCCAATGTATGTACATGCCACCTCTTCTCTGGCAAGCATATCCTCGATATATTGCGGCTGCACATACCCATTATCTACAAGAATTTGTCCAGCTGTCTTAATTGCCTCTTCCTTTGAATTTAATTTTACATTTAATCTAATATTGCTCTTATCTAATATATTCATACGTCGCTGTATCCCTTTCTTTTATGCCGGTTTTCTCTTTATTATTATAGTATTATCGTAAATGATATCTACTGTTTTGTCTATTTCTTCTAGTGCTATTTCTTGCACACTTTTTTTGACAAAATCTTATTTTACAGATTAAATAATTCCGCCATGTACTGTTTTATTTGATAGCCTAACCACTGTTTTACTCCCTCTACATTCTTTGATAAAATTGCACTCTGTAAATCAGTATCATCTACTACCGCTCCTACTAGATGATTTAAAAGACTTTTTTCATATTCTTGCAATTGACTTGAGTACAATACATAAATAACATCATGATATGTCTCTTCTCCCTCTAAATATTGTGGTGCCTCAAAATGACAGACAAATATTCTTGGTTTTGTATTTACGTCATGTTTCATCTCAAAATAAACCAGTTCTGTTGTTGGAATTTGAAAATATTTTTTCCCATCCTGAACTTTATTTACTTCACTCTTTATGTCGTATTCTTCCACCGCTTCTAAGATATATTCCAAGTCTTTTATTGGTGTTTCTGATTTTTCTTTTGTTATAATCTGAAAATGTTCTACCATATCTAATGCTGTGTCTAACATATTTTTCATGGTTATGATATTTTCAATATCGCTTCCTTTTTCAATTTGTCTTTTCTCTTTTTCCTTCACTGTGATTTTCCGCAGTGTTTTATATTTGTGGCGCTTCAATTCTTCTCTTACCTGATTTAATTCCTCTTTGTTCAATAATGGAGATACCTTCAAATATTGGCTCTTGTCAATATAAAGAGGAATCGTTGCCAAAATCAAATCATACTCGTCCAGATTTTCTCTGGCAAAGCCAAGCAAAGACACTGTTTTTTTCACTGAAATTTCTGGGATTTCTTGTTCAATTCTATGTGCCAACATTTTAGAAGAACCCATTCCACCTGAGCATACAACTAGAATCCGAAATACTTTTTTCATTGTTTTATCTAACGCCACTGCAAAATACATAACAATATAAACAATTTCATCATCTGGGAAGAAATTTTTAGGAAATACTTCATTCACTCCATCTTTCACAACCTGAAACAATTCACTATACTCTTTCTTCATTTCCTTTAATAATGGGTCTGTAATACACATCCCACTTTGAACCCTGCTAATTGCTTTGTCCATGTGTATATAGAGGTTCTCTCTGAAATCTTTATCCTTAAAAATTGCAATTCCTAAATGATCTTCGATATAACTTATAAACTGCCCGAATTTCTTATCTAATTGCTGATTCCGAATGGTATAAAAACCAGTGGTATTATAAACGGCTACAATATTTAGTACCACTTCAATATACTCAATCTCAATCTTTGATAATTCAAGTTCAAACTTTGCTTCTAACAAATCTGCAATCTCTACAGTAAATTTTTCGATTCCTTTATCTTCTTTATAATCAAATACTTTTGTATAGCTGTCTTTTTTCTGATGCCACAAAATCATCATACCTAACAGAAAAATCACTTGCATATACTCTTGATCATTTAACATGATGAAATCATCGTCTTGTTTGTGAAAAATATTCTTCAACAATTCATGGCACTGTATAAATACAGACTGAAACTCTAATTTTTCCATCTTTCTTAAAAATGGTTGAAAAATCTCTTTCCCATTGAGCCATTTTAATAAATCGCTTTCATTCACATGTTTCAATAGAACATTACATGCATAATGATTTTTATCCACTGGATTTCCACGAATGTAGATTCCGTCCCCTTTTTTTAAGTCCAGTTTTAAATCGACTTCTGCTAGTTTTGTTTTAATTTTCTTTAAATCATTCCGAACAGTTGGTGTTGATATTCCATTATCAATGGCAAGTGCATCTGCTTTGATATAATCATCTTGAAATAATAATTCAAACAAAATCATATCAACTCTCTCTTCTGGGTCAACAATGTACACTTCTCGGTTAATGTCCATTTCATACATAAGTTTTTCTTTGTCTTCCATAGAACCAATTGTAATAATTCCTTTTTTACTCACAGTATCTAATCGAATGTTGTTTTCACTTAGAATTTCTGTTACTTCTGGCAGTTCCCGATATATGGTACGTTCTGACACCCCAATTTCCTCTGAAATTTGAGAAACATTGACACTTTCTTTGGTCTGCAATATAATTCCTAAGATTTTTTTGATTCTGTTTGATATCATTTTTTCACCACCTAACCCTCATCCTAAAATATCAAATTACGCACGCACTTATTGTGCGCACGTAATTTATTTCATTTTTTATTTTGCCATGTTTTTAATCTGCTCTGCAATTGCTTTATGTTCATCTGCATTTAAGAATTCCTTGATTTCAATAATTGGAATTCCTTCTGGTGCTTCTTTCCTTGCAGCTTCAAGTAAGTTTGTATTTGTCACAATAACATCGGTATCCTCAGGAATTTGATGTATGGATACATGTCCCACATCAACGAAGACTCCAGCTTTATTTAACTGGGTTTTCAGCATTGATGCTCCCATTGCTGATGATCCCATTCCTGCATCGCACGCAAATACTACTTTTGAAATACTACGTTTTTCAAAGTTTCCTTCACTTGCTTTCTTTTCTTCTCCTGGCGCACTATGGCTTTCTACAAATTGACTCATGTCAATTGCTGCCATATCATCATCATCTTCACCTAATGACTTATCCCTCTTCAAGAAAAATGCTACGATGACAAAGGAAACTATAGCTGCAATTAAATATCCCATTACATTGACCAGCAGTTTACCCTTTGGTGACATAATAATCAGTGCAATAATTGATCCTGGTGAAACAGCTGCTACAGCACCACCATCCATAAATGTAAACCAGAATAACGCTGCAATTGAACCACAAATTGGTCCAAGAATTGTAATTGGTTTAATTAATGCGTATGGGAATGATACTTCTCCGATACCACCAATGATATGAATAATTGCTGCACCTGGTGCTGATTTTTTTGACATTCCTTTTCCAAATGCACAGAATGCTAAGACTAATCCAGCCCAGTTACCACCATTTGCTTCTACTAAGTATAAAATCGATTTTCCAGTTTCTGCTGCCTGCTCAATTGCCAATGGTGTAAAGATACCATGGTTAATTGCATTATTTAAGAACAATACCTGCCCTGGAACTACGAATATTGGTGTAAACGGTAAAATGTTATGAGAAATTGCAAAGTTTACACAAACAGTTAAAAATCCTGTGATTGCTGCAAACAATGGTGTGATAACCATAAATCCTGCAATCATCATAAGTGCTCCTACAATACCCATTGAGAAGTTGTCTACCAACATTTCCAATCCTGGTTTTACATGTCCTTCAAACATTTTGTCCACTTTCTTGATAATCCATGCACCAAGTGGACCCATTACCATACCACCAATCATCATGGTTGATTCAGAACCAATGATAACACCGATGGTAGCCAAGGAACCTGCTACAGCACCACGTCTTCCATATACATTATAACCACCTGTGTATCCAAATAAAAGTGGAACTAAGAATTTAAGTGTTGGTCCAACGAGTTCATTCATCTTCTCATTTGGAAAATAACCAGTTGGAATAAATAATGCTGTAATAATACCCCAGGCAATCAGTGCCCCGATATTTGGCATTACCATTCCAGATAAAAATCCGCCAAATTTTTGAACTTTGGCTTTCATAGAACTTGCCATAATATAATCCTCCTTTAGATTTATTATTTAATTGTCGATACCAAAAAATAAACGTTTATTTTATATGTACATCTTACCTTGCTGTGATGCTATTTTCAATTCTTTTCAATTATAAAATTTTCAAATAACTTTTGACAACTTTTATTATTTATTTTTTTCATTTTCTTTTATTTCAAAAACCTTGTTAATTTTCTTAATAGGATTATCCTTTTCAAGGTCTTCATACATCACATCCTTTTCCTTTGTCAGTACCACTTCATAGGCTCCATTTTCCTCATATCTTTTTAAATAATTGTAATTATATTTTTGATATCCACCCCCAAATTGGTCCCTTGTTGAATCTTTGACATAATAAAAATGTCCATCCACACAAGAAAGGTACTGTAAAATCAAATCTCCTTCCACCGTATATTGGGCAATTAAAACCGCCCCATCTTTTTCCTTTTTTATTTTTTTACAAAAATTGTTCCACAGTTTTTTCCCATCGTCTATATATTCTCCATTCTCAATCAAAATAAAACCACTGTCTTTCATTTCTTTTTTTGACATTTCCTCTGGATATTGTTTCAACGCAGAAATAATAACATTATAGTTGCTCTTTGCAACAATCAACACTTTTTCACCCTTCTCCATATTGCTTTGCTGCTGAGATGTCTCCTTGCTGCTCTTTACAATATTCATCGCCAATGGAATTGTAATTATAATTGCAATAATTATAATAATATAGTTAGGGATTTTTTCAAAAAATGCTCTCATTTTATTCTTCATATAATTCTATCCCTTCCTACTCCTTCTGCCACATTGCAATCCCAACAAAAAATACTGGAATTATCATTGCCGAAAGTTGATTGATTGTAAATAATCCTCCCACTGCATTTAGTCCAAGAACCATCAAGTTTGCAAGAAGCATAATCTGGCTGCTTCTTACGATAGCGTGTGGGTAATTTCTCACTTTTTCTTTGTTACGAAGCCCAGAGAAACCACCTCGAAATGCTGCTAACACATAGATAGCCGAAAAAACACATCCCGCCGTATAAATCACCATATTCTGATTCTTTATGGCACTATAATTTGCCACTACAATAAACAAAGCAATTCCCTGTAACACCCCCTGAAATAAAACAATACTCGATATTACTTTTAATAAAATATTTTTTGTTTTCATATGCCTCTCCGCCCTTTCATAAATCCTTCTACTACTTTCTATTATGTTCGCTTTTAATTACCTTTGTCTATAAACCACAGTCTTAACTTTTGCAAAATTTTTTTGACAATTTTTATTTATCTTTTTTAAAAAAACAAGGTTAATCCCAATTGAGATTAACCTTGTTTTTCTTTTATGATTCTATTGTTTCTTCTTACAAATATCTATTTTTAACCCTGTTTCTTCTATTTCTTTTACTACTTGGTTTGAAATACCATCATCCACAATCATTCTTTTAAATTCATTTAATTGCGCAAACTGATAGAATGTTTTTCTTCCAATCTTGGAACTGTCACACAGCATGTATGCTTCATTGGCAATGCTTAACATGGTTCGTTTCATTGCCGCAGTCTCTTCATTTGGTGTGGTAAGCCCCTGATTCACAGAAACAGCATTGGGCGATAAGAAAATCTTATCCACTAGTATCTTTTTTAAAAATTCAATTCCAAGGGATCCAAATGTACATTCAAAGCGATTTCGAACCGTTCCTCCCACAAAGACCACTTCAATAGATGGACTTCTTTGAAGTTCTAAAGCAATGTTAAAATCATTGGTCACCACTTTCAAATTGTGAAAATCAACTAACTGCTGTGCAAATTTGAGCATAGTTGTCCCACTGTCAATTAAAATGATATCTCCTTCTTCCACATACTTCGTTGCCTCATTGGCAATTAAGCTTTTTTCATCTTGACACTGGCCTCTTCTCATGGAAAGAAAGTCTTCTTTTTCCACCGCCCCATGATGAAGCATTGCGCCCCCATGGGTTCGGATGACAAGATTCTCCTTCTCTAATTCCTTCAAATCTGTCCTAATTGTGGCCTCTGTCACTTGGAATTCACGTGCCAACTCATGAATACTTGCTTTTCGATATCGTCTAATATACGAAACTAATGCTTCTTTTCGCTCCCTTGCAAACATATTTATACCTCAAAATGTTCTAATAAAATGTCTTCTGCTTCTTTATTCCATAACCCCTTATGCCGATCACACGCATCTGCTAACTTTTCAAAAAGTGGATCTGTTTTCCCTAATTCACGAAAATCCTCAATTGCCGTTAATGGCATGTCGAATTGAGTATACGTCAACTTCTTTCCACCTGGAATCTCTGGTAAATTCAATGTGGTGGATACAATTGCATCAATTCCTCCAACATGGGTAATCATAACCGCTGGATTTACTTTCTTGGCTGCAATTAAATTCAATGCCTCCTGCAAATCTGACAATAATCCACCTGAAGAGCCTATAATCTTCGTCTTTGTATAGTGACTGTCATATAAGTTCATCATTGCCTTAAAATCTGAATTTGCTGGTCCTGCAAACAAGTTCATACATCCATCAAATCCCAGAATCTCATTTCCTAATTCTGCAACCCCCTTGATTGGAGCATAAATAAATACATCATCATATCCTTCCCCTTCTGTAATCTTCAACAATTCTTCTTGGGGATTCTCCATGTTAGCTGTATTTACATAGAAAAGTTCAATTCCCTTTTCCTTTGCCTCTTCCTCAGGCAGAACTTCCCTTGCACGTGCAATTCTCTCTTCGCTTACTTCTGTAACAACAACTCTCTTTGGTCGATTCTCCATGGCAAGGGCATAACTAATCGCTCCTAATCCCATAGGCCCACATCCGCCAAGAATTGCTATATTCCCGTCTGCTTTTGCTCCGCTGAAATGTTCATAAGAATCAGAAACTGTATGATAATTGGAGTTATAACCACCAATAATACAATACATTGGCTCTGATACTGATACTTCATAATAACTATTTCCATCATAATGCAAAAGACAGTTTTTTTCAATAACATCGTTAGGAATAATGCAATAAGTGACTGCTCCACCAAAATATTCATAGGAATATCCTGGTGCTCCCATTTGATCTGGTATTCCTGGAAGCACAACAAATCTTTCTCCCACTTTATATTCATCCGCCCACTTATTTCCCACCTTTGCTATGGTACCTGAAAATTCGTGTCCTATAATAACTGGATTTGTATCAATATTATCTGGCACTCTAATATGCCCACTTCCCAATTTTGTTTCTTTCCATGTTGACATACATATACTATCACTCATAACCTTTAATAAGATTTCATTTTCTTTAATTTCTGGAATTTCAAATTCCTCTAATCTTAAATCTTTTGCTCCATACATTCTAACGCCTTTTACTTTCATTCTACATTCTCCTTTTATTTATTTGCTTTTATTTTTCTTTTTTTTCATTTCACAAATATCGTATCATTTGCTGCTTAGAGTTACAATAAAAAGAGAGTATAAAAATGTCAAAAATAATTTGACAAAAATAAGGGATACAGCTCTGTGGCTATATCCCTTATTGATTTCCTTTGTTATGAATTTAAGCTAATAAATCTTTTGCTGTCTTTCCAATGGTAGAAACAATTAGATAACAACTGGTTGCTCCAGCATCTAATACCCCTCTGGAACGTTCTCCTAAGCGACTTGCACGTCCAAGTTTTGCTACCATATCTTCTGTGGACTTCCACCCCTTCTCAGCAGCTTTGCACATGTCGTCTAAGCATTCTGCAAATTCTTTTCCTGCATCTTTTCCAGAAATAAAAGCATTTGTTGCTGGAACCAAGGTATCAAGAAGTGTTTTATCTCCAACTTTTGCTGGACTGATTTCCTGGATTCCTTCTACTGCCCCATTCATCATTTCTGCAAATACATCCACATCAATGACTTCTTGTCCGTCACTTGCTTCTGCCATCTCATCAAATAATAATCCATACAGTGGTCCCATAGATCCACCAATGTCTTCTAATAGCGTCTCTCCAAGAACCGACAATCCCTGAGACATATCATATTCTTTTCCTTCCAGCTTTTTTTCACACATAGTAAAGCCTTTGTTCATGTTGATTCCATGATCTCCATCTCCAATTTTTCCGTCAATTTCACTTAGATAATCACGATTTGACTGGATAATTTTAATCAATTCATCTACAATCACAGACCCCTTTGCATTTTCAAAACTAGCCATAGTGTCCTCCTTTTATATCTGTGTTAATCCAACAGAATTTGCTGGCATATCCATACATTCTTTTAATTCATCATCCAATTTCATGACTGTCAACGTCACTCCCATCATTTCTAAGGATGTAAAATAATTACCCACATATGATTTGTGGACTTTGATTCCTTTTTCCGTCAATACTTCTTCCACTCTATCATATACAATATACTGCTCCATCACTGGAGTTGCTCCCAGTCCAGATAGGAGTACAACCACTTCATCTCCAGATGCAAACGGAAGATCTGGAATAATAATATCTAACATCTCATCTGCAATTTCACTTGCTTTCTTTAATGGCTGTACATTAATCCCAGGTTCCCCATGATGTCCAATTCCAACTTCCATTGTTCCATCTTCGATTTGAAAGTTTGGATGTCCAACTGCTGGAATCGTACATGGTGCTGTTCCAATTCCCACAGAACGGGTATTATCAATGGCTTTTTGTGCCGCTGCAATCACTTCATCTAAACTTCCACCCATAGATGCCTTGGCTCCGCCAACCTTCCACATCAACACTTCTCCTGCCACACCACGACGCTTTTCAATTTCATCCTTTGGCGCAGAAGCACAGTCATCGTTGGCAACCACTGTCTTTACATCTATGCCAGCTTTCTTCGCTTTTCTCATTGCCATCTTTACATTCATGTTATCTCCAGCATAATTTCCATAAAGACAGGCAACACCTTTTCCACTATCTGCTTCTTTTATAGCATCTAAAAATGCTTTCGCTGTTGGAGATGAGAAAATCTCTCCTACTGCCACTGCATCTACCATGTTCTTTCCAATGTATCCAATAAAGGCTGGTTTATGTCCAGAACCTCCACCTGTTACAATTCCTACTTTTCCTTCCACTGGAGCATCTTTATATTTAACGACACGACTATTTTCTGTGGTTGAAACTAAACCTTTATGACTCTTTGTAAATCCTTTTAACATATCTTCTACGACATAATCTGGATCATTGACAATACGATTCATAATTCCTCCTTATATTGTTGCTGCAATTTCTTTTAAATTCTTTAACCCTTCAATTGCTAACTCTTCTCCTGTATCTGCAAACTTTCTCCAAATAGCACAATTTCCACTTAACTCTTCAAAACTTGGGTCAAAGGATTCAATCACAAGAGGACCATCATATCCAATATCCTTTAATGCCGTAAAGAATTCTTTAAATGGAACCAATCCTGTTCCTGGAATTCCTCTGTCATTTTCATTTACATGGACATATCCTAAATACTCTTTTCCACAAGTTTTTACAGCTCCTGAAAAACTCTTCTCTTCTCGAATCATATGGAAACAGTCCAAATGTACTTTTACATTTCCAGTTCCTACATCTTTACAGAACTGTACTGCATCTTCTGCAATATTTAAGAAGTGGGTTTCAAAACGATTGACGCACTCAACACAGATGGTCACAGTTCCTGTTTCTTTGGCGTACTCTGCAACTTCTCTCATACATCCAACCCCCCAGTCCCACTCTTCTTTGGTTCTAGGTTTCTTTGTCAAGTATCCCCATCCTGCATAGTTTACTCCGCCAAGAATCGGAGCACCTAATTCATTACAAATATCTACGCATTCTTTCATTGCCTGTACTGCTGCATCACGAATCTCTTTTTCTGGAGAAATTGGATTCGTTTCTGCTGTTAATGTTGTGGTACAAATACAGTCAATTCCAACTCTTTCAAGCTCTGCTTTTACCTGCTTCCTTGGAAATGTAAATGGATTTGCAATGGCAAAATCAATAGTTTCAAACCCTAGTTCTTTTGCTTTTTCTATAATCCATAAATCTTTTTCACTGTAACTTTCTGCCCATATAAACGTATCAACACCAAACTTAAAATACATGATTTACCTCCTTATTGGTTTTCTTTAAGATATAAAAATAGGCCCTTTGGGGACTATGCCCCAAAGAACCCATCTTTTTATGGCATATTACCTAGTTTTGTTTTTATTTCTACAACTCTGTAATAGCAAAGACAACTTTAACTGGTTTATTTTCAAAATTAACCAATTGATATTTTGTTCCAGCTGGTAAGAAGAATGTATCTTCTGGTTCCATTACAAAGCTTTCTTGTGCATCTACAAGATTTACAGTAACAGGACCATCAATACAATAAAGTGCTCCATCCCCTTTATGACTGTCTGGATCTGAACAACGTGGTCCATATCCTCCAGCAGGTAAAATGAATTCTCCAAAATGTCCATAATCATTACTTGAAATAAATCTCATAAGCATTGGATGTGTTGTTCCATGTACATTATTTAATTTTTCAAAATCACGAACAGCATAAACATCTCCATTTTTTCTAGGTCCTTCTGGATCTACTGGCCAATGCCCAATATCATCGGTACATCCTTGACGAGAAATGTCTTTAATGTAATTTCTCATATCTGGAAGATTATCATTATTTGGTCCTTTATAGAATTTTGTTTCTGCTTCTGTTGGAATCACTGCTGGTGGAATTGATTCACTCCATGCTTTTGGTGTAATAAAATAAAGAATTCTTGCTTTCTCGTCAGAGAAGTTATGACAGCAATGCCATGCTCCTTCTGGCATCCATAAACCTTCTCCTGTTTCAAGGTAAGCAAATTGTCCATTTCCACTTCTTTGAACAACTGGTCCATTTAAAATGTAGTAAGACTCATCTCCTGGATGAATATCAAGTGGTGCAAACACTCCACCTGGTCCTAATTCATAAATACCTAACATAAATGTATCTGTTGTAATCATTGTAAATGTATTGTCTGAAGTCAATGCATTATCTGGTGGATAAAGCGCAGTAGAATAATCTTGCTTACGAATTAACATAGGTTTCTTTTGATCTGGTTCAAATGGAAATTTTCCCATAATATCAAATAATTTTGCCATTTTATATCTCCTGTTTTCTTGATTCAATTAAGCTTCTTCTGTTTCTGGTTTTGTAACAAGAACAACTAATGCTGCAGAAATTGCTCCTGCGATTAATAGTGTGACAAAGAATGGAATTACTTTATTCATTGCAAATACTACAAACACACCACCATGAGGTGCACGGATTGTAATTCCCCATAAGTAAGAGATAACTGCTCCTACCGCTGAACCTGCCATGTAACATGGAATATATTTTAGGTTCTTAGCAGCATAAGGGATTGCAAATTCTGTAATCATACATAATGCTCCTGCAAAACATCCTGCGATTCCTGATCTATCTTCGTCTGTAAATTTCTTAGGTGCTACACACATAGCTAATGCCATAGCTAGTGGTGGGGCACAACATGCTACAAAGTTTGCAGCCATTGGTGCATAGTTTCCTGTTTCCATGCAAGCCAATGCGAATGCATAAGCAACCTTATTACAAGGGCCACCCATATCGAACGCTAACATACATCCTTGAACAATTCCAAGAAGCACTAAGTTTCCTGTTCCTAAGCTGTTCAACATTTTTGTTAATGTTTGTGTTAATGCTCCTAAAGGTCCACCAATTACATAATGCATTAATAGACAAATAGCCGCACATCCGATTACTGGTATAATTAATGTTGGTAATAATGATCTTAATACATTAGGAATTGGAAGTTTCTTCATTGCATTTACAAGATATCCTGCAATAATACCTGCAATCAAAGCTCCAATAAATCCTGAGCCATATCCCATTCCCCAAGGGTCTGTTGCCATCCATCCACCGAACATACCAACAACAATTCCTGGTTTATCAGCAAGTGAATATGCAACATATGCTCCTAGAATTGGTACCATAAATGTTCCTAGTCCGATTTTACCAATCCAGAAGATTGTTGATGCAAAGTTTCTTCCCGGCTCTACTGTATTCGGAATGTTATATCCTCCTAACAAGAATCCAAGTGCTACCAAAATTCCTCCTGCTACCACGAATGGTAACATGTAGGAAACCCCCGTCAAAAACGCTTCTTTAATATCCGCTACTGTATCTTTCATTTGCCTTACCGTCCTTTCAAATATTTATTTTTTCTCTCTTTTTACTATCTCCGTTCACTAAAAATAATACTTGGGTCCTTTATAACCTCGTGTGGTTTTGTCTGAAAAATCTTGTCTTTATAAGCGTCAAATCTCTCTACCTTTGTGATTCCAACGTCGTTGGCAAACACTATTAAATCTGCTTCTTTGATATCTCTGTCTCGTAGTTTGTCTTCGATTCCCAAAGCCCCCTGTTTCTCAACTTTACATTGATGTCCCTGTGCCTTACAAACCTTTTGAATTGCCTCTGCTGCCATATAAGTGTGTGCAATACCTGTTGCACATGATGTAATTGCAACTACTTTCATAAGAAAACCTCCTCTCCTATAAATCTTTAATACCCTCTTGTAATTCCTTAAAAGTATTTACGCGTTTTAATACTTCCCAGAATTCATCGTGGGCTAACATCCCTGCTAACGTAGACAGCACTCTCAAATGATAATCATTTGCCTGATGATCAGAAATCGCTAACACAAATATGTATTTTACTTCTCCTGATTCTCCACATGATTCATAAATAAAAGGCTCTTTACATCTACAAAAACCAATTCCTGGTTCCAGTACTTCTTTACATTTTCCATGAGGAATAGCAATCATGTTCCCCATGTAGGTAGGTCCTTGACTTTCTCTTTCTTCTAACGCCTCTTTAAATATTTTGGCATCAGAAACAATGTTACAGTCTTCAAATTTCTGAGTCATAAAATCAAACATATCTTCTTTATCTTTAAACGGTTCGTGATCTAACACAACCATATCTTCTAGTAAAGAATTTGCAATATCCGCATGCTTCATATTGGCCCCTTCCTATTTTCCGTTCTTGAATGCTGAAATTACATCTTTTGCATATCCTTTCATGAATTCATATGCTGCTTCTTGTAATTCATGGTAAGCAATCTTTCCTTCTGTTTCTGCCACCTTGTCGGCTACAAATTTCGTCGCTGCCTTTGCCATGTAAGAATAGTAATTTACTTTAGAGCATCCTGCTGTAATTGCATTTTGTACTTGATCAAATTCAACACCAGAAGCTCCATGCATTACAACTCTACAAGAAGATGGAATTGCTGCTCTTAATTCTTTTACTCTGTCAATATCTAATACTGGTGCCTCTGCATAAATACCATGCATAGTTCCAAAACATACTGCTAATGCATCACATCCAGTTTCTTCTGCAAATATTTTTGCTTCGTCTGGCTCTGTAAAAAACTTTTTAATATCTTCGTTGGTTAATACTCTGCTTTCAGCATCTCCATGGGTATCTTCTTCTGTTGATGCCATCACTCCTAATTCAGCTTCCACAGTCACATTTGCTGCATGTGCTAATTGAACGAATTTTTTAACATTGGCTAAATTTTCTTCAAATGGAAGGGCGCTGCAATCATACATAATAGAAGGGAATCCAACTTTAAGTGCTCTTACAACAAATTCATAATCACTACCATGATCTAAATGAACACAAACTGGTACTCTTGCTTCTTTTGCATACTTTAACATAACTGGCCCGATTCTCTCGATTGGAATCAATGAATCATGTACTTGTGCATGATCAATAATAATTGGAGTATTTAATTCTTCTGCTGCACCAATGACTGCTCGAACAGTTTCTTCATTTGGTGTATTAATACAAGGAATTGCATATCCCTCTTCTTCAGCTACTTTTAAAATTTCTTTCATGTTTACTAGCATATTAACTCTCCTTTTTGATTCAAAGTTTTTTACATCTTTGTCATTAATATTTTATAAATCTCTGTTTCATTTTTTGCTTCTAATAATTTTTTAACTGTATCTTCATCCCCAATTACTTCATAAAAATATTGAAAAAATCTTAATATCTCTTCTGACGAATCATAGTTGATTGCAATTAAAAATAATAGTTTAACTTTCTCACCATTATTCCAATTCACTGGATACTTTAACCGTAACATCCCAACTCCACTTTCCTTTACATATTCTTTATATGTATGTAAAATGGCAATTCCACTTCCAATGGTTGTTGGTCTTTCTTGTTCCCGTCGATACAGTTCCTCTGATAAATTTTTTTCTACATATCCTGCATCATATAAAAGATTAACAATGTAATCGATTGCCTCTTTTTCAGATTGTATCGTTATATCCGTTTGAATTAATGTCTGTGAAAATGCTTCTCTCGTAGTACGCAATGCTTCTTGTAGTTTCGCGCTTTTCTCATATCGATCAATAAAACTTGAAATTAAATTAATATCGTTTTGAGAAATGTGTTTGGTTACTTCAATTGCTTTCTTACAGGTTCTTTTCAGTGGGACTGTGGAAATCAGAACTTCTTCCTCCACATCCTCATAATGATAATCTTTGATGTGTATGGTTCTTTTAATATCCAGATCACAAACCTCTTTTTCAATTTTTACTTCTTGATATCTTGCCGAAAATTCATCCGTTGCATGAACTAAAACTGCAGTAACTTTTCGATCAAAATCTAAAATCTGATTGTTAATTAAAAGTGCAATCCACGCAATTTCATCCTGTGTCAAAACAAATCCAAGATAATTTTCAATGTAGAAAATATAACCCATACATACAGAGTAGATATTTTTCAATTGTTCCTGAACATCAATATGTAAATCGTCCCACTCTTTTATTTTAAGTTCCTGACGAATTACAATCCTTTCAATAAAGGAACATACTTTATCAATTAGTTCTTGATTTTCCAAGGGCTGCTTTTTTTGAATGACTGTAGTTACAATTTCCAAGTACTCCGAAACTACATCTTCATATTGTTCGCAATTAAATGGCTCGACTCTTTCACAGCTTTTCGCAACCATTAATTTTGCAGCAAAAAATTCATACTCATATTTCATGTAACTTGCACTCTCTGTGCTGTTATCAAATGCTATCTTCGCCGCTTCAATGTACTCTGGCTTAATAAGGTCTAATTTTCTTCCATTGGAATCTTTAATAATATTTTTTGTTTGTATCCTTTGAAGAGCAATTAATAAATATTCTGTCAGTCTGCAAAAAGATATATCAACAAAATGGATTCCCAAATATTCTTCTGCCTTTTGTAGAGAATTTTGAACTAGTAAAATATGTGCTTCTGAGTACCTATTCATAAAAAATGTAAATGCTCGTTTACTAATTCGGTAATCTAATTCTTCTGGCAGTTTGTCAATATAATCGTGTTTCCAATACTTTTGATTTTCCACAGACACAATTGCCTGCCTTAAATCAAATTCTTCACCTTTTAACTGAACACCTTGATTTCGAACTTTAATTAGTTCTATATCAAATCGTTTCAACTCCTCTTCTATGTTGTCCAAATCTTTCTGTACAATCTTTCTGCTTACACATAACTCATCTGCGAACAGTTGAATTGTATAATTTGAAGGATAATAAAATAATGTATCTAGAATATAATTCCTTCGATAAAAAAATGACTCTGGACTTTTATGTGCATATTCATCCATTTTAATTACTAGATTTTCTCTTTGTTCATCCGTTGCCACCAGTGACAATCCTTTTCTAGGTACTGTCAATAGCTTTGCCCCGTTTAACTCAATCTCTTCTCTAATATTATTTAATGAATGTTTAATACTACTTACCGAAAATCCTGTCATTTCAGAAAGTTCATCAGTTGTAATAAAGTCATACGCATCAACAATTCTACGTATTACTTTTTCCTGTAAATTATTCATAGTGGCCTCCTATTCATAATCTGACAAACAAGAACCAGTTAGCTAATCTGTTTCATGTCTTTATCATAAAATATGATTGTATTTTTGTACATACATTATAAATTTCATTTTTGCACCCTTTGAGTGCAAAAAAATGAAAACAATGATTATTACTACATAAAAAAGGACCCTAATCCTTAGATTAGAGCCCAACTCTTATTTATTCTATTCTTCTGGTTTTGTTGCGTCTACTGCCTCTCCTAATTTCATTGCTTCATACTGTTCCAAGATTAATGACTGAATCATATTTCTTGTTTCCGAATTAATCGGATGTGCAATGTCTCGGTATTCTCCGTCTGCTGCTTTTCGACTTGGCATCGCAATAAACAATCCTTTTTCACCTTCAATTACTTTAATATCATGAACTACAAATTCATTCTCAATTGTAATTGAAACAACTGCTTTCATTTTACCTTCCTTAGCCACCTGTCTAATCCGTACGTCTGTAATTTGCATGTTGTCTTCCTCCTAGTTTCAATATCGCTTTTTTTGGTTCACAAGTTCACTGACTAAATAATATTATATCATCATTTTCTGTAAATGTGAACAAAAATAACAGGTTATTTTTAAATTTTCTATTCATTTTAACCATTATTTATGTATGCTCATCCTATTTTTCCCATCATCTTATTTATTTTTTTCTTATTTCTACCATATATTGTGTAATATTTTGTATCACTTGCAAGAAAGATACTAGTAGACTATAATTGAATAAAATAATCAATTTACGAACAGAAAGGACATTATATTATGTATCAAATAGATTTTAAAAAACCAATTCACATTCACTTTATGGGGATTGGAGGAGTCAGTATGAGTGGTCTTGCAGAAATCCTGTTAAAAGAGGATTTTACTATTACAGGTTCTGATATTCATTCTACCCCAATTACACAAAAGTTAGAATCATTGGGCGCTAAGATTTATATGGGACAGGTTGCTTCTAATATTACAGAAGATATTGATTTACTTGTGTATACTGCTGCCATCCATCCTGAAAACGAAGAATTCCAAGCTGCTGTTGCAAAAGGAATTCCAACAATGAAGCGTTCTGTACTTCTTGGACAACTTATGCTAAATTACAAGAATTCCATTGCCGTTTCTGGAACTCATGGAAAAACAACGACAACCTCTATGTTGTCTCACATTTTAGTTGAAGCAGCCACTGATCCTACCATTAGTGTTGGTGGAACATTGAATCTAATCAAAGGAAATATTCGCGTTGGTCATTCTGACATGTTTGTTACAGAAGCTTGTGAGTACACCAACAGTTTCCTCGATTTCTTCCCTAAAATTAGTGTTATCCTTAATATAGAAGAAGACCATATGGACTTCTTTAAAGATATTGATGATATTCGACATTCTTTCAAGCGATTTGCACAGATTTTGCCACCAGAGGGACTTCTTGTTTTAAATGGCGGAATTGATCATGTTTCTTATATAACAGATGAGCTAGCTGCTCCTTTTGTTACATACGGTATTGAAAATGATACTGACACTTATGTGGCAAAGAACATTTCTTATGATGAGTTAGGTCATGGTCATTATGATTTATATGAAAAGGGTGAATTTATTGGACAAATTTCTCTTCATGTCACCGGAGAACATAATATTGGAAATTCATTAGCTGCTGTTGCTGTTTCCCGCTTCCTAGATCTTCCTATGGATGCCATCAAAAAAGGTATTTTAGGATTCTCTGGAGCAAACCGTAGATTTGAACGAAAGGGAATCTGCAATGGATTTACTATAATTGATGACTATGCACACCATCCAACAGAGATTCGTGCAACACTTAATGCCTGCAAGAATTATCCACATAGAGAACTATGGTGTATTTTCCAGCCACATACTTATACTAGAACCATTGCATTTCTTGACGACTTTGCTAAGGCTCTCAGCTTATGTGACCATGTGATTTTGACTGATATTTATGCAGCCAGAGAAAAAGATACAGGTAAAGTTCATTCTAAAGATATTGAATCAAAAATGAAAGAACTTGGTGCAGATGTTACTTATATCAAAGATTTTGAAGAAATTAAAAAATTTATTTTAAATAATTGCAAAAAAGATGATTTGTTGATAACTATGGGGGCAGGAAACGTTGATTCTATCGGAATTGACCTTGTAAATCAATAGTTATCCACTTTATCCACAGGGTTATACACATTTTTTCACAAAAACCCTGTGGATTTCTTTTTTTCTTTTCCACACCTTATCCACATATATTTTTTGTGTATCTGTCGAATTCTAACGTATTGTGTCAACTTATCCACTTTATCCACTTTGTCCACAATTCTGTACACATTTTGTATGAAATTCCAGTGCTATTTACAATTTTATTTTACTAGGTTATAGTTAATTCAAACAGGATTTTAAGGATAGAAAGAGGGACAGTATTTATGAGCGGAATCAGCGTTACAACATCTTATTTAGCAGGTGGTACTTTATTACCAAACACCTTTATAGATCAATATATGATTAAAGCCAATGGTGAATATGTAAAGGTTTATGTTTATTTGCTTCATCTAGTAACACAAGGACAAAGCTTTAGCATTTCCTGCCTAGCTGATTTACTTGAATTGACAGAACGGGATATTTTACGTGCATTGAACTATTGGGAGAAGGAAGGACTTATCACCATGTCAAAGTCTGGAGAGACTATTACTTCTATTGATTTACTTCCTATCTCAAACCAAAAAGCACCTGTATCTGTACCTGTACAGGAAGAGGATTCCTCAACAGAACCTGCTCCTGCTGCTAAGATATTGCCAGCTCTTAGAACCTTATCGCCAATACAGATTCAAGAAAAAAACAACGACAAGACATTTTCGTTTCTTCTATATATTGCAGAAACCTATATTGGAAAACCGTTGAATCATAATGATATCAATATTCTTTGTTATTTTTATGATGATTTATCTATGTCAAGTGAGTTAATTGAATACTTAATTGACTATTGTGTTTCTAATGGAAAGAAAAGTTTTCGATATATGCAGTCCGTTGCTCTTGCCTGGTATGAGAAGGGAATTACAGATGTAGAGTCTGCAAAGTCTGATTCTAGTAGTTACCGCAAAGACTACTATAAAGTGATGCATGCTTTTGGATTAAACACCAATCCTGCACCAGCCCAATTAGAATATTTAAAGCGCTGGCTTGATACAGAACACTTTGAACTAGAATTAGTCATTGAAGCCTGCAACCGAACCATTGATTCCATTAATAAGGCAAGTTTTAAGTATGCCAATAGTATTTTAAAGCGATGGAAGGACAATCAAGTACATACTCTAAATGATGTGAAAACATTTGAAAGCAAACATAAGCCGGCACAGACGAAAAAGAATCAAGGCAATAACCAATTCCACAATTTTACGCAAAGAGATTATGACTTTGAAGATATAGAGAAACGATATATTCAAAAAATCAACCATGATATTAAGGAGGGGTAATCTATGCCTTTAAACAATGATAAGTATCAGGAGATTATGCGCTCTTATGAACAGACCAGACATGAGAATTTTCGTTTACTTCAACAAAGAAAATCAGAAATCTATAAAGAGATTCCCAGAATTGAAGAGATTGATCAGGCAATTGCCCATTTAGCAGTTGATTTAGGGAAAAAGCTTATTTTCTCTGATAATCCTTCCCTAACTAAGGAATATGAATCACAAAAAACATTACTGGCTGCTGAACGTACACAGCTTCTTGAGGCTCATGGATATGCAGCTGATTATCTTCAGCCGATTTATCGCTGTAAAGACTGTAAAGATACTGGTTATATTGGAACTAAGAAGTGCCACTGTTTAAATCAGGCAATGATTCATCAATTATATTCATCTTCTAATATGGAGAAGCTTTTGGCTCAGGATAATTTTGACCACTTTGAAAAGTCATATTATTCCTCTAAAACTACCAATCCAGGACTTCCTTCTCCACGTCAGAATATTGAATCTGTTTTAGAACAGTGCCACAAGTTTATTTCCTACTTCCCAAATGGAGAGAATCTTTTATTTACAGGTTCCACCGGAGTGGGAAAGACATTTTTAAGTCACTGTATTGCGAAGGAATTAATGGATCAGGGGGTTACCTGTCTCTACGTTACTTCATTTCAGTTATTTGAAGCATTAGCGGATCACACCTTTCGTCACACGAATAATTCTTCTGAGATTTCTACAGACTATATTATGAACAGTGATTTAATGGTCATTGACGATTTAGGAACTGAGCTAACTAATTCATTTGTGAATTCTCAGCTTTTTCAGTGTATTAACGAACGGCTGCTGAGACGAAAATCAACCATTATTTCTACGAATCTTACCCTGGAACAGATTCGTAACCAATATTCTGACCGTATATTTTCAAGGCTGATGGAAGGCTATTCTATTTGCAAAATCTACGGAGAAGATATACGTTTTCGTAAATCTTTTTCTTAATACTCTTGACGATAGACTTTCAGAATGTTATAAACAAATATAGACAATTTACAAAGGAGATATATCATGAGACGATCTGATCGAAACTTTTCAACAATCCCAGAAGGAAAGCTTGGGATTATATCACTAGAAAGCTGCAAAGAAATATCATCAAAGGTTGATGACTATATTGTAAACTGGAGACGAACATGCAACAGTCAATTCAAAGACTCTATTGCATGTGATGAATATTTAAAGGATTCTTATTTAGTAGATTCTTCTTGCCCTCGTTTTGGGTCAGGAGAAGCAAAAGGACTTATTAAAGAATCTGTCCGCAATATGGATCTTTACATTTTAGTTGATGTCTTAAATTACAGTATTAAGTATACCGTTTGTGGTCATGAGAACCATATGTCACCAGATGATCATTATGCAGATTTAAAGCGTATTATTGCTGCTTGTGGAGCAAAGGCAAAGCGTGTCAACATCATTATGCCTTTCTTATACGAAAGCCGCCAGCACAAACGCAGTTCAAGAGAATCCCTTGACTGTGCATTTATGCTACAAGAACTAAATAACTTAGGCGTTCAGAACATTATAACATTTGATGCTCATGATCCTCGTGTACAGAACGCAATTCCTATTAGTGGATTTGATACAGTACAGCCAACCTATCAATTTGTTAAGTCTTTATGCGAACAATGTGACAATGTTGAATTTGACCCTGAACATCTTATGGTTATCAGCCCAGATGAAGGTGCTATGCAGCGTTCTATCTACATGGCAAACGTAATTGGTGTTGATGTAGGTATGTTCTACAAACGTCGTGATTACTCAACAATTATTGATGGACGTAACCCAATCGTTGCCCATGAATTCTTAGGCGCTCCATTAGATGGTAAAGACGTTCTTATCTTAGATGATATGATTTCATCTGGAGAAAGTATGATTGACGTTGCAAAGGAATTAAAGAGACGCAATGCACGTCGTGTTTTCTGTTTATCAACATTTGGTCTATTTACCAATGGTTTAGACGTATTTGATAAGGCTGTTGAAGAAGGTCTTATTGAAAAGGTTATTACAACAAACTTAACATACCAAACACCAGAATTACTTTCTAGAGACTGGTATGTATCATCTGATATGAGTAAGTATATGGCTCTTTTAATTGATACATTAAACCACAATGCTTCTATCAGTGGCCTTCTTGATCCAACAGATCGTATCAAAGAATATTTAGAAAAATATAACAAGTAATAAAAAAACATCTGTGAATTTTTTATCCACAGATGTTTTTTTATTTTGTTTTTTATTCTGTAATCATTGTGAAATCTTCCCAAGGAATTTTAACTTCTGCCCCATGGTTAATGATTTGATCTACATGCATTAATAATGGGAATTCAGATTCGCTGACAATTCCACGTTTTGCCAATGCTTTTACTGCTTCTGCTGTTCTTGTTGCAATAACAATTGATTCTAATGTTACTCCAGCAAGCTCATCCATAGCTTCTTTAAAAGATAATCCACGTCCTAATAATGTACCAATCTTACGTGTTCTTCCTCCAAATACAGTTACATATAAGTCTCCTGCACCATAGACAATATTCTCTGGTTTTCCACCAACTAACTCAAGTAAATGAGTCATTTCTCTTACACTTTGACCAAAGATAGCTGCTTGAGAATTGTAATGCTGAGCACCAATTTCTCCTTCCCTTTTTTCAGCCAAACCAACTGCTAAAGTAACACCTAAAGCGTAGGCATTCTTCATTGCAACTGCACATTCAACACCAACAATATCTGTTGATAAGCTCATATGATAGTAGTCTGTCGCTAATAATCCTTTTAAGAATTTTAGTGTTTCCATGTCTTTTCCACAGAAAGCAACCCAGCTGTCATCATGATCTGCAAGTTCATAACTTGTACAAGGTCCACCAATTGCATTAATATTAAGATTTCTGCCTTCTGGTTTTCTTTGTTCAAAAATTGTAGGGTATGGAAGAAGTGTTCCATCCTCTAGATTTACCATTCCTTTTGTTACTGATAAAAGAGGTACTCCTTCAGGAACTACTGGTAAAATCTCATCACAGAACCAATCAAGTCCAAAACTGCTGACACCACCAATAATGGCATCTGCCCCTTCTAAAGCTTCTTCTAGTTCTTCAATTTGATAATACTTAATTCCATCATAAAGTGTTCTCTTTAATGTAATATGAAAATTGTCTTTTCTTAATCCATCAATGATTTCTCGATCAAGTGGTGATCCCACTAATCTTACCTCATGTCCATTCTCAAACGCTGGAAATGTGATTGCTGATGCCATTTGTCCGGCACAAATAAATGTAATTACGCTCATTATGTCTCCTCCTAAAATAAATATGTTGGTTAATATGTTTTCCTTTTCTCTCTCGTCTTTCGACTATTCACTTACTTTTTTTGCTGCCACAATATCAACTCCAAGCCCTAAGACATCGGCAATGATAACATCTCCAACCCGAATTGGTGCTTGTACAGTAACTTTTGTTAGTTCTTCCATAATATCATAAATTTTACCTTTTGGGATATCTCCATTTGTTTTTACTGGAACACGTCTAGTTGTTTCGCTATCCACTTTAACAGTTGAAGTAATAACTCTGGTAGGATTTACTAATTCTTTTTCTCCATAAGCAGCTCCTCTTGGGCAGCCATTTCCTGTTACCTTATATCCATTTTCCTCATCAACTTTTAAGTGACATCCTTTTGGACAAACAATACAAATTAATTCTGTCATCTTATGCTTCCTCCTTTACAATTGAAACTGTAATCTCGTTATCTTTCACTTTGTCAAAGAAAACTTTTGGAATCACAATCTTTTCCATTTCTCCTGGTGCCATATGCTCACGCTTAAATGATGCAAGTTCTACATCTCCAGATGTAACTTTAATCTGAACATCTTTAAATACGTTACGAACTCTAAACATAACTTCAACCATCTTATCCACATTTGCTGGTCGAACTTTTTGAGGAACTGTATATCCTACATTGTCACCATTCTTTAATTGAATGAAACTATTATCCTTTGTTTCTCCATTTTTTACATACTCTGCGGCACTGCGTCCAGCTTTTTCACTTTCTGCTGTTACAAAGTCAACTAAGTCATGTACATGAACTACATTTCCACTTGCAAAAATACCCTCTGCAGATGTCTCCATATTCTCATATACAACTGGTCCGTTGGTTCTTGGATCCATTTCTAATCCAGCTTCTCTTGATAATTCATTTTCAGGAATCAATCCAACAGATAATAAAACTGTATCTACATCAAATGTAATTTCTGTTCCTGGAATTGGCTGGTTCTTTTCATCTACCTTTTGAACTACAACTTCTTCTACTCTCTTATCACCCTTAATATCTGTGATTGTATGAGATAAATAAAGAGGAATATCATAATCTTCCAAACACTGAACAATATTACGTGTTAATCCATTAGAGTAAGGACAAAGTTCCACACAACCAACAACTTTTGCTCCTTCTAAACTCATACGTCGTGCCATAATAAGACCAATATCTCCTGATCCTAAGATTAAGACTTTCTTTCCTACCATGTAACCTTCAATATTTACATATCGTTGAGCTGCACCTGCAGTAAATACTCCCGCTGGACGATCTCCAGGAATTGCAATTGCTCCACGAGTTCTCTCACGACATCCCATGTTAAGAACAATTGATTTACCTTCTAATTTCATATATCCATTTTTCTTATTCATAGCATGAACTGTTTTTGCACTTTCATCTACATCAAGAACCATAGTATCAAGCATAACTTCGATATTTGTTTCTTCTAACATTTCGATAAATTTATTTGCATATTCTGGTCCAGTTAATTCTTCTTTAAAATGATGAAGTCCAAATCCGTTATGAATACATTGATTTAAAATTCCACCTAATTCTTTATCTCTTTCAATAACCAAAATATTTTCAGCACCATTTTTATTTGCTTCTACTGCTACTGCTAACCCTGCTGGTCCACCACCAACTACAATTACATCATATTTCATTATTTAGTACCTCCCTCTTTGGTTTCACCTGTAATAATATTCATTCCTTTACGATCCTGAGGTACATCAGCTAAAGGAATATTCAATTCTCTTGAAATAATTTCTTGAACTCTTGGTCCACAGAAACCACCTTGACATCTACCCATTCCTGCATTACATCTTCTCTTAACCGCATCAATAGAGGTTGCTGGAATTGGTCTGTGGATTGCATCTACAATCTCACCCTCTGTAATTGTTTCACAACGACAGATGATTTTTCCATATAGAGGATTTTGTTTTACCAATTCTGCTCTCTTATCTTCATCTAACTTTTTAAAACGATTAATCTTTCTAGTATCAATAATAGAATCTTTGGCATTTAATTCTAATCCTGAATTCTCCATCATTTTAAGTACATCTATTGCAATGGCTGGTGCAGAAGATAGTCCTGGGGAAGCCATTCCTGAAATATTAATAAATCCTTTGTTTTCCTTGTCTTCAAAAATGAAGAAATCATCTTCTTTTGTTCTAGCTCGAACTCCAGCGAAGTTACGAATAGACTCTCTAAAATTAATATTTGGTATAGACTTTAATGCTGTATTTCTTACAAAACTTAATCCTTGTGTACTTGTTGAGACATCCTCTCCAGCAGATGGCTGTGAATCTGGTCCAACAATTAAGTTTCCATGAACAGTTGGTGAAACTAAAACACCTTTTCCGTATTGATTTGGACATTGGAAAATAACATGATTTACTAATGTTCCTTGACTCTTATCTAATAAGTAGTATTCTCCTTTGTTTGGTTCAATTGTAAATGATTTTTTATTTACATATTCATTTACCTTATCTGCAAATACTCCGGCTGCGTTACAAATGAACTTAGCTTCTACAGTTCCTTCATTTGTTTCAATCTTATATGTATCATTTTCCTTTTTAATATCTGTTACTTCTGTATCTAGTTTAAACTCAACTCCATTTTGAGCAGCAACCTCACCAAGAGCAATTGCTAATTCCCATGGACTGACAATTCCAACATTTGGAGAGTAAAGAGCTTGGATTGCATCGTCAGAAATATTTGGTTCTTCTTGTCTTAATTTCTTTTGATCCCACATTTCCATTGAAGGAACTCCGTTTATCTTTCCTCTTTCTTGAAGTTCTTCTAACTTTACTTTTTCTTCTTCTTCAAATGCAACAATTAATGCTCCAATTTCTTTAAAAGGTACATCAAGCTTTGCACATAATTCGTGGATGTATTTATTTCCTTCTACATTGTATTTTGCCATTGCACTTCCTGGAATCGGATCATATCCACCATGGATAATAGCGCTGTTTGCTTTTGTTGTTCCTACAGATACATCATTTTCTTTTTCAATTACTACTGCTTTAACATTGTATTTTCCTAATTCATATGCAAGAGAACACCCTGTGATTCCTGCGCCTATAATCGCTACATCGTACATTCTATCTCCTCCTAAAATGTTTCATTGGTTTTTCGATCTGACTCTAGTAAACCATAGTTTTATCTGGGTGTCAAACTCCACAAACCCTATATTTAAGCCATTTCTTCGTGTTTTTTATTAATCATATCTTTTGATTAATAACTAGAGTTTTATCCCTTTTCTTATGAAATTTAACGAACTTGGCTATTTCCTTGTCTTATTTATTAATCAATAGTATAATATTACTAATCATCATTATTATTTGATTAGTAAACAACTATTAATCAAAATAAATCAAAATAAGTTGAAAGGATTTATTATGGGAAAAAGAAATAAAGTAACAACCAGAGATATTGCAGAATACACAGGGGTTTCACAATCTACTGTTTCCATGATTCTAAGCGAGAAGCCTCATGTTTCATTTTCAAAAGAAACCATTGAAAGTGTAAAATCTGCAGCTTCAGAATTAGGATACCGAAAACCCGAAAAATCAAAATCTTCAAAAGACACCGCTTTATCCAAAACAATTTTTGTTATGTGTCCAATCCTATCCAATGGATACTACTCTATGCTAATTCACTCCATTACAGAGCAGGCAAGAACCTATGGGTACAATGTTTTTACTATTTCTACTATTAGAGATGCTTCTTTGGAGGACTTCTATTTAAATATGCTTTCTGATTTTGAATTAAAAGGAATTATCTTTTTATACCCTCCAACCAAAATTGCTCAAGCAAACATTCTCTCAAAACAGCTGCCTCTTGTTTCCATTGGTGATAAACCAGAAGGTTCTAGGTTTGACGCTGTAGAATTAGATAGTAAAAAGCCAGGACAGATTCTTGGAAATCATTTGATTTCCCTTGGTCACACCCATATTACTTTTATCTCTGCACCAATTCGAAATAAAGAAATTGGACGAATTCATCGATTTGAAGGTTTAAAGAAAAGTTTCAAAGAACATGGAATGGATACTTCAAATTTGAAAGTAAAGTCTCCTTCTTTGGCAACTTATTCAAGGTATACTCCAGATGAATCTGAATACCAAAATGGTTATGATTTAACAATGAAAGAACTATCAAGCAACACAGCCTCGACTGCTTTTGTTGGAAACAATGATATGACAGCCTTTGGTATTATGTCCGCAATCATAGATGCTGGTTACCGAGTACCCTATGATTATTCCGTCTGTGGATTTGATAATATTCCTCTATCGTCTATGTCTCAAATCTCACTTACTACAATTGAACATGCGGCTGCCTTAAAAGGAAGAGAAGCTGTTGACATAATATATAAGAAGAATCATCAAAAGGAACAAAAGTCAAAACACAAATATACTATGAGACTTGAATATGAACCTGAATTGATTGTTCGGAAAAGCACTGGAAAAGCAAAACAAAAAAATGTCACAAACAACTAATGAAAAAGATGTCACTATCCTTCGTTTACAATTTACAATTAGTTCGCTATGATAAATACAGATAAACGTTTATTGCAAAGGAGTTATGTATGGCCAACGTACTTCTAACAGAGAATTTTACAAATAATATTAAACTGAATTTAAAAAGTGTGTCAAAGGAAGAAGCAATTATACAAGCTGGAAAATTACTAACATCTTTACATTATGTAAAGCCTGGATATGAGCAGTCTATGCTAAATCGAGAAAAAGAATTTTCTACCTATATTGGATCTCATGTGGCAATTCCACATGGTACTGATGATTCAATCAAGGATATTCTCCAATCTGGTATCTGTATTTTACAGTTTCCAGATGGTATTGATTATGACGGACATGTGGTATTTTTCTTAATTGGTATTGCTTGCAAAACAGAAGATACACTGGAAGAACTACTACAGATTACTGACTTAATTATTAATCCTGAAAAGTCAGATCAGTTGATTTTTGTAAAAAATAAAAAAGACTTAATTCAATTAGTAAACGAAAATTATCAGAACGAAGGAGAGATATAATATGGAAACGAAGACTACATTTTCCCAAAAGCTTCAAAAATTTGGGTCAATACTTGCGGGAATGGTAATTCCTAATATCGGAGCATTTATTGGCTTTGGTTTAATCACAGCATTATTCTTAGAAACTGGATGGATACCAAATGCTAAGTTAGCAGCTTTAATCTCACCAATCTTAAACTTCCTGTTGCCAGTTTTAATTGGACATACTGGTGGTAAAATGTTCGGTGGAGATCGTGGTGCCGTTATGGGTGCCTTTGTAACAATCGGTGCTATTGTTGCTGTGGATGGAACTCCAATGTTCTTAGCAGCGATGATTCTTGGACCACTTTCTGGTTTTGTAATCAAAAAGTTTGATCAGGCAATTGACGGAAAAATTCCTGGCGGGTTTGAAATGATTGTAAATAACTTCTCTATCGGTATTATCGGTGGAATTATGTGTTGTCTTGCTTACTTAGTTTTCGGACCAGTTATGCAAGGTGTCACTCATGTATTAACAAACGGTGTAAACTGGATTGTAGCACACAATGCATTGCCATTATCTGCTATCTTTGTTGAACCTGCAAAAGTATTATTCTTAAATAATGCATTAGATCATGGTATCTTTGGACCAATTGGTTATGAACAAGTAAAAACTTTAGGACATTCTGCTCTTTTCTTATTAGTTCCTAACCCAGGTTCAGGTCTTGGATTGTTATTAGCTTACTGGTTCTTTGGAGAAGGAGAAATGAAAGAAGCCGCTCCTGGAATGATTCTTATTCATTTCTTCGGTGGTATTCATGAAGTATACTTCCCATATGTATTATCAAATCCATTAACCATTATTGGTATGATTGCCGGTGGTATTACTGGTACTGGAATTATCACTATGTTTAATGCAGGTACCGTTGCAACCCCTTCCCCAGGTAGTATTTTCTCAGTCCTTGCACTGACTCCAAAGGGATGTTTTGTTGGAATTATTGGAGGTGTCGTTGGATCATGCGTTGTATCCTTCGTACTAAACGCCTTCTTTGTAAAGCGTATGGTAATCAAAGGCGGCGATATGAGTATGGGCGAATCTGTGATTCCAAAAGAAGCAATGGAATCAGATAACACTGCTTCTGCAGCTTTAGGAACAAATGACCTTTCAAAAGGTGTTGATGGACTATCTTTAGAAAATATCAAAAAAATCGTTGTAGCTTGTGATGCAGGAATGGGTTCAAGTGCAATGTCAGCTGCGGCACTTAGAAAAAAAGTAAAAGCTGCTGATTTACCAATCGAAGTTATTAACACTGCAATTTCAAAAATACCTGATGATACTGACTTAGTTATTACACATAAAGAATTAACTGGAACAGCGATTGACGCTCAACCAAATAAACAACACTTATCTATTACAAATTACTTACAGGCACCTGAATATGATCTTTTAGTTGCTAAGTTCACTGAAATTCACAAATAGATAATATAAGGAATATGGGGATAATGGCTGTTAAGTCTTTATCCCTTGTCCTATCTACAAAGGAGATATAAATTTATGAAAGCAATTATGTATGGTGCTGGAAATATTGGACGTGGATTTATTGGTGCTTTATTATCCAACATTGGCTATGAAGTGGTTTTTGTTGATGTAAATGATGATGTAGTCAATCAAATGAATAAAGACCACTCTTATCCCCAAGAAATTGTGGGAGAAAACCCTAAAACAAATTGGATTCAAAATATTCGTGCCATTGATGGGAAAGATGCAGATTTAGTCAGCAACGAAATTGCTACTGCTGATTTACTTGCAACATCTGTTGGTGTTTCTGTTCTTGAAAAAATCGTTCCCATCCTCTCAGAAGGACTTGTAAAACGCTGGGATATGAATCCTGACAATTCTATTGATTTGTTAATTTGCGAGAATTTAATGGATGCAGACAAAATCCTTTACCGTTGGATTAAAGAAGCTCTCCCTGATAAATTCAAGGAAAACATGGATCAACATTTAGGTCTTGTAGAAACATCTATTGGCCGTATGGTTCCCATTATGACAGAAGAAATGAAAAAAGGGGATCCTCTTCGTATCTGTGTGGAAGAATATGACTATTTACCTGTAAATAAATCTGCATTTACAACTTCAATCCCAAGTTATGAAAAAATTGTTCCTTATGATCCATTTAAATTTTATTTGGAACGTAAACTGTATATTCACAACATGGGTCACTGTATGACTGCATTTTTAGGAAAATTAAAAGGATATACTTATATTGATGAAGCAATTTGCGACTTAGCAATTCGTAAACTTGTAGAAGGTGCTATGATTGAAAGTGCTATGGCAATTTCAAAAAAATATCAAGTTCCATTTGATGAACTAAAAGCACACATAGATGATCTTCTACGCCGTTTTCAAAATAAATATCTTGGCGATACCATTGAACGAGTTGGCAGAGAACCTCTTAGAAAACTACAGCCAAAAGATCGATTGGTGGGTGCCGCAAGAAATTGTGAAACACAAGGTATTTTACCACTTCACTTATCTCTTGCCATTGCCTGTGGTCTATTTCACGAAACAGCAAAATCACCTGTTTCTCTTTTAAATGAAGTATGTATAATTAAGGAAAGTGAAGATTTAGGAAAAAATATATTGTCACTATTTGATTTAATTCAGAAAAATCGAAAAAATATTGAGTCTTTTATTCCATTTATTGATATAATGTATTTTGATTCACGTGGTTTTATCTGCTAGAGAGGAATATTTCATGATAATTTCAGATCGTTCAAAAGAAATCATTGAATACTTGTTAAATGCCAACGACTATATTAGCGTTGATGTAATTGCAAAAGAATTAAATGTTACAAAACGTACTATTTACCGAGAGATGCCTGAGATAAACAAAATCTTAGAATCCTGCAACTTAAAAATTGATTCTGTAAATAAAAAAGGAATGCAGATTCTCGGCTCTATGTACAATATGCGTAATTTAGAATTTATGCTTGAAAATCACAGCATTGAACAAAACTATACAAATATAGAACGCCAGAACCTGATTGCCCTTTATTTAGTCCATCAAAAGGATTATATTAAAACTCAGTCCCTGGCCATTGATTTAAATACTTCAACCCAAACCATACGAAATGATTTATCTCAGATTAAAAATACTTTGGAATATCACGACATTAAACTGATAACAAAGAAAAGCGAAGGTATTATTATTGAGGGCAAGGAATTATCTAAGAGACATTTACTTATTAGTATTTTGCTTCTATGTATTCCCCTTGATTCATTTTTTGATTGGTTACGACATCGTAGCTACCGTTCAAACCCTTATATTGAATTATTAAAAGAATGGAACTATGAACCGGTTTTACAGCAAAGTTATCAACATATTAACTCTTTAATTGACCAAAAACGATTAAATATTTCTGACAAAGAATATCAAGAACTTTTATTATTATTATCTATTTTTGTTCTTCGCCATAAATATGTTATTGATAAAGAAGATCCACTGAAGCTTAATTTTGACATTTCAATCATAGAACACGAACTCTATGACAATATGAAAAATTTCTTGAAAGAAGCATTTCATATTGATATCCTGCCTCAAGAAGATGGATATTTTAATTGGCTTCTTAATATTTATAC
This sequence comes from Anaerostipes sp., assembly GCA_028697725.1. GTDB lineage: Bacteria > Bacillota > Clostridia > Lachnospirales > Lachnospiraceae > Anaerostipes. Next base: position 73,397 of record JAQVEG010000009.1, read on the forward strand.
AGGACGAACTCACTATTACACAGAGACAGACTCCAGCTTATTAAAACAATTAGATTTAATTACCAAATTAATAAGTCTTGTGGAAGAACGATTTAATTTTCCCTTTCATAAAGATGAAAATTTACCAGAAAATCTAATGCTCCATGTTGGAATGACCTTAGAACGCATTAGAAGTGGAATTAGCGTATCAAATCCATTAAATGATGACATAGAACAAAGCAATCCTAAACTCTATCAAATAGTGGATCAGAGCTTTCGAGAGGTATTTTCAGAAATTGATATTCCAAATGACGAAGTAGGCTACATAGCCATTTATTTCATGGCAGCAATGGATTCTCTTAGTAAGCAGTCAATATCTGTTCTGGTTGTTTGTGCTTCCGGTATGGGATCATCCAAAATGCTGCGAAGCCGTTTAGAAAGAGAATTTTCGGAAATTAAGGTGAAAAAGATTATATCTTTACACAAAATTACTAACGAAAATGTACAAGAGTATGATATGATAGTATCAACAATACCTTTGGATAATTTAACTGAGGATTCCTACATATGTGTGTCTCCTCTTTTAAACGAAGAGGATAAATTAAAAACCAAAAAATATATTACAAATTTTATAAGAAAAGGAGAACATAATGAATAGTATTTTTAATGAGAATAACATAGTTTTAAATCAGAGATTTATAAAGAAAAACGAGGCGATTGAAGCTGCCGGAAAGATTCTTCTAGAACAAGGTTACGTTACTAAAGAATATATTCCTTGTATGCACAAACGTGAAGAAGCATTAACTACCTATATTGGAAATCATGTTGCAATTCCTCATGGTATTAATGAATCTGCTCCATACATAAAGGAATCTGGAATTTCACTTATTCAAGTTCCTGATGGTGTAAGCTTTGGAGATGAAACAGCATATATTATTATTGGAGTTGCTGGTAAGGATGGTTCTCACTTAGATATTCTTATGCAATTATCTGAAGTTATTATGGAAGAAGAGAATGTAGAAAAACTTCGTACTGCAGCAACAAAAGAAGAAATCTTGAATATTATTGGAGACTTATCCGCTTAATCTA
>JAQVEG010000010.1 GCA_028697725.1 Anaerostipes sp.
ACTGCTTCTATTGTACTGCATGTCTCTAGTGGAACGCAAGAAAATATTTCCTTATTTTTACTAATAAATTGTTGTAACTTTTCTTTATCCTTTTGATATTTTATGAAACCAAACAATACTTTCATATTATCACTATATGCATCTAGATTATCAATCTTACTAACCTCTAAAAGATTAATTTTATAATTTTGTATTAACCCTTTGAACTGTTCCAGCTTTGGAGACACTTCTAACATTTCATGTAATTCTTTTGGAGCATTCCACTCTTTGTCTCCATAATAGATCACTAGGGTAATGATGGGACTTAACTTGTCATTTTTTGAAAAGCTAGAAATATATTCATCCCCTTTTAAATCTTTGATATCTTTGTGAGTCTTTGAAATTATTTTTCGCTGATCATTGTAAAAATCAGAATCGTACAGCATGTTCTTTAATGGCATAAAGTATTGAATATTATTTTGGTTTTCAATTGCCAAAATAGCAAGTTTGGTATCTTCATACATATACTGTTTCACCAAATCTCTTGCGCGATTTCCTCCTCGACTCTGTTTACTAACGGAGTCAAGTTCTTTTAATTCTTCTGGTAAGATTTTAATTTCTCCTTGAAAAACTCCCTGATTAAACACATCTGCAAATCGTTTGGGGTCTTTTAAGTAGCTTCCTAAGCTAGCGTCTGGTCTTCCCATATGCTTCCTCCTTATAGGTATTTTTATTCTTTTACATATATTACCATTTATAGTTGGATTTAGCAATAGTTTTTCCAAATTTATCTAAAAGAAATTAGATTCATTCATGTCCTTTGATTGAAATGGATTCCGTATAAGAGTTACCACACCTGTACTGCCATATAAAAAGAAAATTAAAAAGAGCAGACAAAAAAAGTCTACTCGCCTACTCTTAAAGGTTCCTCCTAACGCTTTTTCGCTTACAAATATTCTACAAGAAAATTTATCTTTGTAAATGTCATTGTATCGATTTTTTCACCCTATCTAATATCCCCCAAGTAATCGTACCCAAATGCATAAACTCCTACATTTCTTGCTACAAACACAACAAGTAAGATTCCAAGTCCAAGGTAAAGCATCCACATATGAAATTTAAATTTATCTGTATTTTTTCTCCCAAGTTTTTTTAATATCCATCCAGTAATAAGCCAGCATGTAATGACAACCAGATATATAAATATTGGGTTGCATAGAAAAGATTCGACAAAATGAAAATGGAGAAACGCAAGCATGGCTCTTGTTCCCCCACATACTGGACAATATAATCCTGTCAGCAATTTAAAAATACATGGCATATGAAAAATATATTCCATTTCCGGTCCCCTTAAAAGTCATCATACTCAGTTGATTGATTCAATCGATATTGATATTCCTGATTCCATTGTTTTCTAAATTCCTTTTGGAATACAGAATCTGTCCCAATTGCATATACACTTATAACAATAATAACTACGGTCAATACCATTCCAATGACACCACATATAATTCCCGCAATTGACTTACCATCCATCTTTTGATTCATCTTTGGAGCCAGCAGTCCAACAACAAGTGCTACCACTCCTAATATGAAACTAATTGGTGGACAGCAGCAAACAAACACAATTGCAATAATTCCAAAAATCATGGAAAGTAATGGCATACTTGAAGTCTGCTTTCCCTCTTGTTCTGGTTCTTCTGTCTTCCCACTATCTTCTTGATTTAGATCCTCCTGGTTTAGATTCTCCTGATTTAGATTCTCCTGGTTTAGTTCTTCTTCTGTAATCTCGTATCCTGTATATGGATCGTATCTTTTTTCTCCCATAGTTCCTCCTTCTATCCTTTGATATAGCAAATCATTCCCGGTCCTAGACCATCTGTGGGTCTTGATATGAATCCATGATGATGGTAAAAAGGTTCTCGCCCTTTTGCACACATCAAATCAAGCATAATCTCTTCCCCATCTTCTGCTAAGTCTTTTACGAAAGCAATCAACTCTTCTATAATTGCACTTCCAACACCCTGTCCTTGATAGTCTGGGTGAATCATCAAATCCTGAATATAACAAATCACAGCTCCATCGCCTACAATTCGTCCCATTCCTACAATCTTATCTCCAATAAATGCACATACTACAAATAAACTTGCGTCCAATGCTATCTTTGCCTGTCTTCTTGATAAGGGCTTAAACCCCACTGATTCCCTTAAATCTAAATATGTGTCTACTCCCATATGATTATGTACTAATGCTATCACACTTATGCCTTCTTTCCTATCAAATAAAGTAAATAGCATTATATCACAAGTTTTTCTTTTATGCTATAATCTTATAAAATAACCATTTTGTTAAAGGAGATTTCTTATGGAATTACAACTATTAAACCTTATTCATAAACTTAGCTGTCCCTTTTTAAATCATTTTTTTGTTGCAGTTACCTCCCTTGGAAATGCCGGAAAAGTTTGGATTATCCTTGGTATTGTCCTTCTCCTACAAAAAAAATATAGAACCATTGGAATTGGTATGCTCCTTAGCCTACTTTTAACCTCTTTTTTTGGAGAACAGATTATAAAACCACTGATTGCACGAAACCGGCCATTTACCTACAATCCTGAAATATCTATTTTAATACACAAACCGTCCTCATTTTCTTTTCCATCTGGACATACTGGAAGCAGTTTTGCCTGTGGCGTATTTTTATTTTTATGTAATAAAAAGCTGGGAATTCCAGCTCTTATTCTAGCATCTTTCATTGCCTTTAGCCGTATGTACTTATATGTACATTTTCCAACGGATATCCTTGGTGGCATTCTTCTTGGAAGTGCTGTATCCTTCGTTCTGTACTTTTCTATTTTTAAGGAAAAACTTACTGAACTTTAGATCGCACCGACACATCAATGACACAGTCAGAAATGTGATCCGAATTGATGGATAACCCATAATCAATGTGCAACTTCATTAAGTCTTCTTCATGGTCCACTTGAATCTTACTTGTTGTAACTCCAAGAAGAAGACTCCCAAATGGAGTATCGTAATAGGACAAGTTCTCTTTTCCTGCCTCAAAAAGCATATAAGAACTGCCATCCCCCTTCTTTGTAAGTTCAACTTTCTTTTCTGTAATTTTCAAAATATTCTTAACTGTCTGGGCATCATCTGTTAATTCCTCATATAGCACATAATGTTTTCCATTTTTCATGTAATAACTTCCTGTGGTCATAAGCTGGATTGGCTCTTCTGAATTCACTTCAAGTTGTAATCCAGACACATCCACCAATACGTCTTTTGTCATAATGTCCCTACTTTCTAATACTTCTCTATCTCAATATCATTCACTTTATCTACATGGCATGGCAGTACACGATCTGCAAATGTCAAGAACTGTTCTACCATATCACTGACATAATATTCATGATTCCCGCCATTTCCTTCTGTGTTTGCAATATTTTTTTCATTTAGTGTTGCTTTCAATGTTTTTGCTGTCTCATAAGCCGGATTTACAAGGGTTACTTTCTCTCCCATATAATGTCCAATGGGATTCATTAACAATGGGTAATGGGTACATCCAAGCACCAATGCATCAATATCATATCCTTTTAATTCGCTTAAATATCTTTGTGTCACATCTTCGGTAATTCGATCATCAATAAGTCCTTCTTCTACTAATGGCACAAACAATGGACATGCTTTTGTTACCACTGTAATCTCTGGATCTTTTTTCCGAAGGAGCTTTGTGTAAACACCACTTTTGACCGTTCCATTTGTACCGATGATTCCAATATTCTTATTCTTTGTTGCTTTTGCGGCGGAATTTGCACCTGGTTCTACCACCCCAATAATGGGAACATCGTACAACGCTGCCAATTCTGGAAGACACACTGCACTTGCAGTATTACACGCAATGACAATTGCCTTTACCCCTTTGGAGAGCAAAAAACGGATAATTTGTTTTGAATAACGAATTACAGTTTCCTTGGATTTTGTACCATAAGGAACTCTTGCTGTATCCCCAAAATAAACTAAATTCTCTTCTGGTAACTGTCTCATAATCTCTCTGGCAACGGTTAATCCGCCAACTCCAGAGTCAAATACACCAATTGGAGCGTTCATAATCTATCCTTCTTTCCCATTAATTATATCTTTGTTCTGCTAATTCAATCAAAGTATCTACTAATTCAGCGATGGCAACTCCCTGATCTTCCCACAACATTGGATACATACTAATAGATGTAAAACCTGGCAGTGTATTAATTTCATTAAACACAACTCGTCCTGATTCTTCTAAGAAAAAGTCAACTCTTGCACATCCAAATCCATCCACTGCCTTAAAAATATCAACTGCATTTTTGCGAATTTCTTCTCTTGCACCCTCTGGCATTGGTGCATCAATCACTGTTTTAGATTCTGGGTTATTGTACTTGGCATCAAAATCATAGAATTCTGCTGCTGCAAGAATTTCTCCAACTCCAGAAGCCTTCACTTCATTTCCACCTAATACTCCACACTCTACTTCTCTTCCAACAATGGTCTCTTCCACTAAGATATTACGGTCATGTTTTACTGCTTCTAAAAGTGCTGCCTCTAATTCCTTTGTATCATGAGCTTTGGATACTCCTTTGGAAGAACCTGCACAAGAAGGTTTCACAAACACTGGATATTCCAACACATCTTCTACCATCTTTATGGATGCGTCCATATGAGCTAAATCTGATTTTCTCACATGAACAAATCTTGCTTGGTTTATTCCTAATTTGTCTACGATAACTTTTGTATAGACTTTATCCATAGACACTGCCGAAGCTAAAACTCCACATCCAACGTAAGGAATCTGTGACATTTGAAACAATCCCTGAATGGTTCCATCTTCTCCATTTAACCCATGAAGAACTGGGAAAATCACATCCACAGGCTGCAGTTTATAGGTTCCTTCTGCTAAAACTACCAGTGCCTTTTCCTGAGTATCTGGAGAAATAAAGGCTTTTACCTTGCTTTCTCTCCATGAGCCATCCTCAATATCTGCAAGTTTGTCTACAAGAAGCCACTGTCCATCTCTTGTAATTCCCACATATGTAACGTTGTATTTTTCCATGTCCATGGCTTTAATCACAGTAGTTGCAGAAACACATGAAACATCATGTTCTGATGAATTCCCACCAAAGACTACGACTATATTTTTTTTCATTCTTACATCTCCAATCCATATTCTGCTCAATCAATTTGATATTATCATATCATAAATCGTTCAAAGATAAATCCATAAAAATCTTTTTTATATTTTTTGTATTCTGATTCTTTTCTAAATGTCCATCCATACACTGGTGTATGAAATACTTTGTCACATATCCAAAGAGATAAATTCCCCTTTTTATGCTTATATTTAAATGCAATAAAATCTGGTTTTATAATAAAATTTGCTACCAAATGTGTCGCCATAAAATAAGCAAATTTATTTCCTTCTTCTTTATCTCTGTTAAAATCAGCACTTAAAATACCTCGAATCACTTCTGGGCGATATTTTTTAAACCAATAAAGTGCATAAGGATAAAAACATTCAACACAATAAAGTCCATGATACTGATCCAATTCTGCTGCAGCCTTTTCACAAAGAATTCGATTACAGTGCTCCATCTTCAACTCCACTAAAAGCGGTACCTTTCCGTCAATTAGTTCAAGTGCCTCATGAAATGTTGGAATTCTCTCTTTTGTATTTCCTAAAGAATACTCCTGAAGCTGCTTATATGTCAAATCTTGAATCCGTATATCAACCCCACACATTCTCTTTAGACTATAGTCGTGATGTACTACCAACACTTTGTCTTTTGTTAATTGAACATCTAGTTCAATTCCATATCCAAGTTCTTTTGCCCTTTGAAACGCTGTCATAGAATTCTCAGGAACCCCATCTACATAATGAAATCCTCGGTGGGCAAAATAATGAACATTCAAAATATCTCCACTTCTTTTTTTCCCTGGATATATGAAAAAAAGATACAACCCAATGAGCAGTAATAAAATCATAATGACTTCCTCTTTTCTAGCACAAGCTCTCTTAATGTCTTTTTGGTATTCAACTCTGGATCCTGTAATACCCTGTCAAGGAGATGGTTTAGCATCAGTCCCATATCTTTCCCCGGTTTCATACCAAGTTCCATTAAGTCTTTTCCATCAATCGCTAACTCTTTTAATGTAAGGCATTCTTCGTCTTTTACAATTTCCTCAAACAGTTCTTTGGTACGGTTTAACACCATCTGCTTCTCTTCATAGTGATAATCACTTTGTGCCAAAATATCCGCCTGTTGAATCACAAGCATTTTAGCAAACAAATCTTTTCCTAGTTTATTTGCCCATCTGCGGATTGTACGTTTATTTACTTCTTTTTCACTGTTAAATCTTTGATCATGCCAAAGAACTAATTTTGTTACTTCCTTCACTGTCTGATTGTCAAACTTTAATCGCCGGAGAATCTTTCTAGCCATCTCTTCTCCAATTTCTTGATGATGAATAAAACTATCCTTTTCTTTCCCCTGAATTCTAGCCTTTGGTTTTCCCACATCGTGAAGCAGCATGGTCCAGCGCAATATGGAATCTGCTGGTATGTGCTGCATGGCTTTAATGGTGTGCATTCCTACATTGTACTTATGATGAGGATTATTTTGCTCTGTATCCATCATAACATCAAATTCTGGAAGAATGTACTTTGTCACCCCCAGATAATAGGCATCCAGCATAGTTTCTGGATGACCTGTAAGGAGCATTTTCGTTAGTTCCACCTGAATTCTTTCTGCACTAATATCCACTAGGAATTTTCCATGACTTTCAATGGCTTCGGCTGTTGCTTCTTCAATCTCAAAATTCAACTGTGCCTTAAAACGAAGTGCCCTTAAAATTCTTAACGCATCTTCATCAAATCTTTGATTGGCCTCTCCCACACACCGAATGACTTTCTTTTGAAGATCAGCCATTCCTTCGTACATATCAACTAAACCAGTTTTAGGATTGTATGCCATGGCATTGATGGTAAAATCCCTCCTTAGCAAATCTTCCTTCAAGGACTTAGTAAATGCTACTTCTTCTGGACGTCTGTGGTCTGTATATTTCCCATCAATTCGGTAGGTGGTAACCTCAAATGGCTCGTGGTCAATCATAACCGTCACTGTCCCATGTTCAATTCCTGTATCTATGGTATACGAAAAAATCTCCTTGACTTCTGACGGAGATGCTGATGTTGTAATATCCCAGTCCATTGGATTCTTCCCTAGAATACTATCACGAACAGGGCCGCCTACGACATAGGCTTCGTAGCCGGCTTGTTCTAACTTATCTATGATATTTTTAGCCTTTTGAGGTATCTCTATTTTTATCATAATTATCCTTTATATAGGGTGCAGGATTAGTACGCCTTACCGAAATAAACCATCTTCTTTGCTGGTTTTCCACAGTGAATACATACATCTCCAAGATTCTCCTGCTCAAATGGCATACATCTTGTTGTGGCTGTTGTTTCGTCTTTGATTGCTTCTTCACACTGAGTTTCTCCACACCACATTGCTTTTACAAATCCTTGCTGACGGTCAATAAGATCTTTGAACTCATCCCATGTTTTTGCTTCGTGTGTATTTTCTTCTAGATGATTCTTTGCACGCTGAAGCATATCTGCCTGCATTGTCTTTAATACTTCATCTAATTTACTTTCGATTTCATCTAATGAAACTACGATTTTTTCTCTTGTATCACGACGTACAATCACAGCCTGATTCTTTTCAATATCTTTTGGTCCGATTTCAATACGAGTTGGGATTCCGCGAACTTCCTGTTCACTAAACTTCCATCCTGGACTCTTATCTGAATCATCTACTTTTACCTTAAAGTCTCCAGAAAGTCTTGCGCGGATTTCTTCTGCTTTTTCAAGAACTCCTTCTTTCTTTTGCATAATTGGTACAATCACTGTCTGTACTGGTGCAATCATTGGAGGTAATACAAGTCCTGAATCATCTCCATGAACCATGATAATTGCTCCAATAATACGTGTTGACATTCCCCATGATGTTTGGTGTACATATTGAAGTTTATTATTTTTATCTGTGTATTGAATGTCAAATGCCTTTGCAAATCCATCTCCAAAGTTATGACTTGTTCCAGACTGAAGTGCTTTTCCATCATGCATTAATGCCTCAATAGTATAGGTAGAATTGGCTCCAGCAAACTTTTCCTTTTCTGTTTTTTGTCCTTTGACCACTGGAATTGCCAAATACTGCTCACAAAAGTCTGCATACATATTCAGCATTTGAACTGTACGAGCCTCTGCCTCTTCTTCTGTGGCGTGAGCTGTATGCCCTTCCTGCCAGTAAAATTCAGATGTGCGCAAAAATGGTCTTGTCGTCTTTTCCCATCGGCAGACAGATACCCATTGATTATATAATTTTGGAAGATCACGATGGGATTGAATAATATTAGCATAAAAATCACAAAACAATGTTTCTGATGTTGGTCTTACACATAAACGTTCTTGTAATTTCTTATCTCCACCATGGGTTACCCATGCAACTTCTGGTGCAAATCCTTCTACATGGTCTTCTTCTTTCTTAAGTAAACTCTCTGGGATAAACATTGGCATTGCAACATTTTCAACACCTGTTTCTTTAAACTTTGTATCTAATACTCTTTGGATATTCTCCCAAATGGCAAAACCGTTGGGACGTAAAATCATACATCCTCTTACACTGGAATAATCACATAATTCTGCCTTTTTTACTACATCTGTATACCATTGTGCGAAATCATCCTCCATCGCAGTAATGGCTTCTACTAACTTCTTTTCTTTTGCCATGAATCTATTCTCCTTTAATTTATTGTTTCATTCTGACTCATACGATTTTGATAGAAAATTGCAACTGCAACTTCCATCCATGGTTCTATCCACAAAAATCCAATTCCACAAGATATAACCCCAAGAATACACCATCCAATAAAGCTTAAATGTAATACAAACAACTCTATACAGTGTCCTCTCATAAGCTCTACACTTTTTTCCAATGCATCCTGCACTGTAAGTTCTTTATCATCTATCATTAAATATTTTGAAAGTGCAATGTAAAATGTTAGAATTACAGCTATAATAGAAGCAATGATACCCCATGCTATTGTAGCATATTCACTTAAAAATAAATCTGGTATGCTTAATACCGTACTAATTGCTGTATACACAAGAGCAATTCCTGCAAATCTTTTTATATTTTGAAAACCAAAAAACAAGTCCTCAACCTGCGGGTTTTTATCCCTTGAAATCTTTAAAACTGCAAACAATACTCCAATGTTCAAAATTTCATCTATAAAGTTTCCAACAATAGAAATTCCTTCTCCAAATACTTTTGACACCATAGAATCTACTGCTCCTGAAACTCCTCCAATCGCAAAGGATATAAGGGTGCTAAGGAATATAATTCCTATTATAATTCCATACTTTCCATTGAGCTTTTCTCGTGCCAGATTTTTTATTTGTCCACTTTTCATGTTTTCTTCTAGTATCCTCTCTAGGTTATCAGGATTTCTCCTGTAACATTAATTACCATTCATATTCATGGAGTTGTCCTTGTTTTTGAAAATGTTCAAATCCTTGTTGTCTTAACACTTCGTATGCCACAATGGCTACGGAATTTGATAAATTTAATGATCGTATATGATCTAGCATAGGAATCCGAATTGCTGTCTCTTTGTAATCTAACAGTATCTCTTCTGGAATTCCAGCACTTTCTTTTCCAAACATTAAATATACATCTTCTTTGGAATAATCAACATCTACATATGTCTGTTTTGATTTTGTTGTTGCCATGTATAATCTGGGATTATGATTCTTTTCAAGGAAATCCTCAAAATTAATGTAAGTTCTCACATCAAGCTTATCCCAATAATCAAGGCCTGCTCTTTTTACCATCTTTTCATTTAAAAGAAATCCCATAGGTTCAATCAAATGCAGTACAGCCCCTGTGGCAACACAAGTTCTGCCTATATTCCCTGTATTAGCCGGCATCTCTGGTTCATGTAATACAATATGAAGCATTATTCACTCCTCAATCTTTCTATAAAATGTTTTAGACGTTCCAATGCAGCTTTTAATTCCTCAACAGAGTATGCATAGGACACTCGAAGAAATCCCTCGCCACAGGCTCCAAATGCACTTCCTGGAACTACAGCAAGTTTTTCCTCTTGTAATAGTCTAGTTGCAAACTCGTCTGACGTCAATCCAAACTTCTTAATAGAAGGAAATAAATAAAATGCTCCTTCTGGTTCAAAACAGTCAATGTCCATTTCACGGAACGCATGTAATACATATCGGCGTCTTTGATTGTATGCATTTCGCATCTCTGTGACTTCCTCATCACAATTTCTCAATGCCTCAATTCCCGCATACTGACTCGTAGTTGGTGCCGCCATAATGCAGAACTGATGTACTTTCACCATTTGTTCCATCACATCTGTGGGGCCTGCAGCATATCCAAGTCTCCACCCTGTCATGGCAAATGCTTTGGAAAAACCATTGATTACAATGGTTCTTTCCTTCATATCTGGCAAAGATGCAATACTCTCATGTTTTTTTCCATATGTAAGTTCTGAATATATCTCATCAGATACGACAAAGATATCATGTTCTTTTGCAAAATCTGCAATTGGTTCTAAATCCTCTTTTGTCATAATCCCACCTGTAGGATTGTTGGGATAAGAAATAAACACTGCTTTTGTCTTATTGGTATACGCCTCTTCTAACTGGTCTACGGTTAATTTAAAATTATTTTCCGCTTTCAAATCAATGGTAACTGGCACTCCATCTGCCATTACGACACATGGAACATAAGATACAAAACAAGGCTGTGGAATCATAACTTCATCCCCTGGATTTAAAATGGCACGAAATGCTGCATCAATTCCCTCACTGCCTCCTACGGTTAATACAATTTCCTTCTTTGGATCATATGTAAGGTTGTATTTTTCTTTTACATACCTACTGATTTCTTGACGAAGTTCCAGTAGTCCTGCGTTGGATGTATAAAAAGTTCTGCCCTTTTCTAAAGAATAAATTCCTTCTTCTCTCACTCTCCACGGAGTATCAAAATCAGGTTCTCCTACTCCAAGGGAAATAGCCTCTGGCATCTCACTTACAATATCAAAAAACTTTCGGATTCCAGAAGGTTCTAAAGAAACAACTTTCTTTGATAATCTTTCTTCCATTATGGAGTCACCACCTGACGCTCATCTATTTTTTTAGATTCTAATACAGTTCCATGGTCTTTGTATTTTTTTAGAACAAAATGAGTTACGGTTCCAATGACTGTATCTAATGGTGCAAGTTTAGAAGATGTAAACATGGATACTTCTTTCATGGTTTTTCCTTCCAACATAACAAGAAAATCATAACTTCCTGACATTAAATAAAGTGCTTTTACCTCTGGAAAATTGTAAATTCTCTCAGCAATTAAATCAAATCCTTGTCCACGCTGTGGAGTTACTTTAACCTCTACCGTTGCCGTTAACTTTTCTTTACTTGTTTTATCCCAATTAATCAATGTATGGTATCCACAAATAATATGTTCTTTTTCCATATCTGCAATTTCATTGGCTATGGCTGCCTCTGTTGAATCCAGCATCACTGCAAGTTCTTTCAAATCAAGTCTGCTATTCTTCTCTAATAGTAATAATACTGCTTCTCTTAATTCTAAATTCATAACACTCGCTCCGTTCTATTCATAAATTTTATATAGCTCATCTTGTTTTGGTGCTTCTAAATTACCCGGCTTTCCTTCTCTATAAACAAGCTTTTCATTGCCCTTTGTAATTCTTCCAATGAGACTTGCTTCAATTCCCGCTTTTTCTAATTCATGAATCAACCCACTGCCATGGTCTGTTACGATTAACATAGAACCACTAGAAATCAGTTGATATGGGTTTAGGTCATAATACTCACACAACTCTATGGTGTGCTGGCGAAGAGGAATCTTCTCAATCTCAACTTCTAATCCCACGTTAGACGCCTTTGCAACTTCCCAAAGTGCTCCGTATATTCCTCCCTCTGTCACATCATGCATTACAGAAGCGAACTTTCTTCCAATGAGTCCTTCTGGAACAACTGAAATTTCTTCCATACAAGCCTTTGCTTCTTTTATAAATCCAGCTGGAAATCTAGCTCTTAATTCTTCTTCCTTTTCCCTTGCAATAATTCCAGTTCCCTCTAGTCCAACCTGCTTTGTCACCACAATATCCTGTCCTGGTTTTGCATTCTTTCCACTTAGTAAGTGATCTTTCTTAACTTTTCCCACTCCCGTAATTGAAAGCAGCGGCTGTTTCACCACATCTGTTACTTCCGTATGTCCTCCAATTACCATCATATTCAATGAACTTGCTTCCTTTTGAAGCTGTTTTATGATTTCTCTTAGTTCAGACTCCTTTGTGGCTGGTGGAAGCAGTGCCGTCACCATTAATCCAATTGGTTCCGCCCCACTGGAAACTAAATCATTGGCTGTGATATGCACTGCTAGAAGTCCAAGATCCTGACTTGTCCCTGTAATAGGGTCTGTGGACATAACCATAACTTCATCGTTTTCTAATTGAAGCGCCGCACAATCCTCTCCTATTCCAGGTCCAATTAAAACCTCGTCTCTTTTATGATTCAGTTGTTCAAAGATAACCTTTTGTAACGTTGTCTCTGGGAGCTTTCCTATCTTCATAACTACTTCCTATTCTATCATTATTAATTATGATTTTTTCTTTTCTGTTGTTTTTTTCTCAGTTGTTTTTTCTGTTGACTTTTCTGGCTTCTTCTTCTCTGTTGTATCTTTTTTCTTTGAACTAGGTTCACTTTTTTTTGTTCCAACTCTTACTGTACTAGGTGTTGCCATATAACTTGAAGTATTGAATAAAGTTCTTGTTGTCTTTTTCCCCTTTTCCTTCACAATCTTCCATAGTCTTGCCGTATACCCTGTATGTCCACTTGCCTCCACAATCCTAGTTCCTGCTGCCAGTGAAGAATCTTTGATTACTTTTTCTCCTGAGCTTGAACGAACAGAAGTCGTCTCTGACTCAAAAGACACTTTACGATTTGGATTGGTTTTCTTTCCATATACAGTAAATCGAATATAAGCTCCATTTGCCTTTCCTTCAATATAGACAGGTGTGTCAAACTGATTCTTAAACTTCATATCCTTTTCTGTTCCTGAAATTGCTGCATCTGCAGATCTTGGAACATAAGAAACCGTTAATGAATGCGGAGAACGTTCTTTAATCTTTAGTTCTGCTCGAATTACCGCATTGTACAATGTTGTAGATACTTGGCAGATTCCACCACCATATGTCTGAACTGTCTGTCCATTTTCATAGGAACCAGCTAAATAATATCCATTCTTACTTGTAAATGGACTAACTGCTTTATATACAGAGAATGTCTCCCCTGGATATACAACAGTTCCATTAATCTTCTTTGCTCCATTGGCAACATTAGCAGCTCTTCCAGAAGCAGAAGATCCGTAATATGTTGAATAAGTTCCAAGCTTATCTTTTACTTTTTCCATATCCTTTGAAGTATACTGAGCATCTTCTTTTTCTGTTTCCATTAAGGTTTTATTTTTTTGTGCTTTTACAGCCTTTTTAAAGTTAGAAAAGGTCTTGTCTTCCTTTAATGTATATCCTAACTTTTCTTTTACAATAATAAATTTTCCATTCTTACGTTTTAACGTAGCATTTTGAGGCCCACTAATAATCTTCTTTGTTTGTTTCTTTACCTGATCTATACATGTCTTTTCATCAAATATTTGTGATAAAGCAACTTTGTGTTCCTTTTTGCTTGTCTGTGTATATTTTGAAAAGATACTTCCCTTTCGTCCAAGATTATATGCATTATCTACTGTTTTCCTTACATTCCATGTAATTCCCAAGTTCTTTAAAGCAATCTTTTTTGTCTGGTCATCCACGTAAAAGTTCATTGTATCTGTAGCTTTGTCTGCAACATAATCTTCTATCTTCTTTGTCGCTTCATCTTTAGATAAGCCACCAATCTCTACCCCTTCAACCTTTACATTTGGTAAAATCTTCTCATTTGAAACTGCCCCTTGAATCCTTTGATTCATAAACACAAAAATTCCAACTACAATAATGACAATAATTCCAGCTGCAATCCCTAAATTCTTTTTATTCATTTCTCTCCTCTTTCTTCCACCCTACGAGTATGCTAACATTTGCCCTGCTACCATGGTTACAACCATGGCAACTACAAGTAAAAGTGCAACAATCGCTATAATTTTTTGTTTGTTCTTTTTCATCTTTTTATCACTCCATATTCTAATATAATTCCATCAATTTTCTTTGATGCCTGACTTTGTGTCAATTGGTCAATATTATCGTTATCCTTTATTTTATGATATTTTATTAATTCATTCAAGTATCGTTTTTGCTTTGCAGTGATAGGTTGTTCTTTTTTTACCTTAAACTGTAGTTGTTTGGGGATAAAAAGTTCTTTTTCCTCTGAAAACTCCATTTTCATTCGTTCAAAAACAACTGCCGTTGCCAATGCATCATCATAAGCTCTATGTGCTGCCTGATTCACATATTGATAATGCTCACATATTGTACCAAGTTTTTTATTCTCCAAATGTCTTAACTTCTTTTTTGCAATGGCTAAGGTATCCAACCCATCTTTTTCAAAACCAAGTCCAAAATGGCTGGCACTTCGCTTCATAAACCGGTAATCAAACATCACATTGTGGCCAAGCACTGGATATCCCTCACTAAATTCCAGAAACTTTCGTACCCCATCTTCCAATGGAATCCCTTGTTCCAGTTGTTTTCTTGAAATTCCCGTTAATTCAATAATAAAATCTGAGACCGGAATCTCTGGATAAATGATACAGTTAAACTTTCCAATAATCTTAGAATTAGAAATCTTAACTCCACCAATCTCTATAATCTGGTCATTTTCCATACTAAGACCAGTTGTCTCTAAATCAAATGCTACATAATCATTCATGGTAATTCTTTCTATACTTTTGTGTTAAATCTCGGATTGTCTCCGACACTTTTCCTGTTATATCTTTCTTTTTTACACGCCATTCCCAGTTGGTTCCAACAGTAGATGGTACATTGATTCTAGCTTCACTTCCAAATCCAAGATAATCTTGAAGAGGAATAATTACAGTATCTGCATTACTTCCTAATGCAAGGGAAATCAAATCAATATTAAGTTCTCCTGTAATATCTATGCTACTGCTTTCCAAATAATGTTGTAAAAATTCGCGATCTTGCTCTGGAAGTGTTTCATACCATCCCATAACAGTATCATTGTCATGGGTTCCCGTATAGACAACACAATTCTCCTCATACTTATGAGGTAAATATGCACTGTCATCCCATGCTCCAAATGCAAACTCTAAAATCTTCATTCCCGGGTATCCAGTTGCCAATTGAAGTTCCTTCACTGACTCTGTTAAGAATCCCAAATCTTCTGCAATCAATGAGACATCTCCCAACTCTTCTTTTACTTTCTCAAAGAAATCAAATCCAGGACCCTTCTCCCAGTGTCCATTGACTGCTGTCTTATCTTCCATAGGAATCACAAAATATTCGTCAAATGCACGAAAATGATCCAATCGAAGAACATCATATAATAAAAAGTTGTGCTTTAATCTGCGAATCCACCACTCATATCCAGTCTTTTTTAAGTAGTCCCAGTCATATACTGGATTAGACCACAATTGCCCATCTACTGCAAATGAATCTGGTGGGCATCCACCCTGTACCACTTGTTTTCCATTCTCATCTAACTGGAACATCTCTTGATTTGCCCAAAAATCTGCCCCATCACTTGCCACATAAAAAGGAATGTCTCCAATAATCTTGATTCCTTTTTCATTGGCATAATTCTTAAGTTTTAACCATTGTTTTAAAAACTTATATTGAGTAAAAATAAAATATTCCTGATCTTTTCCTGGCTCTAATAATGCACGATATTCTGCATAATCATAAATCCACTCTTTATTGTTCTCTAAGAATCTCTGATACTTAGATGCTGGTTGAAATCTTCGATATGCAATCCAAAGCAAAGCATCTCTCATCATTGTAACATCATCATATACAACTCGTTCTGTTTGATCTGTCAAATCCCATGCATCACACTCTTCTTTTGACAACAACCCATCACTTTGTAATTGTTCTAAGTCTATATATAACTCACAGCCAGCAAAGCTTGAATATGATAAGTAGGGCGAATTGCCTTCTCCTATAGTCCCCAAAGGCAGAATCTGCCAATATGACTGCCCGCATTTTTCCAAAAGATCTACAAAATAATATGCTTCCTTTGAAAAACATCCAATTCCATATGCCGATGGCAAACTAAATACAGGTAACAAAACACCGCTTTTCTTCATTAATATCTCCTCATCCTACTCTTACTAAAGCTACTATTACTAAACCTATTTTTAATCATCACTTTATATTATAGCACAAAAATGGGGGTAGATATTGTTCTATCTGTGTATTTTAAATCCAAAAAAAGAGCATGAATTCTCATCATACTCTTTTTTGTATTCTAATGATTATTGTACTTCTTCTGTTTCCATCATAAACTTAACGGTTCCTGATGTTCCTTTTGCTTTCTTTGTAAATGATTGATATTCATTTCCTAAATCTACTAACTGTTCTGCTCGATCTAGAACTCCTTTTGCATTTTTATTGACCAAATCAACCATCTTTTCAATTCCTTCTTTATCAAATTGAATCATTCCGTCATTTAATGTTTTTGCTCCATCTTCTAAAGTTCCTACTCCAGAAACTAATTTGTTTCCTGCTGTGGAAAGTTGACCTGTCCCTTTGCTAAGTTGCTTACCACCAGATGCTGCTGTACTGATACCTGCTCCAATCTGCTTTGCTCCACTGGCTACCTGTTTGCTTCCTGACGCAAGAGTCTTACTTCCACTCGCAAGATCTCCAGCCCCTTTGTTTACTGACTTAATTCCATTGGTCAGCGTTGCAGATTCTCCGGCCAATTGGGCCGTTCCTCCTTGAAGCCTTGTCAAACCAGCAACCAATTCTGGCATACTATCATTTACATTTTTTAGCTTTGTTGCGATGGTCGTAAAGGTTGGTTTAATTGTAGTCAAATCATCTCCCAACGCAGTTGCATCCTCAGTTAATTTTTGTATTTGAGTTTGTAATGCAGTTGCTGTTTGATTCCAGGCTGTTGCAGACGCTGTATCGTTATTGTCACTGGCTGTTTTAGCATTTTCCCCTGCTTTTTTTGCAATGCTTCCCAACTCACCTATTTCAGTTTTAATTTTGTTCATTCGAGTTTCTGCATCTGCAGAAGCTTTTTCACTGGCAGCTATGGCTCCTTCTAATCGCTTTGTCTCTCCATCAGAAGGCTGCATTGCTTTTACTTTTGTCAATATTTCTATCATTCCATTATTTATGGTCTTTGTAGATGTAGGAAGGCTCTTTGTCTTATCTTCTAACTCCTGTGTTCCCTTATTTAAGGCTTTACTTCCTGATGCAACTTTTTTTGCTCCTGACGCAACTTGCTTTGCCCCTGTAACTAATTCTCCATTTTTAGTATCTAGTGTGTTCAATCCTTTGGAAAGTTTCTTCATATTCTTATCCACTTTCTTAATTCCAGAATTAAATTCTTTGGTTGAACTTTGAAGGGTTTTCACACCTTTTAATAATTCACCAGAACCATCTACTAATTTCTTAGAAGATTCTTTTAACTTGTTGAGTGAATCCTGCAAATCTGATAAATCAGCAGAATCATCAAGTCCAAGGTCAGATAACATATCTGCAGAAGCAACGGATGCTGTCACATTTAACTCAAAATCCTTAGCATCTGCTGTAATCTCAAAAGACTCTGGCATATCAATATTTAAATTTGTGTCATTTAAATTCAAGCTTTGATTTAACCCTGGAAATGATACTCCTATGACAATGTGCTTTGTCCCATCTGATATAACTTTTCCATTATCAATCTTTACATTTGAAAAATGTTCTGTTGGAAGAATTGCTCCTGTTACCACTACAAATGGCGTATATAAAGTTGTATCCTTTCCGTCGATTTTCACTGTTTTAGGACTGTTATTTGTAAATTGATATTTTATTTTCACCTTTCCAGATTTCCCAACGATTTTATCTGGTGAAATTTCTTTTCCATCCAAATAATAAGTTACTGCCATTCCCACTGGCAACTCTTTATCTGTCTTTCCCTGATAGTAAATATCTTTTCCATTGGCATTCCATGTAATATCATTGGTTTTTCCTGTTTTATATGTTTCATCCCCTTTGACATTCTCAACCTTTGATAGATTGGTTTTATCTGAAATTTGGGAAGATTTCTTGGTATTCTTTAAATAATCACTAACGGTTACGGATTCTTGGTTCCCCTGAGCATCCATTTTCACATATACAGTTTCATCTTTCTTTGCGGCAATTTTACTAGATGCAAATACTGGTGTGATTGCCATAGATGCTGTAAGGGCAGCAGACACAAGTACCGCAAATGCCTTTCCTATTCTCTTCTTTCTCATAATTACGCCTCCTGAGCCTTTTTAATCTTTTTTTGATTCATACCAATTGTAGTTCTACATATTACTTTATCAAATATCATAAACATTGCCGGCAAAATGCAAATAACAACAATGGTACTAATTACCGCACCTCTTGCTAACAATGTACAAATTGCACTAATCATATCAATCTTTGAGTATATGGCAACTCCAAATGTTGCAGCAAAGAAACTTAATCCGCTGGTAATAATGGACAACATAGAAGATTCATGTGCCTCTCTAACAGCCTTCACTTTTTCAATGCCTTTCATTCGTAGTTTCTGATATTTACTTGTCATTAATATTGCATAATCAACCGTTGCTCCTAGCTGAATGGTACCAATTACGATACTCGCCACAAAAGGAAGTTCCTGTCCCATATAATAGGGGATTCCCATGTTTACAAAAATCGCAAATTCAATTACTGCCACCAGCAAAATTGGCAATGAGATTGATTTAAATACGCATAGAATAATTACAAAAATCGCAAGAATTGATACAGTATTTACATTGGTCAAATCCACATCTGTAACATCTTGTAAGTCCTTCATAAGTGGAGCTTCTCCTATGACCATGGAATCTTTATTGTATCCTTTTACAATTTTGTTGATAGATGCAACCTGAGCATTTACCTGATCAGTGGCTGATTTATATTCAGAACACACAAACTGCATCTCATACTTATCATTCTTTAATGTACTGGTCAAATCTGCTGGCAGCATATTGGAAGGAACGCTAGATCCAATAAATGAATCAAGTCCAAGAACCCATTTTACACCCTTTACTTTTTCAATTCTGTGAATCATATCTGTCTTATCTTTTGAACTCATCTGACCTTTTATCATAATCATATGAATATTGCTCATGGCAAAGGTCTTATCAAGTTCACGATTGGCAGTATTACTGTCTAAAGACTGTGGCAATGAACGGTCTAGATTATAGTAAATTCCTGTGTTTTGGTATCCATAAAATGCTGGCACTAACATAATCAAAAATATTACAATAAATACCTTATGATGTCTTGTAATAAAATGTGACGCCTTAGATAAATCAGGAATTAGTGATTTGTGTTTTGTTTTCTCAATTGCTTTATCAAACACCAAAATCAATGCTGGCAACACAGTAACACAGCAAAGAACTCCAATGACAACACCTTTTGAAAGTACAATTCCAATGTTTGCACCTAATTTAAATGTCATAGAACACAATGCAATAAATCCTGCAATGGTGGTAATGGAACTTCCCGCCACAGACTTAAATGTATTTGAAATTGCATGAGCCATTGCACGCTCTTTCTGTTCTGGAAAACGCTCTTTTTGTTCTTCGTAACTATGCAATAGGAAAATGGAATAGTCCATGGTAACTCCTAATTGCAAAATCGCCGTTAGTGCCTGCGTTAAGTAAGATACATCATCTAAGAAAATATTACTTCCCAAGTTATATAAAATTGCCATACCTACGCTTAACAAAAATAAAACTGGTACAACAAGGGATTCCATAGTAAGGCACAACACAATCAATGACATAGCTCCTGCAATGGCTACATAAATTGGCATTTCCTGCTGTACAAGATTCTTAATATCGGTAACAATACCTGCCATTCCACTAATAAAGCACTGTTTGTTTACTGTGTTTCGCATCTCTGTAATTGCATTCATCGTTGTATCTGATGAGGTTGTATCATCAAACATGGTAATCATAAGTGTTGCATTATCTTTAAATAATGCAGTCCGAATTCTCTTAGGCAACATATCGGTAGGCACTGAAATATCAGAAACACTTCCATACCAAATGACCTTACTTACATGGTCAATCTTTTCTATCTTATGCTGTAGTTCCTCTACATCCTTTAGTTTCATATCCTCCACAACAACCATCGAGAATGCACCACTACCAAACTCTTTCACCATAACATCCTGACCCTTTACTGTCTCAAGAGACTCAGGCAGATAACTTAGAATGTCATAATTAACTCGTGTAATGCTCATCCCAATGACCGATGGAATCATTAATAGAAATGCAATGAACACGATTAACTTTTTATGTTTTGCAATCCATTTTCCAAATCGAATCATAACTTCCTCCTCATAATATGACCTTTCGTCATTTCTTTTCTACCTCTGTTATAGCACAGAACTGACTAATGGTCAATAAGAAAATGACTTTTAGTCACTTCTCCTTGATAATCTTTCTCTTCTATGCTACTATTAAAATAAATCAAGAAGGAGAAATGATGATATGGGAAAGATAGATGAAAAGAAAAAACAGAAGCAAAAAAGGCTATTAGATTCCGCTTTTAAGCTGTTCACAACAAAAGGATTCCAAAACACATCCATTTCAGACATTGCTAGAAAAGCCTCCATGGCAAAAGGAACTTTCTATTTGTATTTTAAGGATAAGTATGTGATTCGAGATCATCTCATTTCTATACAAGCTGATAATCTGTTTAAAGATGCAGAACAGGCATTGCTGCAGACCGATATCACAGATTTTACAGATCAGATTATCTTTATCTTGAATTATATTGTAGATGAATTTTCCAAAAACAAAGTTTTGCTAACCTTTATTTCTAAGAATCTGAGTTGGGGTGTATTTAAAGATGCCCTCACCCATCCATCCACAGAAGACGAACTTAATTTTCAGACCATTTATCAACAGATGATTGCCCAGACCCCTGATGAATTTGAGAATCCAGAAGTGATGCTGTTTATGATTATTGAATTAGTGGGTGGCTGTTGCCCTAACGTAATGCTCTCCAATGAACCTGTTTCTATCGAAGAATTTAAACCACTTTTGTATCAAGCTGTTCGCTCCATTATAGAAGGTCAGAAGAAAAAGAAATAACTTAAACTACATTTAACGTTTCAATGGCACATTTCTTACATTCCTCTGTTATTCTAACCCCACTAGGAGGTTTGAATAATATGATTCGATTAATTGCATCCGATATGGATGGTACATTATTAAATAATAGAAGCGAGATTACATTTACTACCGTTGCAGCAATCAACGCTGTACAGCGTACTGGAATTCGTTTTTTGATTAATACAGGCAGAGAATATAGCAGTGCTTGTTCCGATTTAAAACACAAAAAAATATACTGCGATATGATATGTTCTAGCGGTGCAGCAACCTATGACCAGCTTGGTAATTCTTATAATTTGCACCCCATCCCAAAAAGTGTTGCAGCACAAATATTAACTACTTTCTTCAATTTCGGTGTATATGCAGATGTATACACAAACCAAGGTCGTGCTTTTATTGGAAACAAAGCAAAATTATTTCGTTATTATGATCAAGGTGTTTTCCCGTCTTCAAGAAAAGAAAACAAACTATACTATCGAAATATGGATGAGTTTTTCCAAATGGTAAAAGAAACAAAAATATATGAATCCATTGATACACTACTAGCAGATGAGGTTTCCATTTTCAAAATCTCTACAACACATATGAATCCCCAATTAATCACAAGGCTACGCAGACAGATGAAACAAATTTCAGGGTTGTCTATCGCCTCTACCTCAGATACCACCCTTGAAATATCAGATGAAAAAGCCCAAAAAGGCTACGCTTTATTGCAATACGCAAAAATATATAACATTGCACCAAATGAAATCTTGGTACTTGGCGACAGTGAAAATGACCTTTCTATGCTGACTCTTTCTGGGGTTCATTCCATTGCCATGGGAAATGCAAAAGAAGAAATCAAAGAAGTGTGTGCTTATATTACAAGAACAAATGAAGACAACGGAGTTGCCTACATTTTAGAGAGACTACTAAAAGACAAAAATCCAAGTTTTGTGAGAAACACTCTGCAAAATCCACAGGCTTCCTATATTTAATTTAAAACAATAAAAAAGCAGAACTGAAATTTCTGCTTTTTTACTTTACTTTAAAATCGAAAAATCCGGTTGATAAATCATATCTCCCTGTTCTTCTTCCCTTTCTAAAAACATAATCATGTAGATTGGATAATAGACAATATGATCTGTTTTTTCTACATTTTCATTACAAAAAACCATTCCCTGTTTAATTCCATAATTCTTTGTTTCTAATATATTTTTTAATGCCGCATGTCTCGTGTAGGATTTTCCAGACTTAACTTCGATTGGAAGTACATTTCCTTTATACTCAACTAGAAAATCTACTTCCCCCATTTTCTTATTATTATAATAAAACAAATCAAATCCATGGGCATGAAGTTCCTGTGCCACTACATTTTCATAGATAGACCCAAAATTGATATCCTTTTCTCCGTTTAGAATTTTAAGCTGCAGCCCATTCATATACATGGCTGCTAACAAACCAATGTCCGATAAAAACAATTTAAACATATTGGTTGCCCTAGATAAAAGCAGGGGATTTATAGGTTCCGACGCACAATATGTTGGCAATGCGACTCCAGCATCCTTTAGCCACAAAAAACTATTCTCATACCTTGAAAACTTAAAATTCTCATTTAGATTTTTTAAAATAAATCTTTTGTTTTTTGCATTCAATTCTGCTGGAATTAAACTGAATATCTCTTCTAAATATAGTTTGTTTTCTGGATCATATTTGGCAATATCCATTCGATACAACCGATTAATACCTTTTTGTATTTCTTCCACAGCCCTTAGATTATTATTCTTAAGAAACGTATTTACCGCCTCTGGCATTCCTCCAACAATAAGATATAAACGAAATAATTCCATCATCTTGTCGTGAATCATAGTATCTACTTTTGTCTTATTGACAAAGCAGTGCTTTAGAGATTCAATTACGTCATGAGACACACCATTTGCCATACAGAATTCCTCAAAATCCAATGGATACATCTCGTATATATCCATGTATCCCACTGGAACGGAACGGATATCCTTTAATTCCACACCAAGAAGTGAACCACTAAGAATATATTGATAACTTCCTTCTTCTACAAGAAACTTAATCGCAGTCACAAGTTCCCTGCATTCCTGAACTTCATCAAAAAAAATGATAGTTTCCCCCTTTTCCATGGGTACATCACTTAACAAAGAAATTCTTCTCAATATATCTTTACTGTCTTTTGTATTATCAAATAATCTTTGTGCCGACTCATTCTCCAAGAAATTAATCTCTAATAGTTTCTTGTCATGATTTTTAGCATATTGACGGATAATGTATGTTTTTCCAATCTGTCTTGCCCCCGTCAACAATAACGCTTTTTGATTTTCATCAAAAAATTGATCCATTCTCTTTTCTATCTTCCGTTTTAACATACAATCAGCTCCTTTATTATTATAGTATGCCATATTTACACCTATTATTCAATACAGTTGTCCGATTTTCTATATGCTTTTACGCTTATTTTGTCCGTTTTTCCATGTGTTTTTTGTACTATTTTGTCCGTTTTTCCATATAATTTTGTACTGCATAAAAAAAGATTCCAACGAGGGAATCTTTTTTTATTCTTTTATGAATTTTATGAATTCTTCTTAACTCCAAGTGTTACTTTTTCTCCATTTAGATTCCACTCTTTGTTAAATCCTTCTCCAGTTCCTTTTTCCACTGCAGTTGCAAGTACATCTCCCATAATTGCATCTTCGTTTTTGCTGATTAGTGCATTAGCTTTTTCGCTTCCGTCGTAGAAAATTGTAATCTGATCCATAACTTCAAATCCAGCTTCTTTTCTCATCGACTGAACTTTACTAATAACTTCACGAACAAATCCTTCTTCTAACAATTCTTCTGAAAGATTAGTATCTAATACAACAGTAAATTCATTGTCTTGTTCTGTGACAAATCCTTCTTGTTTTACCATTTCGATTAATAAATCTTCTTCTAATAACTCTACCGGATTACCATCTACAGTGAAGACTAATTTACCCTCTTTGTCTAATTCAGCTTTTGCTGCATTTCCATCTAACTCAGTTAGGTGTGTACGAATTCCATTTAATAGTTTTCCATACTTTGGCCCTACAGTCTTAAGTTGAGGCTTAAAGTTGTAAGTTGTAAATCCAGATACATCGTCTGTAAATTCGATTGCTTTTACATTTAACTCTTCACGAACGATTTCCTGATAGAATTCTGGAAGTTCACTTGCTGCCTTTACATACATCATTCCAATTGGCTGACGGTTCTTAATATTCGCTCCATTACGGCATGCACGTCCAAGTACAACAATTTTAAGAACTGCATCCATGTTTGCTTCTAATTCAGCATCCATCATCTCTTCATGAATTGCTGGGAAGTCACACAAATGAATGCTCTTAGGTGCTGCTTCATCTACGCTTCTTACCAAGTTTTGATAAATCTCTTCTGTCATAAATGGAATCATTGGTGCTGCTGCTTTACATACAGTATCAAGTGCTGTGTATAATGTCATGTAAGCATTAATTTTGTCTTGTTCCATTCCCTTTGCCCAGAAACGGTCACGACATCGTCTTACATACCAGTTACTCATTTCATCTACAAACTCCTGAAGCGCTCTTGCAGCTTCTGGAATCTTGTAAGTTCCAAGATTTTCATCTACTGCTTTTACTACTGAGTTTAATTTTGATAATAACCACTTATCCATAACTGGAAGAGAACTATAATCTAATTCATATTTTGTTGGATTAAACTGGTCAATCTCTGCGTAAAGCACATAAAATGCGTAAGTATTCCAAAGGGTTCCCATAAACTTACGTTGTCCTTCTGTTACCGCTTTTGCATGAAAACGATTTGGCAACCATGGTGCTGAGTTTGTATAGAAATACCAGCGAATGGCATCTGCTCCATGTTCATGAAGTGCCTCCATTGGATCTACAGCATTTCCTTTTGATTTAGACATCTTTTGTCCATTTTCATCTTGAACATGACCTAATACAATAACGTTCTTATATGGTGCCTTATCAAATAATAAAGTTGAAATAGCAAGCAATGAGTAGAACCATCCACGTGTCTGGTCTACTGCCTCTGAAATAAAATCAGCTGGGAAATTATCATCAAAAATCTCTTTATTTTCAAATGGATAGTGCCATTGTGCAAATGGCATAGACCCTGAATCAAACCAGCAGTCAATTACTTCTTCTACACGATGCATTTCTTTTCCACAGTGAGGACACTTAATCGTAACATCATCAATATATGGACGGTGTAATTCAATATCCTCTGGACAGTTATCTGACATACTCTTAATCTCTTCAATGGAACCGATGGCATGTTGGTGTCCACATTCACATTCCCAAACAGGAAGTGGTGTTCCCCAATAACGGTTACGAGAAATTCCCCAATCCTGAACATTTTCAAGCCAATCTCCAAAACGTCCTTTTCCAATGCTTTCTGGAATCCAGTTCACTGTGTTATTATTCTTAATTAAGTCTTCCTTTACATCTGTCATCTTAATAAACCATGACTCTCTTGCATAATAAATCAATGGAGTATCACAACGCCAGCAGTGTGGATAGCTATGTTCAAAATCTAAAGCTGCAAATAAAAGTCCTCGATTGTTAAGGTCTTTTAATACTTCTTTATCTGCATCCTTGCAGAACATTCCAGCCCAGTCAGTTTCCGCTGTCATCTCACCTTTTTCATCTACCAATTGAACCAAAGGAAGATCATATTTACGTCCTACATTGGCATCATCTTCACCAAAAGCTGGTGCAATATGAACAACACCTGTACCATCGGTTAATGTTACATAAATATCACAAGTTACATAGTATGCTTTCTTTTTTGGTGATACGAAATTGAATAATGGTTCATATTCCTTATACTCTAAATCTGTTCCTTTGTAAGTTTCTAGGACTTCATAGTCTCCTTCTAATACAGAATCACAAAGAGCCTGTGCTAAATAATATGTGTATCCATCATTAGAAACCTTTACATATGTTTCATTTGGATTGACACAAAGTGCTACGTTTGATGGAAGTGTCCATGGAGTTGTTGTCCATGCCAAGATATATGCATCTTCATCTTTGACTTTAAAGCGAGCGATAGCAGACTTCTCTTTGACATCTTTGTATCCCTGTGCTACTTCGTGAGAAGAAAGTGGAGTTCCACAGCGAGGACAGTAAGGTACAATCTTATATCCTTTGTATAAAAGGCCTTTATCCCAAATCTTCTTTAAAGCCCACCATACAGATTCAATGTAGTTATTCTCATAAGTTACATATGGATCATCCATATCAGCCCAGAATCCAACGGTTCCAGAGAATTCTTCCCACATACCTTTGTATTTCCAAACACTTTCCTTACATTCTTTAATAAACGGAGCCATTCCGTATTCTTCAATCTGTTCTTTTCCATCAAGACCTAATTTCTTTTCTACTTCAAGTTCCACTGGAAGTCCATGGGTATCCCATCCAGCTTTACGAATAATCTTATGTCCCTTCATGGTCTGATAACGAGGAATCATATCCTTAATAACACGTGTTAAAACATGTCCAATATGAGGTTTTCCATTGGCTGTTGGAGGTCCATCATAGAATGTATATGTTGGGTCGTCCTTTCGGTCTTCAATACTCTTTTCAAAAATGTTGTTCTCTTTCCAGAACTCTACGGTCTGCTTTTCACGTTCCACAAAGTTTAAATTGGAATCTACTTTCTTGTACATAGCTTCTCTTTTCTCCTTTTAAATATAAAAAGCGCTGTCCTAAATAGGACAACGCTCGTTGTTTATAAACCACCTATTCACATACCATCATATGTTATCCTGATAACGGAGGATGCCGACCATGCTTACTTTCAGTTTCAGCTGGTAACTCAAGAGTGATATTCCTTATCTTCTACTTGTACTGGTCTCTCACCTTCACCAGCTCGCTCCTACGTTCAACGGATAAGTACTGTCTCTTTCAACGTTTCTTACTATTCTTATATACTTTTATCACATTTCATTCTATTCGTCAAGGCTTCTCCCAAACTCAAGGTCAAATAAAAATATATAAGTTTCTTGATAGTTCATCTTATTTAATACCGTATTCTTGATACATATTTTCTCGGAACTTTGAATCATTGATGGCTTTTTTTACATCATTTATTCTTTCATCTTCAAACAAACGATTCATTAATGTAGATAAACGAGTTTCTCCCATCGTCTTTCCTCGTGCTTCACTGCTTTTTTTCATATCTTCTATTGCCTGGCACACATTTATCACTCCATTCTCGTTCTTCTTCATATATTTTCGTATTTCTTTTGTATTGGTTACTGCTTCTATTGTACTGCAAGTCTCTAGTGGAACGCAAGAAAATATTTCCTTATTTTTACTAATGAATTGTTGCAACTTTTCTTTATCCCTTTGATATTTTATGAAGCCAAACAATACTTTCATATCATCACTATATGCATCTAGATTATCAATCTTACTAACCTCTAAAAGATTAATTTTATAATTTTGAATTAATCCTTTGAATGGTTCCAGCTTTGGAGACACTTCTAACATTTCATGTAATTCTTTTGGAGCATTCCACTCTTTGTCTCCATAATAAATCACTAGGGTAATGATGGGACTTAACTTATCATTTTTTGAAAAACTAGAAATATATTCATCCCTTTTTAAATCTTTGGTTTCCTTGTGACCTTTTGAAATTGTTTTTCGCTGATCATTGTAAAAATCAGAATCGTATAACATGTTCTTTAATGGCATAAAGTATTGAATATTATTTTGATTTTCAATTGCCAAGATGGCAAGTTTGGTATCTTCATACATGTACTGTTTTACTAAATCCCTTGCGCGATTCCCTCCTCGACTCTGTTTGCTAACAGAATCAAGTTCTTTTAATACTTCTGGTAAGATTTTAATTTCTCCTTGAAAAACTCCCTGATTAAACACATCTGCAAATCGTTTGGGGTCTTTTAAGTAGCTTCCTAAGCTAGTGTCTGGTCTTCCCATATGTTGCCTCCTTCTAGGTATTTTTATTCTTTTACATATATTACCATTTTATTAGGAATTTAGCAACAGTTTTCCAAATTTATCTAAAAGAAATCAAATTAGCATTTCAGCACAAAAAGCCCCGAAAAAATCGAGGCTTTTGTTTCACTATTATGGGACATTTTTAAAAATGGTTGACAAGGATCTCACAAGTATCAATTCTTTCTTTTACTTCTTCTCTTTCCAACCTCACTCCATGTATATGGACTTAAAAGCATTAACATTGGGAATAGCTCTAGTCTTCCTGCCAGCATATCAAACATAAGTACAAACTTAGAAAATGGGGAAAACATTCCAAAGTTTCCTGCTGGCCCCACTAGTTCTAGCCCCGGTCCAATATTGTTCAACGTGGCAACCACCGCTGTAAAGTTAGTAATAAAGTCAAAGTTGTCCAGTGCAATCAATGCCGTAGAAAAGATTAAAATCATACAATATGTAATGAAAAATACATTGACTCCTCGAACGACTTCATGTTCCACCAAATGTCCGTTGAATTTAATCTTTCGGATATTTCTCGGATGAACATAGTACAATAATTCTTTTTTTACAGTCTTTAGCATTAAAATAACACGAGATACCTTGATTCCTCCACCAGTACTTCCTGCACATGCTCCAACAAACATAAGCAACACAAGAATTGTCTTTGAAAATTCTGGCCACTCATTAAAGTTTGCAGATGCAAATCCAGTGGTTGTAATAATAGAACCAACCTGAAATGATGCATTGCGAAATGCTGCTTCTATACTTGGAAATAATCCTCGGATATTAAATGTAATCAATGCAATGGCTGCAAAAATTACAAAGAGATAATATCGTAATTCCTCATAATGAAATGCCTCTTTTACTTTCCGTATCAAAATTAAATAATAAACATTAAAATTCACACCAAATAAAATCATAAAAATTGTCACTACATATTGAATATAAGGTGTGTAATTTGCAAATCCAGAATTTAAAATTGAAAATCCACCAGTTCCAGCAGTTCCAAATGAAATCAGCAAAGATTCAAATAAATCTAGTCCACCAAAAATAAGAAATACCACTTCTACTAATGTCATGAAGCAATAAATTCCATATAAAATAATAGATGATTTACGAACCTTTGGGACTAGTTTTTCTACAGATGGTCCTGGACTTTCTGCTCTCATTAAATGAATATTCTTGCCACCAACTAATGGCATAATAGCAAGCAAAAATACAAAAACACCCATTCCACCAATCCAGTGGGTAAAACTTCTCCAAAAAAGACTGCATTTTGCTAAAACTTCCACATCCGACAAGATACTGGCTCCTGTTGTAGTAAATCCTGATATAGTCTCAAACAATGCATTCATTGGATTTGCAATATCTCCGTTAAAAACAAAAGGTAACGATCCTATGATACTCATAATAATCCAGCTGATTGCTACTGTAACAAAACCTTCTTTTGTATAAAAATTTGTATTTTTCGGTTTGCGTCTTGTAATTAATACTCCACCTGCCAGACAGACTGTCATGACAAGAGCAAATGACCACCCTTTTGTTTCTCCAAATATCACTGCAATTAATGTAGGAAGGGATAAAAATATACCTTCAAACGTAATCACCCATCCGATAATATATCGAATCATTGAAAAATTCATACCTATCCTCCGCTATTTTGCTAAAATATCCTTAATATCATGCAAACCTTTTTTCGTTGTAACGACAACAACATTGTCATCAAGTTGTATTGTGTCATTCCCATTGGGAATTCTTCCTTTCCCATTTCGATAAATAGCACAAATTAAAAGATTGTTAATGATAGGAAGCTGAGAAATCGGAGTTCCAATCACTGGAGACTCTTTTTGAATTTTAAATTCTAAGGCTTCTGCTCTTCCGTCCATAATCTTATATAAATTCTCAATATTACTACCTATGGTATTCTGCTTTGCACGAATATATTGCACGATATATTGTGCCGTTAAATATTCTGGATAAATCATGCTTCCAAGGTCTAATTTTTCAATCATCTCTGTATAATTTAATTTTTTAACCTTTGTAATTAATTTAACATTGGTCTGACTTTGTACATACAGAGACATAAATATATTTTCCTCATCAAAATTAGTAAGTGAAATAAACGCATCTGCGTCCATGAGTCCCTCTTCCATTAGTACGTCTTTGTCCATACCACTTCCACAAATCACCATAGCTTTTTGCAACTGGTCACTTAACTCTTCACACCTCTTAATATTCTGATCAATAATTTTCACATCAATTCCACTTGCATTTAACATTTGGAATAGATAAAATGCAGTTTTACTCCCACCCACAATCATAACATCATGAATCTGGCTTTCTTTTTCTCCCACTTTTTGAAAGAAATCCATAGCATGTTCCTGAGGTGCAACAAAATAAATAATATCTCTTGCCTCTAAAGCAAATCCTCCTGTTGGAATTATCAGATTTTTATTTCGTTCCACAGCACAAATCAAAATATCACAATGGAGACGTTCTTGAATATCCACAAGAGTCATGCCATTTACAATGGATTCTTCATGAATGCGATATTTTAACATTTCAATTCGTCCTTTTGAAAAGCGATTCACCTCCATGGCGTTTGGGAATCTTAACATACCTGCAATCTCTCGTGCAGCCGCCCTCTCTGGATTCAAAACAATAGAAATACCAAGTTCCTCTTTGATAAATCCAATTTCATCAAAATAAACTGGATTTCGGACTCTGGCAACGGTTTCACAACGTCCAGCTTTCTTGGCAATTAAGCAGCATAATAGGTTCAACTCATCTGAATCAGTAACAGCAATAATAATGTCCGCAGTTTCTACCCCGGCTTCTACTAGTACATTGTAGCTGCCACCGTTTCCGATCACACCAAGAACGTCATAATTATTGACCAGCCCTTGTACAACCTCTGATTTTGCATCTACAACGGTGATATCATGATTCTCTCCACTTAATTCTCCTACTAAGGCAGCTCCAATCTTTCCTCCACCTACAATTACAATTTTCATTTGCTTTCCCTCTTTTTTCCTTATCGTTGGAATATATTTTCTTCTCTCTTCATTGTATTCAATTTTTCATAGGATAACAAGTAGAATTTCCTCATTACCTATGGTAATATAAAAGAAACACAAAATAGGAGGTTTTTTATGATTACATTTTCCCATAAAATACAATCCACAAGCGGTTTACATGCTATGCCTTGTGTCAACATTGTGGCCTGTGTTATTCATCACAAAAGTTCGGTTCGTCTCCAATGCAACTCCCAAGAAGTCGATGGTACTGATCCCATTAAACTTATGAGCCTTGGCGGTATGAAAGATGATGTTCTTGATTTTTCCATTGAAGGTCCCGACGAGAAAGAAGTTTATGAGACCCTCCTTCGCATCTGTCATTCCGTTTTATAATGATTCCTATTTTACCTTTAAAAAGGGCAAAGACTTTATTACGTCTTTGCCCTTTTGTTATCTTATTTCTTTCTTCTTAAAAGGAATATTGCTCCCGCTGCTGCAATCAGCATCATAGCCATTGCTTCTATTGGTGTTTGATCTCCTGTTTTTGCTCCATTACTTCCTTTTCCTGATTTTTCAGTAGACGATGATGAGGATGATCCACTATGAGAACTGGTTTCT
The DNA here is from genome assembly GCA_028697725.1 of Anaerostipes sp. GTDB lineage: Bacteria > Bacillota > Clostridia > Lachnospirales > Lachnospiraceae > Anaerostipes. Next base: position 32,029 of record JAQVEG010000010.1, read on the forward strand.
CCACCATTTAATTCTTCGTCTTCTTCTACGGTCAAGTTTATGAAAGAAATCACATTGCCCTTAGATGTTACATAATCCTTTTTAATTTTCTTTAATTCACCTTTACTTGTCAACATAACCGAAATACTTTCTTCCGATGCTACGTATCCTTTTGGTGCTTTTACCTCTGTTAATGTGTATTTATTTCCTACAATTAACTTTCCAGTAAGTTCTTTTGGTGATTTTGTCGTCTTCCACTCTAATTCTGTACTTCCATCTGCAAATTTTCCTGTAAGCTTTAGGACTGCTCCCGATAACATCTTCCCTGTGCTTGTTGTCTTTTTCACAGCTATATTTGTATGAGCATTTGTAATTGTTCCAAGATCTGCGAGTAATTCTATCTCTGTTGCATGATTTGCATCAATTGTAAAGTTATGCCTGCTGGAATCTAGTACATATCCATTTTGCTGTTTTGTCTCAACCATATAGTAATTGCCCCATGGCAGATTCCCAATTGTAAGACTTCCATCACTTCCTGTTGATGCCTCTTGTACCAATTGATACTCACCTTTTTCGGCTCCTTCACAGAATAACTGGAATGTAACATCGCTTAACTTTTCATTCGTTGTGCTTACTTTTGTAAGAGTTACCCTTCCTAATTCTCTTTCATTGGAAATTCCGGCTTGAGTATATGTATCATTTCCTATTTCTAATTGATATTTTTCTCTAATGGCATCGCTGACCTTTTTAGATAAATCCAACGTAGCATTTTGGAAATCCTTCCCGTTGTTTACTGTAAACTGCGCCATATATGGATGATTTCCAATTAAATATCCCTTTGCTGCCTTTGTCTCCACAATTTGATAAGTTCCTTTTTGACCAATTACAAACTTAAGCGTTCCATCATCTTGTGTTGTGGTTGTGTCTATTTTTTCTTGGTTTTCACCATTTATTTTATAGAGTGTAAACTGGGTTCCAGAAATAGGATCTCCTGTATTCCCAATATGAGACTTACTATCCCCTGCATCTGTCTTTGTCAAAGTTACATTTGTTGCAAACCTTTCATTTTCTACGGAAACATCCACTGTAGAACCTTTCTGATCTGGTCCAATATAAATAACCTTGGATGGTGTCTCATCTAGGAATAAATCATCTTTTGTTGCTGTTTCCTTGAAGTAATAGTATCCCTCCGGCAGATCAGAAACTGTAAGCAATGCCTCCGTCTGATTCAATGACAAATTACTTTCTATCTTGTCATATTTTGAAAGATCTTTTTCTTCTGTAGAACCTTTGTACTGGTACAAATCAAAGGTAATATCATCATAGGCTTCATAAGATTTCGGAAGATCTTTTGTAAGCTTAATATTCCCTTGAATCACTGGGTCACACACTGTAAATATAATGTTGCCTTCATTTACAGTATATACATTGTCTGTTGGATTTTCTTTTGCAGTTTTAGCTCCGCTTACATTTGTGATTTTACCATCTTTCGTGTATGTAAATGTAATATCCACTGCTTTTAAATATCCATCTTTTCGATTCACTTCAGAGATTGTGTAAGTACCCCCACCAATTAATTGGTTTTCTAATACTTCTTCTCCTTCTTTTGTTTCCCACAAATATTCTGTTTTATTACCTGTCAATTTACTGTTTTCTCCAGGAACTATCTTTAACTGAACTCCTGTTACTGCTTTTCCAGTCTCATCTTGTTTCACCACTGAAATCTTACTCTTTTTATTTACATACAAATCTTTTATTGATGATTTTTCAATGGTCGCCCCATCTTTTGTAAATGTAATCTTTCCTTCCTGGTCTACGGATACCCCAACTTCTGCCGTTGAAATTACATATCCTTCTACAGTGTTTGTCTCTTTCAATGTGTAGTTCCCTGGTAAAATGTCACTGAATGTAACCATTCCCTTGGTGTTTTCTACGGTCTTAGATTCCGCTAAAACTGCATCCTCATCTTTTCCTCCAACTGGTAACAGTTGAAAAGATGCTCCATCTAAACCAGTTCCATCTGTTGCTGTCTTCTGGAAACTAAACTTAGCTTTTGCAAAGTTCTTCACTTCACCAATACTTGTTCTCGCTGATTCATTTCCTGTAGATTTCATATCATCTAGTAGATTTCCTTTACTGTCTTTGACAGTGATGACTCCCTTAGAAACAATTACTTCATAAGTATCAGTTGTATTAAGATAAGAATCTCCAGTGGATATTTCCTTCAAAATATAAGTTCCATCTGCAATTTGACTAAATTTAGCTGTTCCCCCATACTTCCCATTATTTGAACTAATTCCAGTTACCTTAGCTTCGTATACCTTTGTTTCTCCTTTGTAGAGTCCAAAGACTGGAGGTTCATTTGGTTCAATGCTTGTTTCACTATTTGTTATAAATGTCTTGTTGATGGTAAGCATATTTTCTGTGTTCGTTATAGCTATTTCATTTGCATTTGGAGTATCTTCAATGGTCACTTGATATCCTTGTTCATCCATTGATACTTCTTTACCATCTATAGTCATTGTTTCCTGTACAGAATAATTCGCCTTCACTCCACCTACATACTCTGGTAAATTGGCAAATACACCGTTCCATGTCTCGTCTGTTCCAGATTCACTTCCTGTTTTTCTAATAGGTTCTACTTTTGTTCCATTTACATCTAGGAGCGTTCCTACTATATTGGTACTTATGAGCGTATACTTCACTTCTGTTGGTCTAAGTGTTCCATTTCCAGCATCTTCCCAGCTTTTCTTTACAAATAAGTCCAAAGATTTTGGTACATTGTCCACAGTTGCTGTGGCATTTGTTCCATTATTAATGTTCGTAATACTTTGGTCGTCCTGCGTTGTCATGGTAATAAGTCCTTTTACTACATTTACAGTAATATCACCTGCCTTTGTATAACCAGTAGGTGCAATTTCCCGAATTGTGTAGGTTCCATCTGCAAGTCCACCTTCAAATGTATACGTATCCCCATTTCTTGTCGCTGTTTGTACTACACTGGTACCTGTTCCCTCATATAAAACGAAACTTGGAACATTCATTTCCCCTAAGGCACGCTTATTGTCTGCATAATTTTTTGTTAGTACAATGTTATTTTTTCCATTGGTATATGTCACCGCATTGTTTATGTATGTTGCAGGTTCTGTCGCTACATCTGTTCCTGTAATTGTAATCTTATGATTGGCACCTACTACCACTTGATAAGAATCATCAGATAATACAAATCCAGATCCTGCTGATGTCTCTTTTAATGTATAAGTTCCTTCCTCTAACTCTGTAAATTCAATGTTTAATGATTCTTTTGTCTGTCCAGTTACAGTGACAGTTTTACTTTTCACTTCCACGCCATCTTTTTCCAGACTAAAAGTAACACTGGTTCCAATAGGAGCAGCCACTGGTTCTCCTTTGGAATTAACAAACGCCTTGGTGAATGTGAATCCATTTTGATAATTTACAACTCCAACATTGGCTGTTAGCTTGTCAGCAACTTCATTGGTCGTCGCGTAAATATTGCCATTTCCAGAACTCTTCGTCACTGTTATATTTCCATTTGTTACTGCTACATCATAGATAGAGGTTGTCCCAGGATTCTCATATCCACTTAAAGAACCACTTTCTGTCATTCTATAGTTCCCATCTGGAATTGCCGTAAATACTGCCTGGTGTTTTTGCACATCTGTTGTTGCAGAATATGTTTTACTAGAATCCCCTGTGTTCTCTAAAGTAAATGTAGCTGTCTTTGTCTCATCTAAAATTGGATTGCCACTTCCATCTTGAAAAGCCTTTGTAACAATCAATTGATTTGGTGCATTCTTCATGCTTAGCTCTGTACTTGTAGCATTAAGTTGAAAGAAACCTTCTCCTTTTTCCGATGTTACATTTTCATAGGTTCCACTACTTGTAACTGTAAAACTCCATGTATAATCGTCAATTTCCTCATATCCTTGCTGTCTTTTTGTTTCCTTTATGGTGTAAGTTCCAACTGGCAGCTTATAAAAATCCATAGTTCCATCCGTCGGTGCCAATGTATCACTGCCTTCTGTTGATGGTTCATAATATGTTGTGTTCCCAACTACTGTCTTGCTAAATTTTATTGGGTTTTGTAAATCATCCTTATACATTTCAAATTCCACATCACTTAATTTAGTAGCACTATTTAATGTGGATACCTTAGTCATCTTCAATGTAATTGGCGTGTTTTTAACCGTCACTTTATTGCCTGCCCATGTAGCAAACCCATTGGCTGTAACATTAGTTCCTGTTACACTTCCATCCTCATTGATTGTAAATGGAATATGTTCAGTATTAAGCTCATAGCCTGTGGTTGGATCTGTTTCTACAATGTAATAGGAACCCTGGAGCAATTTATTGTCATAAACATACGCCACACCATCCCCATTTTTTGTTACCTTATCTTGTCCTGTATACTCTGCGACTTCATACGCACCATTCTCATAAGCCAGTTTTGCCACTGGTTTATCCTTATTAACGGTATCATTTCCATAAATAACAAATGCCGCATTGGTAATGGCTTCACTTTCATTCATCTTGTTCTTCTTTACAAGAGATATACTGTTTCGTACCGTTTGATTTTGGAAACTTACCGTCTGTTCCGGAGCTGTCTCACCTGCTTTTACATATTGAACCTGAGCATCTTCGTTTTCTGTATTGTTAATCCAAACGGTTCCCAAATTCCCTGTGGTTTCATCACTGACTGTAAATGGATAGGTTTTATCCGTTATCTTGTGATTTGAAAGGGATGTTGTTTCTTTTATAATATAGTCTCCATAAACTAAAAACTTTCCATCATACTTATCATTTGTCTTTATAAGATTTCCATTGGCATCCGTTTTTGCTTTTGTCCATGGTGTCTCATTAGCATCCAAGATTTTGTTCCCATTGGTATCTCGATAAATTGTAAATTCTGCCCCGTCAAGTGTTCCTCCAGTAGAAGTCTTAGATGAATCATTTTCCACAGATGTCTTATGTAAATTCACAAAAGCATACTTTAATTTATTATCAATTGTGTAATTATAAGTATCTGTTCCTTGATTGGTTCTGCCAAGGGTTGTCCAACTGTCATCAACCTCTATTTCTGTGGTATCTGTAAATGTAACGTTATAATTTTCTTTCACCACAATGGAATTAGCGTCACGTCCAGTTATACCAATATAAACTGCTACTTGATTTTTCTCCGGCTGCAAAGAAGCACTGGCCTCTTCCACTAACATATAGTCTCCATACGGAAGATTAGATAAAGTCATCCTACCATTGGCATCTGTTACCACTTCATTGGATACACCTGTTATATTGTATGCCTTATATGTCTTTGTTGTCGCTGGTACATCAATCAACATATCCTGTTGACCTGCACTTACTGCATTTTCTCCTCTTCGATAAATATGAAACTTTTTGTCTTTGATTGAGGTTCCATTTTGATCTTCCTTTGTTATTTGTAACGTTTTATCTACATAACTATTTGTAATTGTTTTGTCTGAAATCTCAGTTCCGTTTTTAGTTACTGTGACAGTTCCATTCTTGTCTACTTCCACAGCCCATTCCCCTGAAATCAAATTAGAATATTCAGGTGCCTGAGTTTCTTTCAATTTATACGTTCCAGGATCCAATTGTGAAAATGTAACTTTCCCATTTTCTCCTGATGTTACTGTCTTTGTATTCTCACCATCCCAGTCGTTATTCGTTCTTGTTAAAGTAAATGTTGCATCTTTTAATGTGTTAGAACCTGTTTGTACACCACTAAAATTAATTTTCTTATCAATAGTAAGCGACCCTGTTGGTGTATCCTTCACTGTTTCCTTTGGAACTCCAGTTTCTATCTTTTTTTGATTAATATCTGCAGCTGAAACTGTCACCGTTGTTGCTTCATCTTTCACTTGGATGTTCCCGGTAATAGAACCTCCTAAATTATAATAATACGCCTTATCATTCACAGCATAACCCTCTGGTGCATTTGTCTCCTGCACCTTATAAAGAGTATTCTCTGAAAGATTTGTAAATACCAGATTTCCTGTATCTCCTGTGGTTCTTACTTTCTGGTTTCCTGTAGCCTCATAAATGCCATCTTTCAACGCATATTTTGTTAAGGTAAATTCACTTCCTGCCAGCTTAATCTTCTGGCCATTAGAACTTTCCTTATATACTCGAATCACTGGGATTCCTGTTAATTTACCATAAGATTCCATGCTAAATTCTTCTGATAATGTGTTGGAAGAACCTGCAACATTTGTCGTCTCTGAACCATTTGACTTCGTCAATGAAACTTTGTTCGTAATCATTGAACCCTTCATGTTCTTTAATCCAAATGTCTGGAACACAATTGCAATTGGTTTGTTTCCATACCTATCTGGAATCTTAAATTTAAATCCATCATTCTCATGAACATCTGTTAAACCTTCTTGATTCCAATCAGTGATTTCGCCTCCTAATTCCCACGTTCCATCTTTACCTACATTCAAATTGTAAAGTTTAAAATGTGATAAATCCGTATTTAATTCTAAGAATGGTCCACCCTGTTCTGGCTCATTAATTTCTTTTAGATTCTCATTTAAGGTATAACCACTCATATCGGTTCCTCCGACATTCATGGCAACGGTCCATTGAATCAATCCATTTTCAAGATTTTTATTTTGTTTCTCTAAGGCAGTATTGACAACTGGAGTTTTTGCAGATGCCTCTACAAATTCCTTGTCTTCCCCATCAATTACTTCATGAATACTGCTGCCTTTAATCTTTCCTTTTAACTGTGCCTTATTTGCAACATCTGATGCTTCATGATTTTGCTGTCTCCATTCCTCTGTCATTTCTGTGGAAAGGTAAATACAATATGTATTCTTGTCATTATTATTTTTATAATCCATAGTTACCATTCCAGGTGTGGTATCATCTGGATTAGTAAATGTATCCGTCCAAGAATTTAGTTGCTCTTCCTGTGATTCTGTTCCATCATCCTTCAAAGTAATCTTAGTAATCTTATCAATTCCCGCAAACGTTGAATCCTCCGGTAAAATATCTGTCACTACACCATCACTGATTTCCAAATGATTTGGATTCACAACAACCTTCCATTGAATCTTATGTGTAGTTGTATCATAATTTGCCTCTACACTTTTCTTGATAAATGAATTCTTTACAACCTTTTGGGCTTCTGTCTCATTGGTGATTTTCTTACCATTAATCCAACCCTCTATACTTGCAGAATTCTTAAATTTAATATCTCCTTGCGTAGATAATAAGTTGTCATCTGTTATCTTTGTCTTTACAATAAATTTATAATAATCTGACTTACTAACATTTCCACAATGAATAGTTAGTATCTTATTTCCTTCCTCATCTGCTGTGTCACCGTACTCATAGGATGGATATTGGGGATTTTCTTTGTTATACTCTGGCAGAGCTTTCTTTGTCTGATCCAAATTTTTCCTATAGGTCAACTGATCTTTTTGAAGTTCCTGTCCTTTTGGAATCTTCTCTGTAATCACCATTTTGTCTACTGCTATATCAAAAGATTTGGTGTTTAGATTCCATTCCATTATCTGTTGCTTCTCATCATAAGACCCTGCTGATTTATTTAACAAATGATAACTTGGTGTTGTGTCCTTTGAAATATTAAATGTAAAAGGATCAATCTCTGATCCATTTCCATATTTCCAATTTTTCCATACCATTGTCGCTTTATTTCCATATGCTTCTGATGCCTCTGGGTTCTCTAGTTTTCCCCCCGCATCCTTAATACTTGTCTGATATGTAACCTTTATTTTTTGACCAATCCAATTCTTTTTGTATGGAACAATAAAAATTGATTCGTTATTATAGGTATAATAAACTCCAGAATTAGTCCCAACAAGATTCTCCATATCAGCAATTGTTAAATCAGTAAATGCCTTCTCTCCTCTAATCTCTTTTAATCCTGTAATAGACTCTGTACTTCCATTCTCTAAATGAACAGTAATGCCTTTTTTCATATTATAGGATAATTTACTTGCATCAATTGTATCAATTAAATATGCATCTACAGAACTTGTTCCTGTAGTATCCACTGTGAGTGTCCAGTCGAGTTTAGATCCATCTGCAGCATTTTGCTCTCCCTCTTTCTCAAAGAAAGTTAAATTCATATCTGTGCTTACAGTATCCGATTCCACATCTGGATTACTTTGTCCTTTTTCATACAGCCCTGCTTTATTTTCAAACTTATGTGTCCATGATTCTCCCTCATTTACACTCTCTAAATACTTTTGATAATAATCAGCCGTTAGTTTCATCGTAATAACAACAGTTGCCTCCTCAGCAATTGTGTCAAAACTATAACTATAAACCCCATTCTCGGTGCTTCCAAGAGCAGTCTCTGCCCCATTGACGGTCATCTTACTTACTTCCATTCCCTCTGGAATATTGTCCTTTAAAATCATGCCTTCTAAAGTTTTTCCCACATCCTTATTAGCCTTTACTTTTATGGTGTAATCCACATACGGAGTTGTCACACTCTCTGGTGCCGACTTGTCAATCACATAATCCTTACCACCAAAGTCAGGATTTGGTTCTTTTTGATGTTCTGTAACTACGATAGCATCCTTCGTGTCATCCCAGACTACATCATATCCATCCTCATTAGACCCATCTGTTTTATTGAATTTAAGAGTTGCTTCATTTCCACCTACGCCTGAACCACTGACATACACTTCCTCTACCACTGTCACATTTAAATATACGTGTCCATCTGCATCTTTACTAATTGTATAATCACCTAGCTTATTCTCTGTTGTTCCAAGAATACCTGTAATCTCTTCATTTGGAACTACAAAATCAGTACCTAAATCAAGTTTCATTGTAATTGGCTCTGGATTTACTTCATCTAATATATACTGTGATAAAGGATCATCTATATCACCATGTTCCTTTTCATAATCTATATATCCTTGAGTTTCTGATATCATCTCTCGATATAAACTCAAGTATGTACTATCTACAACCAAATCAAAACCAAACTTGTAATCCTCATCATTCTTAAATCCCACGTCCTTTATATTGGATGGCATGGTTAATGTAATAGAATGAAACGGATAATGTTCCTCATTGTCATTCCCTGTTATACTTGTCTGTACTCCGCTAATTTGCGGATTCTTGGCATCCACAGAGATATTATACTTTTTATAAGTGTAAGTCGGGGACTCTTTTGTCTGGAATAAATTCGATACAAATGAACGTACAGAAGTAAAGAAGCGAGTCACTACATTCCCTTCCTTTGCTTCACTTGTTTCTTCTGTCTTTGCCGCTGCTTCTGTCTTTGTTTCCGCCTCTGTCGCAACAGTAGAGCGTTCTTTCAACGTTTCTGTCTTTTTCTCTGTTGTAACAATGGCTTCTTTATCTTCTGCTTTCTTTGGCAGAACAACCTCAAGACTTCTTTTTTTGTCTCCTGTCTGCAATGCAAAAGTTACATTTGTTGTATCCTCTTTTGACAGAATATCTGAATGAATACTAAATGGCACAACAATTCCACCTAGAATATAATCTAGGCTGTCTTTTTCTATATTCTCATGAAAGGTAACAATAACCTTATTATCTTTTATCTTGTAGGTTCCAATCTTAGTTGACCCCTTTGTGTCAAAATCTGTCTCCTTACGATTTAGAATATCTTTGGAGTCAGTATCCTCCACCAAAAATGCATCTGGAATTGTATAAACCAGTGTGTCTCCAGCTAAAACATCTATATCCTTTGGGTTCTTCAGACTTTGAAACCCTAGTTCCATCTTAAAATTCTGACTCTCACTAAGATTCAGATTGGATAAATCAACTTTTGTATCATCCTTCTTAACTGACACAGTTTTAACACTAGAATTCTCCTTATAAGAAAATTCATGTATAAACAGCTTCCAGTTGCCTGTCTCATTGGTCTGATTTTTGGACTCTCTTTTTGATTCTTTCGTAGTCTCTATTGCCTTGTTCGTATTTGTTTCTGTTGTTGTCTGTGTTCTCTTCTCAGTAGTTGTAGTTACATTTGTCGAATTCTCTGTGGTTGGCTCTGCAAAAGTTGAAACACCTGCATTAACTGCAAGCATATTTACAGACATTGCCGTTGCAAGAATACCTGCTAAAAACCTCTTTTTGTTATCTCTTCTCATCGTCTTCCCCCTATTGTTCCCTATTTTTTCCCTATTTCCAATACAATTTTACGGCTTACCACTTATAGCTGTAAAACTTATTTTAAATCTGATATTATTTTTATATCCACCTCTTTTATTATAACACTTTGTGAAACAATATGATATAATAAGTCATGCGGCGGTCTGTGCTTGCACAAGACGCCATATGACGAATGAACCCATCGAGACGTTAGTCGAGATGATATAATATGAGCGAACAATAGAACGCACAAAGGAGTATATCTATGGATAGTACAAACTTAACCTTACTTACAGATTTGTATGAACTTACGATGATGCAGGGTTATTACAAAACGGGGAATGATGAAACAGTTGTATTTGACGTGTTTTACCGGGAGAATCCTTCTGGAAGCAGTTATGCCATCACTTGTGGTTTAGACTCTGTCATCACTTATATTAAAAATTTATCTTTTTCTTATGAAGACATTGACTATCTAAGAAGTACCAATGTTTTTGATGAGGACTTCTTGGAGTATTTAGCAGGGTTTCATTTTACTGGTGACATTTATGGGATTCCAGAGGGAAGTGTTGTCTTCCCAAAAGAACCACTTCTTAAGATTATCGCCCCAATTATGGAGGCTCAGTTAATCGAGACTGCTATTTTATGCTTTGTCAATCACCAGAGTCTCATTGCAACTAAGGCTTCTCGCGTCAATTATGCGGCAGGCGGAACAGGTGTGATGGAATTTGGACTTCGACGAGCGCAAGGTGCCGACGCAGGAACTTATGGTGCCAGAGCTGCTGTTATTGGTGGCTGCGATGGAACTTCCAATGTTCTAGCTGGACAGATGTTTGATATTCCTATTTTAGGAACCCATGCACACAGTTGGATTATGAGTTTTGATGATGAGTATACAGCATTTAAGACCTATGCTGATTTTTATCCAGACACTTGTATTTTACTTGTGGATACTTATGACACTTTAAAATCAGGCGTTCCAAACGCCATTCGCGTATTTCAGGAATTAAAAGATGCTGGAAAGGTTCCAAAAAGAATGGGAATCCGTCTGGATAGTGGGGATTTGGCCTACTTATCTAAGAAAGCTCGTATGATGCTAGATGAGGCTGGATTTACAGAGGCAACCATTGCTGCTTCCAGTGATTTAGATGAAAAATTAATCGAGAGTTTAAAACTTCAAGGTGCTCCTATTACTTCTTGGGGTGTTGGAACAAAACTTATTACTTCTGCAGATTGTCCTGCCTTTGGAGGCGTGTACAAGTTAGCAGCCACCAAACATGATGGTGACACAGACTTTACCCCAAAGATAAAGATTTCGGAGAATCCAATTAAAGTAACCATTCCTGGCAATAAGACTATTTATCGTATTCATGACAAAGCAACTGGAAAGATTCGTGGAGACTTAATTTGTCTTGTGGGAGAAGAATATGACTGTAATGAAGATTTAGTTTTATTTGACCCAATTTCAATTTGGAAAAAGTCCGTTATTCCAGGTGGTTCTTACACAATGAAAGAACTGTTAGTTCCAATTTTCATCAAAGGACAATGCACCTATGAAAGTCCTACCACCATGGAAATTCGTGCATTTTGTCAGGAAGAATTGAACACACTATGGGATGAATCCAGACGTCTTGTGAATCCTCAAGAAGTATATGTGGATTTGTCCAAACCTCTTTTTGATTTAAAAAATCAATTACTTGCAAGATAAAAGGAAGGAGAATTTTTATGATTCGTTTTTTTGCAGATATGATCTTTTTATTTTTCTTCTTAACCTTAACCGCACCAATGTATCTTTTATTCAATCATTGGGATAGGACAGGCCAGGAAGAGAAGCGAACCCAAGTTGCCCAGCGCATGGTTATGTGGGCATTTCATCATTGTCTTAACATTGTCGGGGCAGACATTATTGTTGATGGAAAAGAAAATATTCCAGAGGATACTGCTGTATTATACGTTGGAAACCACAGTAGTTACTATGATATCCTATGTTCTTATTATGCAACACCTCATGGTACTGGTTTTTTTGCAAAACAAGAGATGGGAAAACTTCCATTTTTAAGACACTGGATGACGTATATCAATTGTTTGTTTTTAGACCGTACCAACATTCGAGAAGGGATGAAAACCATCAATCGAGGAACTGAATATTTAAAAAAAGGATTTTCTATGACAATTTTTCCAGAGGGAACAAGACGTCAGGATGAAGACCCCCACGAATTCAAAGAGGGAAGTCTCCGTCCAGCATTAAAGGCCAATGTACCTGTAATTCCTATGGCAATTTCAGGCACTGCTGATATTTTTGAAAATAACAAGGGTTATGTTGCAAAACCTGCAACGGTTCATATTACATTTGGTGAACCAATTTATGTGAATCAGTTAGAACGTTCTGAACAAAAGCATTTAGGAAGCAAAATTCGTGAAGAAATTATCGAAATGAGAAAAAAACATAAGACAATTGGATAAAAAGATGTTATAATGACACCTAGACTTTATTCCTTTTTTGGAATATATATTATTATAGTAACAAGCAGGAGGATACAGAAAAATGAATATTTGGTTAGTTTTAGCGATCGTTGCAGTTGTTGTCCTTGTTATTCTTGTTGTAATGTACGTTGTTGGAAGAAGAATGCAAAAGAAACAAAAGGCTCAACAAGAACAGATGGAAAGTATGGCACAAACAGTGACTATGCTGGTAATTGACAAGAAGCGTATGAAGATGAAAGATGCAGGTTTCCCTAAGATTGTTATGGATCAGATTCCAAAGCGTGCTAATGTGTCAAAAGTTCCAATTGTAAAAGCAAAGATTGGACCAAAGATAACACCGTTATTATGTGATGAACTTATTTTTGACCAAGTTCCAGTAAAAGCCGAGATTAAGGCGACTGTTAGTGGTATCTACATTACAAGTATTAAGAATCTTCGTAATGTTGCACCACCAGAAGAGAAAAAAGGGTTCTTAAACAAACTTAGAAAAAAAAGTGTCGAAGCTACAAGAAAATAAACGTCAACATAATCAAAGGAGCAATATCATTATTTGTGATATTGCTCCTTTTTTACCTCATTCTACTTTTCTTCTTCAATTTTAACTATTACATACTGATTTTCATCATTGGTAATATATCCAATTCTAAGATGCTGTCCGTTTCTCTTAATATATCCACCTTGAGTTGACGGCAAATGATATCCAAATTTCTTAATAAAACTATCTCCATAAGAAAAGTGAACACCTTTAATATCAAAACTTTCCAGCTCACTGTCTTCATCGGTTTCCCCACCTTTGGATGCCGGGGTAAAATTCTCAACATAACCATCTATGGTCTTATAATTGCCCTGATTATATGCATGAATAATCTGCCAGTATCCATAACAGAATCTTAAAAAAACAACTGCACAAATGACAATACATACAGAACCTAACAATTTAAAAAACTTTCTCTTGCCTACAAAAATTAACAACAATCCAATCAACCCTAAAATCGCAAATGGGATAACCCAATGGGGCTGAATTCTAAAACTACTTGCTTCATATATTATTTTCATCTCTTTCCCTCCAACTACATGTGACGTGGGTGTTCGCAATACGAAAGTACCGTATCAAAGTTCATTTTCCCTCCAAATAAGTCTAACGCACTTCCTATGGTAAAATCAACCCTATTCTTCCCATATTGCAAAATTAAGTCCAAGTCTTCAAAACTTCTGACTCCCCCAGCATAAGTCACTGGCACTCCTTCATACGTGCCTAATATGTCCACTAGCTGTCCATCAATTCCTTGATTCTTTCCTTCCACATCTACTCCATGAATCAAATACTCATCACAGTATGCTTCCAGTCTTTTCAATGTTTTATCTGTTAGTTTTTCCTTGGTAAATGTCTGCCATCGGTTTGTTACAATGTAATAATCTCCATCTTTCTTTCTGCAGCTTAAGTCCAGTACCATGTGTTCTTTTCCAACGGCTTCTACCAGCTCTTCCAATCGATCATAGCGAATCTGTCCATCTACGAAGACGTAAGAAGTTACAATGACATGAGATGCTCCCTGCTTAATAAAATATGCAGCATTCTCACTTGTAATTCCTCCACCAATCTGCAGTCCACCAGGAAATGCATGAAGTGCTTTCACTGCTTCTTTACAATCTGCTTCGTAATACTCACTTCCCTTTGGATTTAATATAATGATATGTCCACCTGATAAATGATTCTGTTTATATAGGTTTCCGTAAAATGTTCCGTCAGCATCAGAAACAAAATTCTCTTCTGCCTGATTCCCAGCATCCACCAAACTACCGCCAACAATCTGCTTTATCTTTCCATTATGAATATCAATGCATGGTCTAAATCGCATAATTTCTCCTAGTTCTATCTTATTCTTCTGCACTTAGAATCATGTCAAATGCTTCTCCAACTGCTTCTACTTTATATCTTACTAATTCCTTTGTTCTTGGATGTAAAAATTCAATTTTCGTTGCATAAAGCCCAATCTCTTTATATGTTTTCTTGGTCTTTTGAAACTTAGGATTGTACTTTGTATCTCCCCAAATTCCACATCCTCGTTTAGCAAACTGAACCCTGATCTGGTGATGTCTTCCCGTCTTTAAATCAATTAAACAGTAAGTATACTTTCCTTTATCTAATTCTACCATATCAAGCACTTCATAATCCAAAACTGCTTCTTTGGCATCTTTCGTATCCTTTGATACCACTTTCGTTGTATTACTCTTGCTATCCTTAAGGAGATAATCTGTAAAGGTTCCATCTTCTTCTGGCAGCCATCCTGTTAATACAGCTTGATAACACTTATCAAACTCATGATTCCGAATCTGTTCACTTAGATTCCCAGCCGCCTCCTTTGTCCTTGCAAACACCATAACTCCGCCAACTGGCCGATCCAGACGATGCACAACAAATACCTCAAGACTTTCTTCCTTTTGTTCAAAGCAAAGATAGTTCTTAAGGCAGGAAACAACATCTAAATCTCCTGTTTTGTCAGAAACGGTAGGCATTCCCTGAGGTTTCTCACAAACAATAATATCTTGGTCCACATAAAGGACTTTCACATCTTTTTTCTTCCTCATAATTTCTCCTACATCTTAAATCGATATCCCACACCCCAAATAGTTTCTACATATTGAGGTTTTGCAGTATTTACTTCTATCTTCTCTCGAATCTTCTTAATATGAACCGTAACAGTTGCAATATCCCCTAGAGATTCCATATCCCAGATTTTATTAAACAACTCTTCTTTTGTAAACACACGATTTGGATGACTCGCCAAAAATGTAAGCAAATCAAATTCCTTTGTTGTAAATGCTTTCTCTTCGCCGTCAATATAGACTCGTCTGGCAGTTCGGTCAATCTTAAGTCCTCGAATCTCTATAATATCATTCTCTTGGACATTGTTAGCAATCAATCGATGGTATCTTCCCAAATGTGCCTTGACTCTTGCCACTAATTCACTTGGACTAAATGGTTTTGTGATATAATCATCAGCTCCCAATCCAAGCCCTCGAATCTTATCAATATCTTCTTTCTTGGCGGAAACCATAAGAATCGGAATATCCTTCTTCTCTCGAATCTGTTTACAGATTTCAAACCCATCGGTTCCAGGAAGCATAATATCTAGTATCACCATATCAAATTCCTCATGAAGTGCTCGGTCCATACCTTTACTTCCATCTGTCTCGATTTCCACTTCAAAGGAACTCAGTTCAAGATAATCCTTCTCTAACTCTGCAATGGAAAGTTCATCTTCCACTATTAGTACTTTACTCATGTGTGTCCTCCTTACTTGTATCTATCACTTTATTCAATGTAAAGAATATAGTCGTTCCTGCTCTAACCTTACTCTCCGCCCAAATCTCTCCATCATGTTCTTCGATAATTTTCTTACAAATAGACAATCCTAATCCACTGCCGCCAGCCGAATTTCTTGACATATCAGCTCGGTAGGTTCTTCGGAAAATATTTGGTAAATCCTCTTTTGAGATTCCAATTCCATTGTCCTTAATCTCAACCTGTATTTTGCGTTCAAGTTCTTTTACCACAATTCCAACTCTGCCCTTGGCCTTGTTGCTATACTTACATGCATTGTTGATAATATTGTTCATCACTCGCTTTAACTGCTCTGGATCTGCCATAACCATCACATTGGCAGAACAGTAATTGGTATAGGAAAAAAGCATTCCCTTCTGCTCTAAATCGGCTCCAATCTCATCCACACAATCTTTGAAATATGCATTAATATCAATCTTACGGAAGTTGTATGGAATAATATTTGAGTCAATTTTAGAATACAAAGACAATTCATTAATCAATACATCCATGTCATTTGCTTTGTTGTAGATGGTCTTAATATAACGATCCATCTTCTCAGGCGTATCTGCAACTCCATCCATAATTCCTTCCACATATCCTTTAATTGCCGTAATCGGCGTCTTTAAGTCATGGGAAATATTACTAATCAAATCTCGATTTTGCTTTTCATAAACAATTCTCGCTTCAATGGATTCCTTTAATTCCGCACGCATAGCATTGAACGACTGACAAAGTTCCCCTATCTCATCCTTACTGTCAATCTGCACATCATCATCTAAATTCCCATCCTTGATTCGATCCGCGCCCTCTTTTAGCTTCTTCAACGGTCGGATAAATTCCGAATACATATACCACGATAATAAAAAGCTAGTCAACACTAGGATTCCAACAATAAAGAAGAAAATCTGAGAAATCATAGACTTATAATATGGCTGCAGCAATTCCATGTCTGTCAAAATAAAAAAACTGCCTCTTGTTCCATCTGAAAACTTGAAATCCTGCTGCTTTAACAAGTAATTTCCTGGATCATTCAAGTACATCCCACTATCTTGACTACTTGCTGTACTTCCAAACTCAGGGAGTTTTTTCTCTAAAGTCCCCTCATCCTGCGTAGAACCACGATAATAGACCTTCTCGCCTTTTCTCACCAAAATAAAAGAATCTTTATTCTTCAATGCACTGTTCATATCCTCTAAATACTTTATGTCTTCAAGCTTAGATGGATTCTCCACTGCAAGATTTTTGACTTTGGCAAATATCCCTTTGGTCACTTTGTCCATTGCCTTTACTGGATTCATAATCCGTTCCAATCCTGTATCCGACAAGGCATGGCTGTTGGTCTTTATAAACCCTACACTTAAAGCAGCGATTGATACTACCATGAGAAAAATAGGTACTATAATCGCTGGCAAAAATATAATCTTAACTTTATTCACTATCTTCATATGCTCACCACTATCTTAAATTATTTTCATACATTTATTATACCATAGCTGCACTCTGAAAACAGAGAGGAAAGCAAAGTTTTATGAAGATTTTAGAAACAGAGCAGTCCTCACTTGAACTGCTCTGCTTCTAAAATCTATTCTCGTTCTATAATAAAATCTAAAATTGCACTTGCCACTTCTTCTTTGTTCATCTTTGGCAACGCTTTTTCTTCATCCTTTGTAATTAAGGTCACTACATTGGTATTTGTGTTAAATCCTGCACCTTCCACCTTTAGATTGTTTGCCACAATCATATCAATATGTTTTTTCTCCAATTTCTTTCTTGAATTCTCCAGCATATTTTCTGTTTCCATGGAAAATCCACATAAAAATTGCTGTTCCTCTTTTGTATCCCCAAGTTCCTTTAGGATATCCTTTGTTCTCGTAAGAGGAATGCTCATATCTCCATCTTTTTTCTTCATCTTCTGGTCTGCTACAGTTTCTGGAGTGTAATCAGCCACTGCCGCAGCTTTGATAATAATATCTTTTCCTGCCTTATTTCCAATCACCGCATCATACATATCTCTGGCGCTCTCAATGGAAATCACATCTACAAACATTGGAACTGTTTCACTTGTTGGCCCAGAAACCAAAGTAACCTTAGCTCCTCGAAGCATAGCCATCTTTGCTATGGCATATCCCATCTTCCCAGAAGAATGATTGGTAATATAACGAACTGGATCAATGGCTTCTCTTGTTGGCCCCGCTGTAACAAGAATCTCCTTACCCAAAAGATCCTTTGGCATAGCAATGGCTCTTTCAATATATTGAACTAAAACTTCAGGTTCTGGCATCTTTCCAGCACCTGTATCTCCACATGCTAGATAACCTTCTGCTGGCTGAATCATCTCATATCCATAGCTTTCTAATTTCTTTAAATTATCCTGCACAATTGGGTT
This sequence comes from Anaerostipes sp., assembly GCA_028697725.1. Classification (GTDB taxonomy): domain Bacteria; phylum Bacillota; class Clostridia; order Lachnospirales; family Lachnospiraceae; genus Anaerostipes. Next base: position 50,346 of record JAQVEG010000010.1, read on the forward strand.
AGTAAACATATTGGTATTCATGGCTGGAGCAATCATTACTGGACTCTTGCATGCCATTACAGTCGTGGTAAGCATATCATCTGCAATCCCTCCTGCAATCTTTCCAATAACATTGGCAGAAGCTGGTGAAATCAACATACAATCTGCCTTCTTTGCAAGAGAGACATGTGCCACATGAAATTGAAAATTACGATCAAATGTCTCCACTAAACACTTGGTATTGGTGAGAGATTCAAATGCAATGGGGTTGATAAAATTAGTTGCATTCTTTGTCATAATCACATGCACTTCACACCCTCGCTTTGTAAGTGCACTTGCCACACCTGCCATCTTATAAGCTGCCACACTTCCTGTCACTCCAAGAACCACTGTTTTTCCTTTTAACATAACAATCTCCTACATGTCTTCTAACAAACCATGCTTTTCGTATCTTGTCTCTCGGCTGATATGATTATCCCCATCTACAAATACGACCTTGGGTTTGTGTTCTTTTGCTTCATTTTCATCCATAGAAGCATAACACATAATGATGATTTTGTCTCCCTTTTGCACACATCTTGCTGCAGCTCCATTTAAGCAAATCATTCCACTGCCAGCCTCTCCAGCAATCGTATATGTTTCAAATCTGCTTCCATTGTTCACATCAACAATATGAACCTTTTCATACTCTAAAATACCAGCTGCTTCAAGAAGATCTGTATCAACAGTGATACTCCCTACATAATCAAGTTCTGCCTGTCTTACTGTTGCTCTGTGAATTTTTCCTTTTAACATATTTACATTCATGACCTTCTCCTAAACTAAAACATTATCAATTAATCTTGTATTTCCAATATATACTGCCATGGCAAGCATACATTCACCATCTAAAGTTTCCACTGGCTCCATAGAAAATGCATCCACAGCCTCCACATAATCAATTTTTGCAAGAGGTTCCTTTTGAATCAATTCTTTCATCTGGGCAACCACTTTTTTTGCATTTTTTTCTGTCTTAGAAAGCTCACTTCCAAGTTGTATCGCCTTGCTTAAAACAAGTGCCGCTTTTCTTTCTTCCTTTGACAAATATGTATTTCTAGAACTTTTGGCAAGTCCATCTTCTTCTCTGATAATTGGACAGCCAACTACATTTACATTCATATTCAAATCTCGAACCATACGACGGATAACGGCAAGCTGCTGTCCATCTTTTTGTCCAAAATATGCATTGTCAGGGGTGACAATATGAAATAATTTATTTACAACAGTACACACTCCACGAAAATGAACTGGTCTTGTTTTTCCACAAAGTCCCTCTGTCAATCCAGACATATCCACAAAAGAGCAAAAATCATCTTCATACATTTCTGATGGTTCTGGATGGAAAATTAAATCCACGCCTACTTCTTCGCATTTTTCCATATCATGCTCTAAATCCCTTGGATAATCGGCTAAATCTTCTGATGGTCCAAACTGCATAGGATTCACAAATATACTCACAACTACTTTGTCATTTTCCTTTTTGGCACATTTCATTAAACTTTGATGTCCTTCATGAAGATACCCCATAGTAGGTACTAATCCTACCCTAAGCCCTTGCTGTTTCCATTGTGCTACTTGATTTCTTACTTCATCCACTGTTTTTACTACGTTCATGATTTTCTCCTTTTAATACAGTTTTTCAATGATTTCGTCTTTGATTGCAAATGTCTGATTTTCATTTGGAAACGTTCCATCTCCAACTTCTTTTATATATGTTTGAACCGCATCTTTCATCACAGCTCCAACCTGTGCATATTGCTTTACAAACTTAGGAACAAAATCCCCATACATAGCAAGCAAATCCTGATATACTAAAACTTGTCCATCGCATCCATTTCCAGCTCCAATTCCAATGGTTGGAATCTTTAAAGTCTGTGAAATCAGGGTTGCAAGTTTTGCTGGAACACACTCTAAAACAAGTGCAAATGCTCCTGCTTTTTCCACTGCTTTCGCATCTTCTAACAATTTTTTGGCAGCCTCCTCGCTTTTCCCCTGTACCTTAAAACCACCAAATGCTTTTTCTGACTGAGGTGTCAATCCAATATGAGCAACTACGGGAATTGATGCTTTCACAATCGCCTCAATTTGAGGACATAACTCATTTCCACCCTCTAATTTTACTGCGGTTGCTCCAGTTTCTTTCATAATCCGTCCCGCATTCACAACAGCATCATACACAGATGTCTGGTATGACATAAACGGCATATCTACAACGACCAAGGCATCTTTAGCACCTCTTACCACTGCTGCGCCATGGTGAATCATATCCTCCACGGTAACGGGAATGGTACTGTCATAGCCAAGCATTGTCATTCCAAGGGAATCTCCAACTAAAATAGAATGAATTCCAGCTTCATCAAATAGCTTTGCTGTGGAATAATCATAGGCTGTAATCATTGAAATTTTCTTGTTTTCCTCTTTCATTGACTGAAATGTTACAACTGTATTTTTCACTTCTCTTCCTCCAATAATCTTTGCATTTTCTGGTAATCAGTTTCCTTATGCTTTTCCTTTGCGATTTTAACCAATTTCTTTGATAATAAAAGGTACATATCTCTTTCTTCTTTTGAAAAAACCTCCAAATGTTTTTGAACGGTTCCCATATCGTTTCTCTCAACGGGTCCTGTCAGCGCCTCTTTTGGTCCACTCTCAAAAATGTGATTGAGATTTTGCATTGCCAGCGGCTTCAACGCCTTGATTGCATTTTCCCTTGTAAATCCACATTCTTCTAGCAGCTCAATGGCCTCTTCCATAAGTGCAACCACTAAATTAGATGCAAATACTGCGGCTCCATGATACTTTGCCTTTTCCTTTGTTTTAACAAAGATAGCCTCATTTGGCAGACACGAAAACAACGTAAAAACATCCTCCAGTTTTCGCGTATCTCCCTCTACACAAATCACTGCCTGACTTAACTCTTCATATGGAATTGTCTTACTTTGAAATGGAAACATTGGATGAATGGAATACCCGTATGCACCGGTACTCTCTATCCCAGAAAAAATTGTGGAACTTAGCGATCCACTACAGTGACAGATGAACTTCCCTTGAATTGGAAGTGTCTTAATCTGCTCCCAGACTGATGCAATAGAATCATCAGATACTGTAATAAAAAGAACATCACATATTGTTACTAAACTTTCAATATTTGATATGTGTTGCGTGTGTGTCAGTTTCCCCGCCTCTTTTGCAGATGTCTCACTGCGGCTTGTAAATCCAACCACTTGAATTCCTTGATGTACGAAATATGCTCCTAAGCTGCAGCCTACTTTGCCTGCGCCAATAAATCCTACTTTCATACATAAATCACCTACTTTCGTATGGTGATGTTCTCTTCTATTCTTATTCACTGGTATGATTTCTTCATAGAATACCATCCATTTTTCACTATAGCACTTTGACAAGTTTATATCAAGATGTTTTCTTTGTCTAATTAGAAAAATATGCTATAATCCACTTCGGAGGATGTAATTATGAACGATTTTATTTTTAGCTTAAACTCAACAATTCCTATCTTTTTTATGATTTTGCTTGGATGGTTCTTAAAGCAAAAAGGATGGTTTAATGAAAATTTTGTATCTGTGGCAAACAAATATGTGTTTTCTGTGGCACTTCCTGTGCTTTTATTTCGAGATATTTCCAGTGCGCCAATTATGGAAGTATTCAATCCAAAATATGTAGCCTTTTGTGCCATTGTAACGTCTCTCATGTTTTGGGGAATTTGGTTTTTCTCAGAAATTTTTATCAAAGATAAAACAATGATTGGTGCCTTTGTTCAGGCATCTTTTCGTGGAAGTGCAGCAATTTTGGGAATTGCATTTATTGAAAATATCTATGGACACTCTTCTATGGGCCCTTTAATGATTATTTCTAGTGTTCCACTTTATAATATTTATGCGGTTTTAGTTCTGACCTTCCGAGGAAACAAACAAGGCTCTGGCAGTATGAAATCTGCTTTGATTAATATTGTGAAGAATCCTATTATTCTTGGAATTTTAGCTGGCATTCCATTTTCATTATTAAATGTAGACTTTCCTGCCATAGCAGACAAATGTATCAGTAACATTGCTGTCACCGCTACACCAATTGCACTTTTATGTGTAGGTGCTGGATTTGAGGGAAAGAAAGCACTTGCAAAAATGAAGCCAACAGTGGCTGCAACTTTAATTAAGCTGTGGATTCTGCCACTTATCTTCCTTCCATTTGCTGCTTATTTTGGATTTCGTGGAGAAGGTTTGATTGCGATTTTAATCATGCTTGGTTCACCAACAACCGTAAGCTGTTATGTTATGGCAAAAGCTATGGATAATGATGCAGTTTTAACTTCAAGTATTGTAGTTCTCGCTACTGCTCTTTCCTCTATAAGCCTTACTATGTGGGTATTTCTCCTAAGAAGTTATTCCTTTATTTAGGTGTATCTGATATAATGGTAGTAATGTGTACAGAGAGAAAGGAAGATGCGATATGAGTGAATTGACTGGTATCAAACAGGAGATGATCAAGAAGATTTGCGTTCGCGACCAAGACAATATCCTTGATATTGGCTGCGGAACTGGCGAATTTTTAGACGAACTGACAAAATGGCGTGATGCAGTCGGTTACGGACTTGATCTTTCAGAAGAGAATATTGAAAAAGCAACTAAGATGTATCCAGACCTACATTTTTCAGTAGGTACAAGTGAAAATTTATCAGCATATGAAGATGATATGTTCCGAATTGTAACAGTATCTTCTGCATTTGCAAACTTTCCAGATCAACAAGAATTTATAAAAGATGTGGCTAGAATTTTAGCTCCTGGAGGACGATTCTATATTGGTGAATTTGCCCTTCCCGGAGCCGTTCGTGTAGCAAGGAATATAGTAGCAAAGGTACTTCCATCAAAGGAACGTATGCCTTCTACCTATGAATTCCTAGATATGTTCAAGAAGGCTGGACTATCCAAATTTCGTGTCCATCAAAAAAAGAATCTTTTGTTAGTATCTGCAAAGAAGCCAACACTAGAAGAGCTTGCTGCAAAAGATGCCGAGGGTTCAGATCCTATGGAATTATTTTAACGATATGATTTGTAACGTTTTATAAAAATAGCCCTAAATTTGGGGCTATTTTTTTACTTTTTTCTTAACATCCATTCTGTGAGTTTTCCAACTTGATTTCTCAATTCCTTTCTGGCTTCTTCCTCTGTTGTAATCTTCCCTTTCTTTGTAATACAAAGTTCTGGAAACATAACACACCAGAAATTATGTCCCTTTGCCTTCCCAATATTAACTCTAATGGCATCATATTTTCCTTTTGGAAATACATAACTCCCATAATCTTTTTGAGGAAATAACTCTCTTGTAAATTCCACCTGGACTTTATTGGAATCTCCTAATTTTCTTAAGGTACATATTGCTGTTTTTTGAATTTTCTTTTGATTCTTTTGTAAAATTATCATTGCTTCTTTTTTATTTTCTGCATGTTTCATTTCATTTTTTAATAGTGTCACTATGGCATCTCTCACTTCTAATTTGTGATTTTGATCCACTGTACTGTCACTGTTTGCTTTTACATGAAATCGAATCACATGACCTTCTACATTCTTTTTCATCGCCATTTGTCCCACATATAAAATTTCTAGTAAAATGAAAAAAAACATCAAAAATACAATCCATTTTTTTCGCTTCATATCAATAGTTTGCCCTGCTTTTGGTTTTTTATTCCAATAAAATACCCTTGCTTTTTTTTTGGAACTATTGTATCTTTAACTTACAAGTCATATGACTGACGGAAGTGGATGCAAACCACATGAAGTATGATTTAGAATTTTAGCCGACCGTCTGGGCATCCTGCCTGGACGTGCGGCTTTTTTTATACACTAAAACGCCTTGCAGGAACGTAACTTTTTAGAAGGGAGAATTTTTATGTCTATTGGTTACATTCATTCTATGGAATCCATGGGATTGGTGGATGGCCCTGGAATTCGGACTGTGGTATTTTTTCAAGGCTGCGTACTTCGATGCCAGTTCTGCCACAACCCAGATACTTGGGAATTTAAAACTGGTGATAACGTAACACCAGAAGAATTAGTTTCTAAAATCAGACGCTTCAAACCATATTTTAAAGACACTGGTGGTGTAACATTTTCAGGGGGAGACCCTTTGATGCAGCCTGAATTTCTAATTGAAGTATTAAAGCTTTGCAAAGACGAAGGAATTCATACATGTATTGATACTGCCGGATGTGGAGTTGGTCATTATGATGAAATATTAAAATATACAGACTTAGTTTTATTTGACATCAAAGGTACCACCCCAGAAGACTTTCAAATTATGACAACCCAGCCTATGACAGAAACTTTAAAATTCATGGAGGCTATGAAGAAACATAAAACAAAGATCTGGATTCGCCATGTTGTGATTCCAAATCTTACAGATTCATCGGCACACATGGAAGCACTTAAAAACTATATTTCTACAATTCCAAATGTAGAAAAAGTTGAACTGCTCCCTTATCATCTTCTTGGAGTCAACAAATACCAAGTGATGAATATTCCTTATCCACTAGACGGCACAACTGCCATGGATAAAGAAACTGTAGATAAAATGCAACGTTTATATTTTAATGGAGGTAATGAAACATGTTAGAACAATGGAATGGCTTTCAAGATGGTGTTTGGTCAAAGGAAACCAACGTCCGAAATTTTATTCAAAAAAACTATACAGCATATGATGGAGATGATTCATTTTTAGCTGGAATTTCAGAAAAGACAAAGAAGGTATGGTCTCGCTGTGAAACCTTACTTGCCGAAGAAGCAAAAAAAGGAATTTTAGATGTTGAGACAAATATTATTTCTGGAATCACAAATTTTGCTCCAGGTTATATTGATAAGGAAAACGAAGTTATCGTAGGATTACAAACAGATGCTCCTTTAAAACGTATGGTAAATCTTTATGGTGGAAAACGTATGGCACATCAATCTCTTGAAGAATACGGTTACAAATTAAACCCTGAGATTGACCGTCATTTTGGCGAATATAGAAAGACTCACAACGATGGGGTATTTGATGCTTATCCTCAAAGAACTCGTCTTGCAAGAACTGCCGGACTTTTAACTGGTCTTCCAGATGCTTACGGACGTGGACGTATCATTGGTGATTACCGAAGAATTGCTCTTTACGGAATTGATTATCTAGTAGCAGAAAAGAAACAAGACTTAGATGCCTGCGACGGACCAATGAATGAACACCGTATTCGTATGCGTGAAGAAATCTCTGAACAAATTCGCGCTCTTGGTGCAATCAAAGAAATGGCTGCCTCTTATGGAATTGACATTTCAACTCCTGCATCCAATGCAAGGGAAGCAATTCAGGCAACTTATCTTGGATATTTAGCTGGAATCAAAGAAAACAACGGAGCTGCAACATCCCTTGGACGTACTTCTACATTCCTTGATATTTATATTGAACGTGACTTACAAAACAAAACGATCACAGAAGAAGAAGCACAGGAATTAGTCGACCAGTTTATCATTAAACTTCGTTTGGTTCGCCATTTAAGAACTCCTGAATATAATGAATTATTTGGTGGGGATCCTACTTGGGTAACAGAATCTATCGGTGGTGTTGGTATCAACGGTAAATCTATGGTAACAAAGAACTCTTTCCGTTATTTACACAGCTTATACAATCTTGGAACTTCTCCAGAGCCAAACCTAACTGTATTATGGTCTGAGAAACTTCCAGAAAACTTCAAAAAATTCTGTGCAAAGGTTTCTATTGATACGGATTCTATCCAGTATGAAAATGATGATGTTATGAGACCTATTTACGGTGATGACTATGCCATTGCCTGCTGCGTATCTGCTATGAAGGTTGGAAAGCAGACACAGTTATTTGGTGCAAGATGTAACCTTGCCAAATCACTACTTTACGCCATCAATGGTGGAGTGGATGAAAAGAAAGGAATCTTAGTTGTTCCTGGAATCGAACCAATTACAGATGAAGTATTAGACTATGACAAAGTAATTGCAAATTACAAAAAAGTATTGGCTTATGTTGCTGAACTTTACGCTGACACAGTTAATATTATCCACTACATGCACGATAAGTATGCATACGAAGCAAGTCAGTTTGCACTACACGACACAGATGTAGAACGTATTACAGCCTTTGGTGTTGCTGGACTTTCCATTGCTGCCGACTCATTATCAGCAATTCGTTATGCAACGGTAAAACCAATTCGTAACGAACAGGGAATTGCAACAGACTTTGAAACCATTGGAGATTTCCCTAAATACGGAAATGACGATGACCGCGCAGATGACTTAGCTGTAAATACAGTTCAGACATTCTTTGAAGAATTAAAGAAAAATGATACATACCGCGATTCCATCCATACATTATCTGCATTAACGATTACCTCAAATGTTATGTATGGTAAGAAAACTGGTTCAACTCCAGATGGAAGAAAATTAGGGGAACCTTTAGCTCCAGGTGCTAACCCAATGCATGGACGTGATAAAAATGGCGCTCTTGCTTCTCTTAATTCGGTAGCTAAGATTCCATACAGAGAATGTTGCCAAGATGGTGTATCTAATACATTTTCAATTGTTCCAGATGCTTTAGGAAAAGATGAAGCACAAAGAGAAATAAACTTAACTGCTATTTTAGATGGTTATTTTGCACAAGGTGCACATCATTTAAATGTCAACGTATTAAATCGTGAAACATTAATTGATGCTATGGATCATCCAGATAAATATCCTACTTTGACCATTCGTGTTTCTGGTTATGCAGTAAACTTTAACCGCTTATCAAGAGAACAGCAAGAAGAAGTAATTAGCAGAACATTCCACCAAAGCATGTAAAAAACAAGATACAAAAGGACCAGGGTTTACAAAAACCCTGGTCCTTTTTATGTAAAAATCCTCTTTAACTATTTTTTCTTGATAATCTGGTGTGCACTTATAATTACGTCACCTTTTTCTGCTTTGATCTTCTTTGCTTCTAGCAATTCTGATACCGTACAAACTTCATATCCTTTTTCTTTTAATTGAGGTAATACTTTTTCTACTGCTTCTACTGTTTGAATATGAATATCATGCATTAAGACAATATCTCCATCTTTTGCATTCTTTAAAATATTATTTACAGTGGCATCTACATTTCTTGTCTTCCAGTCTAACGTATCTATACTCCATAATACTAATGGTGCATCTATGGTAGCTCTTACCATATCATTGTATGCTCCATATGGAGGTCGAACTAATCCAACATCGGAATTTGTTACCTTTGAAATTGCATTGTTCATTCTAGTAATCTGTGAAGCAACTCCACTTGCACCAATCTTAGTCAACTGTGGATGATTCCATGAATGTCCTGAAATTTCATTTCCAGATTTCAAAACTGTTTTTACTTCATCTGGATATGTAGCAGCACTAAGTCCTAACATAAAAAATGTAGCTCTGTAGTCATACTTCTCTAATGCCTTTACAACTCGTGTTGTGTTGCCCTTCTTTGGCCCATCATCAAATGTAAATGCAATCATTGGCTTACTGGTATCTATCTTTCTTGGTACATAAAGGGATTTCTTCAAATCTTTTCCTGTACTTGTATCGATCGCTGATTCATTGGCTTTTACTAAACTTTCTCCTAGTCCATCATTAATACTAGTGTACTTTGTAGCACCACCTCTCACAAAAAATACAACTCCCGCAACAATCAAAATTGCAACGGCAAGCATTGCTGCACAGCGCCCTTTTCTCCATCTTCTTTTACGTCTTCTTCTGTTTCTTGGCATACTATCTTTTCCTACCTTCCTATAACTGTGTAAAATTAACTACATCCACAAGTCCCATATCTGTCAATCGAAGTTCTGGTATCACTGGTAATGCCATAAATGAAAGAGTAATAAACGGATCACTCTCCTTTGAAACTCCTAACTTCCATGCTTCTGTTAATATATAGTCTATTGTACTTTGTACCTTTTTCTGGGGCCATGTACTCATAAGCCCTGCAATTTGAAGGGGAAGTGTTCCTTTTATCTCTCCATGAGACACTAAAACATATCCACCTTGTATCTCCCTTATTGTTTGTACTGCTTTTAAAATATCTTCGTCATTGTCTCCAACCGCAATCACATTGTGAGAATCATGAGCCACAGAAGTTGCAATCGCTCCTCCTTTGATTCCATATCCTTTCAATGGTGCTGCACTGACATGACCAGTTCCTCTATGACGCTCAAATACACATAACTTAGAATATTGTGCATCTGGGATAAAATACCCATCCTGCTCAGATACTTCCTCTAGTAAATACTCTGTTATAATTTCATGTGGAACCATACCAATGACCGGTGTCTTTCCACGAACTTTACACTGAATCTGTTCTTTTGAAATCTTTCCTAGAACCACACTTTCTAACAACCTTGAATCTACTGAAACTGGAGCATCTTCAAACATTGTCTCTGAGACAGCAACTCCATCCTTATACACACAAGAAATTGTCACATCCTGCAAAGAATCAAGAACTACTAAATCTGCCACATACCCTTCTTCCACATATCCTGTCTGCTTAATTCCATAAAAATCTGCGACATGACACGTTGCCATGGCAATGGCTTTTATAGCATCTAGCCCAAGAGCAATGCTCTTCTTTATATTATAACAAATATGCCCTTCTTCTTCAATCGTATCTAAATGTTTATCATCTGTACAAAACATATAATCTATGGCATGTTCTGGTTCTTTTACCAAACCAGAAATAATTGGTGCTACATTTCTTGCTGCACTTCCCTCACGAACCAAAATCTTCATCCCTGCCTGGCACTTCTCTTTTGCCTCTTCATAGGTGGTACATTCATGATCCGTCATAACTCCAGCTTCTATATAAGACTTTAAATCATCTCCTGAAAGTCCTGGTGCATGCCCGTCAATTATCATGTCTTTGCAAAGCTTAATTTTATCCATAATCACTGAATCTCTGGCTAACACATTAGGATAGCACATCACTTCTCCAAGTCCTAAAACTCTCTCGTAATCTATCCACTGCTTCATATCTTCTACCGTAAAATCTGCTCCATTGGTCTCAAAAGGAGTTGCCGGAATCGATGATGGCAACATCACGTAAACATCTAATGGAATATGTTCCGTTGCATCCATTAAATACTTCATTGCAATATTTCCCTTTACATTTACCAGCTCATGGGGATCTGCAATAATTGTTGTTGTCCCCCATGGCATAATTGCCTTTGCAAATGTATTTGGCGTTACCATACTAGACTCAATATGAACATGTGCATCGATAAATCCGGGACAAATGAACTTTCCCTCACAGTCCACTTCATTATCTCCTGAAAATTCCCCAATGCCTTGAATCTTTCCATCGCAAATCCACACGTCTGCTTTTTTTGTAGTTTCAGATCTTACATCTACCACAGTTCCATTTTTTAAAATAAAATTCTTTGAATCTAACATTTTATATTCCTATTTTCTTAAATCATCAACTTTGTCAAGTTTCTCCCACGGAAGATTCAAGTCATTTCTTCCAAAATGTCCATAAGCCGCTGTCTGCTTATAAATTGGACGACGTAAATCCAGCATCTTAATAATACCAGCTGGTCTTAAATCAAAGTTTGCTCTGATTAATTCCACTAACTCTTCGTCTGATTTCTTTCCAGTTCCAAAGGTATCTACCATAATAGAAGTTGGATGTGCTACCCCAATTGCATATGACAATTGAATCTCACATTTATCAGCAAGTCCTGCTGCAACAATATTCTTTGCAACGTAACGAGCTGCATATGCCGCACTTCGATCTACCTTTGTACAGTCTTTTCCAGAAAATGCACCTCCACCATGGCGAGCATATCCACCATAAGTGTCAACAATAATCTTTCGCCCTGTTAAACCAGCATCCCCTTGTGGTCCGCCAATCACAAATCTTCCTGTTGGATTAATAAAAAATTTGGTATCCTCATCTACCATATCTCCTGGTAAAATCACATCAAATACTTCTCTCTTAATATCCTTATGAATCTGCTCTTGTGTTACTTCTGGATCGTGTTGAGTAGAAAGAACAACTGCATCAAGTCTTGCAGGTTTCCCATCTTCGTCATACTCAACTGAAACCTGAGTTTTCCCATCTGGACGAAGATAACTTAACGTTCCATCCTTACGAACCTTTGTCAACTGTCTTGACAACTTGTGTGCCAAAGAAATAGGATATGGCATGTACTCATCTGTCTCGTTGGTCGCATACCCAAACATCATCCCCTGATCTCCTGCACCAATGGCATCAATCTCCTCATCTGACATCGTATCTTCTTTTGCCTCTAATGCCTTATCCACGCCCATTGCAATGTCGGCAGACTGCTCATCAATGGTTGTAACAACTGCACATGTACTTGCATCAAATCCATACTTTGCTCTTGTATAACCAATCTCAGCCACTGTATCCCTTACAATCTTTTGAATATCAACATATGCATTGGTTGTAATCTCACCCATAACCATAACAAGCCCTGTTGTCGTGCATGTTTCGCAAGCTACTCGGCTCATAGGATCTTGTCTTAATAATTCATCTAAAATCGCATCTGAAATCTGATCGCACATCTTATCTGGATGTCCTTCTGTTACAGACTCCGATGTAAAAAGTAATTTTTCCATGTTCCTTCCTTTCTCACTCTATTATATATTATAATTTTTCTATTTATGCCTTACATTCCATTATATCTTGATACAGCAAATAAAGCAACTTAAGTCGCCTTTATTTATGATATAAAAAAGGACCTTTTACAAGGTCCCTTTTTATGAATGTTTTTTTGGCATAATATTGTTGTTTATACTACGAATTACTTCCACTTGAGTCACCTGCTTTCCATTGACTTTCGCCACTCGCAAAGCTCCTCCTGGAAAATAAAAACAATGCCCCTCCACTGGTTCCTCATGTTCCAAATCTACATTATTCAAAACTGCTTCCCCAATGGTATCTTGTTCCGTTTGATATGGAATATTCACATGAATCAACTCATTCACTTTATATACCTTCTGCTTAGGCAAGAAAATCATTCGCTCCACTTCATCATATTCTCTCATCAAATATCTACGAATCCCAAATAAAACTGCAATGGATACAATACAAAGCAAGTTCTCCAATGGTGATGAATGCTGGGCAATCATCTGTCTTGCAATTGCAAACATCAACACCTCTACTAATGTATCTGGTGTATGTTTACACAACATCTTAATAAACTCTACACAAATGACAAGGTTAAACGCCATGCCAACAAACTGATAAATATTATCTGATCCTGGATTTGATGATAACAATAAAATCAAATCCTTAATAAGCCAGACAGTCCCACCAATCACTGCAACAGAAATAATCGCAGATAGGAAAAATTCAATCCACTTAGAAAGTTTAAAAACCTCATTCTTAAGATATTGACGCATGGGATTCTCCTTTATACTACTTTATATTTGAACTTTGCAATCTCCTGCTCATTTTTTACAAGCTGGATATCTCCACCAAGTTTTTGTAATTTTAAATCAAAATCTTCATATCCACGATAAATATATCCAATATCAGATACTACTGTATATCCATCTGCCGCCAATCCTGCAATTACAAGGGCAGCTCCTGCACGTAAATCTGGTGCTGAAACATTGGCACCTTGATACTTCTCAATTCCTGTAATTACTGCAGTACGATCATTCACCTTAATCTTGGCACCCATCTTTGTTAATTCGTCTACATAACGAAAACGATTCTCAAAAATACTTTCTGATACTGTACTTGTTCCATTGGCTAACGCTAAGGAAATCGCCATCTGTGGCTGCATATCTGTTGGAAATCCCGGATAAGGAAGTGTCTTAATCTGCGTTGATTTAAGTTCTCCAGATGCTCTCACACGAACTTCATCATCATCTTCTGAAATCTTAGCTCCCATTTCAATTAACTTTGCACTAATCGCCTCAAGATGCTTTGGAATCACGTTCTTAATTGTGATATCACCTCTTGTCGCTACTGCAGCAGTCATAAAAGTTCCTGCTTCAATTTGATCTGGAATAATAGAATATTCACAGTTATTAAACTTCTCTACTCCACGAATCTTAATAATATCAGTTCCTGCACCACGAATTTGTGCTCCCATACTATTTAAAAAGTTTGCCACATCTACGACATGAGGCTCCCTTGCTACGTTCTCAATTGTAGTCACACCTTTTGCTAAAGATGCTGCCATCATAATATTGATGGTTGCCCCAACAGAAACAACGTCCATATAAATATTACATCCAATCAACTCATCTGCTGTTGCCTGAATTCTTCCGTTTATAATCTCGACTTTTGCACCTAATGCCTCAAAACCTTTAATGTGCTGGTCAATTGGACGACTTCCAATATCACAACCACCTGGTAATGCAACTGTCGCTTTCTTATACTTTCCTAATAAAGCTCCAATCAAATAATAAGACGCACGAATCTTCCGAATATATTCGTTATCCACGTCTTCATCTGGATTAATATTCCTTCCACTAATAACCACTTCATGTTTATCTGTACGATCTACAGTGGCTCCAATTCCCTTCATCGCCTGCAAAAGCACGTTAATATCTCTAACATCTGGCATATTGTCAATTCGACATTCTCCATCTGTCATAACTGCGGCAGCTAAAACCGGCAATGCTGCATTCTTTGCGCCTCCTATTACTACCTCGCCCATAAGTGGTTTTCCACCTCGAATAATATATTGTTCCATCATACACCTCAAAATCTATCTCATTCTCATCATTTATCATTTATCTAAAATTCATCATTATAATCTAATTTAGTCATTTAAAAATGTAAAACATCTTCAAATTGCATGGAAATAACCATACTTTTTCTAGTATATCACAGGTCTATAAATTTTCCAATACCTTTTCTAGTGCATCACCAATTTCTAATCCATCTGTATCAATGATGATATGTGCGTATTGTTCATAAAGTGGTGTTCTTTCGTTGTACAAATCCTCTAGCGTCTGTCCGTCTTTGAGTAAAACTCCTCTTTCCTGTAAATCCCCCAACCTTTCCTTTGTTGCTTCATAGGATAGTCTTAGATAAATCACTTTTCCAATCTCTCTAAAATGCTCCATTGCTTTGCTGCTATAAATTGCACTTCCTCCTGGTGCTATCACCGCCTCTTTCGGTGACACCCCTGTATTTACCTCCTCTTCAATGAGTCGAAATCCTTCGTTCCCTTTTTCCTCTATAATCTCTTTTAAAAGCTTTCCTTCTTTTTGCTGAATCAATAAATCCGTATCAATAAATTCATATGCAAGTGCCTTTGCCAGTAATACCCCTATGGTACTTTTCCCAGATCCTGGCATTCCTATTAGTATATAATTAATTCCTTTTCCCATTTGTCTTCTTCCTCTTTTTCTTCTTCACAGAGTATCCGAATGTTCCAATCTGTTTTCCCGTTTCAAAATATCCTCCATGAGAATAAACTAATGGGTTAGATTTCTCCAAAGCAAACCTTCCTGTCTCTTCCATATACATATCGTCTACTAATACATTCACAACTTTAGCAATAAACATATGATGGGAACCAAGTTCTTCAATTCGTTCAACCTTACATTCAATATTCACAGGACTTTCCACAATCAGTGGAGCCTTTGTCACTTCTCCGTATCCTTTTGTCAAATGCATCTCTTGAAATTTATCAACTTTTTCTCCGCTTCGCACCCCACAAAAATCTGTAGCCTTTGCAAGCTCTGTCGTTGTCAGGTTAATGATAAATTCCCCCTGTTCCTTTATCATATGATATGAATGTCTTTCTGGTCGCACCGAAATATATGTCATTGGTGGATTGGTACAAATTGTTCCTGTCCACGCAATGGTAATAATATTCTCTTCTGTCTCGGGAGTTCCACAAGTTACCATCACCGCCGGTAACGGATAAATCATATTCCCTGGTTTCCATGTTGTTTTAGCCATAACTATAATGCCTTTCTAATTCTGTCTCTAATCTCTTCTAGCATCTCTGGTTTCGATTCTTGTTCCTTCCATGCCAAATGAAGTCCATCGCCCTCATAACGTGGAATCAAATGCATATGAAAATGAAATACGGTCTGCCCCGCAATTGTTCCGTTATTTTGTAAAATATTCATTCCATCACAATGAAGTGCCTGTTTCATTGCTCTAGCAACAACTGTTGCTAATTGAAATAACTTTCCTGCTGTCTGTGCATCAATATCAAATACATCTGCAAAATGTTCTTTTGGTAAAATTAGAACATGTCCTAAAGTTGCTGGCGCAACATCTAATATAACTTTAAAATCTGGATTTTCAAAAATTGTTGTTGAAGGAATGTCTCCATCAATAATTTTACAAAAAACACAATTATCTTTGCTCATATTACTGCCTCCTTTTTTTACATTCTATCGTAAATATTCTAACATTTCAAGACACTTCTCAACCCTTGTATTTATTACAAATATCGCCACTTTTCCCATTCACACTTTGGTCACAGAAAACGTCGAATTTTTATTTTTAAAAAAATAAAAGAAGGTAAGTCAAATTGACTTACCTTCCATTCCGTATTCACTTTTTTATCCTCAGAGGTAACTTCGATTGCTTTATTTCATACCGACCATACTTTTTAGTATACCTTCTTTGGGATTCTCATCCGAGGATACTTAATATACCCTTCATCAAATCATATCGATTCAATCACTGCTTCCATCAGCCTCCGTCGGCACTACAAGTCTTTGCGACTCCCAATACCTTAGGCTTCTGTCTTCAGCTCCTACTTTTTGTTTTGAGTCCATTGTACTTCAATTCTAACATGTAACTCTCTACCTGTCCTACGTCTCTGAGCTGTGTGCATCTTGCACTGGACATCTTATCATCTTATATTTTGAAGGTCTATCGTATGAAATTTGTTGTGAATTGATACTGTACAATGTGCTATGTCTTCCGACATATTCAAACAATACCGCCTCCCATCTCCTATACTTCATTAGCTGTTAACTCGTCCTTAACTGTATATTTATTATATAAAACGAGGCTGCATCTGTCAACTAATTCATCATATGTATACAGTGTTTTTTCATAACTTGCTCTATTTCCTTCTGTTTTCAGAATATTCTGTTTTTATCGGATGTTTTTTTGTCACTCTTTGTTCACTTTTTCTTCACATTTTACCTATAAAATATAAATTGTAAAGTTATTAAATTATATTTAATACTTTCAAATCCTACCCCTCTAGAGGATGAAAATCCTCTCCTTATTGTTTTAAACAAATAAAAAGAGCAGACGATTTATTCGCTGCTCTTTTTATTTGACCTTAAATCTCTGTTCTTCCTTCTAACGCTCGTAAAAGAGTGACCTCGTCAATATATTCTAAGTCTCCACCTACAGGAACTCCACTTGCGATTTTACTAACCTTAATACCAGTAGGTTTTACCAGCTTGCTAATATACATAGCCGTAGTCTCTCCCTCTAGACTGGAATTGGTTGCAATAATCAATTCTTTTACGTCTCCTTGAAGTCGTGCAATAAGCTCTTTTAGTCGAATATCATCTGGGCCAATTCCTAGCATTGGTGAAATCGCTCCATGGAGAACATGGTAAATTCCTTCATACTTCCCCGTCTTCTCATATGCAACTAAATCCCTTGTGCTTTCTACAACCATAATTGTGCTGTGATCTCTCTTGCTGCTTGCACAGATAGGACACAGTTCCTGATCCGTCAAGGTGCAACACTCCTTGCAGTAGTGTACATTCTCTTTTGCACTTATAATTGTATCTGATAAAGACTTCACTTGATCTTTTGGCATATTAATAATGTGGAATGCCAGCCTTGCCGCTGACTTTGGTCCAACCCCTGGAAGATGCCCTAATTCTTCGATTAATTTTGTAATTTGATTACTATAATAATCCATGCTATTCCTCTAATTTAGAATGGAAGTCCTCCACCCATTCCTCCTGTAATTTTACCCATCTTTGCCTGAGAATCATCTTCCATCTTACGCAAAGCTTCGTTGGTTGCAGCAACAATCAAATCCTCTAACATCTCAATATCATCTGGATCTACAACTTCTTCTTCCAAAGAAACCGCTACAACTTCTTTCTTTCCAGAAACTACAACTTTCACAACTCCACCACCTGCAGTTGCCTCATATGTTGTCTCTTCTAATTCCTTTGTTGTATCTTCCATTTGTTTTTGCATCTTTTGTGCCTGCTTCATTAACTGATTCATGTTTCCGCCACCTGGCATTCCCATACCTTTTGGAAATCCACCTCTTTTTGCCATCTTTCTTTCCTCCTATTCTTCAATCGTCACATCCATATGAATGCACTCTAGATTAATAATATTCTCTTCTTTTCTCTGCGTTGCTTCTGCAACTTCTATCTTGATCTCTTTTCCAACTTGTTTTGAAAGTCTTTGTTCCACTTCTTGAAGCTTTTCAGGATTTCGAGCAAGATAATCCTTTCCCATTTTACCTTCTGGTGGATAAAGAAGCAATAGTGAATTGGTACTCTCATCCACACTTAACTTTCCCTGGGACAAGAAATCTCGAAGAATAACGGGAAGTTCTCTCTTTATATTCTTCCAGTTCTTCACCACTTGGTATAACTCTTCCACCTGTGCTTTTGGAAACTTCTCCTCTAAATCTTCTTTTGTAATTTCAGAACTCTTGGCAGGAATCTCCACTACATTCACCTGAGGCTGACTTACTGCAGGCTGAATCCCTTGCCTTTGTAGTTTATCCAAGGAGCTTTCCAGCTGTCTGATTCTCTCTAACACACTGCTTTGATCCACTTCCATCTGAGGCTTACATAATTTAATAAATGCTACTTCAACTAAAACTCTCTTCGTTGTTGCAAAACGAAGCTGATTCAAAAGCTCAGAGAGAATCCTAATATATCGTATCAATGTTGCATCATCGATCTTTTTCGCCTCTTCTTGCATTAAAATCAACTGCTCTTTGGATACTTCAAGTGCTTCACACGCTACATCTGACGTTCCAACTAACATGAGATTCCGTAAATACCAAATGAAATCAGTTACAAACTGAGTCAATTCACGTCCCTGTTCCATGACCTTCTCTAAAATATTCATGACTCCAAGAATGTTTTGACTCTGAACACACCCAAGAAGTTCTTGGTACACACTGGTATCTACTGTTCCAAGAACCTCTAAGACATTATCATATGTGAGTTTCTTCCCGAGATAAAATGCAATACACTGATCCAGCAGACTGAGTGCATCACGCATGGATCCATCTGCCATCTTTGCAATATATGACAGAGCCTGTTGTTCTACTTCCACTTGTTCTTCTTCCATTAATTCCCGCAATCTCTTTTCAATGGTCGCAGATGTAATTCGATGAAAATCATATCTTTGACATCTTGATAAAATTGTAATTGGAATCTTATGCACTTCTGTTGTTGCTAAAATAAATATAACATACTCTGGGGGTTCTTCTAATGTCTTAAGAAGTGCATTAAAAGCACCAATAGAGAGCATGTGGACCTCATCAATAATATAAACCTTGTATCGTCCTGTGGAAGGTGAATATTGTACTTGTTCCTTAATATCACGAATATTGTCAACACCATTGTTGGACGCTGCATCTATCTCAATCACATCCATGGAATTACCCTGGGCAATCTCTTTACAGTTCTCGCACTCACCACATGGATTTCCATTGTCAGGACTGGTACAATTGACTGCCTTTGCAAGTAGTTTTGCTACAGATGTCTTACCAGTTCCTCTGGTTCCACAAAACAAATATGCATGTCCAATTCGTCCAGTCCGGAGTTGATTCCGTAAGGTTGTAACAATATGATCCTGACCCTTCACTTCATCAAATGTAGACGGTCGAAACTTTCGGTATAAAGCCATATATGACATATTATTCTCCTCCTATACATCACTTCATTGTAACATACAAGAAGCTATCATAAAAGTAAAAAATCGTCGAACTTTTACCTATTCTTTCTATTGTTTTCCCCCTTTATTTTCTCTAAACTAAAAATAGAAACACGATAATCACAAACTAGAAAGCGAGTTAATCATGAATCAAAATCAATCTTTTGATACATTCTCACACGAGATAAAAAACACACTTACACTAATCTATGGACAACTACAATACATAGAAGAAACCAATCAAGATTTACTGGAAAATAAAACATGGATGCAAGTTAAAGAAGACTTTTCTTCTTTATTTTCTTACCTAAATCACTCCTTTACTCCTAATACAAATATCGCAGCCACCGTTGAGTGTATTGATTTAGTCAGTTTATTAAAAGAAGTTGAGAATTCCTGGTCCTATCAATTCCAGATTCATCATATAGATTTTCAGTTTCAAAACTGCGAAAACCAATCTTACTATATCTATGGATCTAAAACAAAACTAAAACAGATTTTCCATAATTTAATTTCCAATGCCCTTCAGGCAATTGAACAAAAAAACATAAAAAATTCTCCTTCTTTTATCCACATAAATCTAAGCAAAGAAGGAGATTATTGTGTATGCAGTTTATCTGACAGTGGAATCGGAATGAGCAAAAATCAGCAAGAACGAATCTTTTACCGCGGGGTATCTTTTCGCCCAAAAGGAAACGGAATCGGTCTTCACGTTGTAAAAGAACTAGTCAGCGAACTGCAGGCTGAAATCCACGTGGATTCTCAGAAGAATCAAGGAAGCACTTTTACTCTTATTTTTCCCGGTATTGCCGATACAAAATAAATGCAAGAATTGCTCCACCAATCAATCCCCCTACATGTGCCGCGTTATCAATTCCTGCTGAAGAAATACCGTGGTACAAACTTCCTACAATTACAATAATAAAACCTCTTTTGTAGAATCCATTTTCTCTCTCTCGGTTCTTTAATACAATAATAAGAAGCGCTCCTACCAAACCGAAAATAGCTCCAGACGCCCCTACTGAAACAACATTCTGATTTGTTGCCATATAATATCCAACCGATGCAATACTTCCTATGAGTCCTGCCCCAATATATAACATCACATATCTAAGGCTCCCCATTTTCTTTTCTACTTCATATCCTAAAATACATAATACTGCCATGTTGTTAAACAGGTGATCAAATCCAAAATGAAGATAGTTAGACGTAAAAAGTCGATACCACTGATGTTCTCCCACAATCAACGGCCAGGAAGATGCTCCCCATTGGTATATCGCTTCTCCCATTATCTTTGTTGCAATAAATAAAATAACATTTACCACAACAAGTAGAATTGTCATTTTGGGAATATATACAGAGCTTTTTTTATCTTTCCTTTCTGGCATTGATTCCAGCATCATGCTAATGGGCTGCTGCAGTTCATCAAATTGTCGTTCATAATCTATCCATGAAACCTTTTGATTATTTTGAAATATAAGAATTAATATTCCTGCATCCTCTCCCAAAATCTCTTTTCCCTCTTGAAACTTTTGGTAGGCCTTTTCATTGGATATATTCTCAAGAATGTAAATTCCCTTTCTCTCATTTTGTATAACCTTTACATAAAAAATCTCTTCATTTGCATCACTTTTTGCGTATCCATGCATTCTTAATAATTGTTCGATTCTATCTATCATAAGCCCTCCGTTTTGATGATTATATCACAAAACGAAATTCTTCTAAACCAATTCGTATTATATCCTCAGACTTTAATATTTTGCCACTTCCTGCAACACGTTCGTCGTTGACATAGGTTCCATTTTTAGAATTTAGATCAACAATCTCATATCCTTCCTCTCCATGCTCTATTTTCATGTGAACTCTGCTGACGCCAATTTGTGCTACCTGAAAATCCACTTGCTCTTTCGCACTCCCAAAAAGAAATTTATTCTTATCGACTACAATTTCATCATACATAGAATTTTCAGGAATAAGCCTTGGATATTTTGTTTCTGACAAAAGTGTTGTCTCCTGCGATAATAAAATAGTCTCTTGTTCATAATTATCCACTTCAAATTTCTTCTCTTCCTCTGTAGAATTCTCTGCACCCTTTTTCATCTTTGCAGAAAGAAAACAAGTAACATCTATACAAATAGCAAAAAATAAAACCACAGCATTTCTAACATTTTCATACAGCCACCCTTGGAGCATTATTTTTATAATCATATAGGAAAAGAGTCCAAGCATTGGAACAAATGCAATACATGGAATCAGCCATGGCAATTTACTTTTTTCCTTTTCTGGTGGAGAAAATACCTCTTCCACCCATGGCTCTATTTCTTCTTCTAATTCTATTTTGGGAATTTCCACAGATGGCATTGGTACTAAATATTCCTTCATCTGAATAAGACTTGGATTTTCATCTTTTAAAAAAATATGGAATCCATAGGTTTTTGTCACATCTTCTTTATCACCATAAGCAATCATATCTACTGCTGTTTCCACAAATTCAATCCATTGAGATTTAATATTCTCTTTATATTCTAGGGAATAGCACAGCTTTGGTTTCTTATCGTTTACAAAAATGTGATCTGGTTTTAGGATTACGTGATCTAAGTCCAGCAAATAGTTTTCAAGTTCTTCCATAGCTTGAATTAATAAAACACAAAAGTCAGTGAACTTTAAGTTCTTCATTTCATCTTCCAAACAATGCATAGAACTTAGCTGATAATAAAAGCATTCCTTTCCCTCTTCATTTCTTATCTCACATGGTAGCAGAGCATCAATTTGATTGGAACAAATCACTTTTTCATCATAATCATTGCTATTTTCTTTTTCAATCACTAGATACTCTGAAAATCCCTGCCTAATCCTTTTTGTTTTCAATAATATCCCACCTCCTTACGCTTTCTGCTTCCATATGGATTCCATTTTCTTCCTCTATCTTCATCCGAAACAAACGAATTCCAAAAATACTTACACTACCAAGTATGGGGACTTTCACATCTACAATTACATTTGTAGTTATCTTTTTTCCTGTCATCTGAACCGATACTTTTTGTATCTTTGCAAGCATTATTTTTCCTTTAATGTTTGTCCGAATTTTTTTCTTAGTTTCATTTTCAATTCTTTTAGTTTCTGGTTTTAAAAGATAAAAAATATTTCGATTGTTTAGCTCTTGCAGTGAATAAGTTCCATCTTCTAACTTTCCATTTGTTTTTACCACGTCTACCGCCTTTTGATTTTCTTCTTCCACAATGCCTTTGACAATCCCATAATCCATAAGATAGAAGAAAAAACTCATTAGTATAACAAGTGCAAAACATATAATAGGCAAAATAAAACTCATTTCAACAGTCAAATACCCATCTACTTCCCGCATCTTTGACATGGTTTCACTCCCTTCAATGTACTCAGCTCTACTTGACTAACGGTTCTCTTTAGACCACTACAATCTATATCTGTATGATATGCATCTCCCTCTTTTCCAATATAAATTTGAGAAATACTTCCTTTGTGATACTTTGTGCAATGTTCACAAACTTTATAGTGGGTCTTTCCTTTCAAATACTTTTCCACATCGCTGTCTGCTGAGATACTCAATGCTAGATGAGTACAATTGATATCCTTGTGATACACACTTTCATGAGGTGTAACATAAACATATCCTTCTTTTAACTCATCTCCTGTGGGAACATATCCTGTCATTGCCTTCTGTTTTATCTTTTGTGTATATACACCGAGAAATGGATTTAAAAAAGGAAGTTTTAACTCAATCTTATAATAGGAAGTTAAGCTATATTCTTCCTTTCCGTTCTTTACCATTGTAAAAATATATCCACTATGCTTTCTAATGGATATGCCTTTATTCACAGCCATTTCTTTTGCCGTTTCGCTTAAATCTTTATATCGATTTCCATGGGTGTATAAAACCTCTCCCACAAGCATTAGCATTAAAAATACAAAAATAAATATAGGGAGAACAAGTGCCGTTTCCACGCTGGCACTCCCTCGGCAGGAAGCAAAAAAAGATGCTCTACTGTTTTTGATATTCTTAGATTGATTGATTCTATTTATCGGCTTGGAGAAACGATTTGCATAGTAGAGCATCTTTCTTTACCT
>JAQVEG010000046.1 GCA_028697725.1 Anaerostipes sp.
AAAAGCTGAAAACCGGATTTGAACCGGCGACCCCTTCATTACGAGTGAAGTGCTCTACCAACTGAGCTATTTCAGCAAATTAGCAACGTATATAGTTTACAATTTTTAATATAAAAAAGCAAGTAATTATTTTCTTTTATAGTTCACAAGATAATCTGTTATAATAAAAGAAAGAAATAAGAAAGCTGGGATATATGGGATGAAAAAATATAAGAACATTATTAATTACATTCAGAGTACACCACAGACTTTTGAGGAAAAGGAATTCTGTGTTGTGGATAGTCTAATTCTATCACAGGTGGCTTATTTTAAAATGGATGAAATTGTGCCTGGATTATCCTTTTTTACAAAAGGAATCAAGATAAAAGATTTGTTTTTGAGAGAATATTTTCATCGAATGTTTCATCAGGTTCGAGATCGAAACTGGAATGAAAGGTTAATAACTGCACTTGCAAGTAGTCCTAGATTTCGTGATATTACATTGAAGTTTTATGTAGATGATGTAAGTATTCAAAAAGAGCAGCAGTTTTCGGCGGTAGTATTTTTAATAACAAAGCAAGTAGCATATGTTGCATTTCGAGGGACAGATGCCACAGCTGTGGGATGGAAAGAAGATTTTAATATGGCATTTATGAAAACCATTCCAGCACAAAGAGAAGCACTTCGATATTTGAATGTGGTGGCAAAGTGGACAAGAAGGCGGTTGATTCTAGGAGGTCATTCCAAAGGTGGAAATTTAGCTGTGTACGCAGGGTCTATGTGCCATCCAAGGATTCAAAGTCGAATCATTGCAATTTATAATCATGATGGACCTGGATTTTCAAAAGGATTTTTTGCTTCCTCAAAGTATCAAAGAATCGAGGATAGAATTCATAAGACGGTTCCAGAATCATCTCTAATTGGTATGCTTTTAGAGAGTCAGGGTAGATATTATGTTGTCAAAAGTGTAGAAAGTGGTGGAATTATGCAGCACAATCCATATTCTTGGATTGTGGAGAATGGAGACTTTATCTATACCCAGCATGTGTCAGATAAATCCAAGCATATGGATATAGTTCTATATCAATGGATTCAAAATATGAGCATCAGTGAAAGAAAAAGATTTGCAACTATTTTATATGAATTATTAAGTGCCAATGAGGGGCTTGCCATGGTATCAAAATTCTCTATGAAAGACTTGATTGCCCTTGGTATGACAGTGAAAGATATGGATACAGACACGAGAAATCATTTAGTTGATACCATAAAAAAGCTAGTTACACTTTACGTGAAGATGAAATAAAGATTTCATGAGAGCATGGGAGAGTTTACAGTATCATAAGTTAAGAAAGGTTAGGTTATATGAGAATAGTAAAAAGAAAGTGGATTCAGTATGTATTAGCAGGAGCAGTCGCTGTAGGACTAGGATGTAACTTTGGTGGACAAAGAACCCTTGCAGCAACGGTAAAACCGGTTTTGGACAATGTACAGTCATTGGGTCATTGGGAAGTTAATGGAGATAAGAAAACTTACGTTTTAAAATCACCAGAAATTCTACAATCAGCTTCTTCTTCAAGTATTTTGAAAAAAGCGGCAGCCCTTCCCAGTCAGTATAGTCTTGTGACAGCAGGGAAAAGTACATCTGTAAAAGATCAGGGGAATTTTGGAGCTTGCTGGGCATTTGGTGCTATGGCATCATTAGAATCAAATTTAATATCAACAGGGCATGCAAGTGCAAGTGTTGATTTGTCAGAACGACATTTGGCATGGTTTACATTCCATGGATCCAACGGTTATTCAGTGAGTAAATATGCAGGGAAGGATCATTTTGTAGTTAATGGATCCGACGCTTATAATACTGGTGGAAACCGAACTATGGCAGTTGCGTCACTGGCAAGGAAATATGGTGCTGTAGATGAATCAAAAGCAAAATACAACACTACTTCCATGGGAAGCCTTTCAACAAGTTTACAGACATCTTCTGCTATTCGTTTAAAGGATGCCGTATATTTGCCAGAGGTAAATACCTATAATAATTATGGAACGTGGACAAAGAGGAATACAGCAGCTGTTGGAAGTATTAAAGATTATATTTACAGCAAAGGTGCAGTGAGTGTAGGAATTTATGCAGATAGTAATCTTGGAAAAGAAACTGGTGGGTATAATGCAGTGAATACCGAAGCAAAAACTGAATCTTATTTCTGTAATAGCAATAATGCTGGGGCAAATCATGAAGTAACCATTGTTGGATGGGATGATAGTTATTCTAAAGAGAATTTTAGAGTAAAGCCATCAAGTAATGGGGCGTGGATTGTGAAAAATAGCTATGGAACAGAAACTTCTGGAAATGGATATTTTTATTTGTCTTATGAAGACAGAACATTTTCTGAGCCAACAGGATATGTAGCAGAAAACACAACATATAAAGCAACTGGAAGCAGTCATACCTATGGAAATGTATATCAGTATGATGGAGTTGGTATAGGAGATGGTTTATATGTGACAACTTCACGAGTTAATGCTGCAAATATATATACGGCAAGGGGAAATGAGACGATTCGAGGGATAGGAACTTATACTTCGGCTGCAAATACAAAAGTATCTGTTCGTATTTATACAGGAGTGACTGCAAAAAAACCAATGTCAGGAACAAAAAAATATAGTCACACATTTACCTTGACCAATGCAGGATATCATACCTTAGATTTAGGATCTAGTTACTTTGCACTGCCAAAAGGAACAAGATATTCTGTTGTATTTACTACATATTATACATCAGGATCTAAAACATATTACTTTGTGCCATTTGAAATGCAAGAAACATGGGGATCTATGGGTGCTAGAATTGTTTATTCTTCAGGGCAGAGTTATTATGATCTTGGAAGCTTAAATTCAAGTGGATGGAAGAATTCAGGAGGAGCATATTTTACAACGGATGCAAAAGCAGGAAATGCCCTTATGAAAGTATATACAAATACAAGAAATCAGACGATTTCAACGTCAGCAACCACATACAAGAAAAAATATGGACAAAAGTCCTTTAACGTAAAAGCTAAGAGAACATCAGGAATTGGAAGTCTGTCTTATTCGTCTAATAATAAGTCAGTTGCAACTGTATCATCCAAAGGTACGGTTAAGATTAAAGGGGTAGGAAAGGCAGTTATCTCAGTAAAGGTATCAGGGAATAAGGAATATCCAGCGGTAACGAAGAAACTGAATGTTCTTGTTGCACCAAAGAAGGCAACTCTAAAATCTGTGTCTTCTCCTAGCAAGAAAGCATTAAAAGTGAAGTGGAAAAAGGTCAGCAAGGCCACAGGATATCGGATTGATATTGCTACAAACAAGTCATTTACAAAAGGAAAGAAAAGTTATAAAGTGCGTAGCCGGTCAACCTTGACAAAAACTATCACAAAATTAAAACGAAAAAAGACATATTATATTCGGGTTAGAAGTTATAAGAAATCTTTGGGAACCAATGTTTACAGTGATTACAGTAAAATAAAAAAGAAAAAGACAAAATAACCAAAAAAACAGACGATATCAATTTCGTCTGTTTTTTGGTTATAAAGCCTGTGAGACTTCTTTTAAATTCATTCCATTAGAGCCTTTGATTAAAAGGGCATCATTCTCTTTTAAATTTTCTTTCAGATAAGAGATAAGTTCCTTGTTAGAATCAAAATGTTTTGTAAGGATAGAAGGTTTTAATTTCTTTACTGCTTGTATATACTCATTTGATAAGACCCCGGTGGTCAATAAATCTGTTATTTTTGTTGTTGCTAGAAATTCTCCAACTTCTCGGTGATAAAGTGGAGAATCAGGACCTAATTCTAACATGTCAGATAGAACGGCAATCTTGTGACCACTGTTGTTAAGTTCAGACAAGATTTTAAGACTTGCCTTCATGGAATCTGGACTTGCATTGTAGGCATCGTCCACCACAGTGTATCCATTTTTGTGGAAAATATTTTGACGCTGCCCTGAAAATGTGGATAATTGTTTTTTGATAATTTCCATTGGAACATCAAAATGCAAACCAATGGCAATGGCAACTAATGCATTGGATACGTTATGTTCACCTAATACTCCAAGGGTCATAGATTCTTTTATGTCTTTATAGGTAAATGTAAAATGTGTCGAAGCGTTTTCCACTGAAAGGTTCTCAGCACGATAATTGCAATCTTCTGAAAATCCATAGAATTCATATGGCATTTTTACATAATCTAAATGTTTGCGAATCATATCATTGTCGCCATTTAAGAAAAGAAGTCCGTCTTTAGGCAGGTTATTTTGGATGTCTAATTTTTCTTTGCAAATGGCATCTCTTGTTCCCATCATCTCAATATGGGAAACGCCAACATTTGTTACAACACCAATATTAGGGCGGATGATTTCTCCAAGTGTTGTAATCTGCCCTGGTTCACTCATCCCCATTTCTAATACTCCTACTTCGTCTTTGGATGTTAAATAATCTAAAGTAAGAGGAACACCAACTTGGCTGTTTTGATTGCCGCGAGTTTCAAACACCTGATATTTCCCTTTTAATACGTGGGCAATCATTTCGCGGGTTGTTGTTTTTCCAACACTTCCAGTGACACCGATAATAGGCAGATTCATGCGGTTTCGATAGTATGTTGCAAGATTCTGCATTGCTTTTAATGTATTAGGAACTTTAATATATGCCTTGTCTGAGTTGGCGCAGTTATGTTCACTTGTCAGGGTGGCAGCAGCAGTTTCCATTGCATTTTTAATAAATTTATGTGCATCAACTTTTTCACCAAGAAGGGGAACAAAAAGTGTGTTTGCTCCAAGCTCCTTTGAATTTGTACTAATTCCATCAATGATAGTCTTTGGATTCCCACAAAGAAGAGTTCCTCCTGTTGCGGTTAGAATATCCTGTACTGTTATATTTTCCATGTTCTTCCTCAATTCTTTTGCGTATAAATTAGGTTTATTAATATCTTAAAATATGGTACTATTATGCTATATTTAGAAGATAAAATCAATTGTGATTATGGGGGTCTTATGGAATTTACGCATTTACACGTGCATACAGAATATAGTTTGCTAGATGGATCCAGCAAAATCAAAGAGATTGTGCATCAGGCAAAAGAACTTGGAATGGACAGTCTTGCGATTACTGACCATGGGGTTATGTATGGAGTTATCGATTTTTATAAAGCAGCAAAGGCAGAAGGAATTAAGCCGATTATTGGATGTGAGGTTTATGTCACAACAGAGTCTAGGTTTATCAAAGAAACGAGGCAAGGAGAGAGTAGATACTATCACCTTGTTTTATTAGCTGAGAATGATACTGGCTATCACAATTTAATGAAGATTGTATCCCGAGGATTTACGGAAGGATTTTATTATCGTCCACGAGTGGATTATGAAGTGTTAGAAGAGTATAAAGAAGGAATTATAGCATTAAGCGCCTGTTTGGCAGGAGAGATTCCAAGTTATATTTTGGAAGAGAACTATGAGAAAGCAAAAGAGACAGCATTGAATTTTGAAAAGTTATTCGGAAAGGGTAATTTCTTTTTAGAACTTCAAGATCATGGAATTTCAGAGCAGATGAAAGTGAATTCTGCAATTGTAAAACTTTCCAAAGAAACTGGAATTGATATGGTGGCAACCAATGATGTCCATTATACTTATGCAGAGGATGCAGAGGCTCATGATATTTTGTTGTGCATTCAGACAGGGAAAAAGGTCGCTGATGAAGAACGAATGAGATATGAGGGCGGGCAATACTATTTAAAGTCAGCCAAGGAGATGGAACGTCTTTTCCCTTATGCAAGTGAAGCAATAGAAAATACACATAAGATTGCACAAAGATGTGAAGTTGAGATTGTATTTGGAGAGCAGAAAGTACCAAAGTTTGATGTGCCAGAAGGATTTACATCAGTTACTTATTTGAGAAAACTATGCGAAGAAGGGATCAATCGAAGATATGATGATGTAACGCCGAACCTAAGAGAACGTTTGGAATTTGAATTGTCTACCATTGAACATATGGGATACGTGGATTATTTCTTGATTGTATGGGACTTTATTCGTTATGCAAAGGAACAGGGAATTGCAGTTGGACCAGGGCGAGGTTCTGCCGCAGGAAGTATTGTATCGTACTGCCTTGAGATAACGAACATTGATCCAATTCAGTATCAACTTCTCTTTGAACGTTTCTTAAATCCAGAACGTGTGTCTATGCCCGATATTGATATCGATTTTTGTTATGAAAGACGACAGGAAGTAATTGACTATGTAGTAGAAAAATACGGTAAGGAGCAAGTAGTACAGATTATCACCTTTGGAACCATGTCTGCGAGAATGGTAATCAGAGATGTGGGACGCGCGCTGGATATTCCTTATGCTAAGGTGGATTCTATTGCCAAGATGGTACCAAATGAATTGAATATTACACTAAAGCATGCATTAAAGATAAGTTCTGATTTAAAGAAAATATATGAGGAAGATGAAGAAAGCAAGTATCTTCTTGATATGTCTATGAGGTTGGAAGGACTTCCGAGACATTCTTCTATGCATGCAGCAGGAGTTGTAATTGGTAAAGAGGCAATTGATGAATTTGTACCCCTTGCAAAGGGATCAGAGGATGCTGTCACGACACAGTTTACTATGACAACCATAGAAGAACTTGGACTGCTTAAGATGGACTTTTTAGGACTTAGAACCTTGACGGTAATTCAGGATGCGGTGAATCTTGTAAACAAAAGATTAGAAAAGCCATTGGATATAGGAGCAATTCCTATGAATGATACAAAGGTATTCCATATGATTGGAGAAGGAAAGACAGAAGGTGTGTTTCAGCTTGAAAGTTCTGGAATGAAAAGTTTCATGAAGGAATTAAAACCTGAGAGTCTGGAAGAAATCATTGCAGGAATTTCCTTATATCGCCCAGGACCAATGGATTTTATTCCAAAGTATATTAAGGGAAAGAACGACAAGGAAACGATAGTGTATGACTGTTCTCAGTTAGAAGAGATTCTGGCACCCACTTATGGATGTATTGTATACCAAGAACAGGTTATGCAGATTGTTATGGAGTTAGCTGGATATACTTTAGGGAGAAGTGATTTGGTGCGAAGAGCCATGTCCAAGAAAAAGGGCGAGGTTATGAAACAGGAACGCCAGAACTTTGTCTATGGAAATGAAAAAGAAGGAGTTTTAGGCTGTATTAACAATGGAATCGATGAAAAGACAGCCAACCACATCTGGGATGAAATGATGGATTTCGCCAAGTATGCATTTAATAAGTCTCATGCGGCAGCTTATGCGGTAGTTTCTTATGAAACTGCGTATTTAAAATACTACTATCCAAAGGAATTTATGGCCGCATTGATGACCTCTGTACTTGATCACACAGAAAAGGTTGCAGCATATGTATATGAATGCCGAAAGATGGGAATCAAAGTGTTACCACCAGATATAAACTTGGGAGAAGGAAGTTTCTCTGTTGATAATGGGAATATTCGCTACGGTTTAAGTGCAATCAAGAGTCTGGGAAAACCAGTGATCCAAGCAATTATAAAAGAGAGGAATCTAAATGGTTCCTATAAATCTCTTTCTGATTTGGTGGAGAGGCTTTCCAGCAAAGAAATGAATAAACGAACTGTGGAGAGTATGATTAAATCGGGAGCATTAGATAGCCTTGGTTATACAAGAAAACAGCAGATGTTTGTATATGCAAGTGTTTTAGATGGAATCCAGAAGGAACGAAAGAGTGAAATTTCTGGGCAAATGAGTCTGTTAGACTTTATGACAGAAGATCAGCAGAAGGATTTTGATATTAATTATCCTGATGTTGGGGAGTATGAAAAGAACCAAAAGCTTTTACTTGAGAAAGAGGTTCTCGGAATTTATGCCAGCGGACATCCTTTAGAGGATGATGCCCAGATGATAGAAAAGGTATCGTCAGTATCTACGGCAGATTTTTTGTTGGATGATGGAGTGGAGTCTCATGTGGTAGATGGAGAGACTTGCATTATAGGTGGTATCATTAGTGATATTACAGTGAAATTAACAAGAAGAAATGAAAATATGGCATTTATTACATTAGAAGATATGCGAGGAACCGTGGAAATTATAGTTTTTCCAAGACAATATCAAGCGTGTCAGAGTATGCTTCAGCCAGATCAAAAGGTATTTATTCGAGGAACTGCACAAATTTCAGAAGAAGAAAGTAAGATTATCTGCAACCAAATGACCACATTTGACGACATGATTCAAGAAATATGGGTTCAATTTGACAGTAAAAATGTATTTTTTGAAGAACAAAACAAACTATACGAACTATTGAAAATGCACAGTGGAAAGAACCACGTTATCATCTATTGTAGGGAAGAAAAGGCAATAAACCGACTTGGAAATGGATTTGGAGTTTCTTCCGATCAAGACCTAATTTATCAATTACAAGAGAAATTTGGCAAAAAAAATATTAAAATTAAGAAAATAGGTATATAGAACTATTGAAAAAGACAAATGAATGCATTAAAATGATGGTATCTATAAATTATAAAGGTAAACTAAATTTGGAGGAAAACATAATATGGGAACACCTAAAGTAAAAACAATTGGAGTTTTAACAAGTGGAGGAGATGCTCCGGCTATGAACGCTGCGACAAGAGCAGTTGTTAGAATTGGTCTTGAAAGAGGATTAAGAGTAAAAGGAATTAAAAAAGGATATAATGGTTTATTGAATGAAGAGATTGTTGATTTGTCACCTCGTGATACTGCAGACAGTATTTCTCACGGTGGAACAATTCTTTTTACAGCAAGATGTGATGAGTTTAAGACTCCAGAGGGTCAAAAGCAAGGTGCTGAGATTTGTAAGAAACATGGAATCGATGGACTTGTAGTTATCGGTGGAGACGGATCTTTCCAAGGAGCAAAGCGTTTATCTGAGAATGGGATTAACACAATTGCAGTTCCAGGAACGATTGATTTAGATATTCCATGTACAGAGTATACCATTGGTTTTGATACAGCTGTAAATACAGCCATGGAAGCCATTGATAAGATTCGTGATACATCAACATCACATGAACGTTGTAGTATCGTTGAGGTTATGGGACGTAACGCTGGTTATATCGCATTATGGTGTGGTATGGCAACAGGAGCAGAAGATATCCTTATCCCAGAATCATACGATGGTAATATGCCAAAGGTAGAACAACAGATTATTGAACATTTACTTCGTAACCGAGCATTAGGTAAGACACATCATATGATTGTTAATGCAGAGGGTGTTGGACATTCATACAGCATGGCTAAGAGAATTGAATCTGCAACAGGAATTGAAACAAGAGCAACAATCTTAGGACATATGCAGCGTGGTGGAAGCCCAACAGCGAAAGATAGAGTATACGCATCAATTATGGGTGCTTATGCAGTTGACCTATTATGTGAAGGAAAGACAAACCGTATTGTTCGTTACAAGAACGGAGAATTCTCTGATGTTGACATCATGGAAGGATTAGCTGTTGAGAAGAAGATTGATGATTATCAATTACAAATTGCACATTTATTAGGTAAATAATAAAAAGTTATATTAATATAAAAAAGCGGTCTATTCATGTGTGTGAATTCAGATTGCTTTTTTATATAATAAGAAATTCCTTTGGAATTGATATGAAAGGGAGAGAATTATTGTTATGAAGAAACTGAAACCAGTTCAGATTATTCTGATGGGATTTCTTTTGATTATATTAATAGGGTCGTTACTATTAACCCTGCCAATTGCATCAAAATCTGGAACTGCAACAAACTATGTGGATGCACTGTTTATGTCAACCACATCGGTATGTGTAACAGGTCTTGTTACAGTACCAACAGTCGCTCATTGGAGTTTATTTGGACAAATCGTCATATTGCTGCTAATTCAGATTGGTGGACTAGGTGTTATTACTATGGTTATGGGCTTTCTGTTAATTCTCGGGAAACGAGTAACCATGAGAGAGAGAATCCTGATTCAAGAGTCATATGGACTCAATGAAATGTCGGGACTTGTAAAGTTGATTGCAAGAATATTTCAAGGCGTTTTGGTGGTAGAAGGAGTGGGAAGTGTTGCTATGGCAACACAGTTTGTTCCTGAATTTGGATGGAAGTATGGAATATGGGCATCTATCTTTAACTCTGTTTCTGCATTCTGTAATGCGGGAATTGATATTGTAAAGTTAGATAGCATGAGAAGCTATGTATTTAATCCAGTCATTAATTTTTCTATTATGGCATTGATCACACTTGGTGGACTTGGATTTATTGTATGGCGGGACTGTGTGCATATTATCAAACAGTTATGGAAAAGAGAAATCCGAATGAAAGATATTTTTCGGAAACTGTCTCTTCACTCCAAGATTGTTATCTTTGTGTCTATGGTTTTGGTGTTAGGCGGAGCATTTTTAATCTTTATTTTTGAATATAATAATCCAAAGACCATGGCAGACTATTCCTTGTGGCATAAAATTCAGGCTTCCTTGTTTCAATCAGTGACAACAAGAACAGCAGGATTTGAATCCATTGCACAGGCAGACCTTTCAGAAGGATCGTCTTTGATATCTATGATTCTCATGTTTATTGGAGGTTCGCCAGTTGGTACTGCAGGTGGAGTTAAGACAATTACGTTGGCAATTGTAGTGTGTTGTGTTATTGCGGTAGTAAAACAAGAAAAACAAGTCATTCTATTTAAAAGAGGAATTGCACAGAGTTTTCTGCCAAAAGCGATTACTATTATTTGTGTTTATTTAACAGTATTGCTAACATCTATTTTACTTATACTTATTTCAAATGATTCAAATTTTATGGAAACATGTTATGAATCCATATCCGCACTTGCAACAGTTGGACTAACTAAGGGACTGACTCCGAATTTGAACAATATTGGGAAGATTGTAATTATCTGTACTATGTATTTAGGGCGAGTAGGTCCAGTGTCTCTGGCATTAGGATTTGCAACTCGTAGAAACAAAAAATTAGCGAAATATCCAGAAGAGAATATTACTCTTGGATAAGGGGAGGTTATTATGGCAAAGTCATATGCAGTGTT
Source organism: Anaerostipes sp. (assembly GCA_028697725.1). GTDB lineage: Bacteria > Bacillota > Clostridia > Lachnospirales > Lachnospiraceae > Anaerostipes. The sequence continues at coordinate 11,039 of JAQVEG010000046.1, forward strand.
TGGTTTAGGGAAGTTTGGATCTAGTGTGGCAAAAAATCTCATGCTGAACGGAGCAGAAGTTTTAGCAGTTGATAAAAGTGAAGAGTTGGTGCGTAGTATTGCAGATGATGTTACATGTGCAGTGTGTGCAGATGTTATGGACATAGAAATCATGAAAACCATTGGACTTGATTCTGTGGATGGAGCAGTGGTTGCTACCGCGGAAAGTTTAGAAGCCAGTGTGATGGCCACTATGACAGCAAAAGAATTAGGTGTTCCTTATATTTTAGCCAAAGCAGATGGACATATTAAAGGAGAAATCCTAAAGCGTGTCGGGGCAGACAAGGTCGTATATCCAGAAACTGAGATGGGAAAACGAATTGCTTATAATCTTGCCAGTGGAACAATTATGGATTTGATTGATTTGTCAAAGAAAACAAGCGTAATTGAGATTCATATTAAGAGCCAGTGGGTTGGAAAGACACTTCGCCAGTTAGATTTACGTGGAAAATATAGCATCAATGTTGTGGCGATTCATACTGGAGAAGAATTTGACGGTTCTCCAGATCCTGACCGTATTTTGGAGGCTACAGATAGTCTTATAGTGATTGGTGATAAAAAATACATTGCGAAGATTAGGTAGGGTATGATAACAACAGTACAAAATAAGCAGATTAAGCAAATTAAAAAGATAGAAAAAAGTGCCAGAGAAAGAAGAAAGTCTGGGCAGTTTGTAGTAGAGGGAATTCGGATGTTTGAAGAAATTCCCACTTCTTTGTATCAAAAAACATTTGTGACAGAACATTTTTATGAAGAACATAAAGACTTGATAAATGGGGATTATGATATTGTATCAGACGAAGTTATGAAAGACATGTCAGATACTCAGACACCTCAAGGGGTTTTATCCCTTGTGAGATGTCCGGCATATACTTTAGAGGATGTAATAAGTCAAAAAGAAAAAAATCTTTTATTCCTTGAGAATCTTCAAGATCCAGGAAATCTTGGAACCATTTTAAGAACTGGTGAAGGTGCTGGAATTGGTGGGATTATTATGACAAAAGAGACAGTGGATATATTTAATCCAAAGGTAATTCGCTCTACCATGGGTTCTATTTTTAGAGTTCCATTTGTATATATAGAAGACACTATGGAAGTGGTAAAAAGGTTGAAGGAAGAGAAAATCACAATGTATGCAGCACATTTAGATGGGGTGGATTTTACAAAAGAACCATTTGAGACACAAAGCTGTTTTCTCATTGGAAATGAAGGCAATGGCTTAACAGATGAACTATCAAAAAACGCAGACAAACGGATTCGAATTCCAATGGATGGAAAAGTAGAATCATTAAATGCTGCTATGGCGAGTGGATTATTAATGTATGAAGCTAGACGTCAAAGGAAGGAAAGGTAATCAAAATGTATCCAGTATATTGGTTAATAGCAGTTGCAGTCTTTTTACTGATTGAAATTGCTACTCTGGGATTGACAAGTATATGGTTTGCTGGTGGAGCAATTGCAGCCGCAATTCTTGCTGGAGTGGGAGCACCATTTTATGCACAAGTTATCCTATGGATTCTGGTTTCTCTCTCTTTGTTTTTGGTTACAAGACCCATTGCTCAAAAGTATTTCAATGGGAAAACAGAAAAGACCAATGCAGAAAGTTTAATTGGGGAAACAGCGATTGTAAAAGAAACCATTGAAAATGTTCAGGGAAAAGGAATTGTGTTTATCAATGGAATGGACTGGAGTGCAAAGTCAACAGAAATTGATGTTGTGATTTCAGAAGGTACAGAAGTAATTGTCGAGGAAATACGAGGCGTCAATTTAATTGTAAAAGAAAAATAGGAGAAAAACATGATATTACTAATAGTTTTGATATTTATTATTATACTAGTTATTGTATCGTCTGTGAGAATAGTCCCACAGGCACATGCATATGTAGTGGAAAGATTAGGAGCATTTTTAGGTACATGGTCAGTAGGACTTCATATCAAGGTACCATTTATTGATCGTGTGGCAAAGAGGGTGAATCTAAAAGAACAAGTGGTAGATTTTCCGCCACAGCCAGTTATTACAAAAGATAATGTAACCATGCGAATTGATACAGTTGTATATTTTCAAATAACAGATCCAAAGCTTTACAGCTATGGTGTTGAGAATCCAATTATGGCCATTGAGAACCTAACAGCTACAACCCTTCGTAATATTATTGGTGATCTTGAACTTGACCAGACACTAACATCAAGAGAGACAATTAATACAAAGATGAGAGCTACTTTAGATGAAGCTACAGATCCATGGGGAATTAAAGTGAATCGTGTGGAACTTAAAAACATTATTCCACCAGCGGCAATTCAAGATGCCATGGAAAAGCAAATGAAAGCAGAACGTGAACGAAGAGAAGCAATCTTGATTGCAGAAGGTGAAAAAAAGTCTCAGGTGCTTCGAGCAGAAGGACATAAGGAATCAGTTGTCCTAGAAGCAGAAGGAGAGAAGGAATCAGCAATCTTAAGAGCAGAGGCAAAGAAAGAAGCAACCATTCGTGAAGCAGAAGGAGAGGCAGAAGCAATTAAGCAGATCCAATTAGCCAATGCAGATGGTATTCGTTATATCAAAGAAGCAGGAGCAGATGATGCAGTCATCCAAATAAAGAGTTTAGAAGCATTTGCCAAAGCAGCAGATGGAAAAGCTACAAAGATTATTATTCCATCTGAGATTCAGGGAATTGCAGGCCTTGTGAAATCTATAACAGAAGTTGCATCAAATGATGAAGAAAAAGAGGAAAATCCTACATTACAAGAGTTATAAAATGTTATAGAATCAAAAAAGCGAAGGCACAGTTTACAAGTTAAATTGTGCCTTTTTGTAGTCTTAGCCAATGTAAGACGTTACCGCTTTAGTTGACCATAGAACCAAAATATTATATAATATGTGTTAATACATTAACTTTTGAGTGATTGTAAAAAATTTTAGGAGGACGAAAGAATGAGAATGAAACGAGTTTTAGCAGTTGGATTAGCTGCGGTTATGGCACTTAGTTTAGTTGCCTGTGGTGGAAATAAGAAGGCTAGTGGAGAGAAGACTTACAAGATTGCAACAGATACAACATTTGCACCATTTGAGTATGAAAACAAGGATGGAAAAAGAGAAGGAATTGACTTAGAACTTTTAGAAGCAATTTCAAAAGAAGAAGGTTTTAAGTATGAAGTGAGTGCATTGGGATTTGATGCAGCGATGGCTTCTGTAGAATCAGGGGAAAGCGATGGTATGATTGCTGGTATGTCAATTAATAAAAAAAGACAAGAAAAGTATGACTTTTCACAAAGTTACTACAAATCTCAAGTATGTTTTGCTGTAGCAAAAGATTCTAAGATTACTTCATTAAAAGACTTAAAAGGAAAGACAGTTGCAGCAAAAGTGGGAACTGTTGGATCTGAATATTCAAAGAAGATGGCAAAGAAGTATAATTTTGAAGTAAAAGAATTTGATGGTTCATCAACGATGTATCAAGAAGTAACATCAGGAAATGCAGCAGCATGTTTTGAAGACTTCCCAGTTATGAGCTATGAAATCAACAAAAAGGGACAAAAGCTAAAAGTAGCTTACACTTCAAATGAAGGAAGTGAATATGGATTCGCTGTGAAAAAAGGTGACAACGCTGAATTAATCAAGAAATTTAACAGTGGTCTTGAGAAGATTAAGAAGAGTGGAAAATATCAAGAAATCATTGATAAATACACAAAATAAAACTAGTAAATTAGATTAGGAGTAACTTATGAACTTTATAGAACTATTTCAACAATATGCCCCAAGTTTTATAGATGCATTAGGGCTAACAGTTCGTTTGACTATCGTATCATTGGTTTTTGCAAGTATTTTAGGTATTGTATTTGGTATGTTTAAGGTATCAAGTAACAAGATTTTGAATTTTATTGCAACAATCTATATCGATATCATTCGAGGAACACCATTATTGGTACAAGTATTTATTATGTACTTTGGTGTTGCAGGAAGTATTTTACAACCAATGGGAATGAATTGGAATGACTTTGGAGGAGGATTTACAGCAGGTATAGTTGCACTTAGTTTGAATGCAGGTGCATATATGGCTGAGATTGTCCGAGGAGGAATTGAATCTGTAGATAAAGGACAGATGGAAGCAGCAAGAAGTTTGGGATTGACTTATGGAAAGGCCATGAGAAAGGTCATTTTACCACAGGCAATTAGAACCATGTTACCATCAATTATTAATCAGTTTATTATTTCCTTAAAGGATACATCTTTAATATCTGCCATTGGGTTAAGAGAATTAACTTTTAACAGTAAGATTATTTCTGCAAATGAATCTGCCGACGTTATGTCTATTTATCTTATTGCAGCAGTTTACTACTTGGTAATTTGTACAATCCTTTCTAAGGTAGCCAATGTACTAGAAAGGAGAATGTCTTATGGAAAGTAAAGTAAAAGTAAGAGGGCTTATAAAGAGCTTTGGTTCTTTGGAAGTACTAAAAGGGATGGATGTTGAAGTAGCCGATGGAGAGGTTGTATGTTTAATCGGTCCATCTGGGTCTGGAAAAAGTACATTTCTTCGCTGTTTGAATCGTTTAGAGTCAATTACAGGGGGAGATGTAGAAATCGACGGATTCAATATTACAGACAAGGGAACGGATATTAATAAAGTGAGAGAGAATATTGGAATGGTATTTCAGCACTTTAATCTATTTCCACATAAGACAGTCATCGAGAATATTATGATGGCACCAGTAGAATTAAAGAAGATGACAACGGAGGAAGCAAAGACAACAGGATTATCATTGCTTCAAGAAGTTGGACTTTCTGATAAGGCAGACGTATATCCAGCACAGTTATCTGGAGGACAGAAGCAGCGTGTTGCCATTGCGAGAGCTTTAGCAATGCATCCAGACATTATGTTGTTTGATGAGCCGACTAGCGCCCTTGATCCAGAGATGGTTGGAGAGGTACTCAATGTTATGAAGCAGCTTGCAAAGAATGGGATGACAATGGTAGTTGTAACCCATGAGATGGGATTTGCCAGAGAAGTTGCAGATCGTATTATCTTTATGGATGGTGGATACATTGTAGAACAGGGAACACCAGAAGAAGTATTAGCACATCCAAAAGAAGAGAGAACTATTAACTTCTTAAATCAAGTATTATAGAGCTTACAAAGAAGGCAGTCGTAAAAAGCGACTGTCTTTCTCTGTTATAGGAGGAAGGGAGTTAGAATGAAAACAATTGTATGCTTTGGAGACTCCAATACATATGGATATAATCCTCATACTGGATTCCGATATGATTATGAGGTGCGATGGCCAGGGGTTTTGCAGAAGATGGTAAAAGAAGATGCGAGAGTTATTGAAGAAGGGTTAAATGGAAGAACCACATGTTTTGATGATGTGATTCGCCCAGGACGGATTGGAATTGAATATTTAGATCCATGTCTTCATTCTCATGGACCAGTGGACTTGGTAATATTAATGCTTGGAACCAATGATTTGAAAGTTCGGTTTGGACTGACACCCATTACCATTGGAAAGGCAATTGAATGTTTGATAAAGAAAATATTAGAAATAACGCCACAAAAAAGAGAAGATGGAAAACCAGCAGACATTCTTCTTGTGTCACCAATTCATATTGGAGATAATGTTGCCCAGATTCCAGCAGGAGAAGAGATGGGTTTTGAGAGAGCATTGGAGTATTCCAAAAGACTTGCCCCAATTTACGAGGAGTATGCGAAGGCATATGGAATTGATTTTCTAGATGCGGCAAAATATGCAAAGCCATCCCAAGTGGATGCTTGTCATATGGAACCAGAAAGTCATGGAAGCCTTGGAAGGGCCATTGGAGAGAAAGTAAAGGAAATCCTTGAAAGGGTGGAAAAATAAAAAAAGATGTTATATAATCAGTTCATATGACGAAAAAATATATCGGAGGAAATGTTATGAATTTAAAGGGAAGAAGCTTTTTAACATTAAAAGACTTTACACCAGAAGAGATTGAATATTTTATTGATTTAGCTGCAAAGTTAAAAGCAGACAAGAAAAAAGGAATTACTGGAAACAGTTTAAAAGGAAAGAATGTTGCGTTGATTTTTGAAAAACCAAGTACACGTACAAGATGTTCTTTTACCATTGGATGTATTGACGAAGGTGGACATCCTGAATATCTAGGAAAAGATGATATTCAATTAGGATATAAAGAAAGTGTCGAAGATACAGCAAGAGTGTTAGGACGTATGTTTGATGGAATTGAGTTTCGTGGATTCTTACACGAGAATGTAGAAAAACTTGCAAAATATAGTGGAGTTCCAGTATGGAATGGATTAACAGATGATTATCATCCAACACAAATTTTAGCAGATTTCTTAACATTAAAGGAGCAGTTTGGAATATTAAAAGGATTGACTTTTGTATTTGCAGGAGATGGTAGAAACAATATGGGAAATTCTTTGATGATTGGATGTGCTAAGATGGGACTTCACTTTATTTGTCTTGCACCAGAAAGCTTATGGCCAGAGAGTGGGTTAATCGATGAATGTAAAGAGTATGCGAAAGAATCAGGTTCTACACTTACATTTACAGAGAATCCAGATGCAGTTGCAGGAGCAGATTGTATTTATACAGATGTATGGTGCTCTATGGGAGAAGAAGATAAAGCGGCAGAAAGAGTTGCAATATTAAAACCTTACCAGGTAAATAAAGAATTAATGGCTAAGACAGGGAAAGATTCTACAATTGTAATGCATTGTCTTCCAGCAGTGAAAGGAAATGAGATTACAGAAGAAGTATTTGATCAGCATGCAGAAGTTATTTTTGATGAGGCAGAGAATCGTATGCATACAATCAAAGCAGTTATGGTTGCAACCTTAGGAGAGTAGATGTCAGTTAAATCAGAGGTACTAAATGAACTAAAAAAACATGAGAATACTTATATCTCAGGGCAGGAATTGTGCCAAAAACTTGGTGTATCCAGAACGGCGGTATGGAAGCATATCAAAGGATTAAAGAAAGCTGGGTATGAGATTGAATCAGTGAGCAATCGTGGATACTGTCTAAAGGGGACACCAGATGTTCTTGGAAAAGAAGAAATGATGACAGAACTTGAGACTACATGGATTGGTTCTGAGATTCATTATTATGATACCATCGATTCTACAAATTTAGAGGCGAAACGACTGGCAGAACAAGGTGCGCCACATGGAACTTTAGTTGTAGCAGACTGTCAGAACCAAGGAAGAGGTCGGAGAGGACGTGCATGGACAGAACAAAAAGGAACTGGAATTGCTATGAGTCTTGTTCTAAGACCTGAGATTCCAGTGGAATGTAGTTCAATGCTTACTCTTGTGACAGCACTTGCAGTTGCAGAGGGTATTAAGGATGCAGCAAAGGTGGATGTTCAAATTAAGTGGCCCAATGATATTATTCTTCATGGGAAAAAGGTGTGCGGTATTTTAACAGAGTTAAGTGCCCAGATGGATGAATTAAACTACGTTATTGTTGGAATTGGAATTAACGTAAACATAGAGTCTTTCCCAGAAGAAGTTAGGGATGTAGCTACATCTTTGTTTATTGAGCAGAGAATGAAGATAAATAGATGTCTACTTGTATGCAAGGTGTTGAAGTTTTTTGAGGACTATTATAAAGAGTTTGTAGAAACCGGTGATTTATCCAAGGTTATGGATGAATATAATGAACTTTTAATTCATCGTAACAAGCCAATTACAATTGTAAGACAGAATCAAAAACAAGAAGTTTTGTCCCTTGGAATTGACCAAAAGGGAGAACTTATGGTAGAAGATGCCAGTCATGAAGTATATACGGTGATTTCAGGAGAAGTATCCATTCGAGGAATTCTCGGATATATTTAGGAGGAGACAACATGTATCAAGATAATATCGTTCTATGTGGAGCAAGTTCATATGAGCAGAAGTATTATTTGAATGAAGATTTCAATGGACTGCCACAAGGAATAAAAGATGAATTAAAGATTGCCTGTGTTTTATATACCACAGAAGCTGGTGGAATCATAACCATTGAGTATGATGAGGAAGGGAATCTTCATTTTGTAACAGAAGCAAAGGAAAATGATTATATGTTTGATGAAATTGGAAGTGGTCTTAAAATCAAGCAGATGCAAATGGATAAAAAAGAACTTTGGGAATCTCTAGAGATGTTTTATAAAGTGTTTTTCTTGGGAGAAGAGGTAGAATAATGTTACTAGGACTAGATGTAGGAAATACAAATATTACAGTTGGAGTATTTGACAGAGAAGATTTGTTAGATTCTTTTCGTATTACAACAAAAATGCAGAGAACTTCAGATGAATTTGGAGCTTTAATGTGTGATATGCTGTCACACAAAGGAATCAATATCGCAGGGATTGATGCTGCGATTATTGGATCTGTTGTTCCAGATATTATGCATTCATTAAACAATGCTATTAGAAAATATTTTCATGTAACACCAGTGATTATTGGACCAGGAGTAAAAACAGGAATTAATTTAAGTCGATTAAATCCTAGAGAAGTAGGGGCAGACCGTATTGTAGATATTGTTGCGGCATATAGTATATATGGAGGCCCAACTATTGTCATTGATTATGGAACAGCAACCACATATGATTTAGTGACAGAAGACGGGGTTTTCTTTGGTGGAGCAACGTCACCAGGAATTCGGACTGCAGCCAATGCTCTATGGCAGGGAGCAGCAAGACTTCCACAAATTGAAATTAAAAAAATGGATAGTATTCTTGGAATAGAAACCATTTCTAGTATGCAGGCAGGGTTATTTTATGGTGTCGTAGGAGAAACAAAATACATTATCGAATGTATAAAAAAAGAATATGGCAGAGATGATATCAAAGTTGTTGCAACTGGTGGTCTTGGTAGAATACTTTCAAAGGAAGTAGAAGAGATTGATTTTTACGATGACAAATTAACATTAAAGGGATTGAGAATCATATATGAAAAGCAAAAATAAACCATTGCAAATTGGAAATTTGACAATAGATACTCCATTTCTTCTTGCACCTATGGCAGGGGTAACGGATCTTCCTTATCGTTTGTTATGTAAAGAGATGGGTGCAGGACTTGTATATACAGAAATGATTAGTGCAAAAGGAATCTTTTATAAGAGTCCAAATACGGGTCCGTTGATGGAATCTGATCCAAGAGAAAAACCTGTGGCTGCACAGATTTTTGGCTCTGATGCAAAGCTAATGGGTGAGATGGCAAAGTTGGTAGAAGAACAGGGATTTGAGATTATTGATATTAACATGGGATGTCCCATGCCTAAGATTGTAAATAATGGAGATGGCTCAGCACTTCTTAAGAATCCACAGTTGGTAGAAGATGTAGTAAGGGAAGTTTCTTCTAATGTAAAAGTTCCAGTTACAGTGAAAATAAGAAAAGGTTTTGATGATGATTCAATTAATGCAGTAGAGATTGCAAAACGAATTGAAGCAGGTGGAGCTAAAGCGGTTGCAGTACATGGACGAACAAGAGAAGAATATTATTCTGGAAAGGCTGACTGGAATATTATCCGAAACGTCAAAGAACAAGTATCGATTCCTGTCATTGGAAATGGAGACGTATGTACCCCTTTAGACGCACAGCGTATGTTTGAGGAAACCGGCTGTGATGGGATTATGATTGGTAGACATGCTAGAGGAAATCCATGGATTTTCAGGGAAATGAAACACTATTTTGAAACGGGAGAATTATTGCCACATCCAACTAAAGAAGAAGTCTTTGAGATGATTCTAAAGCATGGAAAAATGCTTATTGAATGTAAAGGCGAATATACTGGAATCCGAGAAATGAGAAAGCATGTTTCATGGTATACTCATGGATTTAGTGGAGCAGCAAAGCTTCGTGGAATGGTTAATCAAACAAAGAGTTATGAAGAACTATGTAGTCTGTTGAGAATTAATTTCGATGTTCACAACAGTTATAAATAAAGAATTGTAGAGACTGACCTAAAATAAATCGCCAGATATTTTGACGTAAACATGCGATTCTCTGACGTTTCAAACTGCTGAAACTCAAAAT
>JAQVEG010000047.1:0-8920 GCA_028697725.1 Anaerostipes sp.
AGCCGAAGGTAGCCTTTGTTTGCGTTCATAATTCATGTAGAAGCCAGATAGCAGAAGCACTTGGAAAGAAACTGGCATCCGATGTTTTCGAGAGTTATTCTGCTGGAACAGAATTGAAGGATCATATTAATCCGGATGCTGTCAGAATGATGAAAAAGATGTATGGAATTAATATGGAAGAAACGCAGCACAATAAACTGATTGAGGATATCCCATCACCGGATGTGGTAATTTTTATGGGTTGTAATGTGAGTTGCCCAAATGTTCCGAGCCAGTATGCAGAGAACTGGGGACTGGATGACCCATCTGGAAAATCTGACGAAGAATTTGAAAAAACGATTCAGGCAATTGAGGAAAAGATGCGTCAACTAAAGAAAAAATTGAATACTGTATAAAAATGCAGAGCAGTCAACTTTTAATAGAGTTGGCTGCTTTCTTTCATATTAAATAGGGGGGGTGCATTTTCCTCTTTTAGGGGGGTGCAAAGGGGGTGCAAATTAAAGAGCATCGTTACATTGTATCAATATCATTGTCCCGATGAATCCCTGTCCATGTGGTGAAGGATTTTCCAGCGACAAGTGCAGATGTACGCCAACAGAAAAAAGAACATACTTTAGAAAGATATCAGGACCATTTTTAGACCGATTTGATATGGTTCTTCCAGTGATTACGAATGACTATGATACAAAGAAGGGAGAAAGTTCTTCTATTATAAAGGAACGAGTCTGTAAGAATCGAAACAGTTTTAATAAACATATAAATGAAGTTACCATTTCAAAAAATGCTATGGAGTTGTTAGAAGGACAATTAAAGAATTGTCATATCTCTATGAGAGGGTATGAGCGAATTAGAAAAGTTGCAAAGACTATCTGTATTATGGATGGAGAAGACAAGGTTAAGGCGACTCATATGATTGAAGCTATGTCTTATCGAAATCTTGATTTTTTAAATGAGGTGATTTTATATGACTGAGAAAATGTACTGGTATTGGTTTACCTCGTTACTTGGTCTTACCAGACAAAAGCAGGGAAGATTAATTGATATGGCAAAGTCTGCAAAAGAATTCTATGTGTTGAAACCAGAGGTGGCAGAAAACTATTTAAATAAAAAACAGATGGAGCAGTTTTTAAAAACAAGAGATTTAGATAAGATTCAAAGAAGTTATGAGCGATTAGAAAAGGAAGGAATTCAATACATTTTAAATTCTGAACCATCATATCCAAAAAAGCTTTTATCTATTTCTGATTTTCCATATGGTATTTTCAGAAAAGGAGAAGAAAAAGCATCTTCCCTCTCAATTGCCATTGTTGGTTCTAGAAAGCCATCCATGTATGGCATTGAAATGGCAGAATACTTTGCAGAGTACCTTTCATCAAGGGGGATTACAGTTGTAAGTGGGCTTGCACTTGGAGTTGATTCTAGAGCACATCTTGGAGCTGTTAGAGGAAAGGGAAATACCATTGGAGTTCTTGGATGTGGTATTAACAAGATTTATCCCTATAGTAATCAAAGATTATATCAAGAGGTGTTAAATCATGGATGTATTTATTCGGAATATGGTTTGGATGTAGACCCTCTTGCGTATCATTTTCCACAGAGGAATCGGATCATTAGTGGACTGTGTGATGGTGTTTTAGTTATTGAAGCAAAAAAGAAAAGTGGCTCTTTGATTACAGTAGATTGTGCATTGGATCAAAACAAAGATGTGTTTGCAATTCCAGGAAATATTAATAATCCTTTATCTCAGGGATGTAACCATTTAATTGCTCAGGGAGCGAAGCTAATTGAGGGACCAGAGGACATTTTAAGTGAATATCCAAATTATAAGATAAATAGACAAGATGTCAGTCAATTTCCAAAAATAGGACTTGATAGAGAGGAAGAAATGGTGTATGATACTCTAAGTTTCGTCCCAAGACATATGAATGAGATTTTTTCAAAGGTGAACCTTTCGATTCCAGAATTATACGAGGTTCTCTTTTACTTGGAAAAAAAGGGATATATAACACAAACGTCAAGAAATTATTACATTAAAAAGTTATTGTGAGGAGTTTAGAATGCCAAAGTATTTAGTGATTGTAGAATCACCTGCAAAAGCAAAGACGATAAATAAGTTTTTAGGGAAGAATTATACAGTAGTAGCATCCAATGGTCATGTACGTGATTTACCTAAGAGTACCCTAGGTATCGACATTGAGAATGATTTTGAACCTAAATATATAACAATTCGCGGGAAAGGAGAAGTATTAGCTGCTCTTCGTAAAGAAGTGAAAAAGGCTGATAAAGTTTATCTCGCAACTGACCCTGACCGCGAGGGAGAAGCAATATCTTGGCATTTATACTATGCTCTTAAATTAGAAAATAAAAAGTTTAGCCGTATTACATTCAATGAAATTACAAAGACAGCAGTTAAGAATTCAATTAAGAATGCTCGTGAGATTGATATGGATTTAGTAGATGCGCAACAGGCTCGAAGAGTGTTGGATCGAATTGTTGGATATAAGATTAGTCCGATTTTATGGAAGAAGATTAAGAGAGGACTTAGTGCAGGACGTGTTCAATCAGTTGCGTTAAAGCTGATTTGTGACAGAGAAGAGGAAGTTGCGGCATTTATTCCAAAAGAATACTGGACCTTAGAAGCGCTTCTTGATGTAAAAGGAAATAAAAAACCATTGGTAGCCAAGTTCGTTGGTGATGAGAAGAATAAAATTGAAATTGAGAATGAAGCTCAGTTAAATAAAATTCTTGCTGAATTGGAAGGTAAAAAGTTTGTTGTAGATAATGTAAAGTTTGGCGAGCGAATGAAAAAACCACCTATGCCATTTACAACTAGTACCATGCAACAAGATGCAGCAAGTAAACTTAATTTTGCTACATCAAAGACCATGAGAATTGCACAGCAGTTATATGAAGGTATTACAGTCAAAGGACATGGATCTGTTGGTTTGATTACATATCTTCGTACAGATTCTACTCGTATTTCAGAAGAAGCAGATGCCAATGCAAAAAGTTATATTGCATCTACTTATGGAGAAGAATATATTGGTGCTGGACAAGTTGCAAAGAAAGACAACAAGAAGGTTCAGGATGCCCATGAGGCAATTAGACCGACTTATATGGATATTTCACCTGCCTCAGTTAAAGATCAACTTTCAAGAGACCAGTTTCGATTATATCAATTAATTTGGAACCGTTTTCTTGCCAGTCGTATGCCAGCAGCAAAATATGAGACAACAGCAGTTAAGATTAAAGCAAATGGATATCGTTTTAATGCATCTGCATCTAAGATTGCATTTGATGGATTTTTATCTGTATATAATATTAATAACGAAAAATCAGAAGGTAATGTAATGTTGAATCGTATTGATACTTCAACAATATTAACATTGAATGATTATGCACCAGATCAGCATTTTACACAACCTCCAGCACATTATACAGAAGCATCTTTGGTTCGTACATTAGAAGAACTTGGAATCGGACGCCCAAGTACCTACGCACCTACTATTTCAACGATTATTGCAAGACGCTATATTGTAAAAGAAAAGAAGAATTTGTATGTTAGTGAACTTGGAGAAGCAGTGAATGCAATGATGAAACAAGGATTTTCTTCGGTTGTAGATGTTCATTTTACTGCCACAATGGAAGCACTCCTTGATATGGTGGAAGAAGGAAAAGTAAACTGGAAATCTGTCATTGAGAATTTCTATCCTGATTTTAAGGTTGCATTAGATAAAGCAGAAGAAGAGTTAGAAGAAGTTACAATTGAAGATGAAGTTACAGATGTAATTTGTGAAGAGTGTGGTCGAAATATGGTTGTTAAATATGGACCATATGGTAAGTTTTTAGCTTGTCCTGGATTCCCTGATTGTCGAAATACGAAACCGCATTTTGAGAAAATTGGAGTTCCATGTCCTGTCTGTGGTAAGGAAGTTGTCTTAAAGAAGACAAAGAAAGGCCGCAAGTATTATGGATGTGAAGATAATCCAGAATGTGAATTTATGTCATGGCAGAAGCCATCTATCATAAAATGTAAGAAGTGTGGAAAATACATGCTGGAAAAAGGGAAAAAACTTGTATGTTCAGATGAACAGTGTGGGTATGTATGTGATAAACCAAAAGAGGAAGAGGAAGTAGAAGCGTAAGGAGAAAGAATGAGCGTAGAACTATTAGATAGGACAAGAAAAATTAATAAGCTGTTACACAACAACAATTCACAGAAAGTCATTTTTAATGATATATGTAAAGTGTTAGCTGAGGTATTAATGTCAAATGTAATTGTAATGAGCCGAAAAGGGAAAATATTAGGAATTTCTAACATTGATACTGAGAATGTTTTAAATGAAATGATTTCAGAGGAAGTTGGATCACATATTGATACAAGATTAAACGAAAGATTATTAACAATTCTTTCTACAAAGGAAAATGTTAATTTATCCACTTTGGGATTTGAATCTGGAATTGATGATTATACTGGGATTATTGTTCCGATTGATATTGCAGGGGAACGTCTTGGAACTTTATTTATGTATCGAAAAGGCGTTGAGTATGATATAGAAGGAATTATCTTAGCTGAATATGGAACTACCGTTGTTGGATTAGAGATGATGCGTTCTGTCAGCGAAGAAATTGAACAGGAAAAAAGAAATCGCACAATTATCGAATCCGCATTTCGAACTCTTTCTTTAACAGAGGTAAAGGCAGTAAAGCATATTTTCACTGAATTAGAAGGAAAAGAAGGTATTCTTGTGGCAAGCAAGATTGCAGACAGATATGGAATCACAAGATCGGTGATTGTCAATGCACTGCGTAAATTAGAGAGTGCAGGAGTAATTGAATCAAAGTCTTCTGGAATGAAGGGGACATACATACATGTAAACAATGATTTAATATTTGAAATGTTATAATTATCTATATTATATTTCAATATTTTCTTGCAAAGGTAACAAGCCTATGGTACACTATCATAGGTAAAAATAAACACGCTGCAGGAATCTTAGTAAGTGCCAGATTTGGTTTGCTGAGACGATGAATGTGGCGGAAGCGCAAACTAAAAGGAGATTATTATGAGCGTTATTTCAATGAAACAATTATTAGAAGCTGGTGTTCACTTTGGACATCAAACAAGAAGATGGAACCCTAAAATGGCACCTTACATTTACACAGAACGTAACGGAATCCATATCATTGATTTACAAAAATCAGTTGGAATGGTTGACGATGCTTACAATGCAGTTAAAGATTGTGTAGCTCAAGGTGGAAATGTTCTTTTTGTTGGAACAAAGAAACAGGCACAAGATTCTATTCAAGCTGAAGCTGAACGTTGTGGAATGTTCTATGTAAACCAAAGATGGTTAGGTGGAATGTTGACAAACTTTAAGACAATTCAAAGTAGAGTTGCTCAATTAAAGAAGATTAAGAAGATGGAAGAAGACGGAACTTTTGATGTTCTTCCTAAGAAAGAAGTTCTTGAACTTAATAAGCAAAAAGATAAATTACAAAAGAACTTAGGTGGAATCGAAGAGATGAAGGGTGTTCCTGATTTGATTTTCGTTGTAGATCCTAAGAAAGAAAATATTTGTATTCAAGAAGCACACACATTAGGAATTCCTGTTGTAGGTATCGCTGATACAAACAGTGATCCAGAAGATTTAGATTACATTATTCCTGGTAACGATGATGCTATCCGCGCAGTTAAATTAATCACATCTGCTATGGCTGATGCAGTTATCGAAGCTAATCAAGGTGTAGATGCTAACGAAGAAGCTGAAGAAGCTACTGAAGAATAAGAATAATTTAATGGAGGAATAATCATGGCTATTACAGCAAAGATGGTAAAAGAATTACGTGAAATGTCTGGAGCAGGAATGATGGACTGTAAGAAAGCTCTTACAGAAACTGATGGAAACATGGATGCTGCAGTTGAATATTTAAGAGAACAAGGATTAGCTAAGGCTGAGAAAAAAGCAGGACGTATTGCTGCTGAAGGACTTGTTGCTACTAAGATTTCAGAAGATGGTAAAGTTGCTGCAATCGTAGAAGTAAACTCTGAAACTGACTTCGTTGCTAAGAATGAACAATTCCAAGCATACGTTGCAGAAGTTGCAGATCAAGCATTAGCTACAAGTGTAGCTGATATTGATGCATTTTTAGCAGAAGGTTCTATTGCAGAAGCAGGAAAAACTGTAAAAGAAGCATTAGATGGTAAGATTGCTATTATTGGTGAAAACTTAAACATTCGTAGATTTGATAAAGTAGCTGCTGAGAATGGATTTGTTGCATCATACATTCATGCTGGTGGAAAAATCGGTGTATTAGTTGATGTTGAAGCAGATGTTATCAATGATGATATCAAAGAAATGGGTAAAAATGTTGCAATGCAAGTTGCTGCTATTATGCCTAAGTATACAAGCAGAGATGAAGTTTCTAAAGAGTATATTGATCATGAAACAGAAATCTTAAAGGCTCAAGCAATGAACGAGAATCCTGATAAACCAGAAAATATCATTGAAAAGATGATTATCGGACGTTTAAACAAGGAATTAAAAGAAGTTTGTCTTCTTGACCAAGTTTATGTTAAGGCCGAAGATGGAAAACAATCAGTTGGTAAGTACGTACAAGAAGTAGCAAAAGCTAATTCTGCAAACGTAACAATCAAAGGATATGTTCGTTTCGAAACAGGTGAAGGAATCGAAAAGAAAGAAGAAGATTTCGCAGCTGAAGTTGCAGCACAGATGGGTAACTAAGCAAAGTTTTCAATACAATTTAAATATCAAATATTAGAGGCCTCAAAAGCCTTATAAACACAGTATTCTCTAGTGATTATAAGGTTTTTGGGGTCTTTTTCTATTTCCTAGGTATATATCTTTTATTAATATATTGACCAGTTATTGGGCGGTAACTTAGTAGGAAAAGGATAATGATAATTGGAAAAACAGATGGGAACCCAAGAACGTATTTTACAGGATACTACAATGTGGTTTGCAACGAGGAAAATAACCAAGAACAGATTGATAAGCCAGCAGATTTGGATTCTCACTTATTTACCCCAAGGAAATCCTCAGGAGATGAAGTGAAATATTTTTTTAACAAGAGAAATGGTAAAAAATGTAAGAACGTGTTATAATTTACTAGTTGTCATTCCTCATACTGGACAACCAGAGAGGAGGTGTTTCGAGTGTCTTACATAATTGCTTTTCTTCTATCTGTTATGGCAGGTGTGGTAGCCAACTATATCTGCAAATGGTTAAACAGAGATGATGACAACTAACCTAAAAACCCCAGAGAGTTGCCGCTCTCTGGGGTTTCTTTGGTGTTCGATTGAACATAATTGCTTTTATGCCTAAGTTCAATATAGCATGGTTGGGAAAAAAAGGCAAGAATAAAATAGAAATCAACTATTTTCACCGAGAGAAAACAGACAAGAGATGTGCATAAATGGACAAAAGGAGATATAAGAAAAATAGTAAAATATAAGTAGAGAAGTTTATAAAAAGCTAGGGGAAGGAGAGATTATAAGAGAGATAAGAAAAAGTACGAGAATACTATTTATGGGCGTTCTATTGTTTCTGTTAGGAGTCATGCTAGCATCAAAATCAACAGATACGAAGTCAAAAAAATTCTGTATACGTGACAGGAAGTCAGAATTATAAGGATTCTCAAGAGGTATTAAAGCAAATTAACAAGGAGCGAACAAAAAGACATTTATAGGTTCACCAGGACATAAGAAAGGGATTCTTTAAAAAAATATTAAGAGTGCAGGTAGTGGTTGTGTGAATATCGATGGAACCAATTATTGGGCAGTTGATTTTAGTAAATCACAAGTTAAATCAAAGGTTAGATCTAAAGCTACCAAAACAATTACGAAGAAAGTAGTCGCTTTAAAGAAGTAGTTGAAGTCTAAGTACTTTTCAATTAGTAGATGGGATTATTATGAGATAGGAAACCCAAAACAACACTATATATATTTAATTAATGTTTATAATCCAAATTACGAAGGACAATAGGAGGAAATTTTATGGAACAAAAGAAGAAAGTATATTTAAATCCAGTACAGGTGATAACAATTGCATTATTTTTATTTTTTGTTTTTGGTGTAAAAGTACAAGCAGAACAAAAGTATGTTGAAGAATTGAAAATAGATAATGTATATATTGTTTTAGCTGGAGAAGTGCAAGATTCGTCAGAATTTCCACAAGGTGTATCATATTCAGAAGCAACGAATACACTCACATTAGATAATGTAAATGTTGAAAAGGTACAGGGAACAGGAACAGCAGATTTGAACATAATAATAAAAAATACAAGCATAGTTCAAAAAGATATTTTTTATGGAGCTGATTCAGAGGAAGAAAAAGGTGGAAATATAAATATATCTGGAGGAAAACTACAATTTACTAAAGAACTTTATGGATATGCACGGATTAGTACGTTTGAAGATGACGGAGTATCAGTGCAAGGCAATATAAATTTATTAAACATGACAATTGAAAGTAACAATGGTTATAATCTATTACATACAAATAAAGGGAATGTCTCAATTAAGAATTGCATAATTAAAATGACAAATGGAAGTGGAAACGCAATTATTACACAAGGAGATCAAGCAAAAATTAGTATTAGTAATAGTTCAATAGAAACTATTTATTCAAGTTTGGCTAATATATATTACACAATGATGCAACCAGAGATCACTGGAATGCATTGTTATGTAGGTGAAGAAAAAGCTGAATACGAAATGAATAAAAATGACTTCTTTAAAGAATACAATTATGATTATAGTCCATATATTCATCATGTTAATTTTGCATATGTTGGAAAGTATACATTACTAACAACAGAAGATAAGCATCTACCACAAGCATACCGAGTGAGCGTAGATGTTGATGAGATAAGTTCGGCACAAGTCTCTAGATGTTAT
>JAQVEG010000047.1:9020-21052 GCA_028697725.1 Anaerostipes sp.
TCATGTTAATTTTGCATATGTTGGAAAGTATACATTACTAACAACAGAAGATAAGCATCTACCACAAGCATACCGAGTGAGCGTAGATGTTGATGAGATAAGTTCGGCACAAGTCTCTAGATGTTATGGAATTCCAGGCGAGACAATTTCATTCCAAGCCAAAAACAAATTGGAGAATCAGTGGGATATTATACGGTAAATGGAAAGAAGGTATCAGGAAAATCCTTTGTTATGCCATCGGATAATGTAGTAATATCATACAAAAAAAGCAGTGGAAATAATAGTACAAATCAAACAATAAAGGTTTCCAAAATTTTTCTTTCAGGTATTTCAAAGCAAATCGCAGTGGGAAAGAAGATTAAACTTACGGCAAGTGTTAGCCCAAAGAATGCAGTGAATAAGAGTGTTTCTTGGAAATCTAGTAACACAAAAGTTGCAACAGTAAGTAGTTCAGGATGGGTTACGATAAAGAAAAAGACTGGAGGAAAATCAGTTACGATTACAGCAACAGCCAAAGATGGATCTAAGAAGAAAGCAACATACGTAATTAAATCTATGAAGGGTGTTGTTAAGAAGGTAAGTATTTCTGGTATAAAGTGGTGAAAGCAGGAAAGTCAATAAAATTGAAAGCAAAAGTAACTGCTTCAAGGGGAACCAACACAAAATTAAAATGGACCTCAAGTAATACAAAATATGCCACAGTATCTTCATCTGGAAAAGTATATACAAAGAAAGCAGGTAAGAAGAAAAAAGTTAAAATTACCGCAATGGCAACAGATGGAAGTGGACAGAAAAAAGTTATAACAGTAATCATGAAGTAGAAGGATATGTGGAAGAATTAAGAAAAATGTAAATAGAACTGTCTTGAGAAACTAGTGGAAAATAGCAAATCTATAATTTCTCGAAATTTTTAGTAAGAAATAAAATAATTTAAAATTATCAAGACTTTGAAGTTTTTTAAAAACTATATTTTGTAGTGATTATAAGATTTCAGGGTTTTTTTTGATAGAAACAAATAAAAGAAATATTATAAAAGCGTTTAAATATACTCCAATTTAAAATATTGACCGAGTGGTCTGTTTATGATAAAATACAGATTATAAACCGAGTGGTCTGTTTTTGTTGTGAGGTGAATTATGAAAAGAGAAGAGAAAAATGCAATTTCTAGGCAGCGGATTTTAAATGCTGCATTAAATGAATTTTCAAAAAAAGGATATGGGGGTGCTTCTTTGAATGCAGTTTGTGCTGAGAATTCTATATCAAAAGGGATCATCTATCACCATTTCAAAGATAAGGATGAATTGTATCTCATATGCGTGAGGGATTGTTTCAATGCGTTGACGGCATACATGGAGGACGTGCAAGAGGATATGTTGGGCGACATTGAACAGCGTCTAAGTGCTTATTTTGATGCAAGACTTCGTTTTTTTGCGGAACATCCCTTGTATCTTGGTATTTTTTTAGATGTAGTTTTGAATCCACCCATCCACTTGAGCACACAGCTTGCAGAGGCGCAGTCTGCTTTTGATACATTAAATATATCTGTGCTGACTGAGCTGTTAGAAAGCACATCTTTGCGAAAGGGGATTTCTGTTGCGGCTGTAACAGAGGATTTTAGGATGTATATGGATTTTTTTAATGCACGTTTTTGTGGGGCAATTACTGATGATATTACTCTTGAAGATGTGCTACATGAACATGAAGAAAGGAGTCACCGCCAGCTCAGTATTTTACTGTATGGGGTGTTAGAACATGAAAATGACTGATACTACAAGTAAAGAATCGTTACTGTCCACTATGAATCCGTCGAAAGCTATTACTAAATTAGCGGTTCCTGCCACGCTGGCATTGTTGGCAAAAGCGGTCTATAATATCGTAGACACCGCCTATATTGGTATGTTAGATAGCGATATTGCACTTGCGGCAGTGGGCGTTACCTTACCGTTGTTATTAATTATGGTGTCTGTGGAAAATATTTTTGCTGCAGGTGCGGCTGTATTGGCAGGGCGTCAGCTTGGTGCCAATGATAAAAATGGGGCAAGTCGTACAATTACAACTGTTGTGGGACTTTCCATAGGAATTGGTGTTTTGCTTTGTGTTTTGGGTATTTTTTTCATAGAGCCGTTATTGCGAGCCTTCGGTGCATCTGATGCTGTTTTACCTCAAGCAAAAGATTATGCGTTTTGGATGTTTATAGCCGCTGTTTTCAATCTTCCAGCACAAAGTCTAAACTGTGCAGCTCGAGCGGAATCCTCTGTGAAAATATCGACCATCGCGATAACAGTAGGTGCGGTACTGAACGTAGTGCTTGATCCAGTGTTTATGTTCTCGTGGGGGCTTGATATGGGAGTTGAGGGAGCATCTCTTGCAACGACAGTTTCTCAATGTGTAACCTTTACAATTCTCGCCTGGTTTTATCTTCGAGGACACTCCATCATTAAGATAAAGGTTTCAAACTTCCAGCTTTCTGGAAAATTGGTTTGGACTGTTGTGTCCATTGGTATTCCAACGGCAGTTATTCAAATTTGTCTTGCTGTTGCAACCTCTCTGACTAATATTGCTGCAAAGCCTTTGACAGACGCTGATCTTATCATTGCTGCTTATGGCGTAGTGCAGCGTTTGATTTTGATTGGATGTTATGTGATTATGGGATTTATGCAGGGATATCAGCCTGTGGCTTCTTATGCCTTTGGTGCAAAAAATGAGGAGCGTTTTCATCAATCTGTTCGTTTTGCTTTACGTGGTTCATTACTGCTGACAATAATTGTTGCCGTAGTATACATCATTTTAGCCAACCCACTTATTATGCTGTTTAATCAAAACCCAGCGGTAATTGAATATGGGCGTTGGTTGTTGATTTCACAGGTGGCATTGTATCCAGCCTTTGGGATGTGCTACATGATGACAATTACATTTCAAACCATTGGCTCATCCAAGATGGGGCTTTTTCTATCGTTGATACGCCAAGGACTGTTCTATATTCCGTTTATCGTGATAATACCTAGAGTATTGGGCGTAAAGGGCATATATCTTTCACAACCATTTGCTGATATATTGACCATAGTAGTATGCATATTCTTGGTGAAGCCAATGAAACGAATAGCATCACATAATATAACAAGCTGTATATAGTAATCCAACAGTAAAATAAGTTAATCTCGATGGAATAAATCTCGTGTATATACTTTTTCCTTTACATCGTCCAAGCAGCTATTGTATCTATTTGCAATAATGCTGTGACTTGCTTTCTTAAATGTATCCAAGTCATTTACAATTTTAGAACCGAAGAAAGTCATACCATTTTCCAAGGTGGGTTCATAAATAATAACAGTGGCTCCTTTTGCTTTGATTCGTTTCATAATGCCCTGGATACTACTTTGACGGAAGTTGTCACTGTTACTTTTCATTGTTAAACGATAAACACCCACAACAATTTCTTTTTCCATTGTAATGTCCCAAGAACTGTTTGCTTCGTATGCACCAGCAAGTTCTAGTACCCGGTTTGCAATAAAGTCTTTTCTTGTTCGGTTACTATCCACAATGGCACTCATCATATTTTGTGGAACTTCATTGTAATTTGCTAATAACTGCTTTGTATCTTTTGGAAGGCAGTAACCACCATATCCAAAACTAGGATTATTGTAATGGGTTCCAATACGAGGATCCAGGCAGACACCTTTGATAATATCCAATGTATTTAACCCTTTCATTTCTGCGTAAGTATCCAATTCATTAAAATAAGAAACACGAAGTGCAAGATAGGTGTTTGAAAATAATTTTACTGCTTCGGCTTCTGTAAATCCTATAAACAGGGTATCAATATTTTCCTTAAAGGCGCCCTCTTGAAGCAGTGTGGCAAATGTATGTGAAGCATTTACAAGTTCCTTATCTTCAAAATCTGTGGATACAATAATACGGCTTGGATATAGATTGTCATAAAGGGACTTAGATTCACGTAAGAATTCTGGACTGAAAATAATATTTTTGGTATTGTATTTTTTGCGAACGCTAGTTGTGTATCCAACAGGAATGGTAGATTTGATGACCATGATAGCGTCTGGATTTACCTTTAATACTAGTTTGATGACATCTTCAACTGCAGAAGTATCAAAATATTTTTTTTTGCTGTCATAGTTTGTAGGGGCTGCAATGACAACGAAATCAGCATCTCTATATGCAGCTTCGCCATCTAATGTAGCTGTTAAATCTAAATCTTTTTCAGTAAAATAGGCTTCGATATAATCATCTTGAATTGGCAATTTCTTATTGTTAATTAGCTCGACCTTTTCGGGAATAATATCAACTGCAGTTACGTGATTATGCTGTGCTAATAAGGTTGCAATTGACAATCCAACATACCCGGTTCCTGCTACGGCAATATTAAGTGGAACGTGTTTTTTAAGTGGAGTTGACTCCTTTATATCTACAAAAAATGAAATCGGCTCAAACTCTAGAACTTCTCCTAGTTTTTCTAATTGCAAAATGGATGGAATATAATCCTTGGCTTCTATGCGAACAATCATTCCACAATCAATCCCTGTAAGTTCTGATAATTCTTTTTGTGACATGTTTTTAAGTTTTCTAGTATCTACGATTTGCTTAGCAAGCAGAGATAAAGATAATCTTTTCATTATATGTACAATTCCCTTCTATCATATAGTGCAACTTATTTATACGTATATTAATTATAGCATTAATAAGTGATTATAATAACTGCTATTTTATATTCAGACTTGTATCTATAGGTAAAGTTAAAGACATTGAAATGATAGCGTGTTTACATTTTCGTGATTAACAGATATAATTTTTAAGAAGAAGTACAGTTGTAGGAATTGGAGATAATAATATGGATTATATAAAAGCAAAAAGAGAAAATGCAGAGGCAATATATCAATTGATAAAAGATACAAAGGATATTGATAAAGGATTTGTTGGAATATTAGTAGACGGCAATGAATTAATTGGAACAGGAAGCAGCAATGATAATCATATTACAAGGGTTTATGTTAATCCTAAGTATCAAAAACAGGGATATGGCAGTTTTATTATGCAGATATTAGAAAATGAAATTGCGTTAAGTTTTAATGATGTACATTTAGATGCATCACTTCCTGCAAGTCATATGTATGAAAAAAGAGGATATGTGACCAAAACACATGAAGAATGGAATGTCGAAAATGGTGTAATATTGGTGTATGAAGTAATGGAGAAAAGATTAATTGGAGATAAATTTGTCTAGGCAGGAGGAAACAATGTATGAATACTTTAATTATATATGGCAGTCAGTATGGGACAACAAAGCGATATGCAGAAAAATTTGCAGAAATGACTCATTTTCCAATTATCAGCTACGAGAATATAAAAACTTTAGCCGACTATGACCGAGTAATCTATTTTGGTGGTTTATATGCAGGTGGCGTGAAAGGTTTAAAAAATACAGTTAAGAAATTATCCGCAAATATAAAGTTGGTTATCGTAACAGTTGGATTAGCAGATGTATGTGATAAAGAAAATGTAAGCAATATCAGAAATTCCATAAGAAAACAAGTACCAGAAAATTTATTAAAAATGTCATATGTCTTTCATTTAAGAGGTGGAATTGATTATCAAAAGTTGACTTTTAAGCATAAAACGATGATGACTCTTTTATATAACAAGGCAAAAAATTTGCCGGAAGAAAAGAAAACTGCTGAGGTTAAAGCCATGATAGAAACCTTTAACTCAAAAGTTGACTTTGTTGATTTCGATTCCTTAAATCATATAGCAGAAATCATTTAATAAAATCAAAGCTCATAAAGGAGAACAGTATGGATATACAACATTTTTTCATAGAAAAGGGACAAGGTGAGCCTATCATTCTTCTCCATGGGAATGGAGAGAATAGCGATTACTTTGTAAATCAAATAGGGGTTCTTTCAAAGTTGTATCATGTATATGCCCTGGATACCAGAGGACATGGCAGGACACCGAGGGGCGAGCGTCCTTTTACCATAAGACAATTTGCGGATGATTTGTTGGGATTTATGAAGGAGCAACATATCCGGCAGAGCAATTTGCTTGGTTTTTCTGACGGAGCAAATATCGCAATGGTATTTGCGATACGTTATCCGGAAATGGTGAAAAAGCTAATATTAAATGGCGCAAACCTGAATGCGAAAGGCGTAAAAACAACTACGCAAATCCCAATTGAGATTGGATATAAAATTGCAAAAAGGTGTGCCAATAAGAAAGCAGAGATGTTGGGACTTATGGTGAATGACCCGAATATTTCTACTTCTGAACTGTCAGCTATTAAAGCAGAAACACTGGTAATCGCCGGGACAAAGGATATGATGAAGGAAGTACATACTCGGCAGATTGCTAGTCATATTTCTAATTGTGATTTGAAATTTATAAAGGGAAATCACTTTATAGCAAATAAAAATCCAGACGACTTCAATGAAGCTATCTTGAATTTTTTACGTGATTGAGCAAGAAGACGCTATGTTTAAAAATTAGAATTTGCGAAGGAGAAAAAATATTATGGTACACTTAGTATATTGTGACAATGCAGGAAAAAAGGGAGAACATGTGCTTGATAAAATTCTCTCAGGGGAAAAGAAAATGGTTATAAGAAGTGCGGCGGGCAGAAAAATTCCGCATAGCAGAGTATTTAAAGATGAAGTCCTTTTCTTTATGGAAAAGGGAACGTGTGATATATCAGCGAAAGCTGTTGTGACTTCGGTTCAAAATCATGTTAAATTATCCGAAGATGAAATCAATCGGGTTTTTGAAGACAACAATGAAAAATTAGCACTCACCGATAAACAAAAGGTTAGATGGCATAAGAAATGTATTTGTCTTGTGGAGTATGAACAAGTGGAAAAAATAGAGCCACCACTGAATTTTGAAAAACAGACCAATATGGATGACTGGCTTATTCTTGAAAAAATTGAAGATGTACTTGTTGGAACAAGCATTCCGTATAACTATGATAAATCGAGGTTTTAAGTTATGGCAATATGGAATCCGTGGAGAGGTTGTCATAAGCATAGTGAGGGCTGTAGATTTTGCTATATCCATAAAGGGGACGCAAAACATGGTATAAATACGGAAAAGGTGGTTCAGACCGATAAGTTTACAGTACCTATTGAGAAATACCAGAGAGGGAACAAAAAGGACAAATATAAAATACAGGCGGGTGAAACCGTCTACCTTTGTTTTTCTCACAAAGAGAATAGAACGATTTCTCGACTGTATTCCAGATGATGGGGGGAAGGATACGAAAATGTAACGGTTGGCTGTACAGTTGAGAATCAGCAGATGGCAGATTTTCGGTTATCAATCTTTGAGAACTTACCAATTAAGCATAAGAATATCATATGTCAGCCACTCATTGAAAAAATAGACATTTCCAAGTATTTAAAAAATGTCGAACTCGTTATCGTTGGAGGTGAATCTGATTATAATGCACGTCCATTAGATTATGATTGGGTGCTATTTATCCGACAGCAATGTATCAATCATGGCGTGAAGTTTAATTTTCGACAATGTGGAAGTAATTTTCTGAAAGATGGAAAGACATATAAAATAAATGTAAGACAGCTTTGTTCTCAAGCAAAAAAGGCTAACATTGATACATAGATAAATCCCAGTTTATAAAGCAAGAAGCAAATTTGAATTTAATAGAGGAGAGGAGAACAATGAGGGATATTCCAGAAGTAACATTTGATACAATAAAAAGAATGGAAGATATGTCGTATTTTATTCATGCTTTGATTTTTGATGATTTACTAATAGTTGCTCAAAAAGAAACAGCTTGTTATATTTGGAAAACAGCAGAGGGGTTAGTAATATTCGATGGCATTTGGCCAGATGAGAGGGTGTACCGTGAAATACAATCAGCAATTAATGAGGTCGGTTGGGAAAATGAAGAAATATCAAAATTTGTTATTTCCCACGGGCATATTGATCATGTTGGTTGTGGAAAATGGCTTGTAGACAACCATAATACAAAAACATACTTATCGAAAGCAGATGATAAACTTCGACTTTCTACATTAAGCGAAGAAGGGCGTTCCGACTGTTGGAAGGAATTTTCTATCGATTGCTATATGAATGACGGAGAGTGTATTGATTGCGGTGATAAGACGATTAATATCATCGCAACGCCGGGACATACCGCAGGATGCATGAGCTTTATTTTTCCTGTATATGAAAATGGTGAAAGACATATGGCTTGTCTTTTTGGTGGAGCAACTGCACCATGGGGTGATGAAGAAGGTAAGATGATACAGAGAGAGTCTATTTTGAAATTTATGAAAATTGTTGCTAAAGCTAATTGTGATGTTGCATTGACTAATCACACCACTTTTGACATTGGACTTGAAAGGATTTTGTATAGTCAGTCAAGACTATCCTATATGCCCAATATTTATATTTTAGGTGAAGAAGGTGTACAAAAATTCTGTAATGTATTTCTGGCAATTATGCAGTAATGCATAAACATAGGCGAAGATGATCTTGTTATTTTAACAGTTGTTGTAGAACGATAAATACGAATTTGCCAAGGAGGAGATTATGTCACTTAATATAGCAGAAACATTTGAACTATTGTTTGATAAAAATAATAATGTTGCATACAAGGCATTAAAGAAATTGCAAAATGAAAGTGCTGAAACGGATCGTGTTTATCCTTATATGGATCGATTAACCGACATGCTTGACAGTGGTAATTCCTATGTTCGTACGAGAGGGCTTACGTTGCTTGCCTATAATGCAAGATGGGATAAGGATTATAAAATTGATGAAATCATTGATAAATATTTAAGACACATAACAGATGTTAAACCTATTACAGCAAGACAATGTATCAAGCTCTTGCCAATGATTGCAAAGTATAAGCTAGAATTGAAGGATGATATTCTAGCTGCTCTTTATAAGGCAAATATATGTATTTATGATGATAGTATGCAATCATTAGTTTATAAGGATATTCAAAAAGCAGTAAAAGAAATACAAGAATTCTCATGACAAGTAATAGAAATGGAGATAAATTGATGAGTTCAAGAAAAGCGATGGGAGGTTCTTTTGGAGCTATTGTAGTGTTAGTGATAGCTCAAATAATTGCCCAGTTATTGGCAAGTATATTTGTTTTGATAAAGTTACCAGAAGGCATATGCAATATCATTGCAGGGGTTATTTACATAGGGGTAGCATATATTTTGCTGAAGCTATTTATAGAAAAATTACTTAAATATAAAATGATAGACTTTGGAATCACAAAGTTTTCAATTAAACTAAAGTGGTTCATCATAGCTGTTTTGTTACCCGTCATTGTCAAACTAATATATCTATTACTTTTTTCTGGTAAATATGTGTCTTTAGGTATGAATCGTAATCAGATTTTTTCAACCTTAAGTGCTGGCATAGTTTTTACTGGTATAGCAGCAGGATTTGTTGAAGAAATGGTTTTTAGAGGAGTTATTCTAAATCTTCTAAAAAAGAGGTGGAATATTACTGTAGCTGTATTGATACCATCTGTATTATTTGGATTAGTTCATATAATTGGAATGGATTTTTCAATTATAAGTTGTTCATTGGTTGTTTTAGCAGGAACGATGGTAGGAATAATGTTTTCTATGATTGCCATTGAAAGTGGTTCTGTTTGGAGTAGTGGGATTGTTCATTCTCTTTGGAACATTATAATTATTGGAGGGGGATTATCTATAGCAGAGAGCGTAGATAAATATTCCGTTATGACTTATGTTCTTAATTCAAAATCATTTGTATTTACAGGTGGGGAATTTGGAATTGAGTCATCTTGCGTTGTCCTTTTAGGTTATGTGATAGTTGCATTAGTAGCGGCATATATGATTAAGAAAAAGGTATCCTAATTTGCAGAAGACGATAATTACAAAAAATGAATCGAGGTGGATACATGAATCAAAATGAAAAATGGCTCCAATGGGCAGTGGAATTGCAGGCGATTGCTCAAGGTGGTTTGTTCTATGGAAAAGATAAATTTGACATGGAACGTTATGAAAGAATTAGAGACATTTCAGCAGAAATGATTGCTTCTAAAACTGAAATATCCCTTGATAAAGTAAAAGAATTATTTTGCAACGATACAGGTTATCAAACGCCTAAAATTGATACAAGAGCTGCAATATTTAAAGATGATAAAATACTATTAGTTCATGAAGTCAATGGTACATGGGCATTGCCAGGTGGATGGTGTGACGTGGATATTTCAGTTGAAGAAAATACAAGAAAGGAAGTAAAAGAAGAAGCCGGTCTTGATGTTCGGGTAAAGCGTGTGATTGCGATTCAGGATAGAGAAAAGCATAATTTACCAATCTATGCACACAAAGTATGTAAAATATTTATGCAATGTGAAGAGATTGGAGGAGAATTTGTATCCAACATCGAAACTACGGAATTTGATTATTTTGGAGTTGATGAACTTCCAGTATTAGCAGAGGAAAAAAACAACAGAGAACAAATAGAAATGTGTTTCAAAGCGATGCAATCAAAAAACTGGGAGGCTTTGTTTGACTAAATAATACTGGTCGATATAAATATTGTTATCTATGAAAACAGTTGATAAAGGAGGAGAAAAGCGATGGAACTTTTAACAGAAAGACTTATTCTTCGTTCATGGAAGGATGAAGATGCCCAGAGTTTATATGAATATGCAAAGGACCCGTCTGTGGGGCCCATTGCCGGATGGCCTGTACATACTAGTGTGGAGAATAGCAGAGAACTTATTAAAGATGTTTTATCTGCACCAGAAACCTATGCAGTGTGTCTGAAAGAGGATAATAAAGCGATTGGAAGTATTGGTTTAATTCCACCTATGGAGTCACACACACAAGCAGCTGATAATGAAATCGAAGTGGGTTACTGGATTGGAGTTCCCTTCTGGGGTAAGGGTTATATTCCAGAAGCAATAAGAAGACTGCAGAAACATGCATTTGAAGATTTAGGTTGTGTGGCGATGTGGTGTGGTTATTATGATGGGAATGAAAAATCCAAGATTTGTCAAGAAAAGTGTGGCTTTGTTTATCACCATACAGAAGAGAATAAACCCTGTTCGTTGATGGGTGATGTAAGAACAGAGCATTTCTCCAGAATTACGAGAGAGGAATGGGAAAGTCAGTAATATAAATGAAGATATCTTACAAGCCATTTCAAATCTAAGGTGATATAATGTCACTACATATTACGCGAGGAGGAATGAGCATGAAGAAAGAGATAAAAACGGTGGTTTTTGACGAAGAACTTCGTTTGGAAGCATACCAATTTAAAGGGATTGTACAGCCTTTTCCAAACCATTTTCATGAATATTATGTGATTGGTTTTGTTGAGGGTGGAAAACGTTATCTTTCCTGCAAAAATAAAGAATATATGATACAAAAGGGTGATGTTGTATTATTTAATCCTGGGGATAATCATACTTGTGTGCAAAGGGACCAGGGAACTCTTGATTATCGAGGACTTAATATTTCCAAAGAAGTTATGCTGGATTTGACAGAGGAAGTAACAGGAACAAGAAGTCTTCCTGGCTTTACCCAAACAGTCATTTCTGATGATGAAATTAATTGTTTTCTTCATCCTTTACATAAAATGATAATGAAAGGTTCTAATGAATTTGGCAAGGAGGAGAATTTGTTTCTTCTCCTTACATTGTTAATTCAAAGATATGGTCAGCCATTTGAAAAATGTATTCCAGAGTGTAGAGATGAAATTGAAAAGGCATGTGAATTTATGAAGCAACATTTTGCAGAACGTATTTATTTGGATCAGATTTGCCAAGTGGCTTGTCTTAGTAAGTCAACACTTCTTCGTGCTTTTACAAAATCAAAAGGGGTTACACCTTATAATTATCTTGAAAACATTAGAATTGGAGAAGCAAAAAATTTGTTGGAGCAAGGTGTTTCAACCATAGAAGCAGCATTACAGACTGGATTTTCAGATCAAAGTCATTTTACAAATTATTTTAGTCGTTTTATTGGTCTGGCTCCAGGAGCATATCGGGAAATGTTTTCACG
>JAQVEG010000048.1 GCA_028697725.1 Anaerostipes sp.
TCGCCCTATAGCCTCAAATAAAAACAAGCCCTGGCAAATCTTTCGACTTGCCTTCGGCTACACTTCTCTATACTTTTCGGTTGCAGGCAAGTAAGCAAATGCTTACTTGCTTTCGGGCGGTCGCCCTATAGCCTCAAATAAAAACAAGCCCTGGCAAATCTTTCGACTTGCCAGGGCTTGTTTTTATTTGAGGCTGCACTGCAACCTGTTTTTAAAATTCAGGTTCTATTAATCCGAATGTATTTCCCTTTCTCTTATATACAACGTTGACTTCAAATGTATCTGAGTTACGGAATACAAAGAAACTATGTCCTAATAACTCCATCTGAATACATGCTTCTTCAACGTCCATTGGTTTAATTGCAAACTTTTTGCTTCGAATTACTCGAATCTCATCCTCTTCATAAGATTCTTCTAAGTCCATAAACTCTTGTTTAAGACCTGTTCCTTCATGAGTTCTGTTCATTAATCTAGTTTTGTATCTTCTGATTTGTCTTTCAATAATATCAACAACTAGGTCAATGGATACGTACATATCCGCACTGTCCTGCTCTGCACGTATTATGTGCCCCTTCATAGGAATTGTTACTTCAATCTTTTGTCTTTCTTTTTGAACACTTAGAGTAACACTGACATCAATGTCATCTGATAAGTACTTGTCGAGTCGTCCTAACTTCTCCTCGATTGCTGCCTTTATTCCCTCTGTTACATCAAGGTTCTTACCGCTAATAATGAAATTCATGGCTTCCAACTCCTTTACTTTTTAATGTATTATTATTATATCATATACTAGATTTCATGTAACCACTTATTTTTATAAAAAATGCACAAAACAAATGTTTCCCTTTTGTCGAATTTTTAAATGTCCACAACCTGTGGATAATGTGGATAACTCCGTGTATAAGTCCACACTCACGAAGATAAGCCATTTTTAAATGTGGATAACTTCGCTTGTTTTTTTTTAGTATTTTTTTTATTTTCTCTTGTATTAAATTTCTTTATGCATATACAACAAATCGGTATTTTCTTCTTGCATTCTAATTAAATTGAATATGTTGCCAATTCAGTCGAATTGTCAGATAAATCATTTTTTTGGCACTCTCCACCCACTTTTTACCTTATAAAGCCCTTTTTTTGGGATTTTGGTTAAAAAAAAGAACAAATTTGTGATTTGTAAAACCACGGCCTTGTTCTTGTTTTTCATTGATTTTTTCAGATTATTTAAATAAAAGACGCTAGTAATTCTAAATATTTTATCTAATATTTTTTCCTAAACCAGCAATTTTCAAATTCAATTCCTTGTGGGGAATAGTTTATCCACAACGTTATCCACAAAATTGTTTTTTTCGATTTTTCAGAAAGTTTTCCACAATTGTCAGAAAATTAAACTTCACATTTTGTCGATTAGGTTTTACGATTTTTGTGACATTTCAACATTTAGGAAAAGTACCGCTCTTGCCTTATTTTTGCTTAGTAATTTCATGCGCAATTGAACATTCTCGTATTCCTTATTCAAAAAATTACTCTTAAAACGAGCCACAAGGTTTAACTCACTTGGTTGTTCTATCATGCGTTCTATCTCCCTGTGAACTCTTTTTTGATCTTCTTTATGAATCATTGGAAATAAGTCTACACTCTCTCGAAATGCTGTGGAATTAATCTGTCGATACAAATTTTCATTTCCACGAATTAAGTTCAAATGCCCATTCTCATATTCGCAAAGTGCAAGTGCTCCCGGATATGCATTAAAAAACATATTAAAATCTGAATCTGGAATCCAAATTTCTTCTTTTTGAACAATTTGTTCTGATTGAAATCCAGTATTAGAGAACTTTAATATCTTTGCTTTCTTCATAAGATGCTCAAAATCCTTTTCCTGCAATGGTCTTGAAAAATAATAGCCCTGTCCATAAGCACAACTCATACTTTTTAAAAATAAGAACTGTTCTTTTGTCTCCACACCTTCTGCAACAACAGAGACTTCTAACCATTTTGCCAAAGTAATAACAAAATTAATAATATTTCCTGTATGATTGTTCACATCGTTATTTTTTAAAAATCCCATATCCAGCTTAATTGTATCTACTGGAATTTCATTTAACATATTAAGAGAGGAATATCCAGTACCAAAATCATCCATCTCAATATGAAATCCTAATTCCTTAAGTTCAACGACAACATCAATTAACTGCTTTGGATGAATGGTATACGCCGTCTCTGTAATCTCAAGATGTAACCAGGATGTGCTAATCTCATACTTATCTATAAGCCCCATAATAATTTGTGGAAGCCTTGGTTTATAAATATCTGCCCTAGAAACATTAACTGAAATTGGAATCGGTTGATTTCCTGCATCAATCCACCCTCGAATTTTCTTACAGGCTTCTTCCCATACATATATGTCAAGATTCGTGATAAATCCGTTCTTTTCAAACAATGGAATAAATGTAGAAGGAAATAACACTCCTCTATCTGGATGATTCCATCGAACCAAAGATTCTGCTCCAACAATTTCTTCTGTCTGCAGGTCAAACTTAGGCTGCAGTAACATTTCAAATTGACCTTTATGAAGTGCATCCCTCATCTCATGGGCCAACGTTTGTTCTTCCAACAACCGTTCGTGAATCTCCTTATTAAAATATGTAAGTGTATGATTATATTTATTCTTAATCTTTCGAATTGAAATTTTAGCATAATCACACATAGCTCTCACTGTAAGCTCTAAATCTTCCTTAATATACACTCCAAATTGTGCATTCAAATCCATATTAATTGGATATTCTCTTAATTTTTTTACATATTGAACCGTTAATTCCTCTATCTTATCGTTTGCATTTGGCACAAGAATCAAGAAGGTATCCCCATTCAATCTTCCTACTGTACTTCCTACTGGTGCAAACACTTCATTAAGTAATCTTGCTACATACTTTAGAAGTTTATCACCTTCTGCTTCTCCATATAAATCATTTACTAATTTAAAATCTGCAATATCCATACAAACAAATGCATATTCTTGATTTGGTTTTCTCTGTAGCATTTGTTTAGCTCTTGTATAAAAAGCCTCTTTACTATATACGTGAGTAAGTGAATCCCATTCCACTGCATTGACATAAGCTGCCGTCTCTCGTAATCGAATGATATTTTTCAGACGATGCTTAATAACTGCAGTATTATATGGTTTCGTCAAAAAATCATTGGCACCTTCTTTCAGTGCCTCGATTTCACTCTTCTCCTTATCCTCCTGAGTCATAACAATCACCGGAATATTCGCAAGCAAATCACTGTCCCGCCTTTTTCTTAAGAATGTATATCCATCCATAATAGGCATCACTAAATCAAGGAGAACTGCAGAAATCTCTTCCTGTTTCTCCTCTAAAATTCTCAGAGCTTCTTTCCCATTCTCTGCCTCTAATATAATGTAGTCCTCAGATAGAATCTTTGCTAATATGTCTCGATTAATCTTCATATCATCAACTACCAATAACTTGCGTAATCCTGCCATATTTCCCCTTAATTGTTTCTCATATGTTTTGTATCTCTACACATACAATGATATCATATTATAGTTATAGATTCTATAGTTATCTATTCCTTAAAATATATTTTAAAAATTTCTCGCACCCTTCTTTTACATCTTCGTAGGTCTGGTCAAAATTTCCTGTATACCATGGATCTGCAATATCTCGTATATTATCTGAGAATTCTAACAATAAATGGAGCTTTCCGTCTTCGTCTCCTCCTGCAATTCGTCGCATATTCCGAAGATTTACCTTTTCCATTCCAATAAGGTAATCATATTCTTCATAATCCTTTTGTGTCATTTGAACTGCTTTATGATTCCCACATGAGATTCCAAGCTGCTTTAATTTTCTTCGAGTTCCATAGTGAACTCCATTTCCAATTTCTTCACGACTAGTTCCTGCTGAATTAATATAAAACTCATCTGTAAGACCCTCTTTGTTGATTATATCCTGAAAAACATATTGAGCCATGGTTGATCTACAAATATTGCCGTGGCAACAGAAAAGTACTTTAATCATGTAATTCTTATCTCCGATTTTCTCATTTTTCTAGGTTTTATGCGTCTTTCTCCATTTTTCACATGCACCCTTTATACGATTGCCTATTTTTTATTCATAATATTCCTCTTGTTACTACTTTCTTTCCAGAAAATGCGATTCCAATTTTTAATATCTTTTGGATGCCCTCTTCACTCATTTCAGCATCATACCTCATCTTATCAATCTGAGCCAATGCTTCATCGGCAAGCTCTGCAAGCGACGCTTCATTCAAATCCTTTTTCCACTTAAGCTCCATGATAATCCCCGGATATCTATTTTCTCTTGGAATTAGACTGATATCATATCGTCCATCTCCGGATTCTCTGTTTGATTTAATCTTGTACTGATTATCCATCAAAGCAATTAACCCAAGAACTAATCCATGATAGAAAACCTCTGCTCCAGCATCATAAAAACTGATAGATTTATCCATATATTCTGCAATAGCTTTCTGAAGTTTCTTATAATCATTTGCATATAGGCTTTCTGCAATCTTATTTGCTGTAGTTCTTGTAATAGCCCCAATCTGTAACAAGTGTGATAAAATCTCGCTCTTATATACTGCAGCAATCTCTCTGTTCGGAATAGATACTTCACACAGATAAGAACCATCTGCTTGTAATTCCTTCTTTGGTGTTTTCAAATATCCAGCTACCAATAGAAGACTGTAAATATTTTCCGGATCCTCTGACAGCGATCTGTAAACAACATTCTGGTCAATTCTGGCAATTACTCTTTCTCCCTGTAGCAAAGAATAAAGCCTTTCTGTTATATCATCCGTCGCTACCTTAAGAACATCTTCCAGAATTTCATTCTTTCCGGTATTTACCCAATAAGCCTGAGGTATGCATCTCTTTGAAATATAGTTAATTACTGACCAAGGGTTATAGATTTCTGTGCGACCAAATAAATATCCATCATACCAATTTCTAAGTTCCTCTTCTTTATTCTGGACACCATAATACTCTAGCATCTCTCTGACTTCTGAAGCTGTGAATCCAAAGAACTGATCATAATCTTCATCCATCACAGAATTCACTGTCAGATTATTCAATCCACTAAAGATGCTCTCCTGAGCTATTCGAAGAATACCCGTCAAGAAGCCATACGTGAGATTTTTATTATCCTTAAATGCTCCTGAAAAGAAATTCCTCATAAAGCCAATTATTTCATCATAGAAATCCTTGGAATATCCTTCCTGAATTGGCGTATCATATTCATCAATAATTATGATTGGAGCCTTACCATAATGCTTTGTAAGCATCTGGGACAGTTTCGCTAAGGATGAAGTCAAATCAACCTCTGATGCTTCACCATTAACAATCTTGTCAAAATATACCTTTTCATACTCTGCAAGTTTTTCGCTGTTAGCAAGTTCCTGGTGTCTTCCGAACTCCTCTTGAAGAAGATCTCTAATCTTATCAAGAGTTGCCTTCCATGAATCGAACTTCACATCCTTGAAGGTTAAAAACACTGCTGGATACTTTCCTTGCTGCTCTCTATATTGTTCTCCGCATCTCCAGATTGCTTTATCCTCGAAATACTTGCTTGTGTCCTCTTCAGATATTTCAAAAAAGACTCTAAGCATATCCATATTCAATGTCTTTCCAAAACGTCTCGGTCTTGTAAATAAGGAAACCAATGGTTTCTGATCAAGAAATTCCTTAATCAACATCGTCTTATCTACATAGTAATAATCCGCCTGTGCTCTGATATAATCAGAAATTCCAATTGGTAATGATTTAGTTTCTAAAACCTTCTTTTTTGTATATTTACCGGAAGATACCCTCCCATCAGAAGGTCTTACTGCATCATCCGGAATGATCCACTTTCTTCCCTCTTTAATAGCACCTGGAATTTTACCTTTATTGCATAAATCGTTAATCGTACGTTTAGATACATTCCATTCAATTGCACATTGTTCACTAGATTTCATAAAACATCTCCTTTGAAATTAGAATTTCTCGTCTTGCTCAAAGTATACATCATTTCGGGCGAAATATCAAATTGCATTCGGTTTTTTGCTCGAAATTGCTTTTTATGCTTGAAATAAGTATCAATATCCCCATAATTCAATGACTTAATATAGGTAAATGGAGAAGTCTCATTTTTTTATCTTCTTTATGTATGTTGCAAAAACTTTTTGTATGTCAAGTCTATGACAAATGCACCAAGTGGTGCTGTAATTAAAATTGCAAGAACTGACACTGTTAATACTATATTACCACAAGAAAGTCCCATGGCCAGTGGCAAACCACCAATTGCAGCCTGTACTGTTGCTTTCGGTGTATATGCAAGCATACAGAATACTCTTTCTTTCGTGTTCAATTTTGTTCCAATGAGACAGACAATGACACCTGCCATTCTAAAGATTAGAACTGTAAAGAGTAACAGAACCGCCGAGACACCTACCCCCTTTACATTATTCAAATCCACTGTAGCTCCCACAAGAACAAACAACATAATTTCGGCCATAACCCACAATTTATTAAACTTAAGAGATAATCTTACGGCGACAACTTCACGATTTCTCTGCAACGATATTCCCATACACATGACAGCAATCAAAGACGCAAATGGTATGATTTTCCCATACGCATCTTCAAAGGTAACCATAAAAAATGAAATTGATAATAAAATAATCACTTTGGCAGTATCTCTAATATGAACTTTCTCAAAATATCTAGCTAACATAAATCCGACACAAAAACCTATGAAAATTCCCACTATAATAGAAACAGGAATATTCACAAAATTTCTAAGAGAAATCTGGTTTCCCTGAGCTAATCCAGTAAATGTAGAGAACATAACAATGACAAACACATCATCTACTGATGCTCCCGCTAAAATAAGCTGAGGAATTGCCTGCTTCGTTCCATATTCTTCATTCATTAGTTTTAGCATTTTAGGTACAATCACAGCTGGAGATACGGCTGCCACAACAGCTCCTAAAATCGCAGCATCTAACCTTGATATCCCTAGCAACAACGGTGCAAGAAGTACCATCCCTGCCATCTCAAAACACGCAGGTACAAAACACATAAGAACAGCTGGTCTTCCCACCTTTTTTAAATCAGTAACATCAAGAGATAATCCTGCTCGTATCAAAATAATAATCAATGCAATTCTCCGAAGTTCTGATGAAACATTCAAAATAGATGGGTCAATAAAATTTAAAATATGTGGTCCAAGAATCATACCTGTAACAATCATACCAAAGAGACTTGGAAATCTTATTTTCTTACAGATCCACCCAAGCATCATTCCAAACACCATCATAAGCGCAATACTAATTAACATATTTTTATCCTCTCTTCTCTAAATCAAAAAAAAGCTGACAACTTCTGCGTAAAATAAATGCAGAAGTCATCAGCTATCATAAGCGGTTTAAGATTATATCTACGGGAGACATTCATTCCCTGAATATGAGTATATTTAAAAAATAATTACTTGTCAAGTTTTTGGCTTTCTACTGGTAAGAAGCAGTGTGAAAAATTCCGTTGCAGGATATGCTATCCACACTCCAGTCATTCCAAAAAATCTTGAAAATATAAATGCAAAAAGTACAATCACCACAATTCCTCGCATTACTGCAATCATTGCAGATTTCGATGCACATCCTGTGGCACTTAAAAATCCTGCACGAATAATATTTACCGATGCCAGAAAAAATCCAAGAAAGTAAATTCGTATTCCAAAAACTCCATACTCTCTCATTACTTTTGAATTCTCACTATTAAAAATCTTCACACAATTTTCTGCCTGGAACCACACAATAACAACCAAAATCAGTGCTAAAATAAATCCAATTAACAATGAATGCTTATAGATTCTCTCTTGTGCCTCCTTATCTCGGCGACCATAGGCCTCGCTGGCTAAGGGCTGAAGTCCCTGAGAAACTCCATTAAAAATTGCAGTCCCCACCAGAGCAAGATTTGCAATTACACCGTAAGCTGCCACTGCAATATTCCCTGCCAGCCCTAACAAAAGATAATTAAATGCTAAGGTTGTAATTCCACTTGCCAATTCTCCAACAAACGCTACAATTCCAAGCTTACAAGAATCAAGGAGCATTCTAATGGATGGTATCATCATACAAAATCTAATGGTGTTACGCTTTGACAAATAGTGTGTCATGCAAATTGCCATACTTAAGATTGGAGATAATCCTGTTGCAAGGGCTGCTCCTGTCATTCCCAATTTCAGCGGAAACATTAAAACATAATCAAATAATATATTAAACAAACTAGATAAAAGTGTTGCTGCCATTGCGATTTTCGGTGAACCATCATTTCTAACAAAAGATGTAAATACAAAGTTTAAGATAAAACATGGTGCAAAGCACAATGCAATTCTTAAATAAATAGTTCCGATTTCTAATATTCTTGCATCTGCACCCATTGCTTTTAAAACCAAGTCTGGGCAAAAGATTCCAAGTCCCACAAAAATCAAACTTACAATCAAATCCCATATAATGGCGTTGGAGAAATAAAGATTGCTGTCTTTTTTATCTAATGCTTTATGCAGTGCATAGCGGGTTGCTGCCCCTACTCCGATCATGGCTCCCACCGCAAAGATTAGACCATAGATAGGAAGAATCAAATTCAATGCCGTAATCCCATCTGCCCCCTGAGCGACAGATATAAAAAAAGTATCCGCAAGAATATAACAGGAGGTTCCTAACATAGCAAATACATTTGGCATAATGTACTTTCTTAATTGCTTCTCAATTTTCACAATAGTCCTCCGTAGGTGTTTTTTTTAGTTGTATCCATTTCCAAGTCGTTCTATGCATCAAAAACCAGTTTTGCTGCTCCATACATTCCTGCTTTGTTATCTAATAATGCAAGACAAATTGGTATATCTTTTGATGCATGGAACGCATAATGTTTATAATACTTTTTGATAACATCTGTTAAAACCTGTCCCGCTTTTGATACTCCTCCACCAATAATAATAACTTCTGGATTTAAAACACACGTTATAGTAGCCAATGCTTTCCCAATCCTTTTTCCTGCTTCTTCTATCTGAAGTAAGGCAACCTTATCTCCTGCCTTTGCTTCATCAAAAATAGTTTTTGTCGACAATTCTTCTTCCTGTAACAATTTTGTTTTTACTTCAGAATGTTCCTTTAAATACTTTTTCGTCATTCGGAGAATTCCATTTGCTGATACATATTGTTCCAAACAGCCTTTTTTTCCACATCCACAGACTTCAGTTTCTTTATCATTCACTGTTATATGGCCTATCTCTCCTGCTGCTCCTGCATATCCACCATATATCTTTCCATCGATAATAATTCCTCCGCCAACCCCAGTTCCAAGGGTTACCATAATAGAATTCTCATATCCTTTTCCACCACCTTGCCATACTTCACCCAAGGCTGCTATATTCGCATCATTTTCCACATACACTTTAAATGTAGAAAGTTCTTCCATTTCTTTTTTAATATTTTTTCGTCCCCAGCCAAGATTTACACAGCCATTGACAATTGCTTTATTTTCAATGGGTCCTGGAAGACCTACACCAATTCCAACAATATCCTCTTTTGCCCTTTTCTCTTTTGACAAATGATTTTCAATAGAAGTCATAATATCACTAACAATTGATTCTCCGCCATTGTCAATTCTCGTGGGTACTTCCCATGATAATTCTAATTTCCCATCTTCTGTGAAAAAACCAATCTTAATACTTGTTCCACCTACATCAACTCCATATGCATATTTCATGTATATCTCCTTTTTGCTTTGTTTCGCGCAACTATACTATTTCCTATTATACTGCCATAAGTAAACACTTTCTACTAATTTGGGGAATTTGTTTGATAAAATGAGAAGGGCCAGGCAAATTGCTTTCGCAGTCTGCCTGGCTTGAGAAAATTGAAAAAGTTTTTGTTATAAGGGGTTTATAACATTCATAGCTTGTTTCCTTGCTATGTATATAATATAACTCTTTTTTGTGTCTAAATTGTGATGAAATTCTTTTGAATTTATAAAGATTTTGCTTTTTCTAATTATTCAATGGTGAAAGAATTGTTTCTCCACCTTCTCTTGTCTTTTTCATATCAATAATACGCTGATTCTCAGATCCTCTAAAATTAAGTCGTATATTCTTCTGCTCTTCTTCATATCGCCCATCTACCAAAATATCAATCTGATCTAAAATATAATCCGTAACTTCTGAATATCGGCATCCACCCTTAGTTAAATCTTTCTCATAGGTAAATCCAGTAAACATCCAGATATTTTTTTCAGGAAGTATTTTTTTGATTTTTGAAATTAGTTTCACTAATTCTTTTTGGTTACTCATCTCAAATGGCTCTCCGCCTAATATAGTGATTCCATCATAAAATGGTTTTTTCAATTCCTCTACAATAAAACTCTCCATAGCTTCATCATAAAGTTTTCCATATTCAAAATCCCATGTTTCTTGCTGAAAACATCCTTTACACTGATTGGTACAGCCTGATACAAAAACACTGAGCCGAATTCCAGTTCCATTGGCACAATCCGCTTTTAATATTTGTCCTACATGCATAAGATTCCTCCTTATCATGTGCCTTTAGAGAGCTTCTGTTGATAAATGAAGGACTCTCTCTTTAATTTCCTGGGTTCTTCCTTGATTCCAGAACTGGGTTCCAATATATCCACAGGTTCTTCTTGCAACAAAAAGGTTATCCTGATTTCGATTTCCACAGTTTGGGCATTCCCAGATTAATTTTCCTTCATCATCGGAAATAATCTTAATTTCTCCATCATATCCACAATCTTCACAATAATCACTCTTTGTATTAAGTTCAGCATATACAATATTATTGTAGATAAATTTCATTACCTGTAAAACAGCTTCTGTATTATTTTGTAAATTTGGAACTTCCACATAACTGATTGCTCCACCTGGAGAAAGTTTTTGGAATTCTGACTCAAACTGTAACTTACTAAATGCATCAATTTTCTCTGTTACATGAACGTGATAACTATTTGTAATGTAGTTTTTATCTGTCACTCCAGGAATCATTCCAAATCTCTTTTGAAGGCATTTTGCAAATTTATAAGTTGTGGATTCCATTGGGGTTCCATAGACAGAATAGCTAATATTCTCTTCTGCTTTCCATTGGACACATTTATCATTTAATTTTTCCATTACCTCAATGGCAAACTTTCTGCCTTCTGGTGTTGTATGACTTTTTCCTGTCATACGAACACACATCTCATAAAGTCCTGCATATCCAAGAGAGATTGTTGAATATCCGTCAAATAACAGCTTGTCAATCTTCTCTCCTTTTTTCAATCTTGCAAGAGCCCCATGCTGCCAAAGAATTGGTGCTACATCAGATCTTGTTCCTAGAAGTCTCTCATGACGACATCTTAAGGCTCTATGACAAAGTTCTAATCGTTCTTCGTAAATCTCCCAGAACTTTTCCATATCTCCTTTGGAAGAGCAGGCAACATCAACTAAGTTAATGGTAACAACACCTTGGTTAAATCTTCCATAATACTTACGACTTCCATCTGGA
This sequence comes from Anaerostipes sp., assembly GCA_028697725.1. Taxonomy (GTDB): domain Bacteria; phylum Bacillota; class Clostridia; order Lachnospirales; family Lachnospiraceae; genus Anaerostipes. The sequence continues at coordinate 11,578 of JAQVEG010000048.1, forward strand.
TTTCTCTGGCTATCTTCTGATGTTGGGAATGAACGGCATCCCATACAAGGGTACACATCTCCATTTTTAAGTTCTCTCATAACCTTTGCAGAAATATAGTCTGGAACCATTCTCTTTGCTGTACACTTTGCCGCAAGCTCTGTTAAGTACCAGTATTTAGAATCTTCATTTACATTATCATCATCCAGTGCATATACAAGTTTTGGAAATGCTGGCGTAATCCAGATTCCCTTTTCATTCTTAACTCCCTGCATACGTTGAACTAATACTTCTTCAATAATCATGGCAAGGTCATCCCTTGTCTGACCATCTTCCACTTCATCTAAATACATGAACATGGTAACAAATGGTGCTTGTCCATTACATGTCATAAGTGTAATTAATTGATACTGAATTGTTTGAATTCCATTTTTAATTTCTGTTTTTAAACGCTTCTCCACAAGTTTTTTTATAATCTCATCATCTAAAGATTCTCCACATGCTGTTCTTTCTTCTACAATTGTCTGATGGAGTTTTTTTCTACTAATATCAACAAATGGTGCAAGATGAGAAAGTGTAAATGTCTGTCCTCCATATTGATTACTTGCAACTTGTGCAACAATCTGAGTCGTAACATTACATGCAGTAAAAAAGCTGTGTGGTTTTTCGATTAGAGTATCACTAATTACTGTTCCATTTTGCAGCATATCTTCAAGATTAATCAAATCACAATTATGTTCCTTTTGCGCAAAATAATCTGCATCATGAAAATGAATAATTCCCTCTTCATGTGCCTTTGTAATCTCCTCTGGAAGTAAAATACGTCTGGTTAAATCCTTGCTGACCTCTCCTGCCATATAATCTCTTTGTGTGGAGTTAATCTCTGGATTCTTATTAGAATTCTCCTGTTTAATATCTTCATTCAACTGCTCAATCAAAGATAAAATTCCATTGTCCGTTGTATTGGACTTTCTTTTTAGTTCTCTCTTATAACGATAACGAACATACTTTTGTGCAACTTCGTATCCACGCATCTCCATAATTCCAGTTTCAACCATATCCTGAATATCCTCTACATGTGCTATATATGGAATATTCTCAATTTTTTTATAAATAGAATCTGCAACTGCTTTAATCTGATATTCATTCAAACTGTAAATTGGCTCTACTTCGTTGTTGGCAGCTTTAATTGCATTGACAATCTTGCCAACATCAAATAAAACTTCCTCTCCGTTTCTTTTAATTACTTTCATTCTCATCTCTCCTTATACTCTATATTTATACGTTTTAGCTATAAGCTATTTTTGTCGTTGTCTATATATTGTACTTCCATTTCATTTCAATGTCAATATGTTGTGTTTTTATCTTATATCTTTACGGCAATGTAATTCCTGCCACAAGATATAACACCGCTGTAATCACTGCCGCAATAATAAAATATGGCTGTGATGTTGTGTACTGCTCATATACTTTTACCCGACATGCTCTTGCAGAAATAATCCCCAAATCTGAGACAACACAGGCATTGGCACCGAAGAGTCCTGCTGAAATCAATGCTCCAAGACAAAGTGGCACATTGGCACCTACCTTTGGAAGAACTACCATCAAAACAGGAATTGCAATTTGATACAAGGTATAATTTAAACTATACAAATATTCAGAACAACTGAAAAATACAAATATAATCACTGGAAGCAGTGCCACAATAGGAATTGCGTTACAAACAGTATTTACGAAGACTTCCATTCCCATAGTATACATTACTTCCTGCATGGTATAACCTAGCATCAAAATCATAACCATATCCATCATATCTACAAATCCATCTACAATACACTGTACATATTCTCCAATGGTAAATATTCCTTGTAGTACATAAAGCACTCCTGTGGCAATTGCCGCAATTCCAAAAGCTAAGAAACAGTCAAGTCCCGTAGCAATTAACGCTGCAACAATCACAATCATAGGTATAATTAAATTCCATGCACTTACATTTTGTTTTCTCTCATCTTCTTCATCAAAATCATCTTCTTCATCCTCCGAACCATCTGTTAAGGCTCCCATCTGTTCCCCACGCTGAGCCATCTCATATGCTTTTTTCATCGGTCCAATCTTAGGAAAGACTCCAATAGCAAATAAAAATGCGATAATACAGGCAACAATAGCATAGAACATGAACGGTATTGACTGCATAAAGATTTGCGTTGCTTCTCCTCGTCCTGACACACTTTTTGCCGATGCAATCTGGAAAATAACAAAATAACCCCAAGCTCCAAATGGCAGCATTTCCGATATACAGATACTAAATGTTCGGATTACAAATGCCATAGCAAGTCTCGGTTTTTTTATTGCATCAATCAGTGGCGAAAATGATGCTCCTGCAGTTAGTGCAGAAACATAATCATCCACAGACATAAGACCAGCATAAATTCCAGAAGATGCAAGAATTAGCTTCTCACTGTGTCCGAATTTCTCCATGACAAAACGAGTGAAACTTCTTGTACTTCCACTTCTTTTTAATGCAATAATGATTCCCCCACACAAGAAAAAGGACATATACATTTGGATATTTTCTTCATCTTTCAGGCTTACCATTAAATCTCCAAAAAAACCGCCTATCATACCAAATTTATACCATAAGATATACATAGAAAATGTACCCATAAGAAGACTTTGCATCACATCTTTTGTTACCAGTGCATACACAAAAAGTCCCGCAAGGGGTACAAGTATTATAATACTTCCCTCTGTCACACTTCTTGGAATCATAAATAAAATCACATGAAATATAATCCAAAAAGTCCACAGTTTTACCATTTTTTTATCAATTCTAGCTGGGTTCATGTAGTACCCAATTCTTTTTAAGATATTTGTCTCGTTCATCTCAATCCTCATTTAGCAATCGCAGTAGAGTTGGCTCTAAATGAAATTCTTCACATAGATTTTCCACCTCCTGCATCATTTTCTGTTTATGTTTTTTTGTAATATTCGCTTTTGATGCACGAATTAAAATATTTTTCGGCGTATGAGATAAGTCCACAAACTCCAACAACTGAGTCTTGTATCCATTTGCCTCTAATAGATTTCCTCGAATGGCATCCGTAAATAATGCCGCACATCTTTCTTTGATAATTCCATATCGTCCAAGAATCCCATATTCTTCACTTTCCATCTGGGCACATAATTCATGCTGACAGCATGGAACCGAAAAAATCATCTTTGCATCCCATTTAATTGCGTTATACAATGCATAATCGGTTGCTGTATCACAGGCATGAAGGGAAATCACCATATCTACTGGCATCTTGGTCTTGTATCCATCAATATCTCCTACCTGAAATTCCAAATTATCGTAACCATACTTCTTCGCTGCCTGATTACATTTTCCAATGACATCTTCCTTTAAATCAAGTCCTACCATATGTACTGTTTTTTTTTTAATTTCTGTAAAATAGTAATACACAATAAATGTTAAATATGACTTTCCACATCCAAAATCAATAATATGAAATTCTTCTAATCCAGATTTACTGACACTTTGGTCGATAATTTCAATAAACTTATTAATCTGTTTGTATTTATCATACATAGAAACCACAATCTTACCTTCTTTTGTAAAAATGCCCATATCAATTAAGGGTTCAATCAAGGTTCCTTCCTCTAACAAATACTGCTTCTTACGATTATGATTCTTTTCTACCTTTACCTTCTGTTTACACTCATTTCTTTTAAATAATATCTTTCCTTTTTTAGAAACACGAATACTATATTCAAATGCATCGTCCCATACATTCAGCTGCCCATATCCATCCTCTAATCTACTTTCCATATATTCTTTTAATCTTTTACCATCAATATTTTCATGGAATACCTGCTTTGCTGTATACTGCTCCACCTGATATCCATCACACTTTGCTATAATGTTAATCTTATCATAAGGTAATTCCTTTGACTTTGGATTGCTAATTACAGCTTTTATTACTTTCTCTAAGGGAATCTTCTCCCAAAATGTAACCATATCTTCCATAATACTCCTTTAAAAAAGAAGAGAGATCCTCATCTCTCTTCTTTTAATCTTACTTTAATAAGTTTGACACGACTTCCTTTGCATCCATAACATCTTTGTACTTCTTGTCCAAGTCACTGTAGTCCTTAGATCTCAGCGGCTCCACAATGTCACAAATCATATCAAACAGTGGTGTCAATCCAAGATTCCCTGCTACTCCTTTTAATGTATGCGCCTGATTAAATGCTTCTTCATATTCTTTTTCTTCGATTGCTTTCCCTAGCAATCCAAAAGCTTCTTCTTCATCAAAAGCTTCTAAACATTGAATATATAATTCAGTATCATCTACAAAACGTTCTAATGCTCCATCAACATCAGCCCCATAGTCTCTTAACTGCTTCATTCTTTCTTCCATACGCGCACCTTCTTCCCCCTTTATTTCTCTCCTTATTATAGCATAATTTGTATGTTCTATGCGTATTTTATAAATAATTTCACAATTTTATTTCATTGCCATTTTTAGTGCATTTCCAAGATCTTCTAGGATGTCATCAATATTTTCAAGGCCTACAGAAAAGCGAACCATACCACCATCAATTCCAGCTGCAACTAACTGTTCATCTGTTAATTGTCTATGTGTTTCACTTGCTGGATGAAGGACACAAGTTCTAATATCTGCAACATGAACCTCATTGGATGCTAAATTCAATGAATCCATAAACTTAGCTGCTGCCTCTCTTCCGCCCTTAATAACAAATGAGATAACTCCACTACATCCCTTTAAATACTTTTGAGCAAGTTCATAATCTTTATCCGATGGCAATCCTGGATATGATACACTTTCCACTGCCACTGATTCTTCTAAATACTTTGCAACTGTCATTGCATTCTCACAGTATTGCTTCATACGAACTGGAAGTGTCTCTAATCCCATATTCAACAAGAATGCTGAATGTGCCGCCGGGTAAACTCCAAAGTCTCTCATTAACTGCATTCTAGCCTTAATAATATAAGCCATATTTCCATATGTTTCTGTATAAGAAATTCCATGATAAGACTCATCTGGCTCTGTTAATTCTGGAAAATTTCCATTGGTCCAGTCAAACTTTCCACTGTCAACAATGACTCCACCAATTTGCACTGCATGACCATCCATATACTTACTTGTTGAATGGATTACAATATCAGCCCCAAATTCAAAGGGTTTACATAAAATAGGAGTAGCAAAAGTATTATCTACAATTAAAGGTACCTTCATATCATGTGCAATGTTCGCAAACTTTTCAATATCAAATACTTTTAATGCAGGATTGGCAATTGTTTCACCAAATACAAGTTTTGTATTCTCCTTAAATGCTGCCTTAATCTCTTCTTCCGTAGCATCATTCTCTACATAAATACATTCAATTCCTAATTTCTTTAACGTAAATGAAAATAAATTAATTGTTCCACCATAAATAGTTGGTGTACTAATAATACTATCTCCCACCGTACAAATATTCAAAATAGAAAGTAATGTTGCTGCCTGCCCTGAAGTTGTACACATAGCCCCAACTCCACCTTCTAAAGCCGCAATCTTATCTTCCACTGCCATAACCGTTGGATTTCCAAATCTTGAATAACATAATCCCTTGGTTGGATCATCAAAAATATCTGCAATCTCTGCTGCAGAATCATATACATAAGTTGTACTTTGTACAATTGGTAATACTCTAGGCTCTCCATTGCCAGGTGTGTAACCTGCATGTAAACATTTTGTTTCGTCTCTCATTATCTTCCTCCTACTGTAACTATATTTTAAATTTAGTGATTTTTCTCTATTTGATATTATATCGGCTTTCTTGTATATATGCAAACAAAAATACATAAAATATAGGAGGCTGCCTTTTCATCTACATATCATATACGAAAGGAGATTTTTATGAAAAACTCTTGGTTAAAATCAAATATCATCGGAATCATTTTTGTTTCAATTTTAGGGACTTTATCTCACTTTATCTATGAATGGTCCGGCTCTAACAAAATAATTGGTTTCTTCACTCCTGTGAATGAATCAACCTGGGAACATATGAAATTACTCTTTTTTCCTATGCTCTTTTACTGTATGATAACCTGGTTTTCTAAACCAAAAATAAATAAGCTGTCATATCAGACAAAAAACAATTCCAGAAAGCAATACCGAAAAGAATCTGGCATTGTCCCTGGAACTATTTTGATTCCTATTTTATTTTATACTTATAGCGGCATTCTTGGATTTCATTTGGCTTGGATTGATATCTCTATTTTTTTCATAAGTGTTATCTTTGCATTTATGCTCCGCTGCCATAACATTCCCATAAAAATATACCAAAGAATCATCCTGTTTATCCTTATCCTTCTACTTGGAATTGGATTCTGTTTTTTTACTTATTATCCACCTGCTCTGGGAATCTTTCAAATCCCATAAACTAGAACATCTCCCGGATTGCAATTACAAGATTTAAATAACCTGCAAATGTAACCCACATAAGATAGGGAACCATAAGCCATCCCGCAATTGGCTCTATGTCGTAGAACCGCTTCAATGTATGATAAATCAAATACCACAAAAGCAAAAGCCATAAAAAAGCAAAAAAATACCCATGGAAACGGAAAAATAAAATTGACCACACTACATTTACAACAAGCTGGATTCCATATAACAAAAGAGCTGAATCCTTCTCTTCCTTCTCCTTGTTAGATTCATATACAAAATATGCACTTACACCCATCAATATGAATAATATGGTCCATACAATAGGAAACAACCATCCCGGCGGTGCTAAAGGAGGCTGGTAAAGTTTTTCATAGATCTCCATACTGTTTGAGGTCAACAAAGCAGAAATAATACCTGCACCTAAACTAATAGCAACACTAATGATTAATGATTTCCAATTCACTTTTTTCATTTTCATTCCTAGATGTTTTTTACTATTATATTCCATTAAAATAGAGATATGCAAAACATATCTATGAAATTGTGTACTAATTATTGACTTTTTCATCTGTTGTTGTACAATAAAATAAACATTATTTGGAAATAGGATGGACATAGCGATGGGAGATGTCTTGAAACAATACAGAGAACAATTCTCTGCTCTGCTATTACTTTGTTATGATTGTATATTATATTGTATTTTTAAAAGTAACTCGTTGACACCTAACATTACAAATGATATATTGAACATACAAGGAATGAATACTTATTTGTTTTTTGCATATATTAATTTGGAATGAACTCGGGTGACCTTCGGGCCCCGGGTCTTTTTTTGTACAAAATCGGAGATTATTTATGATAAACGACAAAATTTTTAGAACTCATGATGAATTGATACAATCATTGAAACTCAGAGGAATTGATATCTCTTCTCCAAGCGATAAAGATTATGCATTGCAAGTTCTTTCACAAATTGGATATTATAATCTTGTAAACGGATATAATAAATTATTTTTATTAAATCCATCTTCTGACGATGACAAATATAAGCAAGGAACGACATTGAAAGAAATACATGCTTTATATCAATTCGATAAAAGTCTTCGTAGTATTTTTATGAAATATCTGCTAAGCATTGAAACACACGTAAAAAGTCTTATTTCCTATTATTTCTCAGAACAACATGGACACAAGAACTATCTCATATATAGTAATTTTAATACTAGCATTAGAAATTCACACAATCAGATACCATCTTTGATTGCTGGAATACAAAGTCAGATGGCTTCTAGAAGTTCAGATCCTAGTATTGAGCATTATTTAAAAACTTATGGTTATGTTCCGTTATGGGTTGTAAACAACGTTCTAACCTTTGGAACAATAAGTAAGTTCTACCGACTAATGAATACAAAAGAACGACAATCTGTATCTAAGAGTTTTAATCTTTTAGACAATGAATTAGAAAACTGTTTGTACTATTTGTCAAATGTAAGAAATTTTTGCGCTCATGACAACAGGTTATATTGCTATAGGAGTACTAAACCAATAATAGATACTAAATACCACGAGTCTCTTAAAATACAAAAATCAGACAGTGGTGAATATATTTGTGGAAAGCGAGATTTATTTGCTGCATTTATTTCAATGAAATTACTATTGTCTAAAAACGATATCAAAAGAATGTCAAAAGACATATATCGAAATCTCGGAATTTTGTATAATAAACTTTCAGTTTTAACAAGAGATGATATATTGGATTCTATGGGCTTTCCGCAGAACTGGAAATACATAGAAAAGTTATAAAAACCATCTCCATGACCTCAACAAAATGGTTAAATAGTAAAACCGCCCAGTTGCACCTAGACGGTTACAGATTGACAAAAGTTTCCCCTCTCTCACCATATCTGTAAACATTATACTATTTATTAACTGTTTTTACAATACAAGGAGGGTAAATTATGTCAGCAGGACAATTGGAAAACACACTAATATGGACTTTCACGTCTCCATGCAATATACCAGACGATGTAACTGAAACATTTATAGATGGAGAAAAAGCACTGCATGCATTTAAAACAATTCGTGACGTTGCCATCTTCACAAATAAGAGAATCATTGTTAGAGATGCTCAAGGAATAACGGGAAAGAAAGTGGAAACATACTCTCTCCCATATACATCTATAAAAATGTATTCTACAGAGAACGCTGGTAAGATTTTAGATATTAATTCAGAAGTTGAATTGTGGACAATGGTTGGACACATCAAGATTAATCTAAACAAAAAAATTAATATCAGAGAATTTGATAAACTGATTTCAAACGCAATTTTATAAGGAGATTACAAAGATACTGGTTCTGGAACCATGTATATATCAACCGCTGGTGGTACTTCTGAAAACAAAAAAATTCCAGAAATACTAGTTACTGATGAAACATTAATTGCTATTGATATTTGTACGGAATCATTTGATAACACAAAAATATCTTATATTTACGTTGATGGGATGAAAATCTCAAAAGAGCAACTCAGCAAAGCGTCCACTTTAAACAAAAACCCCTTGAAAATCAACATTTTCAAGG
>JAQVEG010000086.1 GCA_028697725.1 Anaerostipes sp.
AGCTTTTGTTTATCCTTGTTATTACTGTTCTTGTTTTAAGAACGTTCGTTGCTGGTTTTTTTGAAAAACCAACTGAAAATCTTTTAGAATTTTCAAGGTTGTCTTATTGTTTAGTTGTCAATATTCATAGAACTTCTTGATAAGAAAGTTTCCACGGAGAAGGAGGGATTTGAACCCTCGCGCCGCTATTAACGACCTACTCACTTTCCAGGCGAGCCCCTTCAGCCACTTGGGTACTTCTCCAAGCGTTCTGTAGTATCTATTCGATACAACGGAGAGGGTGGGATTCGAACCCACGCGCCCTTGCGGACAAACGGTTTTCAAGACCGCCTCGTTATGACCACTTCGATACCTCTCCATACAATATATAATTGTTTTGCGTCGTTGTTGCTTTTTCGTGACACCAGTATATTATACCAAAATGTCATGCCCTCGTCAACACTTTTTTTAAGTTTTTTTAACTTTATATTTCGTGTTGCTCGTCTCAAATGTGACGCTTGTATATAATACCAATTCAACATATTGTTGTCAACAGTTTTTTCGACTTTTTTTAAAAAATTATTTATGATGCATTTTAAATATTAACATCTGTATATAAATCAGCTTATCATGCATCACATGTAACCAGCGAAAAAGCTTTTTTGCTTTAAATAAACTTCCCGCAATACGAACATCTTCCGGTGTTGTGACTTTTATATTATCATAGCTGCCATGAATTATTTTGACCTTCACATCTGTATATAACTCCACAACTGATCCGTCATCTGTAACATGCTCAAATCTATCTTCCTCTTTTAATTGTTTATATGCATCATAAACGAGATCATATTCAAAACATTGTGGTGTTTGCACCTGCCACAAGTATTTTCTTGGCGGAGTTGTTGTTACGATTTGATTTGTATCGACCATTTTAACAGTGTCTTTTATAGGCATACCTACAACACATGCCCTATATTCAACAACACTTTTAATACATCTTTGTATGATTGTAGCATCAAGCATAGGTCTTGCACCATCATGAATTAAAACATAATCTGCATTCTCTATTTCTTTTAATCCCAAGTAAACTGATTCTGAGCGTTCTCTTCCACCTGGAACCACATGTTTCACTTTATCAAAATGATATTTTTCTACAATATACTGTCTGCAATATTCAATTTCATCGCTTCCTGTAACTAAAACCACTTCATCTACAGGACTATTTTGAAATGATTTTAGTGCATAATAAATCATTGGTTTTGATTTGATAATCATATATTGTTTGGGTATATTGCTGCCCATTCGTTTTCCTTCTCCTGCAGCTAATACAACTGCCACAATCTTTTTCTTCATACGTTCTCCTAACGTTCCCCTATTTTCAATCCTGGAACTGCATTTAAATCCCATCCACTTCTTGTACCACTTATGTACTCATAGTATCCAGCCGCACCAATCATGGCTGCATTGTCGGTGCAAAAAATTGGAGACGGATGATAGAACTCAATCTCTGCTTCTTTACATTTTTCTTCTATTTTAGTGCGAAACGCTCCATTGGACGCAACTCCTCCTGCAATGGCAAGCTTTTTATAGCCTAATTCTTGAGCTGCATTTACTCCATGACTGCTTAATACATCAACTACTGCTTCTTGAAAAGAAGCTGCAACATCCTCTCGATTGACTTCTTCATGTTTCATTTCGCATTTATTCAAATAATTTAGAACCGATGATTTTAATCCACTAAAACTAAAATCATTTGGTGCATCATGGACTTTGGCTCTTGGAAAATTAATTGCATACTTGTTGCCTTCTAATGCAAGTTTTTCAATTTTAGGTCCACCTGGATACCCAAGACCGATTGCTCTGGCAACTTTATCAAAGGCCTCTCCCGCTGCATCGTCTCTGGTTCGTCCAATAATTTTGTAGTTTCCATATCCTTGAACATCTACAAGGTGTGTATGACCTCCTGATACAACGAGGCACAAAAATGGTGGCTCTAACTCTAAATTTTCGATATAATTTGCACAAATATGCCCTTCAATATGATGGACTCCCACCAAAGGTTTATTTTTTGCAAATGCAATTGCTTTGGCTTCGGCAACTCCAACTAATAAAGCGCCCACAAGTCCTGGCCCATAGGTCACTGCAATGGCATCTATGGAATCCAAAGTTTCACCCGCTTCTTTCAATGCTTCTTCTATTACATAGTTTATTTTCTCAATATGTTTTCTGGATGCTATTTCTGGCACTACGCCACCATATAATTTATGAAGCTCAATTTGAGAAGATATGATGTTTGATTTTACAGTTCTGCCATCTTCAACAATCGCTGCGGCTGTCTCGTCACATGAAGATTCAATTGCCAGTATTTTAATATGTTCTTTCATGTCATTCTCCTATTCTTCCATAAAATCCAGTGTTACTGTCTTTCCATCTTTTCCAGCTTTTGCTCTTGGGAAAATACTTCTCACCTTATCCATAAATTCTTCTGCTCGAACCAGTGATGGGCTATAATGGGTTAACCACATCTCTTTTACATCGGCTTTTTTTGCCAATTCTGCCGCCTCGTAGAAGGTCATATGCTTATACTCTCTTGCCTTTTTTTCTTTTCCGTCTTCTCCATACATGCCTTCACAAATAAATAAATCTGACTCTTTGGCATTCTGCCAAATACTATCAACTGGTCTGGTGTCTGTGCAGTAGGTTAATTTTATTCCTTTTCTAGGTTCTCCAAGTATCATATCACTTGTGAGAATTGTCCCATTGTCTTCTATTGATATTCCTTTTTGCAATTGATTCCAATACTTCATAGGAATTTCATTTTTCTTTGCTTTTTCTGGATCAAACTTACCTGCTCTTGGAATTTCCATACTGTAACCATAACAAGTAATATTGTGCTTTACACGAAATGCTTTAATATCATACCCATCCATGTGAATCGTTTCCTCTTTCTTGGACAATTCAAGAAATTCAATCTCAAAAGGTAAATCAGGAGCTATTACACGCAAAGATTTAACCACATACTCTAGTCCTTTTGGCCCAATCATCAGTAACGGCTCTGTCCGTTCTGCATTTCCCAATGTTAAAAGCAATCCAGGCAGCCCACTAATATGATCTGCATGAAAATGGGTAAAACAAATGGCATCTAACGGCTTTACGCTCCATCCTCTTTCTTTAATTGCCACCTGAGTTCCTTCTCCACAGTCAATTAACAGACTATGCCCATTGTATCTTGTCATACAGGCAGTCAATTTCCGATAAGGCAGTGGCATCATGCCCCCTGTCCCTAATAAACATACGTCTAACATATTTTTCCCTTCCACTTCATAAGAACTGCATCTTCTGTTGGATGCTGGTAATATCTTTTTCTTTTCCCGATACATTCAAACTGCATCTTTTCATATAGTTTAATTGCATTTTCATTGGACTCTCTCACCTCTAAGAAGATGTCTTTTACACCTCTTACGCTCATTTCATTTTGAAGCATTTGTACAAGTGCCTGTCCTAGTCCAGACTGACGTTCTTTTGGATTCACAGCAACCCGCAGCAATTCTCCTTCATCTACAATATATCGTCCTATAATGTATCCTGCAATTTTTTCTTTTTCTTCTATCTTATACATCAAATAAAAGTCACCATTATAAGCATCCCATATTCCCTTTTGGGACCATGGATCAGAAAAGCAGTCTGCTTCCAGCTTTGCAATTTCTTCGATGTCATCTCCAGTGACTTCTTTTATTCTATTCATGCTTTAAGCGTTCTTCTCTCTCACGCTCTGCTTGTGATTTTCTTAAATACTCTGGTTCAAATTCATCTGCTGTTACAGCTTTTCCCTTGAGCATATAAAGTTCACCCAATGCTCCAATTGCTGCTCCACGCTGTTTATTTACATGTGCTGGTGCAAAAATCGCCTGATTACCTAGCACTTCTTGAATTAATCGTTTGTGTACCTTTACACCATCTCCAAGGAATGTAACCTTCTCGTCCTGATTCTTCAATTCATCTAATATATCCTGCATTGCTACTGCGCACTGCTCTTTTTTCACGATAAATTCTCCATCTTCGAAACAATAGAGCCCTGTGTACACTTGATTTCTTCTTGCATCCATAATTGGACATATAATTCCTTTGGCACCAAATAAATTGTACGCCAATCCATCTACAGAAGGAATTGGTATCAACGGTTTTTTCAATGCAAGTCCTAAGCCCTTTGCAGTGGCAGCACCTATCCGAAGTCCAGTAAATGAACCAGGCCCCATGGCAACTGCAATGGCATCTATGCTTTCTAACTCTAATTGAACTCTTTGTTTCAACTCATCCAGCATTGGTAACAGTGTTTGAGAATGTGTCAACTTAAAATTAGTTGTATACTCAGCAACCATTGTATCATCTTCTAACAATGCAACAGATGCAACAAGTCCTGAACTGTCTAATGCTAAAATCTTCATAATCTACATCTCCTATATAATATGTAACTAATAAATCCTTCTATAATACAAAATTATCTTCAATCTTTATATTTCGATAATCAAATCCCTTTTCCAAGTCTTTCTCAATAGTAATCTTTTTATACTGTTCTGGTAGAAT
>JAQVEG010000087.1 GCA_028697725.1 Anaerostipes sp.
GGTCTCCAACACCGCAGTTGATGTGTGAATGCCTCTTATAACGTATTCCAATACTGTACGCTCAATTACTTCAAATGTTTAAACAACAATTCCAGCATCTCGCTTCCTATTAAATATTTCAACACGCTCTTTCTACGATAAAATACATTATTAACTATTCTTGTGTACTCTGTAATCAGCATCGAATTGAATAATTTCAATATACGTTCTACTCTTTTATACAATTTATTTCTTTCTTTGGGAACCATTTCGTCTTTTTCCAAACAGTCTGCTAAGACATAGGACAAATTCGGAGAAAGCAACTTACCTCCATGTATGAATGCACATGCTTCTCTATATTCGCTCCTTAATAAATCATATCCTTCTCTCGACAAATTATATTTTTCATTTTTTATTTTCTCAAAAACATCTTTTGTCACGTGCGTACTCTCCCACATAACATGTGTAATCATTCTAATATTATTCTCAATAATAGATCTCAAATTAACATACATATATCTTTTTTCTCTTTTTATTATACTTAAAATCATATAGTACGAATCAGATATTACATTATCTAAAAAAATATGTATTTCTTTGAAATCGAACGAACTTTTTAGCATTTTACAAAATATTATGTATTTAGCGATTCTACGATAAAATGATTCATCCGCTTTCGTAATATCAATTTCACTTTGAAAATTTTTATACAGGTTATTTATAAAATCATCTATATTTTCTCTGATACATTCAATCTCTCTATATGTAATGTCTTTTTTCATTTTTTATTAATCCATCCATCAAACAAATTTTTAACCGTTTTTTCCCCATCGTTATCTAATGTTTGTATTGCTTTATTTATATATCTTAATAAATTTTCTTTATAAGAAACATACTCTTGTTCTTCAGCACAATGTATAATTCTAGATGTCCTTGCAGCAATCATCGTCCTAGATTTTATTACATAACTTTTATAATTAATATTAAATACTACATTAAGAAAAATAACAATTTCATAATTTCTTTTAAACAGTTCCTTTGAAAATATAATTTCATTAACTATCCCTATCAATTTATATTTTGGAACAATTTTATTTTTTAATTCATTTCTATACAGCACTAAATCTTTATTCATTGGATGCCTCCTCGTTATCAGCTTCAATTCTACCTATTATTTCTAAAGAAATAGCTTGAATATCCTCTTTTGAATTTTTATATTTGGTTGGTATTGTTCCACTTACACCATATTGTACAGTATTATACTCTGTAAAAGTTGCAGAAAAAATATCTATATCACCAACTGCTTTTTTGCTTTCAAAATTTTCTTTTATTCTTTCTTGCTTTTTTGGCATACTTCTTTTCACCATTGTATATACGAGCCCAAGGCATTTTAAATTGATTCGTTCTTCTTTAATCAAATTTTCTACAGCACATTGTAATGATTCTATTCCAACTATAGAATATCTATCAATTCTATTTGGTATCAAATAGTAATCTGACGCTATTAAGGCACTATCAGTATATATCGTTAATGTAGGTGGACAATCTATAATTATATACTCATACATGTCTTTTAATTTATTATCATATATAAAATTTCTTATTCTATTCGCAAAAGAATGATCACTGGAATTGTTTACCAAAACTAAATTAAGATCTCCGCAAATTACATCCAAGTTTTCTTTTAAATTTTCAATAAGTTCAAATTCTTTTGGTGTGCTATATGATTGACTCATATCTATTTTAGGACTGAACAACTTAAATATGGTTTTTTTTGATGGAAGAATTATGTTGTTATAATAGTTTTCTTCGCTATCTACATCGGAATATCCTTCTTTCTTATATTCATCCAATAAAGCTTGTGTTGTGTTAAATTGCGGATCTGCATCTATAATCAATACTTTGTTACCAATTTCAGACAAATAATCTGCAACGCCTAAACTCAGTGTTGTTTTCCCAACGCCGCCTTTCATATTAATAAATGATATTACTTTTCCAGCCATATTATTCCCTCCAAGTTTTTTTATTTTATTCTACCACATACATGCAAAACATTCTACAAATTATGACAAATAAAAACAGCACCCATGTAGGATGCTGCAAAAACTTGGTATGAAGAACAATAGATTCTATTCGTTCTATTATAATTATAGCACACTGTTTTTGTTAATTGTGTTAATCTTTTAAATAATCAGATACTATCTGTGAAATCCTACTTCTACTGTATCCTACTTCTTCTGCAACTTCCTTTTGCTTTAGTCCATCAATAAAACGAAGCTCAAATACTCTCCTAACCTTACTATCTTCAATATTTGTAATAAACGTTTCAATTTCCACTGCAGTTTCGTCTACCATCTTTTTTCTATTCTTCTTCGCCCTGATTAGTCGTTTAACGGCATCATTTTTCTTCGGCTCTGCTATAATAATGGTTGGATGTGTTTCGATGTATGGGAACTCTGGACTACTCCCAGTTACTTTTCCCATGACCTCAGGAATAGCTTCTTGCCTGTCATATAGCTTATTCAGTTTCTTATCTAAATCCTTTGACTCCTTCTTTAGTGATCTGTATTGTCTCATTGTTTTAATGTCCAATCTTAATCCTCTCCAATCTTATGTATCGCACACAAGGCAAATATTAAAAATCCTATTCCAGTTCCCCATATTACCCCAAGTGTGAATATTATTAATTCTGCCATATTTACTCCTCTTTATGTGCTGCATTGTTGCACGTGCATCCACAGGCTTCTTTACTACATGTATAACAACAATTGCTAATACATGTTTCTTCCATTGCGTACTCCAATACTTGTTTACATTGTTCGTGGTTGCAGTAGCTTGTGTTGTCTAATATGCATTTCATACTTATTCTCCTTTACTCGTATATTTCCATCAGCCATCTGGCTTTACATTCGCTACAATTTCTATTCCATCCTCTTTCTTGATATTTAACGCCACGCGTATCATTTAAACATGGTGTTCCATCGCTAAATACTGGATGGCATTCAATTTCCCAGACAAGGCTGCTTCCATATTCATCTTCCCACCAGATGTATTCTTCGTCATCCTTATGCTTTTCGTATTGCTCTTTTAGCAAATTTAGATTTTGAATTATTGCATCAATATTTCTCACTCTCTTCTACCTCCACACCGAACAAATACTTCTTGATTTTGTCTTCTCCAATTTCACGTATTGCATTTTTTGCGATTTCTACTGACGTAAAATAAATTTGTCCTATGTATTGTCTATTAAAAGTAGAAAAGATTCTTAATCTATTGAAATTGTGTTCATAAATAATATTATACTTATGCTCATTACCATCATTCCAATCAATATCTTCCACATTATGTTCAGCCGCATATCTTTGCAACTCAACAAATACCTTTTGTTTTTCAGCGGCAAATACTGCTTCTTTTTTTGTTTTGAATATATTTCCCATGTTGAGCCTGAGATTATTAGATGTATTGTTTGTCCACAAATCATAATTAACATCATTTGTACTTTCCAAATAATAATATTCCTCACCTCTTTTCAGCTTCCATACCTTGCTTTTTGGCTCGTTTGATTTTTCTACCAGTCTCATTAGTATTTTTCTTTCTTCCTCTGTCAAATTTTTAAAGTTTACTTTAATTTCATTACTCATGCTCGCTTCCTCCTAATCCCATTTCAGTTTCTGTCCACAACTTGAACAATATCTAGTCGATTCATTTTTTACAATCCATTTACCACATATTGGGCATGGAACACATTTAAATGTTTCCACTTTGTTTTCTCCGTCAAATGCTTTTACGCTTGTTGCGTTATCAATATTTACTTTCTTTGGAATCTGCTTTTCTAGTGCTTCGATAGCCTTGTCACACATCTGCCTTGTAAGTTCTCCAACACTTCCATCCTCTCGACAGTCTCTCGTGATTTTTAGATATCTAATCGCTTCTTCATTTGTCATACTTTATCACTCCCAGTTAGCAGTATCTTCGATTCCACAACCAACATTGTGTTCATATATATCAATTCCAGATTCGTTCATTATTATTTCTTTTAATTTGTGCAATGACGTATCAGAAATCTTTATAATTTCATCGTGCTTTAATTTTCTGCTTCTAAAACTTAAAGACAGAACATAATCATGTTCCTCATTAATAAATTCTCTCATTCTTCTACCTCCACGTTTTCTGCTTTAATCCATTCTAAGGAGCAATCAATACAGCTAAGTCCTCTTTCACTGTCTTTGCAAGTAATTCCATCTGATCCATAAGGACACATAATAACCATTGCTAGTTCTTCATCACTCATATTTCTAACTATATCTCCATTTATTTTGCTTTCTTCGCAATCCTCATACTTTGCTAACTTTTTCATTGCTTCCTTTAGCAAAGCCTTGTCTTTAATTACCGCAATTTCATTGTGATATTCCGTATACCTCATTTAACCTTGCCTCCTTTTGTTCTCAATGTTTTCTCGTGCGTCAAAACAATATGCTGCATACCATTTTTCAAATATCTCCCGACTAATTCCATGAAGCCTACAA
>JAQVEG010000049.1 GCA_028697725.1 Anaerostipes sp.
CAAGAAAGAGCGAAAACGTAATATTTTCGCTCTTTTTATATAAAATAAGAAAGTTCATGAAACTCTCTTATTGACAACATTGACCATGTTATTTTTTAATTTTAGGTTTAAATACAAAAGATGCAAGATATGAAAAAATCAAAGCTGCAGATGTTCCAACGGCAGCGGCTGTAAATCCACCCTCAAACAATCCTAAAAATCCATGGGTATCAATAGCCTCTTTCATACCTTTCCACAGACTATATCCAAATCCACATAAAGGAACACTTGCCCCACAGCCTGCAAATTCATCTAATTTCTTATAGATTCCAACAGCACCTAATATAACCCCTGATACTACTAGAAGCACCATGATTCTCCCTGGCTGTAACTTGGTTCGATCCACTAATATCTGCACAAGGGCACAAATAATTCCCCCTACAATAAATGCCTTTACAAACATCATATTAAATACCCTCACTTTCAAATAAAATCCCATGTGCGATTCCCGGCACACTTTCTCCTTCATTAAAACTCACCTTTGAAATCAAAGCTCCAGTAGGAACAAACAGCACTCTCTTCCATCTTCCAGATGCAATGCGCTTTGTAATAAGCCCTGCAAGTACAACGGCACTACAGGCACATCCTGAACCTCCTGCATGGGTATCTTGTGATTCATCCTCATAAATTGCAAGTCCACAGTCCTTATGTTTTTCTTCTAAATCATATCCGTTTTTCATTAACAAATCTTTTAATATTTTACTTCCGATTTCACCTAAATCTCCGGTAATAACTGCATCGTAATCTTTTGGTGACATACCAAAATCCTGCATACTCTGATATATGACATCTGCAGCAGCTGGTGCCATGCAAGCTCCCATGTTCATAGAATCGGTACAGCCATAATCAACAATTTTACCTGTTGTAATTCCTCTAATTTTAATACGGCTCTTTTTCTTTGAAACTACAAATCCTCCAGCCCCTGTGACAGTCCACGTAGCAGAAAGTGGTCTTTGACTCCCATATTCTAAAGGAAATCGAAAGGTCTTCTCTGCACTTCCTATGTGGCTTGACGCTAACGCAAGTGCATAATCTGCATATCCACCGGCTACTGTCATAGACGCTAAAGCGATGGATTCTCCGGCTGTAGAACAAGCTCCAAATAAACCAAACAAGGGGATTTTTAAATCTTTCACCCCAAAGGTAGTAGACATGTTTTGTTCCAGCAAGTCACCTGCAAACACATACCGAATTTCTCTTTTCGTAATTCCTGCCTTTTGAATGGCTAAAAGTGCTGTCTGATGCATAAACCTTGCCTCTGCCAGTTCCCATGTCTTTTCTCCGAAATATGGATCTTCTATAACCTGATCAAATTCTTTTCCAAGGGGTCCCTCCCCTTCTTTATCTCCAACAATAGACGCCCAGCTTTGCAAAAAAGGTGGCTCTTTAAATTCTATGCTCTGTTTCCCTTTTGGGTTCATCCTCCAATCACCTCCATAAGATAATAAATCACTCCAACCACAAAAGATGAAAAAATTCCATACAAAATAACTGGCCCTGCAATGGAAAAGATTTTAACTCCAATTCCAAAGACCTGTCCCTCTTTTTGATATTCAATGGTTGGAGAAGCTACAGAGTTAGCAAATCCAGTGATAGGAACCAATGCCCCTGCACCACCAAACTTTGTAATTTTCCCATAAAGATTAAACCCTGTTAACATAACACTTAAAAATACTAAAATTAAAATAACTACAATTAAAGCATCCTTTGTTTCTAACTTAAAATATTTTAGGCATATTTGTTTTAAAATTTCACCAAAGAGACAAATAGATCCTCCTGTGAAAAACGCCTTACTACAATTGACAAGAAGATTATGTTTTGGTGTTATTTCCTCCACATACTCCTCATATTCCTGTTGATTTGGCTCATATTTCATATTATCACTTCTCCTATCCATAAAACTGCAACAGGCATCCAATACATTTTCCAAATGCGATTCCATAAACGATTCCTGCAATTCCTGTTTTCAGTTCCATTCGATTCATAAAAATAGGCAGACTCTTTAACATTTCTGCCAAAGCACCAATTAAACATCCTACAAAAATACCTCCAAATAACCCATATACAATGAGAAAAATAACACCAAAGGGAAGGGAAATATTAAAAATATAAACAACACTTCCAAAGATTCCACCGATAGAAATACAAGTTTCATATGTCATAGCATATTTTGCTGATTTTGTTGTGGTTGCAAGTCTTGGCACAATTCCTACCATACTTAAAAAAGCAAGAAAACTTGCGGCAATAAAGGAGCCTGCACAAATGCCATAAAAGCCTAAGAATGCACTACGAATCCACATCGATTTCCTCCTTTCCCTGTCCTGTCTCCATAATAATACTGTCATTTACATCTTTTTCATATAACTTCATTTGTATCTGGAAAGGGGTAGGTTCTTTGGATAATTTCATTTTTCCAACATGATTAAAGAATACTAAAATTCCAATAGAAAGCCCAATGGAATAACACACATGAAGAATGGTTGGTCCAGTTGGATTCTTCCCCATTACAAGGGCATATATACGAAAAAATAACTCTTCAATCCCAACATCTGTGTTATATGCCATAATCGAAAATGTAGCTCCAAAAAAAGAAACCAGTGCAACAAAAAATATTTTTAGGCGGTGAACCCATGCTTTTTCTGTCTTTTTTTCTTTTAAATAGACAATGAAATCACTTGAACCAAAGTTCTCCACCTCTAGGTTTTTGTCTACTTCTTTTATTTTTTCTACAAGATACAAAGTTGAAATAACTTCCCTTGCTGTGGGCCTTTTTCTAAATTTAAACACAGGCAGTTTTTTTAATTGCTCTTCCATATCCTTGTTTGTACAATAAATAGCCGCGATATCTTTTAGATGTACCGTAGGTTTATTTACACATGTTGTATCATTTACCTTGATATAAACTGTCATTGCATCATCCTTCTATCCTTTTCTTTCTCTTATTATTTGTATATTTTATATTTTCATACATTTATTTTCCTTGCGAGAAAAAATGACTAGTGATATGATTAGTAAAGTATAGGAGGGTATTAAACTATGGAACAAAAAGATTTGACCTTATACAAATTTATGATTTTATATCTAGTGAATAAAGTAGATTTTCCACTAAGTAATTCACAGATTAGTGAGTTTTTTTTAGAAAAAGGATATACCACTTATTTCAAATTACAGCAGGCTTTTCACGAATTAGAAGATGACAATATGCTTCAATCAAAAACCATTCGGAATGCAAGCCACTATTCTTTGACAGAAGAGGGACAAGAAGCTATTAATATGTTTGAATCTATGATTTCAGAACCTATTAAAGAGGATATACTGGACTTCTTATCCACAAAGGAATATGAACTTCGCAATGAAGCCAATATTGAGGCAGATTATTTTCCTGCCAAATTAGATGAATATACCGTTCGTCTTCGCATCAAAGAAAAGAACAGTACATTGTTAGAATTGAATATGAATGTAACTTCTAGAGAACAGGCAATTCATATTTGTGACCACTGGAATGATACCCATTCTAAAGTGTATGAGATGCTTGTAAATGAACTACTATTTTCATAATAGATAAAAAGATGACGTTGAAGATAAAAACTTCAACGTCATCTTTGTTCTTATAAGAATGTTTCAATATAATCCCAGATTTCTTCTCTTCCCTGTTTCGAAAGAGCTGAGAATGGAAAAATCGGAATGTCTTTGTCCAATTGTAATTCTTGTCTAATTTCCTTTAAATGCTTTGGCAACTGGCTTCGCTTCAACTTATCACTCTTGGTTGCAATAATCGTTGGCTGATATCCATTATGTACAATCCAGTCATACATCATAACATCATTCTTAGATGGTTTATGACGAATATCAATCAATAGGAATACAAGCTTTAACTGCTTTGATGTATGTAGATAATTCTCTATCATATCTCCCCATTTTTCTTTGACAGACGCTGTCACCTTGGCATATCCGTACCCAGGTAAATCCACATAATATAATTCTTCATTAATATTATAATAATTAATGGTCTGCGTCTTCCCTGGCTGTGCAGAGATTCTCGCATATGACTTACGATTCATAAGTCCATTAATCAAAGACGACTTTCCTACATTAGACTTTCCTGCAAATGCAATCTCTGGCAGTGTATTGTCTGGTAATGTGCTTGTAACACCACAAACCGTTTCTAAATTTACTGATTTAATAATCATGTGAATACCGACCTTTCTCTATCGTAATACTAATTGTATAATATATGCCACATAGCAAAGAAGCATAACTGTACCATTGCCTTTTGTTAATTCCCGATCTCGAATGGATAACACCCAAAGAATCACTGCTGCAAAAATGGCAACCATTAAATCTGGAACAAACTGCATGGAAAATGGAATTGGGTGAATCAACGCAACAGTTCCAACCACAAATAATATGTTGAAAATATTACTTCCTACAATATTCCCTACTGCAATCTCTGTCTTACCCTTCATGGCTGCTGTCACTGAAGTAACTAACTCCGGCAGTGAAGTTCCAAATGCAACCACTGTTAATCCAATAATACGGTCTGTCACGTGTAATGCTTTTGCAATCTCTGTTGCTGCATCTACTGTGATATCACTTCCCCATACAATGGCAATTAATCCACCAATGGTATATACAATCATCTTCCACATAGGCACTAAATGAGGTATCTCATCTTCCACTGGATCTTTTCTCGTTAAATGAATCAAATATCCAAAAAAACCAAGGAAGAAAATCCACATAATAGCTCCATCTATTCGAGATAAATCTCCCTGTATCAATCCAAGAACTAATAAAACCCCTGAAATCACAATTACAAATGGCATCTCAACCTTCACAGTTCCTTCTTTGATTGGCACTTTTGCAACAATTGCAGTAATCCCTAGAATCAATAATATATTCATAATATTGCTTCCCACAATATTCCCTACTGTAATTCCTACCGTTCCCTTAAATGCCGCTGAAATACTCACTGCTGCCTCTGGCGCACTGGTTCCGCAGGCAACGATTGTAAGTCCAATTACAATCTGTGGAATTCCAAATTTACTTGCAATTAAAGACGCACCTTCAACAAAATAATCTGCACCTTTTATTAACAGCACAAAGCCAATAACTAAAAATACAAACTGTGGTAATAAACTCATATTACACTCTCCTTTTTTTCTTATGTCTGTTTGTAATTCTACGTGAAGGTTGTTTATTTGTCAACGGATACATGCTGGATTTCTTTTGTACTCTCACTAATTGGAAGAATCTCATATCCTTGATCCTTTAAAGAGCGAATCAAAGAATCCAAGCCCTTGACTGTATTTTTTGCTTTTCCCAAATCGTGCATTAAAATAATCGTATTATCCTCATGAATTGCATCCTTTAAAATATTATTATTTAACTCCTCAGAACTCTGGGTAAAATCAATTGCATCTCCACTCAATGCATTCCAGTCATAATAGTAAAGTCCCATGCTCTTAACTTTCCTAATATACGGCTTAATGTCATTGACACAAGTATTACTACTTCCCCCAGGAAATCGATAATATATAGATTTCACTTTTGTTGTCTGATACAAATAGTTTTGAAGTTTCTTTAAGTCCTTTGAAAATGCATCTACAGACTTATAAATTTTCTTATAATTATGTTCATATGCATGCATTCCCAAGGTATGTCCTTCGGCTACGATTCTTTGATACTTACGTTTTGCTTCCTTGGTTGGATTTCCTACTACAAAAAAAGTTGCCTTAACATCATTCTTTTTTAAAATGTCTAAGATTTCATCTGTGTGTTTTGATGGACCATCATCAAAGGTTAAGTAAGCTTTTTTCTTTACAATCCGCTGACTGGTAAAAAGGCCACTTTCCCCCTCTTTTTGACTTCCAATCCGAAACCATTGACTACCGTTGGTATTTTTACACAAAACAATGCCAAGCACCGCTGCAATTCCAATGACAAATATAATAACTTTACTTCTCATATCATTCCTCACTTTCTCCTAACTATAGGATATGAGGAACCCACAAAAATATACACAAAAAACCATATGAATCTAGTCGCAGTTTTACCTGCCTGAGAAAAACTCACTAGATTCATATGGTTTTTATTTTTTATATACTATACTTCAAATATTAAATCACCGTAGCTTGGTAATGGCCAGTCTTCTTTTGCCACTAACATTTCAAGTATATCTACTGGTTCTCGAACTGCTGCCATATCTGTGAATACTTCATCATGATAGAAACGAGCTTGTTCTTTGATGTCTTCAATTGCCTGTGCTTTTTTCTCTGTTGCTGCCAATTCTCCAATTGCAGTGTATAATGCTTTTAAATTATTGGTAATATCAGAAAGTAAAGCTTCTTGAACTGATGTATCCATAGATGCTGCCTTTAATGCTGCGATTGCATCTGCTAATGTTTTTTGATATTTCATAACTGCTGGTACAATCTGCTTTTTGGCAATATCTAGTGTTGACAATGCTTCGATGTTGATTGTCTGTGCATATTGCTCAAATAAGATTTCAACACGAGATTCTAATTCTGCTTTTGTGTAAACTCCGAATTTCTCGAACATCTTAATTGATTTTTCTGTGACTAACGTAGGGATTGCATCTACCATAGATTTAAGGTTTGGTAATCCACGTTTTTCTGCCTCAGCTACCCATGCGTCAGAATATCCATTTCCATTAAAGATAATTCTTCTATGTTCTGTAAATAATTCTTTTGTAATTTCATGAGCTTCCATCATTACATCTTGAACATCTCCATCTACTTTTTCAAGTCTTTCACAAATATCAGCAATGGCATCTGCAACGATTGTATTAAGTACCACGTTAGGATCTGAAATTGATTGAGTTGAACCAACCATTCTAAATTCAAATTTATTTCCTGTAAATGCAAATGGCGATGTACGGTTACGGTCTGTTGCATCCTTTTCAAAATCTGGTAATGTATGTACTCCAGAGGCTAACTTATCTCCTTGTTTTGAGCTAGTTGCTTCTCCACGAGTAACTAATTGTTTTACAACGTCTTCTAACTGTTCTCCCAAGAATACAGAGATAATAGCTGGAGGTGCTTCATTTGCTCCTAGTCTATGGTCATTTCCTGGTGTTGAAGCAGACATACGAAGCAAATCAGCATGAATATCTACTGCCTTAATAATAGCTGCTAAAACTAATAAGAACTGTTGATTGTCATGAGGATTATTCCCTGGCTCTAATAAGTTCTTTCCTGTATTGGTTACCAATGACCAGTTGTTATGTTTTCCTGAACCATTGATTCCTGCAAATGGTTTTTCGTGTAATAAACACTTTAATCCCTGACGGTCAGCCACACGTCGCATTGTTTCCATTAATAACTGGTTATGGTCTGTTGCAACGTTATTTGAGTTATAAATTGGTGCTAATTCATGTTGTGCTGGAGCAACTTCATTGTGCTGAGTTTTTGCTGAAATTCCAAGTTTCCATGCTTCTTCATTTAATTCTTTCATAAAGCATGAAATTCTTTCACGAATAATACCAAAGTAATGATCATCCATCTCCTGACCTTTTGGAGGCATTGCTCCAAATAAAGTACGTCCAGTAAAAATTAAATCTTTTCTTTTTAGGTATTTTTCTTTATCCACTAAGAAATATTCTTGTTCTGGTCCAACTGATGTATTCACATTCTTTACTTCTTGATATCCTAATAAATGCATTAATCTTGTTGCCTGAATATCAAGTGCCTGCATAGAACGAAGCAATGGAGTCTTCTTATCTAATGCTTCGCCTGTATATGAACAGAAAGCTGTAGGGATACAAAGAATCGTAGAGGAAGGTGTCTCTTTAATAAATGCTGGTGACGTACAATCCCATGCTGTATATCCTCTAGCCTCAAAAGTTGCTCTTAATCCTCCAGATGGGAAGGAAGAGGCATCTGGCTCACCCTTTACTAATTCTTTTCCTGAAAACTCAAGTAATACTTTACCGTCATCTGTTGGTGTAATAAAAGCATCATGCTTTTCAGCTGTAATACCTGTCATAGGCTGGAACCAATGTGTAAAGTGTGTTGCGCCTTTTTCAACGGCCCATTCTTTCATCTCATTGGCAACTACATCTGCAATTGCTGGATTCAACTCAGTTCCTTCTTCTATTGTCTTTTTTAAATCTTTGTATACCGCTTTTGGTAAACGTGATCTCATAACACTGTCATTAAATACATTACTTCCAAAGATCTCTGCAACATTACAATTTTCTTTCATAAGTTTTCTCCCTTTCATTCATCATATTATTTCATTCATTATATTATTAAGTAAAAAAAGGGGCGTCAAACAATCCGAAATTGCTTGACACCCTCGTCATTACTTCTTTCATGTATTAAGATACAATGATTTCGTTAAAAAATCAAGCATTTTTTTGTATTTTGTTAAAAACATGGGCTGTTAATCAGCGATTTGTCGAATCTCTTGATTCCCCTCTTCATAACTAATCCAAATGGTGTCTCCTACCTTCCACTTGATAGAAGTTTCATTCTTTGAAAATTCCTGTTTGTACACGTAACCCTTCGTATCTGTCACATAAACATAGGTATTCCCATCGATTGGAACAAACTGAATCTGGGCAATCTTTATCTTTATCTTTTGATCAATACTCGTATCTATCTCTTTGCTTGTAACAATTCCCTGTTCCACTAACAGCCTCTTATATTCTTTTAGAACACCCTGCTGGGTTGATGATGTGGCAACAATGTTGTACTTTTCCACATTAACCATGGCGTACATCTTCACCAAGCCACCCTTATCTTTTAATATCATAACATAAGTTGGCTTTCCTGCAACATTAATTAATGCTGGAAATGCAGAGGAATATCCAAGGTGCTGTACCTGTCCTTCTGCCGCCTCCATAGCTGACTGCTCATTTGCTCCTGAAACTGTATAATATTTGGATTTTGCTGTTCTCATATTCATAAGAACAAAGGCAATATTGGAAGAATCTCCATTCACCGATGTTACGCCTGTATATGCCCATACATCTCCATCAATCACTCGGTATCCATAGTTATCTGTTGCTACCTTACATCCCTTTTTCCCAAGGATACTGTTAATATATCCCCCAGACAAAAGCCCTTTCCAGTTGTACTTTTGAAGAAGAAGTCTTCCATCATAGACATGGTCTACCCAGCGTGGAATGTCTTTCACTGCGTAGTATTTGCTCTTTCCTGTCACTGGATCACAAATAACGGCTCCCTTAACATCTTTGGCTCCAAACAATCCTGCATTGGATTTCAGTACAGGACAAATAAAGTATGGATTCCCTTTGTTATCAATTTCAAAATAATATCCCTGAAAAATTGCAGTTGGATACTGAAATCTCAAATGACGTTTCAAATTTTTATTAAAATATGCAGATGGCGAATACTGCATTGGCTGCTTTAACTTAACATACTTTGCTTCATTGGTAATTGGATCTACTTGAACATATCCTGGAATTCCATTTTTCTGGTTGTTTATATAACGAATGAAACTAGCATAATAAAGAGGTGCAACTTTCATAGGTTTTCCATTATAATCAATCTGACTATATGACTCACTTACCTCGTACTGACTTACCACATCAGATAAAGAACCAATGGCTCTTTCTCCAATAATCTGCGCTCCCTCTGTATCCATCAATGCAATATCTGTAATCTTCTCTGTTTCTTTCATGTCCTTTTCAAAGGTTTTATCTTCCACTTTTAAAAGGCTGGAATACTTTCCAGATGAAAATATCTGAGAGGATAACAACATTCCTAATAGAAATACAACAATAACAACCACTAAGGCTGTTGCTGAAGCTTGAAATGTTTTAGATTTCTTTGGTCCTCCTAGATGTTTTAGGGCAAGTATCACTGTTAAAATGGCTAAAACTGTAATGATTAATGACCAAAACCCTGTTTCCTGATAATTAATTGATGGCAAGGTTACATAATAATAAGCAGCCACAAAAACTAAGGCAATTAAAACCATGAAAGCCACTGACTTTTTCTGTGGTTTTTTTCCATGGCTTTGCCCGCCCCACTGTGCAAAAGCTTCTTTGATCTGCTTTATAATCTCTTCAAATAACATAGTAACATTCTACTCCTTTTGTTTATAATAGATTTATCTTATCATAAGAAAGAAAAGATTCCAAATATAAGATGCTATTTTCTACTTTTGTCTCTGTCTTCCATTTGCATCAATATAATAATTTCCCTTGTAAATTAACTTTGATACTGGAAGAAACGTATACCCTTGGTGCTTTAGATTTTGAATCATTTTTGCCAATGCTTTTTTGGTATATTTTGTTCCTGTGTGAAGAAGTAAAATAGATCCATTTTGAAGATTTTTATGATGACAAACTTTATCTATCATTTGGTTCACCCCGTACTCTTTCCAGTCAAGACTATCTACATCCCATTGAATCACCTCATATCCAAGTTCTCTGGCATTTCTTACCACCGATGCATCGTAATCCCCGAAAGGCGCACGAAACAATTCCATGGTTTCTCCTGTGATCCCTTTTACTTTTTCTTGTGCCTCTATTATTTCTATTTTTTGATTTTCCTTTGATAGTGTAGTCATATGTCTATGGGTATCTCCATGATTTCCAATATCATGACCTGCTTTGGCAATCTTCTTTATATCCTTTGGATACTTTTGTACCCACTCTCCAGAAAAAAAGAAGGTCGCTGTTACATTTTCTCTTTTTAAAATCGACAAAATCTCTTTCATATCTTCATTTCCCCATGCAGTATCAAAAGTAAGGCTAATGACCTTTTTTGACGTTTCTACACTGTAAATGGGAAGGTCTTTGGATACATTTGGATTGAGTACCGTTACTGTGGATACTACTTGTTTTCCTCCCCTGATTCCCACAAAGAAAATACCAATAAAAAAAATCCATAATAAAATACGCCGCATCTTGAACACCTTTTTTTATAATCTATGCAAAAAGGGTATTAAAAAAACACTTGAAAGAAAAATTCTCTTCCAAGTGTCCCTTTTAAGCTTATGCTTGTGGTCCTTCGTATCTTGCATTTCCAAATCCTAAAATCAATTTGAAAATTGGGTTTAGAAAAACTAATCCAACTGCAAATCCAGTTCCTTTTCCAAATGCTTTTGCCATCTTTCCATTGTACATGCAATAAAGGATGATGTTTACAATCATAATTGCACCAGCGGCTATGGTCATAAATCCAGGTTCTCCTTTGATTAGAAGATTATACACAATTCCAATCGCAAGTGTAATCCAGAACATCATTCCATTCCATGCAATCTTATATGAAATATAAGAACTATAAATCGGAATAATTGACTTCCATCCTGGTTCTCCTGCCTTCTGAAAAATCTTCCATCCTGCAATGACTTCTAAAACCCATACAACAAAGATTGCGATAAAAACAATCCCTAAGCTAATCCCTAATGCAGCTAATTGCTCGTTTGATAAATTCCCCATATAAAATTCTCCTTTGTGCTATATTATTAATGTTTCTCTTCAAGTAAATTATATCTCGAAAATATGTTTCTGACAATTATTTTTTTACAACCAACGTCTCATACCCTTGCTGCTTCAACCGTTTTTCCAAAGAAACAGCTTCATCTAGAGTATTATACTCGCCTAATTGTACTGCATAATAAGGTGCTTCATATACAATATCTCCATCATATCCTTTTGAAACTGCTTGTTGTAAGGCATAGCTTGCATTAGAATAATTTTGATACAATCCAATCTGAACTCGGTATATTCCTTGAAGCACTTGACCTGCCCCAATGGTTTCGATAATTCCGTCAGCAATTGCTTTTGCAATATCATCAAATCGTTCATCAAACAATGCATTGTCCTGATTAGAATTTAAAAATCCTGCTTCTACTAAAACTGCCGGCATTTGGGTACTGTTTAATACTGCAAGATTGGGACGCTCCTTCACTCCAATATTTCGGAATCCAACATCCTCCATGTTTGCGTTAATATTTCTTGCAAGCTGTCCTTTGATTCCATTATCATCAAAAACTAAAGTTTCCACTCCATTATATTGATTGGCATTTGGACTAGAATTTCGATGAAATGAAACAAAATAATCTGCACCACTTCGATTGGCAATTCTCGCTTTTTCGTTGGGGGATTGATAAATATCATCCTGTCTTGTATAGGAAACAGGAACTCCATTTTGAGAGAGAATTTCCCCTACTGCCAGAGTCAGCTTTAAGTTATCATCCTTTTCCCTTCGTCCATTGTATTGGGCGCCGTTATCATAACCACCATGCCCAGCATCTAAAATTACACTTGCCATAATTAACCTCAGCATATATTTCTCTTTTTAGTATATTCAAACTGCCAAGATTGTTTCTATCTTTTATTGACAAACTACGTTTACTTAGTTGCTGTGGTCTTTACCATTTTAATACTTTTTTCCTTTGTCCACTTACTATAGACTCTTTTTCCCTTTTTATCTAATTTAAAAGTTCTCATCTTAAAGTAGTAAGTCTTTCCTATGGTTTTACCGTTGCTCAAAAAGCTGGTTGTGTTTTTCGTTCCATTTTTCATACGAATTGTTGCATTCTTTTTGGTTGAAACACGATTGGCAACTTGATATCCATCGACTCCTTCTACCTTTTTCCATGTGACTAAAATCTCGTGTTTTCCTGACTGTTTTAATTTGAAAGACAATGTTTTTACTGTGTCTTTGTTCGTCTTTGCTTTTACAACAGCAGAATATTTTCCAGTTCCATATTTCTTTGCATATGTAGCCACTTTAAAGTAATATGTTTTGTTTGCTTTTAATTTTTTAATTGTCTTTGTTAATTTTGTTGTTGTGGCTGCAAGAGTATAAGTACCTTTTTTCTTTGTTGCACGATATACTTTGTATTTTTCTGCCTTGCTTACCTTTGCCCAGCTTACTTTGACAGAGTCAGAACCCTTTGTCTTTGCACTCACACTCTTTGGTGCAGCAAGCTTTACCGTCTTTGCATCAACATTTTTTGCAGGCATCATAGCTGCTGGTACCATAGATACTGCCATCACTAATGATGTTATGACACAAAATGCCTTCTTTTGAATTTTGTTCATTTTGAAATACCTCCTTAAACTTGACAATCACTCTTTGTTACAAGTCCAATTATATTCCCATCAATCACAAAGAACAACGGATTTTCCCTTCTTTCAGAAAAATGTAAGATTGCATTTCAATTGTATTACATTTATATCATTCCTTTTTCTTTCCACTTCCCACTTCGGTATCTTATATATCCCATGGCAAGACATACAAACCATCCAATTGGCAACGCCCACCATATTCCTTGGTATCCAATTTGATCTGCCAGTATATAGGCAAATGCAACTCTACAAATAAAATTACATAAGGTTGTTACCATAAATACAGTTCCATCTCCTGCGCCTCGAAGAACTGCATTGGTTACGTTCATCCACCCCATTAATACATAGAAAATAGAAACTACACGCAGGTAAGAGACACCTACCTGAATCACTTGTATGCTTGTATTTTCATTGGTAAATAAAGAGATGAGAAACTCACCTTTTACAAGTAAAATCGTAGCAATCACAATTGCAATAGAGGATACAAGAAGCATTCCTGCATGATAACCTTTCTTTACTCGTTCTGGCTTTTTAGCTCCTATATTCTGAGCTGTAAAAGTAGAGACTGCATTTCCAACATTAATCATTGGCACAATGGTAATATTGTCTATCTTTGTTGCCGCTGTATACCCTGCAAGGACTACGGAACCAAAACTGTTTACCAATCCTTGTACTAAAAGACATCCCACTGACACTATGGACTGCTGTACCATAGATGGCACTGCGATTCTACCCATTTGAAGCAATAATTTAACATCAAAATATCGTTCTACTTTTCCCAGTTTCATTTCTTTGATTCTAATATATAAAAAAATAAGTGAAATCACTGCCGCCACTCCCTGAGAAATCAAAGTAGCCCAGGCAACGCCTACAACACCCATATGAAAATTCAGTACAAATATAAGGTCTAAAATAATATTTAACACAGAGGAACAAAACAAAAAACAAAGAGGAATTCTCGATGCTCCTAAAGCATTGTAAACTCCATTTAAGGTATTATATAAAAACAAGAAAATCATACTCATCATATAGATAATAAGATAATCATTGGCACTCTCATAAATCTTTGCTGGTGTATTCATAAAATGAAGCAGTGGTCCACTAAAAACAGCACCAAAAACCATTAAAATTCCACCGAAGGCTACGGAAGCAATCAGTGATGTGGTAATTGCTGTTTTCATCTGTTTCATCTCTTTTGCACCGAAAAACTGCGATATTACAACAGAATATCCAATACTTGAACCAATTGCCAGTGCCACAAATAAAAATACAATGGCTGTGGATGCGCCCACCGCTGCAAGAGCATCTTCCCCCACATAACGACCTACAATCATAGAATCAATTACATTGTATAATTGTTGAAATAAATTCCCAATGACCATAGGAATGGCAAAGAAAAACAACTTCTTTGCCGGACTTCCCACACTCATATCATTCACTAAATCTCTCTTTTCTCCCATCTTTCATATCCTTTCAGCCCTTTTTCTATGATGAAATCATAAGATACATGACACACGACAGGAAGGAATACATCTCAATACAAATCCATGCTGCCACATTCCACTGCTTATTATCCATCATATCCATGCCCTTTGCAAATAAAATTGGGACTGTAATTCCAAGAGGAATCAAATATCGAAAATCCATACTACAGCCAAAAGGATATTTTATATTAAACCACACATTACTAGCGTACAAGACCATGGAAAATAATAAGATTATTTTCAGCTCAATTCCCCATCCTTTTTTCACAAAAGACCAGATGATAACGAATAACATCATAAGAACCAAAAGAATCTCAGCAAACAGTAATAAATGTGGAATAAGAGAAGATATCTTAAAGGTAAACTCTCCAAACAATGCACTCTTTAACAAATAAACTGGATAATTACTGTCGTCAATAGCTGATGCATATGGAGTCTTTATAATATTTTCAATGGAGATTGTTATAAATCTTTTTATCATAGAAACATCGCCAACATAGAGGATTTTATCTTTGGATACATCTAGCACATACATGATACTTTGTCCAAATTTCACAAAATTTCTAAGAGAATACCAAAGTCCTAGCGGAAAGCTGATACACACAAAAACAAGATATTTCTTTATCAAAGGAACTACCTTTTTCTCTTTTCCTGCAATCCATAATTTATATATAAATACACCAGCTGTGACAATTGCCATGATTCCACAGGATATTTTCGTCATCATTCCTAAACCGTAGATAACTGCAAGAATCACTGTATGTTTCCATGTCTGATCTTCCATCCAGTAAAAGGTATACAAAAGTGCCATAAATACAAAATAAACACCTAACATATCTGGATTTACCCGTCCCCCTGATAAATACATACTTGGTAAAAATGCCACCAATGCTGTGACTGCTATCGTTCCTTTTTCTTTTAGTTTTACCACCTTACACAATTCTGGAATATGAATTAGAATTCCACAACTGGCAAAACAAGAAACTAATTTTGCTCCATCTACATAATATGTGAATGCCTGAGAAGAAAGAATTCCATTGACAATCTTTGATACCAGACTTCCAGCTAAATAGAAAAATGGCTGTTGATAAAACTGCAAATCATTGGTCTTTGGCAGTTGACCTTTTTCTATTATATTTAAAATATAAGCGGCATGTCCACTGGCATCTAAGGATACATCCCACATATCATGAGAGCGAACTTGAAAGAACGTATAAAGCATATATCCAATTCTCATAATCAAACCCAGCATAATAAGATAAAACATAATATCTTTGATTTCTAATTTTCTATTTCCAAGCTGAAACAATGCCATGGCAACGATAACAATTATGCTTAATGCCATAAGCACCTGAATTGTGCCTTGACTCATTTTGGTCACGCGTACAAACAGATAGCTTACAATCAAAACAATCCATAAAATAAGATATTTCATCCAAGTTTTTTCTATTTTATCTTTCATGTGATTCCTCCAAATACTCTCTTTCTGTGTTCACTGACCATATGGATGTTTTATCTTTTTTCTTTCCTGTAAGATTGTCCACTGCCTCAAAGGCGGTCATCATAGAATGATCCATGTTGTTGTATCTATGTTGTCCATTTCTTCCAATACAATATAAATTTTCCCTACGATTTATGTAATGAATCAATCTAGGAAGCTGATTATATGTCCCCACATAGGAAGGATATGCTTTCTTCACTTTTTCCCTGTGATAATCTAGCACACGAGAATTCTTTGACACGATTCCTATTTTGTGAAGCTCTTTCATTGCAAATTTTAAACACTCATCTTCTGTTAAATTCCAAAATGCGTCACCTTCATCACAAAAATATTCCAATCCAATCCACAACTTATGTTTTGCATCTTTTATTAAATAGGGGGACCAGTTATAAAACACCTGAATTCTTCCTAATTTTACCCCTTTATCTTGAATATACATCCAGCAGTCTGGAATCAAAGATTGATTGCTAAGCTGCCACTTTGATAAACATATTCCAATGGTTACAAAATCCCGATAAACTAATCCATGGGCAATCTTTTGAATCCCTTTTGGCACTTGATTCATTCCATAAACTAAATCCTTTAGTGGCATGGAAGACAGAAAAATATCACCTTTTATCTTTTGCATTTCTCCCTTACAATCCTTATAAGTAACACTCTTAATTTGATTATGTTCCTGAAAAATATCTGAAACCTTAGCCCCTTTGATAATATTTCCTCCCATCTCCAAAATAGACGCTTCTACTTTCTCCCAGAGTTGTCCTGGCCCATACTTTGGATACCAAAAAGAGTCAATCAAAGATGTTTCTTTTTCTTTTGAGGGAATGATAAAATTCTTTAACACTGCCAAGACAGAAAGGCCTTTTACCCTTTGTTCTCCCCAATCTGCCGACAATTCCCTTGGATGTTTTCCCCACAGTTTTTCCGTATAATCTTCAAAAAACATCTGATACAATTCTTTTCCAAATCGATTGATATAAAAGTTCTCCAAAGAGTTCTCTGGCAGTTTATGAACTACACTTTTTAAATAGCTACATCCAATCTTTATAATCTTTTTCCATCCCATAGCACGTAATGTTTTCATTTTCAATGAGATTGGATAGTCAAAGAAATGCTTATTATAATAAATCCTTGAAACTCGATTTTGTATGAGCATTACATTATCCGTATTCTCTGGATGATTTTCCTTGTTTTCCAAAGGTAAAAAGGACTGCCACCAGCGATTTACTTTTTTATTTTTTGAGAAGAAACGATGCCCGCCTAAATCCATACGATTCCCATGATAAGAAACTGTTTTGGACAAACCTCCCACTTGATTTTCTTCCTCCAAAACAGTTACCTTGTATTTTAATTTTGACAATTCATATGCAGCCGTTAATCCAGCAGGACCAGCCCCGATGATGATGATTTTTTCCATTCTCTCTCCTCATTTTGTAGGGAAACATACGGGAAAAGAGGAATCTACAATGTAAATTCCTCTTTTCACTTTTTCTATTTTACATATTTTCCGTAAATATAAGATGTCTTTCCTTTATATTTTACTTTTAACCATACATAGGTTTTCTTTGGTGTCTTCTTACGAATTACTTTTGTTACTTCTAGTTTTCTTCCCTTTGGATAATGGATGATTACTTTTGATTTACTGCTGGCTTTCTTATGTCCTGCCAGACCTCCTACATCTACTTTGTAGATTCCCTTAGCATAGACCCCTTTCTTTCGAGTCTTAATCTTAAAGGTAACTTTTTTCGTTCCTGTATAATTGCCTTTTCCTTTGATTGTTACCGTTGCTTTTCCAACCTTTTTGTTGTTCTTATAACTAAGGGTATAATCACTTCCATTTTTCAGTTTCTTTCCAGCGTACTTTACGGTCACTGATGGCTTTTTATAAAATCCAGAATAAGTCACAGATTTAATTTTTGAAACCGTTGCTTTTGTAATGGATTTCTTCACCGTTACTGGTGATGTTTTTTCCCACTTTGCATAGAGAGTCATATCCTCATTTACACTTGCATTAAAGTCATATGCACTGGTGCATCCCGCATCCTTGTACCATCCTTTAAATGTATATCCTGACCTTGTTGGATTGGTTGGCTTCTGTACTTTCTCTCCAGACTTCACCTGTTGCTTGGCGACTTGACTTCCTCCATTACTTTGAAAGGTAACATCTACAGTCTGCTGATAATTAGCATAAATAGTCATACCATTCGTCGTTTTTGTTCCATCCTTCAACGGATTCTTCATATCAGCATCTGTATACCAGCCCTCTAGTTTATATTTTGTATCATTGATTACTGGTAATTGATCGACTTTATATATCGCATCTGAATACTGCCAATACTTCTCTTCTTTCAGTTGTTTTCCATTAGATACAGATTTAATAGTTAAGTTAGTTAAGTTAAGTACGATTAAGTTTGATTCATTCGTCTTTTTTGAAATAATTTGGTTCTTACTCTTATTCGATCCATGAGATAAATAGAAAAATCCAGTCTTTAAAGTAACATTATCTTCTACGTCCAAGAAATGTCCATTAAACCTCATTGCACGGTCATCGACTCTCTCACCTATGGTAATATTACTGTTTTCTTTCATCACAAGCCGATTCCCGGAAAATTCCAATCCCAAGTCATCACCAGTACTCCCATATTTTCTTCCCTTCATGGTCACAGTTTCATCTAAGATAAGATTACAGCCTTCATTCACAAGTACACCCGTGCCATCACTATTAAGATCATCTCCTCCATTTAAGTTGGTGTACTTTATGGTAAGTGTTCCGCTTCCACTAACCGTTAATGCTGGTGTTGCATCATTTTCAGTAATCGTTCCGTCAGCAGCTGAGTTAAAGTAGCCGTTCTTCCCATCAATGGTATGACCGTTTCCTTCTAAGATTGCACTTTCTCCATTCTCTAACGTTAAGTTCAGTCCATCTTTCACATCCTTGTTCAGTGTGTAGATGGTCTGTCCTTCCTTGGTAGTGACTTTAAAATACTCATTACTGGTAGTTATCTTCGTACCATTATTGTCTAAGGTTGCTGCATTTGCAATGCCCCCCCCCGAAAATATTGTGGTAAATGCTAGTAGCAATGCCATACAGTAGCTTAAAACCTTTCTCTTTTCTGAATTCATACGCTCCTCCTTTTCATGATAAACAAACACAATTCCTCTGTATTAATTTTAATACATAAATTTTTAAATGTCTACGAAAAAAGAGGAATCTACAATGTAAATCCCTCTTTTCACTTTTCTATTTTACATACTTTCCGTAAATATAAGATGTCTTTCCTTTATACTTTACTTTTAGCCATACATAGGTTTTCTTCGGTGTCTTCTTACGGATTACTTTTGTTACTTCTAACTTCTTTCCCTTTGGATAGTGGACGATTACTTTTGATTTACTGCTGGCTTTCTTATGTCCTGCCAGACCTCCTACATCCACTTTGTAGATTCCTTTGGCATAGACTC
>JAQVEG010000088.1 GCA_028697725.1 Anaerostipes sp.
TGGTCTTTAAAAATCTCTTGTAGAATATTCATAAGATTATTATGAAAGATTTTATAGCAAAAAACAACCCTACCCCTCAAAGAATGAGGGGCAGGGGAGATGAAGTGTCGAAGACACATTTTTTATTTGTCATAATTTGTAGAATATTTTGTAAAATTGTGGTAGAATAAAATAAAAAACTTGAGGAGAGACGTTATGAGTGTAGACGGTGAATCTTGTGGAGAAAAATGCTTTGTAATTATGCCAATTAGTGATCAAGGTGATTACGAAAAAGGACATTTTGATAAAGTGTATGAACAAATCTTTGTTCCAGCAATCAAAGAAGCTGGATATGAAGCATATAGAGTGGATGAGAATAAAATAAGCGACTCTATTATAGGAAAGATATTTGACGGAATATTACACTGTGAGATGGCTTTATGTGATTTAAGCAATAGAAATCCAAATGTTTTGTACGAACTAGGAGTAAGGCAGGCATATAATAAGCCAGTAGTATTGGTTCAGGATGAAAAAACAGAAAAAATATTTGATGTTTCTGTAATTAGTACTGTTTTTTATGACAGTAATCGTTTGTATGAAAATGTTATAAAAGCAAGAGAAAATATCAAGAATGCTATATTATCAACAAGAGATGGAAAAGAAACATCGTTGATCCAGTATGTAAATGCAACAACAGCAGAATATTCAGAAAGTGTTGATCAAAAAGATGGTGCAAACATTATGCTGAAAAGTATACTTAATGAAATCTCTGATATTAAGAGAAGTAGAGATTATATAGATTATATCAAAAGAGACTACTTTAGGACTGTAAAATATACAATAATAAAACACAGCGGCATGACTAAAAAAATGGTCTATGATAAAATAGAATCAATGAAAAGAATTTTTGGTAAGAAGATTCAATATAAAAATAATGGTGATAGAGTATTTGTTGAAATCTATGACATAGAGACGAAAGAGATAGAAGAAGAAATTATAGGCTATATTAATAAATATATTGGAGAAATAATAGAATAAAGTATTTTTAAAAAGCACCTTCGGGTGCTTTTTCATACCCACACATCAACTGCGGTGTTGGAGACCGTTGTTTTACCATTGAAACACAGGGTTGCATATAATATGTAGCTCTTTTTTAATACAAAGAAATAAACAGATAAGGAAGGTGGTGTTATTGGCAAGAAAACGAAGCAAAGAATCTATAGAAGCAGAGAAGCTATACAAGCAAGGAGTCAGCTTAGTAGATATTGCAAATAAAATAAATAAACCTCCTGGTACTGTGAGACGATGGAAAAGCACACAGAACTGGGATAATGATAAAAGCGAACGCTCGGATTCAAAAGCGAACGTTCGGAATGAAAAAAAGAATAGTGATGGTAGCAAGAAAGAAGTCGTTGCAGATGAAGTTAAGATGGTAGTAGAGAATCCAGAATTAACTGATAAGCAAAGGCTTTTTTGTTGTTTGTATATAAAGTGCTTCAATGCTACAAAGGCATATCAGAAAGCCTATGAATGTTCGTATCAAACGGCATTAACAAATGGTTCTGCATTACTCGGAAATACTCGGATAAAACAAGAAATCCACAAGCTAAAGCAAGAACGTCTTAACAGAGAGTTTCTAAGTGAATCAGACATCTTCCAGAAGTACATGGACATTGCATTTGCAGATATCACAGACTATGTATCCTTTGGGAGAGAAGAGGTTAATGTCATGGGTCCTTTTGGTCCAATTAAGGAAAAGGACGAAGATGGGAACGAGAGGACGCTAACAAAAGAAATCAACAGTGTTCGGTTTAGAGAATCCACAGACGTGGATGGAACATTGATTGCAGAAGTAAAGCAAGGACGCGATGGTGCTAGTATCAAGTTGCCGGACAAGATGAAAGCTCTTGACTGGATAGCAGCACATATGGATATGGCAACCGAAAAGCAACGTGCAGAAATAAATGTATTGAAAGCAAAGGCGAACGTAGACGAGGGAAGTATTGAAAACGATGGATTCATTGACGCACTGAAAGGTGAGGTGGATGAAGTATGGGAAGAATAATAAAAGCAGTTTTTAAATTTCTCCCATTTTCCAAACAGCAAAAGAAGGTATTGACATGGTGGCTTCCAAATAGTCCAGTTCATAATATGCAGGGAATTATAGCAGATGGAGCGATTCGTTCAGGCAAAACACTAAGTATGTCACTTTCGTTTGTGATGTGGGCTATGGAATCATTTGATAGACAGAACTTTGCCATGTGTGGTAAAACCATCGGTTCTTTTCGAAGAAACGTACTGTTCTGGTTAAAGCTGATGCTCAAATCAAGGGGATATGGTGTTGCTGACCATAGAGCTGATAACTTACTGATTGTAACAAGAGGAAACAAAGAGAACTACTTTTACATATTCGGCGGCAAAGATGAACGAAGTCAGGATCTAATCCAAGGTATCACTTTGGCTGGGTTGTTTTGTGACGAAGTTGCACTGATGCCAGAATCATTTGTAAATCAAGCAACTGGACGTTGTTCTGTAGAAGGTTCTAAGTTTTGGTTCAACTGTAACCCTGATGGTCCATATCATTGGTTTAAAGTAAAGTGGATTGATGATAAAGAAAAGAAGAATTTACTATATCTTCATTTTACGATGGATGATAACCTTAGTCTTTCCGAAGATATAAAAAAGAGATACCGTTCCATGTACAGTGGAGTGTTCTTTAAGCGGTATATCCTTGGCTTGTGGGTTGTCGCAGAGGGAATTATCTATGATATGTTTGATAAATCATCGCATACAATATCGGATATGTCAGGAGTTCAAGATAAACCATATATAAGTATAGATTACGGTACGCAAAATGCTACCGTTTTTTTAATGTGGAAAAAAAGAGATAATACATGGATTTGCACCAAGGAGTATTACTACTCAGGAAGAGATAAGCAACAACAAAAGACGGACAGTGAATATGCGGATGATTTAGAAGTGTTTTGCAAAGGCGAAGATATTCGAAGGGTTATAGTTGACCCATCGGCAGCATCTTTTATTGCAGAAATCAAGAAACGAGGGTTTAGAGTGAAGAAAGCAAAGAATGATGTGCTAGACGGAATCAGATTAGTTGCGACACTTTTACTCACCGGAAAGATTAAGTTCTATGAGGAATGTAAAGAGACATTAAAAGAATTTGATTCTTATACATGGGATAAAAAAGCAACGGATAGAGGAAAAGATGAACCAGTAAAACAAAATGACCATTGTATGGATGCGGTTAGATATTTTTGCTATACGATATTGAGCAGTAGAGGAATGAACAAAAATTTAAAGGGAGGTTTATAGTGTATAGATTATCAGCGGAAAAAGAACTAACAGATGAAAAGTTAAGCTACTTTATAAATCAGCATAATGCAGATATAAGTAATCGATTAAGGAAATTAGCGGATGCATACAAAACGAAATTCCAAATACTTTATGGGCCGGAAAAGCCACCATGGAAGCCAGATAACAGAATTGCAGTTAATTTCCCAAAGTATATTGTTGATACGATGAATGGTTTCATTCTTGGAAATCCAGTAAAAATTTCAATTGACGAAGGTGCTAGTGGTATACCTGAATATGTAGAAATGTTTGAGCAATACAACAATATCGATGATCACAATGCGGAGTTATCAAAGATATGCTCCATATTTGGGCGCGGTTATGAACTATTGTATGTAGATGAATATTCACAGATATGCACAACACATGTTTCTCCGATGGAAGGTTTTATGATTTTTGATGATTCTGTATTAGAAAGACCAAGGTATTTTGTTCGTATTTATAAAGATGAGGATGAGATTATACATGGTACCGTATCAGATGACACATTAGTTCGATATTTTTCCATCAAAGGAAAGTTTGAGTGGGAAGATGAAAGGCTTCATGGATTTGACGGAGTTCCGGCAATTGAGTATGTGGAAAACGAAGAGAAGATGGGAATCTTCGAGCCAGTGTTGACAATGATTGATGCATACAACAAGGCAATATCAGAGAAGGCGAATGATGTTGATTATTTTGCCGATGCGTATTTAAAAGTGTTAGGAGCCTATTTAGACGAAGATGATACAAAGCATATGCGAGACAATCGAATCATCAATTTTGATGAAACAATGGCAAGTGGAACGTTGCCAGAGGTTGATTTTTTATCAAAGCCAAATGGAGATACCACGCAAGAGAATTTAATTAATCGGTTAGAAAAGCTAATTTTTCAAATCAGCATGGTTGCAAACATCAACGATGAGAATT
>JAQVEG010000050.1 GCA_028697725.1 Anaerostipes sp.
GTTGTCTGCATTCTAATTGTTGGAGTGTGTGGGTATAAACTATATTCATATTACAAGGAATACAACACTGCAAAAGACGAATATAAGGAAATTGCAAAAGAAGTAGTAAAAACAAAGAATCAAGGAAAAGAAAGAACCATAGATTTTAATAGGTTATTGAAAATAAATCAAGATGTGGTTGGATGGGTTTATGCAAAAGGAACCGGAATTGATTATCCTATTGTCTTAACAAATGACAATGAGTATTATCTCCATCATACCATTAATAGAACAGTGAATTCGTCTGGGGCTATCTTCTTAGATTACCATGACAAGGCGGATTTTAGTTCGGAACATACAATTGTATATGGACACCATATGAAAAATGGGTCTATGTTCGCCAAATTATTAAAATATCGTGAAAATAAATTTATAAAAAAACATGATGCAATAGAAATATATACGCCATCAGAAAAGATAAAATTACGGGTTATTTCAGCGTACGCAAGGAATGCCAAGCAGAAAATTCCAGTGACATTTGGAGATGATTATACCATTTCAGATTACAAGAAGGATATTTTATCAAGAAGTGATATTCAATCCAGAGTTTCTTCAAAAGAGATAAAGAAGGCAAAGCAGATCTTTACTTTTGTTACCTGCAGTTACGAGGGAGAGGATAACCGTACATTTGTTCATTGCATTCGTGTTCAGTAGAAAAGGAAGATAATGAAATTAAATAAACGAAATAAAAAGGAATTAAAGATTATAGTATTATGCATTTGTGTCATTAGTTCATTGTTTTATTGGATTGTTCAGAATATTGGATTTCCAATTAATACATTTGTAAAGCATGGAAGAATTCAGGTAATTGATGTATCCTCGTATAATGGGAAGATTAATTGGAGAAAAGTCAAGGACAAGAAGATCAATCATGCAGTGTTGAAAATAGGATCTGGAATTCATGGAGAGAGAAAGGGAAGTGAAGATCAGATGTTTGCAGTGAACTATCGAAGTGCAAGACTAGCTTCGGTTCATCGGGGAATTTATTATTATTCTTATGCTACAACAACAGAGGAAGCAAAGGCAGAGGCAGCACATTGTTTGAAGTTACTAAAGAAGCATAAGATTAACCCATCAGATTTAAAACTTCCAGTGGTTTATGATATGGAAGAAGACGATACCATGAATACAGGAAGAGAGAATGTGACGGAAATTGCCACAACATTTTTAAATGAAATAGAAAAAGCAGGCTATACGCCCATGCTTTATTCTAATGCTTCTAATTTAAGAAAGCATTTTATTTATAAAGAAATTAAAAA
This sequence comes from Anaerostipes sp., assembly GCA_028697725.1. Lineage (GTDB taxonomy): Bacteria > Bacillota > Clostridia > Lachnospirales > Lachnospiraceae > Anaerostipes. Next base: position 1,299 of record JAQVEG010000050.1, read on the forward strand.
CTACAAAATCTGGGTGGCACATTATACAAGCAGTTCTCAGCCGGCAGTTGTATTTCAATATCACATGTGGCAATACACAGATGAGGCGAATATTCCAGGGGCGAATACAGAGAGTGGACACTGTGATTTAAATTATTATTTAGTAGATAAGGACGGAAATCTGTTATGACAAAGATAAAGAATGTGGCACTCATTGGCTTGGGAGCCATTGGTGGATTCGTAGCACCAAGAGTTCAAAAAACACTGGGGAATGAACATTTTTACTTAATTGCAAATGGAGAGCGAAAGCAAAGGCTGGAATCTCAAGGTATGATTGTGAATGGAGAACAGTATTACTTTCAAGTAAAAGATTCAAACAATAAAGAAGAAGCAGATTTAATTATTTTTGCTGTTAAGTTTACTGCACTAGAGCAGGCACTTGAAGATGTTAGAAGTCATGTTGGGAAACATACGATTTTTATGGCACTTTTAAATGGTGTAGAAAGTGAAGAAGTTATTCAAAAGGCATATCCAGATCAAAAGGTTTTATATTCTGTGATTCGCGTACCGGCTCTTCACAGTGGGAATCAAGTTACATATCCGCCTGAGAAGGGAAGAATATCTTTTGGAGAGGCAGAAAATGATATATTATCTAAGGATGTTCAGGGAGTGAAAGACTTGTTTGATGTCTGTAAGATTCCGTATGAGATTCCAAAAGACATGATTCGAAACATGTGGTTTAAGTTTATGACCAATGTAAGCGAGAATCAAAGTTCGGCAATCTTAAGAGCTCCTTATGGAATCTGGAAGATTAGCAAGGAAGCCAATCATTTGAGGGAAGAAGCGGCAAAAGAAGTCATTGCCGTTGCACAGAAGAAGGGAATTAATTTAACCATAGAGGATTTAGAGGATCATAAAGAATATTTACTTGAGCTTCCTTTTGAGGGAAAACCATCTACCTGTCAGGATATTGAGGCAGGGAGGAAAACAGAAGTAGATATGTTTGCAGGAAGTGTTATAAAAATGGGGCAGGAACTTGGTGTTCCTACCCCGTATAATCAAATGTTTTATGATTGTATCAAATCTCTTGAAAGCTGGAATGAAGTTCTTAGAGAGAAACAAAAACTTCCATTAGAATTGTAAATAGCAGAAAAATAAATAATACAACATAAAATGAGGCATTAGTTACGTGATCTTTTGGAAGAGAGCGTCTAATGTCTTTTTTAAACCATGTTTTTATATAACCTATGCGCCCACTGAGATGAGCAATAGCGTATAACAATAACAGAGTTAAAATAAGTGAGGCAACGGCAAATGGAAATAGTCTCAAACAGTCGTGGATAGTGATAGAATGAGGAGCCGCCTCAGTGGCAGATGCCCCTATTCGATTTAAGAAAAATTCCATAATAACAGAGGAGCTGTTAAATATAAAATGTATCAGCATTGCTGGAAATATACTATCTGTAAATTCCACAATTAGACCCAGTACGATTCCAATAACAATCGTGTAGCTCATCTGATTTGGATTCAAATGTGCAAATCCAAAAAACAAAGCGGTAAGTAAGATTCCTTTTACTGGTCTTGCACCTCGAAGTTTTGAGAAAATGACACCTCGAAATATCACCTCTTCAACCAATGCAGGCATAACACCAATGGAAACAAGTGAGAGGATAGGTCCTGATGCCACACTTCTTGATACAGAAGTGCTTGTAATATCGTGTACAAAAAGCAAACTAACAGAGTTTACAAAAGATATAAAAGGGTACACTGCAACAACAAGTAACACACAAAGAAGCAAGACAGAAATTCGTACTCTGTGAAGCCTTAGAACTTTTTTGATATCATCATGGCAAAGCATGAGAAAACCAATGGTAAAGGCAAGGAGCAGTGCGTAAGTTGCAATCATAGCAATGTTTTGTGATTTAAATATAAAACCACATATAAAATTCGCCCAAAAATATGCGACTAAGTAAAGCAAAGCATAACAGCCAGCGGTTTTGTAATATTTCATAAGGTACCTCGAGTTACTTTCTTCGTATTGTTCCATTTTCCATAAGAATCATGTCTTGTTTCAATAAGCGTCCAACAGCACGTTTAAATGCATTCTTGCTTAAACCTAATTCATGGTCAATGACAGAAGGACTTGCCTTGTCTGTAAAAGGCAGAGTTCCATCATAACTTTCAATTGCGTCAAGAACTAGCTGGGCATCTGCATCCATTTGTTCTTGAATTGGTTTGTGGAAAGTCAGGTCAAGTTTTCCATCTTCACGAACCTTTGTGACACGAACATGGACTTGGTTTCCAATATAGAGTTTCTTGCGCAATTCACTTTTTGGAATCATTCCAAAATATTGATTGTCAACAGCTACAAACACTCCCATCTCTGGATTTACACTGTAAACAATACCATCAACCCAATCATTTTTTTCATAAGAATGTTCCGTTGTTAAGCTATGGTAAACCTTCATAGAAGCACATAGACGTTCTGTTTTGTCAATATATAACTTTACAAGGTACTTATCTCCTTCACGAGGTTTCATTGTCTGTTCATTGAATGGAAGAAGAAGATCTTTTTCCAATCCCCAGTCCAAAAATGCTCCAATATCAGTTACTTCTTTTACTTCTAGGGCAGCAAGTTGATTTAAGGTGATATATGGAATTGTAGTTGTGGCAATAGGACGGTCGTCAGAATCTTTGTATACGAAAACCTCTATTGCATCATCAATGGCAGCATTCTCTGGGACCTGTTTCTTTGGAAGTAAGATACTCCCAAGATTATCTCCCATCGTGTCATTTAAATAGACTCCAAAGTCAGCTTTGCGAACAATATATAATTCCTGAATTTCTCCTAATTTTATCATAATTTTAATTTCCTTTCCGATTAACTTATCGTGATTAGTATAACATAAATATTTATGTAAAAGATATAGAAAGAGAAAAAAGCATGAAAGGATGGAAAAAACTGTAAACGATTTGGAAAAAAGCGTGAAAGGAATGTGAAAAATGGCTAAAAATCAATAAATAAAGGACATTTTGCTTGACATAACAACTTGGTAATAATAGAATGTAGTTACGACAAAATGTTAAAAAACTATTACATTTATCAGCAAATATTCGAGGAGGAACAAACATGAATAAAACAGAGTTAGTTGCAGCAATTGCAGAAAAAACAGAATTGTCAAAGAAAGATGCAGAAAAGGCATTAAAGGCATTTACAGATGTTGTGGCAGATGAACTTAAAAAGGGTGAAAAGATTCAATTAGTTGGTTTTGGAACATTTGAAGTTTCTGAAAGAGCAGCTAGAGAAGGAAGAAATCCTAGAACTGGTGAAGCAATGCAAATCGCAGCTTCTAAGGCTCCTAAATTCAAAGCAGGAAAAGCTCTTAAAGACGTTGTAAACGGTAAATAATTTGAGTGATTTCAAGGCTGCCCCATCCTATGGATAGGGTGGTCTTTCTTTATTTTGGGAATAGGATTGCAGAAAGGAACGACATGAGATTAGATAAGTATTTAAAGGTTTCAAGATTAATCAAACGAAGAACTGTAGCAAATGATGCGTGTAACGCAGGACGTGTGCTTGTGAATGACAAGGTGGCAAAAGCAGGTACCAATGTTAAAGCTGGAGATATTATTAAGATTAATTTTGGGAATAAAGATGTATCAGTAGAAGTATTAGAAGTCAAGGATACGGTAAGAAAAGAAGAAGTGAGTAATTTATATCGCTATTTGTAAGACATTTTTTGTGTTCCTCTTTCATAGTTATGTATAAACAATGAAAGGGGAATTTTTATGATAGAAGATAGACAACCCGTAAAGACACACAAATTCAATTTGGTGAATCGCTCTTTTGGAGTGATTACTGGAGTTAAAGATGTTGTTTCTTTTGATTTAAATGAGATTATTATTGATACAGAACAAGGCCTGCTTATGATCAAAGGAATCAATTTACATGTAAAAAAGCTTCTGGTAGAAAAAGGAGAGGTTGAAATCGATGGGAGAATCGACAGTTTCTTATATTCTGACTTAGAGGATGGAAGAACTCAGAAAGATAACTTTTGGGGGAAATTATTTAAATAGTGAAAGAAGCTGTTTTTGCACAAATTTTTTTCTTTCTTCGTTCTATTTTATTTGGAGGACTCGTATTATTTTTGTATGATGCAATTCGAATTCTTAGAAGAATTGTAAGACATTCTTCGATGATGATATGTGCGGAAGATTTTTTGTACTGGATTTTAATTGCTGGGCTTAGTTTTGAAGTGCTATATTACTATAATTGGGGAGAACTTCGTGGTTTTTTCTTTGTGGCAGTATTGGCAGGAATGGTATTTTACTACCTGAAAATTAGCCCCATAATTATGAGATGGGCGTGGAGAGTGATCCAAAAGGAAAGGCAGATCGGGCAGCCAAAAAAGGAAAAATTAAAACTTTTTTTTGTGAGAATTGTGAGGAATTGTAGAAATGGATTGAAAGATACAGAAAAAGAGGTTAAAATAACATTTAATAGAAAAAACAAAAGAGGTGAGTCCAATCAAAAAAAAGTACAAAAAAAATGGAAGAAACATTAAACTAAGAACAAAGATTATCGCAGTCATTGTTATTCTTTTTGTGATTGTTATGGGGCTTGCTTATTGGAATCTGCAAGAACGGACTGCAAAGATTCAAAAGGAACAGCAGCAGGTAGAACAAAAGATTAAAGATGCGAAGAATAAGAAGACAGAATTAAAGAAAGAGAAAAAGTACATTAATACAAAAGAATTTATTGAAAAGACAGCAAGAGAGAAGTTTGGATTGTTCTATCCAGATGAGTATGTTGTAAAGAGTAAGGAGTAAGAAGTTTAGATGCAATTTGCACTAGACTTCTTTTTTTTATGTTTGCTGCATATAATTTCTATGGGAAGGAGAGAGTCACATGGGAAATCATATGCAGGAAATGGAACAATTAATTTCGTATCAGTTAAAACAAAAACAACATTGTTTATATGTGATCGGAAATAAAATGAAACGTCAGTTTGAACTTCAGACTGATATACGAAGTGGTAGGAATATTATAGATAGTACAATTTTACACGAATGTATTCATTGTAAAGAGAATGATTGTTGTAAACTGGCAGAGGAACAAAGGAATCAGCTTGGAAACAAGCTGGAACAACAGGGAGGAATTCTTCCAGAGCAATTTTATAAAATTTCGAAATGTAATCGAAGTGAAGAGTGGGCAAAAGCCGCCAATTGGTTTTATGAGAAGGAATTGGCATATTACCAGATGGAACAACAATTGATTGAAACAAGAAAGCTAATTGGAAATCAGTACATGGAAGCCAGCCAGACCATTGGTGTTATGCTCTCAAAAGAGGGACAACCACAAGAACTGACTGGAAAACAGCTAAGAGTGCTTCAAAAATGTTTGAAATCATTTTCCTTGAGAATTGAACGAGGATACAGGGTATCAGAAGGCCAAATGGGGGAACAACTTTTTTTATTTTTAAAGGGAAGAAAAAGAGGGAAATATCCAGTGAAGGAAATAGGAAATACTCTCTCTAAGACATTAGGGGAGAGATGGCGTCCAATGCCAAGAATGAAGCAGGGAATGCTTGGATTTGAGTTAGAATCTAAATTTCATATTTTGTCAGGGATAGTATCTAAGGCATATGAAGAAAAAAGTGGGGACAACTTTTCTCTGTATCAAATTAGTTCAGGAAAATATATTTCTATGATATCAGATGGAATGGGAACTGGAAATCTTGCAAACCAAGATAGTAAGGGTATTATTGAGATGATGGAGGAACTTCTAGAAACAGGAGTGAAAGAAGAGGCTGCAATTCAATGTGTGCAGATGATGTTTTCCTATCTGCCAAGAAAGGAGCGATATTCAACCCTTGATTACCTTCAAGTGAATTTAGAGTCTGGAATTGCAGTCTTTTTAAAAATGGGAGCGTGTCCTTCATTTTTACTTAGAAAAGACCAGATTGAAGTTATTACTTTTGAAGGTATGCCAGTGGGCTATGGTTCCCATGTAGTTCCAATGATACGAAAGAAATTAGAAGGGGATGATTTTATTTTACAGGTAAGTGATGGATGTATGGATGGGTTTAAGGAAAATGGACTTCAAAAATTAATGGAAAAGATTGCTCAGATAAAAGTCAGTCGTCCTCAAAGATTTGTAGAAATGTTAATGAAAAGTTTATTAGAGGACGAGGAATTTCAAGTAAGAGATGATATGACTATAATTGGACTAGGAATTGTGGATAGGTATTGAAAGAAAGAGCTTGTAATGATAAAGTAAGGATATGATAGATAAAGTAAAGAAATACGTAAAAGAAGAACATATGATACAAGAAGGGGACTCTATTGTAATTGGAGTTTCAGGAGGAGCAGATTCTATTTGTCTGCTCTTGTTTCTTTGTGCCGTAAAACCAGTCTTTCAATTGAATCTTCAAGTAGTTCATATCAATCATCAATTAAGAGAAGCTGCGAAAGAAGAAGAGGACTATGTTGTTTCTTTGTGTCGTCAGCTCATGATACCTTGCAGTGTAAAGAGAATTGATGTGTTATCTTATGCACAGAGAGAAAAAATGTCTTGTGAAGAGGCAGCAAGGGAGCTAAGATACAAGGAATTTTACCAGTGGATCAATGAGAAAGATTTTGACAAAATTGCAGTTGCACATCATATGAATGATCAGGCAGAAACATTTTTATTTCGTGTTGCCAGAGGAACAGGATATGCTGGAATGCAGGGAATGAAGCCAGTGCAAGATCAGATAATACGTCCCCTTTTGTGTCTGAAAAAACAGGAGATTACATCTTATTTGGAAAGCAGAGGCATAGCATGGATGGAAGACGAGAGTAATCAGGACAATGCATTTGCAAGAAATTTAATTCGTAATGAAGTAATTCCATCTCTTTGTAAAGTCAACAATATGGCGGTGGAACATATTTATCAGGCAACTCAGGATATGAGAGAATTAGAGGCTTTTGCAGGTAGGATTTTAGAAGAAAAGTACAAGCAGTATGTAAAGGAAAATAATACGGGAAGACAGCTTTCCATAAATGGATTTCAAGAGGAATCAGAATTTGTGCAAAAACATGTAATTAAAAGAATGATAGAAAGAGAAGCAGGAAAGAAGAAGGATATTGGTAAAATCCATGTGGACAGTGTGTTAACTTTATTAAGGAAGCCTACGGGGAAAAAGGTATCTCTCCCATATCATTTACAGGGAGAAAGGCTTTATGATGGAATTCAAATTAGTTCTGATAACTTGGATTTGAAGGATTCAGAACAGAATCATTTGGGAGAATTGCTGATAAACGAGACAATTATTCAAAAACCAGGGAAAAGGGATTGTATCCAAATCATTGATTATGATAAAATAGAAAACGAGGTGCAGTTAAGATATCGTAGGGAGGGAGATTTTTTTGTGTTTAATCAAGAAGGACACAGGAAATCTTTACATCGATTCTTTATTGATCAGAAAGTTCCAAAGGATCAAAGAAACCAGATTCCTTTAGTTGCAGATGGAAATCATATTATCTGGATTATTGGTATGAGAGTCAGTGAATATTACAAGATAACAAAGGACACAAAAAGACAAGTAGTATTTGAATATGTGAGTAGGAGGAGAAATAATGGGAGAGACAGTGATTCGTGAGCTTATCTCAGAGGAAAAAGTTTGCAATAGAATTAATGAGTTAGGGGCTAAGATTAGTAAAGATTATGAAGGAAAAGAACTTCATATTATTACAATATTAAAGGGTGGAGTATTTTTTGCATGTGAATTGGCAAAGCGAATTTCAATACCAGTATCCATTGATTTTATGCAAGTATCCAGCTATGGGGATTCAAGAGAATCTTCAGGAATTGTAAAGATTTCTAAGGATTTAGATGAGCCGATAGAAGGAAAAGAAGTTTTAATTGTAGAAGATATTATTGACTCAGGAAAGACATTGAGTCATTTGAAACCAATGCTATTAAGCAGAAAACCAGCAAGTTTAAGACTGTGTACTTTATTGAATAAACCAGAACGAAGAGAAGTGAATGTTCCTGTAGAGTATATTGGATTTGATGTACCAGATGAATTTGTCGTAGGGTATGGATTAGACTTTGCTCAAAAGTACCGCAATTTGCCGTTTATTGGAGTGGCAGAGGAGCAATAGAGAGGAGACAGCGTGAATACAAAAAGAAGTAACAATAGTTTTTTACTGATTATTATCGTTCTTTGTTTTGGAGCATTTTATTTGTCCAGAATATTTGGGGATGGTTCAGACAGTTATTCTTATAGGGAATTTTTGAATGCGGCTAAGGATAAGCAAGTTCAAAGCCTGACAGTAAAACAAAATAAAGAGGTGCCAACAGGTACATTAGAAGTTCGGTTAAAAGATGATTCATATAAAACATGTAACGTATCTGATGTAGATGAGGTAATCAAAGAATTACGCGATAAATACCCAGATGTTTATAAAGTCACAAAGTTAGAGGGAATTGACCGAAGTGCAGATATTATATCCAATGTTCTTCAATTTGTTTTAATTGGAGGAATGATTGTATTTGTTTTGGTTATGATGTCAAGGCAGAATGGTGGCGGAGGCAAGATGGCTGACTTTGGAAAAAGTCGTGCAAAGCTTGCGAATCCAAATGGAAAGAAAGTTACATTCGGCGATGTTGCTGGATTGGATGAAGAAAAAGAAGAATTGGCAGAGGTTGTAGAATTTTTGAAAGCACCAGCAAAGTTTACATCAATTGGTGCAAGAATTCCAAAGGGAGTTTTGTTAGTAGGACCTCCAGGAACAGGTAAAACATTAATTGCAAAAGCGGTAGCAGGGGAAGCAGATGTACCATTTTTTAGTATTTCAGGTTCTGATTTTGTAGAGATGTTTGTTGGTGTTGGTGCTGCCAGAGTACGTGATCTTTTTGCCGAGGCAAAGAAGAATTCACCTTGTATCATATTTATTGATGAGATTGATGCCGTTGCAAGACGACGTGGATCTGGACTTGGTGGTGGACATGATGAAAGAGAACAAACATTGAATCAGATGTTAGTTGAGATGGATGGATTTGGAGTTAATGAAGGAATCATTATGATTGCTGCGACAAATCGTGTAGATATTCTAGATCCAGCAATTTTAAGACCAGGACGATTTGATCGAAAAGTCGGAGTTGGAAGACCAGATGTCAAAGGTAGAGAAGAGATTCTTAAGATTCATGTGAAAGATAAACCACTAGGTGATGACGTGGATCTAAAGGAGATTGCTCGTACAACTTCAGGATTTGTGGGAGCGGATCTTGAGAATCTGATGAATGAGTCTGCAATTCATGCGGCAAGAGAGAATCGAGCATACATTGTAAAAGAAGATATTGATAAATCATTTATTAAGGTTGGAATTGGTACAGAAAAGAAAAGTCGAGTGGTTCCAGAGAGCGAAAGACGGATTACTGCTTACCATGAGGCAGGACATGCAATTTTATTCCATGTACTTCCAGACCAGGGACCAGTTTATACGGTTTCCATTATTCCAACAGGAGTTGGGGCAGCCGGATATACCATGCCTCTTCCAGAGAATGATAATGTGTTTAATACGAAGAACAAGATGCTTCATAATATTATGGTGAGTTTAGGCGGAAGAATCGCAGAAGAAATCATCTTTGATGATATTACAACGGGAGCATCTCAAGATATCAAACAAGTAACAGCAGTTGCAAGATCCATGGTAACAAAATATGGAATGTCAGATAATCTAGGACTTATTAATTATGACAGCGGAGAGAGTGATGAAGTATTCTTAGGAAAAGAAATCGGGCAGAATAGACCATATGGAGAAGTAATTGCCACAGCCATTGACGAAGAAGTGAAAATTATTGTAGATGACTGTTATAAGAAAGCAAAATCTTTAATTCAAGAAAATATTGATGTACTCCACAAGTGTGCAACATTATTGCTGGAAAAAGAGCGAATTAATCAGCAAGAGTTTGAGGCATTATTTACAGAAACAGTAGAAGAGTAAGAAAGTAAAAAAGCACAGGAACTATTAATTATGTAGTTTCTATGCTTTTTTTTGATAATAAGGAAAAAATCGAACAATTATCAGAAAATAGGTGTATAATAAGAGAATGGGGAGCATTCGAGTAGAAGAAAGGATGTATCAATATGGCATACAATATTTTGACAATTGAACGCGAATTTGGAACAGGTGGCTATGAGATTGCAATGGAACTGTCTAAATTATTGCAGATTCCTTTTTATGATCAGAATAAAATCCGCTTGATACTAAACCACGAAGGTAATTTTACTAGAGCGCAGCAGCCAAGTAGTACAGAAAAAACCAATCCCATGTTATACAATTTGACTACAAAGATGTCTGATAAAGAAGGATGCATAACACCTGTGGACGATGAGACAGCCAAGAAAGAGTTTGGAGTCATTCGCAGATTATCAGAAGAAGGTCCTTGTATCATCTTGGGACGGTGTGCAAACTACATCTTAAGAAATCGAAGCGATGTATATTCAGTGTTTATACAAGGAGATGTAGAGAAGAAGAAACAAAGAATGCAGCGTATGCTAGGGAACATATCTGCAGATTTAGTGTTACAAGAGATGAAACATACAGACCAAACTAGAAGTGAGTATTATCAACATTTTACAGGAAGACGGTGGGATGATCCATCAGACTATAACATGATATTAGACGAAGCAAAGATGACAGAAGAAGAGATGGTCTTATTTATTATGAACCATATGCAAAAACAGGCAATGGACTACTCAGAGCAGAGAAAACACTATATAAATCAGTAAAGAATTCAGGCAAGAAATAGCAAAGCAATTTAGATTATAAAGTTGATTTAATGATATTATACTGTATGATACAAGAAATTCCAAAAAATATATGGAAAGTTAGCAAAAAGTGCTTGCTTTTTACTTTCTGGTACAGTATAATCTTAAATTGTCAGGTAAATGTGGAGGGATTCCCGAGTGGCCAAAGGGGGCAGACTGTAAATCTGTTGGCAACGCCTTCGAAGGTTCGAATCCTTCTCCCTCCACTCCGAGCCGACGTGGCGGAACTGGCAGACGCGCGGGACTTAAAATCCCGTTCGAGTTAAATCGAGTACCGGTTCGATTCCGGTCGTCGGCATAAAAAAAGGAAGCAGATATTCAAAAGAATATCTGCTTCCTTTTTTATGTCATGAGAGAGGAATCGACAGCGATTCCAGGTCGTCCACATTGACCACTTGGAGAAGCCGAACAAAGTGAGGGTGAGCCTAGTGGGAAAGTAGAGTCCTGACCCTTACCGATTGGCAAGCGAAGCGAAGGCAGAGGTTAGTGGAATGGAGTGGCATAAAAAGAAAAGAATATCTGCTTCCTTTTTTTATGTCATGAGAGAGGAATCGACAGGGATTCCAGGTCGTCCACAAGGAAGTTTTTTAATCTTGTATTATTTTTTATAATGCATTATGCTCTTTTTAGAGGAGGAAGATAGTATGAATGATTCTAACTATGAAATGATTTTTAAACGAAAATCATTTCACCTATTTCGCAATATAGGTAACGAAAAAATAAGCCAACAAGAACTGTCTGACATTGAAGAAACATACAGAAATCTTACACCTTTGGTTTCTAATATTAAAACCAAAATAAAAATTGTTCCCTCATCCAAAACCTCGTGCAAACGTGGTCAGGAATATAGTATTTTATTTTACAGCGAGAAAAAGGATGGTTATTTACAAAACATAGGCTATTTGGGAGAGCAGCTGGATTTGTATTTGACTTCAAAAAATATCGGTACATTGTGGTTTGGAATAGGTAAACCTGAAGAGCCAGTGCTTGATGGTCTTGATTTTGTCATAATGATGGCAATATCTAAAATTGATGATGAAAAAAAGTTCAGAAAAGATATGTATAAAAGCAAACGCAAACCAGTAGATGAAGTATGGTCTGGTGAACCAATGAAAGGAGTAACTGACATTGTGAGATTTGCACCAAGTGCATGTAACACTCAGCCTTGGTTTGTTGAGCATATTGGTGATGAAATCAAAGTATTCCGATACAAGAAACCTGGAAAGCGTGGAATAATGCCTGTTGCACGCGTAGTTTATTATAATCAAATTGATATGGGTATTTTTCTATGTTTTATGAGTTTATGTCTTATTCATAATAACATTTCCTATGATATTGAGATGATTAAAAACAATGACGGTGATAAGGAAATGACTTTAACCGCAGTATATAAAATACTAGGTTAATTAATATTTTAAACAAGATTATGAGCTACTTAATATCAATTAATTATACCAAAAAATCGCTCAGACACTCGGTCTGGGCGATTTTTCTTTTAGGGACATTTTTTTATTCAACCAGAGCATCTAGGGCTTTTAATATTTTCTTACGCTCTTTTCCGGGCAATTTATCGAGTTTCACTGAAATCTTGCTGGCAACACCTGAGGTGGAATGATCTACAACATCAAGCAGAAGTGAATCAGCGGATACTTCCAGAGCATTGGCAATAGATACGAAAGTTTCTAATTTTGGAGCTTTTATTCCTCGCTCTATAACACTCATGTGTGTTGTACTTAAATCAATGATAGCAGCTAAGCTTTCTTGGGTTAGGTTTTTTGCTTCTCGTGCTGCCTTTATCCTGGCACCAATAGCCTTTGTGTCCACTGTAACACCCCCTTTGGAACGAATGCTTTTGGAACGAATTATGGTTCCATAGGTAGTATAACCAATGGTTTTCAAATCATACAGAAGGTAATAGAACGAAAAACGTTCCACTAGAACGATAAAATTGCCGCCATATACTGGAAGTAAACTTGGTTGTGTAGTATAATAAAAGCAATTAAAATGGAGCGATGTAGAAAAGTCTTGATGACGGAATGAATGACCACCTGGCAAAACTCGTCGATCCCAAACAGCTATATGCTACGTTGGGAAAATGTCTGGATAGCGAGTTGTATGTCAAGTGATAAGCGAGGTAGTGTTATGAGTTTGAGAGAAGGATTTGAGAAAGAAAAGATTCAGCATGTGGATATGGCTCTTTTGCAGGAGCGATTTCAAAGCATGATGTCCCTCACTCCGGGTGGAATGTACCAATGCTATCTGGGTGATCCGATTCATTTGGAATACGCAAGCGCAGGTCTGAGCAAGATGACTGGTTATACCAGTGAGGAGTTCCTGCAGGTTTTGGAGGAGTATGATTACTGTCAGATGATTCATCAAGATGATCGTGCCCTGTTTGATGAGTTTTGTATTAGTCTGGCTAAGGAAGCACAGATAAAAACCGTAGAATATCGTCTGGTTCGGAAAGACGGAAGCATAATCTATGTGTCTGACACCATGGAATCGGTTGTCGGTGAGGATGGTGTCATGATGGGATATTCCTCTGTTACGGATATTACAAAGCAGAAAATGGAATACCAACAGTTAAAAGATGTTCATGAACATTATGTTTACAATACGGAACAGATCCGTAATGATCTGTTGTCTTCTGCGTTGCCAGGCGGCATGATGGGTGGCTATGTGGATGAAGGTTTCCCGTTTTATTTCGTCAACAAAAGGATGTTGGATTATCTTGGCTATGAACACGAAGAGGACTTTGTACAGGACATTAACGGACTGATTACGAACTGTATGCATCCGGAAGATCGTGCCATGGTTGACCGGGAAGTTGAGGAGCAGCTAAGTGAAAGTCAGGAATATTCGATTGAGTATCGGATGCGTAAAAAGAGCGGCAAATATATATGGGTACATGATTTAGGAAGAAAGGTGATAGCGGAAAATGGAAAGGATGCGATTGTTTCGGTCTGCTATGATATTACCGCTCAGAAGGAACATAGTCAGATTATAGAGAAATTGGTGGATACCATGAAGGGCGGTATGGCCCTTATGAAAGTGGATCAGAATATGAATCTGACCCCATTTTATAGTTCTGCCGGTATCAAAAAAATGAACTTTGACCTGATGGGGACAAATGATGTCTTAGATGGAAATGTGCTGAGTATCATTTACGAAGAGGATAAGGAACAGGTTAGAAAATCCTATACGGATGCCATTATGCAGGATACTGTAACCTCAAGCACTTATCGTGTTTTGAAGAACGATGGGAGTTGTGTGTGGATCAATGCCACGTTCTCACGCTTTGGAGAAAAAGATGGTTATCCTGTCCTTCAGTGTGTCTTTACACCTGTATCTATGCAGCAGGAATTGCAGATCAAAGCACTTAGTCAGCGCTTTACCGGAATTGCGCTGATTGATGCTGAGACAGAAGAACTATATTATGCCAATGAAGCGAGTTTTTACCTGAATTCCAAACAACCGAAAGCTTACACGGGGAAAAAGTGTTATGAAGTGTATGGTAATAGCGGTCATCATTGTGAACACTGTTGGCAGAAAGACTTGGCACCTGGTATTGACCACACAGAAAGCATTATGCTTCGTCATGGCAGAATCCTCTCTATATATGCAGAAAAGCGACATTGGAATGACCGCCTTGTCTTTGTGGAATATATCAATGATATAACAGAAAAACAGCAGATACAGGAGATGCTGAAAAACAGCGAAGAGACTTATGATTCAATCTGTCGGTTTATTGGACTTTGGACATGGTCTTTTGAGATTGAGACAGGCAATGCATATCCGAGTAAGAAAATGCAGGAGGATTTCGGGATGCCGGCATTTCTCAAGGAATATCCAGAGAGCTTCCTCGAATACGGTTATGTACTGTCGGAAGATAGAAGCCTGTATCTTGATAAGATACGGGAAATTAAGGATGGTGCAGCAGAAGTTGAAATGGTACTCATGGTGCATTTTCCAGATAAAAGCAGACATTGGGTGCGAATTCGTATTAATCGTCTGTTGAAGACAGATACGACGAAGAGCATCGCAGTTGGCTCTGCCATTATTATTGACAGGGAGAAAACGCTGGAGGCCCGTATAGCAGCAGAGCGGCAGAAGTTAGTGTCCATTAACCCTTCCCTTTTACGCTATGTGGTAATCAATGTATCAAAGAATCAGATAACAGAACATAAAGAATTCCGAGATGACATTGCGGGAGCAGAAGTTGAAATCACGATGGAAGAGATGCTTTCCTTTGTGGAGAAATGTGCGTACCATGATGAAAGCTGGGAGAATTATCGTGAGATTCATCAGTGTGAAAAACTGATAGAATTGTACAACAGCGGAACTACTTCGATTCAGATTGACGGGCAGCATCAGACGACAGACGGATTTATGATGTGGATACGCAACTCGTTGCATCTGTTACAGGATCCAGTTACCAATGATATTTATTTATATGAATATGCCCACAACATCCATACAGAGAAGATAATGGAAATCATCATAGAGGGTGCGGGTGATAATGAATATGAACGGTTTGGCTTTCTGGATTTGAAAAACGGACAGATATCCTTATTCCGCCCAGCTCATAGAGGAGTTAAGCCAACCGTTGAAATTGTTCAATATGAAAAATTGGGACAGATATGCATCGAAAACGAAGTGCTGCCAGAAGATCGTAAAACATTTCTGGAAACACTTTCCATGGAGCATATTGCAAAAGTTCTGGAAGAGTGTACTCAGTTTGAATACAACTATCGAAGTCTGGATGTGGAAGGAAACATTCACTATAAGAAAACAAAGATATCTTCTTATGAATCAGAAAATAAAACCTGTATTCTGGCACTTACTGATGTAACCAGCGAAATCGCAGAAAACGAAGAACAGAAAAATACGCTCGAGGCCGCTTTGAAAAAAGCTACGGAAGCAAGTCGTGCAAAAAGCGAATTTCTTGCCCGTATGAGTCATGATATACGAACGCCGTTAAATGCAATCCTTGGATTGACTGCACTATCTATGGATGAAACGGATCTGACGGAACAGATACGTGAAAATCTTATGAATATTCGTGGCTCCGGAGAATTTTTGTTGGGATTGGTCAATGATATTCTGGATATGTCACAGATTGAAGCTGGTGCGGTAAAACTGAATCTCGCCCCTTATCTGTACACAGATTTTCTGGCTAAACTAAAGACAATGTTCGAGCCCCAGTGCAAGGCGAAAAATATAACGTTTGAATTTGAGGAGGTTACGCTGACAAAAGCAGTTATAACAGATAAACTGCGGATGGATCAGATATTCTTTAACATTTTATCAAACGCTGTGAAGTTTACTCCAGAAGGCGGTAGGATTGCCTATTACACAGACAATATCGTAGTAGATGCAAAGCATATTTCTGCTGACTATATCATTGAAGATAATGGCATCGGAATGTCAGAAGAGTTTCAGAAAAAAATCTTCCAGCCCTTTGAACAGGAAGATACAAAGTATTCAACAGATCTAAAGGGCGGCGGATTGGGTCTGAGCATTGCAAAAACCCTGGTGGCACTAATGGGCGGAAGCATCAAGGTGGAGAGTCGTGAAAAGGTTGGTACAAAAGTGACGGTTCATCTTGGCTTCGAGTTGGCAGAAATGAGTGCCAATTCAAAGGAAAAGGATTCTATATCTGTGCTACATGCAACCGGTGATTTGAATGGGAAACACGTTCTTCTGGTGGAAGACCATTTGTTGAATGCAAAAATAGCTACCAGACTGTTGGAGAAAAAAGGCGTCATTGTTTCTCATGCAGAAAACGGAAAGATAGCGGTAGATGTATTCGCAGCGTCGGAAGAAGGCTTCTTTGCTGCCATTTTGATGGATATCAGGATGCCGGTTATGGATGGCTTGGAGGCAACAAAAGCCATACGGAAGTTGAACAGACCAGATGCTATATCTATTCCAATCATTGCAATGTCAGCAAATGCCTTTGACGAAGACGTGAAGAAATCTTTGGCATCCGGCATGAATGAACATTTGGCAAAACCAGTCAATCCACAGAGACTTTACACTACACTGGAAGAATTTGTATGATACAGAATGCTATAAGTTTAAGTTCATCGACCCTAAAGAAGTTTTTGTAGATGCAACTCATGTGAAGGCGTGTGCAAACAATAAAAAGCTAGCAAAGATGATAGAGCGAATGGCACTACTTTGTCTACAGTCTGAAA
>JAQVEG010000011.1 GCA_028697725.1 Anaerostipes sp.
CATAAGATTGATGATGAATTTTTCACTTATAAAGCGGTTATGAATGCAAAAAAGATTGTTACCATCAGTCAAAGACTTTGTTTGTATCGAATGAGAGAATCAGGAGTGATGTTGTCATATGATGCCCATGAGGAAACCATGATTCAGGATCGATTGGAATATTTAACAGAACGATATGAGTTAGTGTCAAAAAAATATAAAGAATTAAAAAGCGACTATTTAGATAATCTGCAGGATAATTTGATTCGATTAAAACGTGAAAGCTACTGGTATCAGGAAACACACCAAAGGGTAAAAACTACGATGAAGCAGTATTTAAGAGAAGTGATAAAAAGTGACATATCATGGAAGAAGAAATATTCATTTATTCGAGGATTCTTATGTGAGGAGAAACAAAAGAGCGAGAATAAAAATCAACAAAAAGAACGAGAGCTGTTTAAATAATGGGAAAGGATAGATATTATGACGCATTTTCTTCAAAGAGCATATCATTTGATTCAAAGAATTATCAAAGAAAGTAAAATATATCCTCAAAACAAGAAGAATTTTGGAACCCATATTGCCAAAGTAATCTTTCGAGATGGTCTGATTCCGCCGGGGAAATCCAGTGAATATATCTCTCAAATTGAAGCATATATTCATGAGGAAATGAGAGGATTTGTTCGCAATTATAAAATAGAAAAGATTGATGAAAGAAAAGAAAAATACCCTGGATTTGATAAAGTTCCAGTGTGGTTATGCTGGTGGCAGGGCGAAGAAAGTATGCCAGAATTAGTAAAAATGTGTTATACAAGATTAAAGCAATCAATTCCTCAGGATTTGATGGAACTACATTTTATTACCTTTGATAATTACAAAGATTACGTCATTTTTCCAGAGCATATAATGAAAAAATACCATGAGAAAAAGATTACAATGACAACCCTTTCTGATATGTTAAGATTTGAATTATTAAGCCGTTATGGTGGATTTTGGATGGATGCAACCGTTTTTTTTACTGGAGAATTTCCAAAAGAATTTTTGGACAAACCATTTTACTCACAGAAAATGTACGATCCTATAAAGTGCAGCAGAGAAGCTTGTAAGGGAAGATGGTGTGGATTTTTTATGACAGGGTATTCCTATAATCCGCTTTTTTCATTTGTAAGAGATGCATTTTATCATTGGTGGAAACGATTTGATACCATTGTGGATTATGTCCTCATTGATTATTTAATATTGGAAGGTTATAAGAATTATCCAGAGATAAAAAAACTCATTGATGATGTACCAGACAATAACGTTGATATCTTTGAGTTGTATCAAAAATTAAATGAGCCATATACTAGGGAATTATATGAAGAACTTACAAAAAACAATGTGATTCATAAGCTTACATATAAGATGGAATTACACAAACAAACATCAGATGGACAAGATACTTTGTATGGATATTTATTAAAGGATGTGTATCAAAATGAGAGATAAAGTTAGTATAATTATTCCCGTCTATAACAGCGAGGATTCCATAAATCGATGTGTAAATTCAATGGAAGAAAATACATATGAAAATTATGAGATTATTTTAATTGAAGATTGTTCCAGTGACCGAAGCTTTGAAACATGTAAGAAATTAGAAAGAAAATATGATAATATAGTATGTATACAAAATAGTATGAACCGTGGTGTTTCTTATACGAGAAATCAAGGGTTAAAGAAAGCATCTGGAAAATATCTCATGTTTGTTGACAGTGATGACTGGGTAGAAAAAGATTATGTTGAAACCTTTGTAAACACAATAATAAAAGAGCAAACCAATTTAGTTATTTCAGGCTATGTAAATCATGATGAGGTGCAAAATGGGAGAACTGATATCTTTGGATTTCCTGATATTGATACAAGCAGGAAAATAGATTATAAAGAGTGTTTAGAGAAGCTATATGAAGATCGATTGATTCAGATTCTATGGAACAAGATATTCCTTATGGATATTGTAAAAGAAAATGAGATTTATTTTGACGAGACAATCAGCATTGGGGAAGATTTTAGATTTGTTCTCAAATACATAGAGAAAATGAAGCAACCAGAGATTATTCTTTTAAATAGGCCTTTATATCATTATATGAGAGATAATCCAAACTCCTTAATGTCGGCAGCAAAGCTGGCAAATATTGATGAGATTCTTGTGAATTTAAGAATGATGAAGGAACTCTTAGGTGAGAAGAAAGAGGACATTGAAGCTGAGTTGATACAGGAGAGAGAACAACAAGTACAACTATATGCGTATTTTATTTATCGGAATTCTGTCTATACAAAGCAAGAGAAGAAAGAATTATTACAACAATTGGATCCAAAAAGATGGAAAGAGCTTTATCGAAGAAACAGAGAATTGGTAATGAAAGAAAAGATAAGTGGAATTGTGCGTAGGAGGTAATGATTTTGAATATAAAAGCAAAGTTGATAGAAAGATATGCTATGAAAAAAGCTGGAATTGGGACTGGCCTTCCAAAAAGTTCAGGTGTAACAAGCATAAAAAGAAAAAAGCCTATTATTATTTCGCTTACTTCATTTCCAGCAAGAATTAAAGATGTAGATAAAACAATTCTATCTTTATTAAAGCAGGATGTTAAACCAGATAAAGTAATTTTATGGTTAGCAACAATGCAATTTCCCAAACAAGAAGGTGATTTACCACCAAGTATTTTGAAGTTAAAGAAGTTTGGCTTAGAAATTGGATGGTACAATAAAGATATAAGATCATATAAAAAACTAATTCCAACATTGAGAGAGAATCCAGATGCTGTGATTGTAACAGTTGATGATGATTGGTATTATTCAAAACGATTTTTAAAAGTGTTATTAGAAGAACATGAAGAACACCCAAGAGACATTATTTGCAATTTAGTTACACATCCACAATTTGATGAGAAGAATCGATTGCGTTCAAATAAAAAAGAGATAGACTACAGAGGAACATCAAGCTATTTTAATAAGCAGGTTGGATCAGATGGAGTGTTATATCCACCATATACATTGGATGAAAAGGTATTAGATGAGGACTGCTTTATGAAAATTGCACCTACAAATGATGATATTTGGCTTTGGGCAATGGCAGTAAAAAAAGGAACAAAGATAAGACTAGCAAAGAATCCAGAAAGATGTATGTATATGACAAATGCAGAAATACAAACGGAAACATCATTGAATCGTATCAATAGTCAAGGTACAATATACGAAGATGTTACAAATGCAATGTTAAATACATTTCCAGAGATTTTTCAGAGATTAAAAGAACATGGAGAAGGTTGAGAATGGATAGAGTTAGTATAATTGTGCCGGTATATAATGTTGAGAAATATTTAAAGAAATGTATTAGCAGTATTATCAATCAGACATATATAAACTGGGAATTACTATTGATAGATGATGGTTCTACCGATAATAGTGGTTTGATTTGTGATGAATTTGTTGAAAGAGACCAAAGGATACAAGTATATCACATGAAAAATCATGGGGTAGCAGCAGCAAGGAACAAAGGATTAGAAATTGCAAAAGGAAAATATGTTTTCTTTATTGACAGTGACGATTATATTGATTCTAAATATTTGGAACATTTTTTAATGAATTCAAGTGCTGATTTCTTATGCTCTGGGTATCAAAACAGGAGAGATGAGGATTCAGAAAGTAAAATTAGTGTTAATAGATATGAGCCATTGAAAATATCAGTGAGTGAATATAAAAAAAACTATATGAAATACAAAATTATGAGAAATTTTGTTCCTATGGTTAGATTTAAGATGAATATTATTCAAAAAAGTAAGATTAGATTTGATGAGAATGTAAAACTTGGAGAGGATGTTAGATTTAATTTAAAATACTTAAACAACTGTAAGGAGATTGAAGTTACATCTTATACAGATTATGTTTACTGGTATCATCAATCTAGTGCTACAGGTAGATTCTTTGAAAATCGTATTGAGAAAGAAAGAGAAGAATGTATGTTAACGGAGGAATTTTTTGGGGAAACAACTGGGGAAAATTTTTTCCGGTATTACTGTTGGCATGCGGCAATCGGACATTATGAAAGAATTTTACGAGAAAAGCCAGAATGCAAGAAAAAGGTAAAACGATTATTGAAACAGACTTACAATGATATCTACTTTCGACAATCAATGAAGTATATGTGGAAACAGGGAACAAAAGATATGAAAATTGAAGCTATATGCATTTATTTTCATGTTCCAAATCTTTGTTCTGTCATTTTGAACATAATAGGAAAAATAAAAAAACAATAGAAAGGATGTAATCATGGAACAACACTGGACGACAATAATTAAGCCCAAAGCAAAATTACTTGATTTAAACTTAAAAGAAGTTTGGCATTATAGAGATTTGATTATCATGTTTGTAAAAAGAGATTTTGCAACATTATATAAACAAACAATATTAGGACCATTGTGGATTATTCTAAATCCATTAATGACAACAGTAATCTACAATATCGTATTTGGAGGAATTGCGAGCATTCCAACAGATGGAATGCCATCTTTTATATTTTATATGGCGGGGAATACAGTTTGGACCTATTTTGCGGCGTGTTTAAATAAGACTTCCACAACCTTTACAGCAAATTCAGCTATCTTTGGAAAGGTATACTTTCCAAGACTTGTAATGCCCATATCAACAATTATTTCAGGAATTATAAACTTTTTTATTCAATTTGTTATGTTCCTAGGTTTTATGTTCTTCTTTATGATTCGAGGGTCAGCGATACAACCCAATCTATGGATTTTGTTGACGCCAGTTCTTTTGATTCAAATAGGAATTTTAGGAATGGGGTTCGGAATTATTATATCCTCTTTGACGACAAAATATCGTGATTTAACTGTGTTGGTTACATTTGGTGTTCAATTATGGATGTATGCATCACCAGTGGTGTATCCTATTTCTCAGATTCCTTCTAAGTGGGCAGGACTTCTTATGTTAAATCCTATGGCGCCAATTCTAGAAACATTCAGATATGCTTACTTGGGTTCAGGAAAAGTACCAGTGTTTTATTTGTGTATTGGTATGATTTTAACATTGATTGTTTTGTTTATTGGAATTGTAATATTCAATCGAGTAGAAAAAACATTTATGGATACGGTATAGGAGGAACACAATGGGAAATCAAGAAATAGCAATTAAAATAGAAAATTTATATAAAAGATATCGTCTTGGTGCCATCGGTGGAGGAACGCTTACAGCTGATTTACAAAGTTGGTGGGCAGTGAAACGAGGAAAAGAAGATCCTAATACACAGATTGGTTCAGAAAACCATCAAAAACATGGAACTTTTATGGCGGTAGATGGAATTGATTTTGAGATTTATAAAGGTCAAAGGGTAGGAATTATTGGTGGTAATGGAGCAGGAAAGTCAACAACTCTTAAGATGTTATCTCGTGTGACAGCTCCAACAGAAGGCGAGATAAAGATTAATGGAAGAATCTCTAGTATGTTAGAAGTGGGAACAGGATTTCATCCAGAACTTACAGGACGTGAAAATATTTATCTTAATGGAGCAATTCTTGGAATGACACATGCTGAGGTGGACATGAAGATAGAGAGTATTATTGATTTTTCTGAATGTAGAGAGTTTATTGATACTCCCGTAAAACGTTATTCTTCTGGAATGTATGTGAAGCTTGCTTTTGCAGTTTCATCACATTTGGATTCTGAAATACTTATCATGGATGAAGTATTGGCAGTTGGAGATATGAAGTTTCAGCAAAAGTGTTTGAATAAGATGAAGCAGTTAGCAGAAGATGAAGGGCGAACGATTCTTTATGTAAGTCATAACATGTCAACAATTACTCAACTATGCAATCGATGTATTGTGTTGAAAAAAGGAAAAATAGTATTTGATGGTGATGTGGATGAAGCAATTAAAATCTATATGGATAACGGCTTGGATTCTGAGATCAGAAAACATTATGATTCCTATGTTCGACCATCTTGGTTACAGCTAGATGATTTAAGAATTACAGAAGCTGGATTTATGGAAAAAGACTCTAATATTTATTTTGACAATGAACCAATCTTGTTAAATGTAAAATGGAGAAATAAAAAAGAAATTCACAACTTGTGTTTACGCTGGGAAATTAGAACATCAGATGGTATTCCGATAGGGACATCTTTAATTGAAAACTTTTATAATAGTGATGGAAGTAATGAAGGGAATATTACTTTGGCATATCAGTTTCCGAATTTAACAGAAGGAGAATTTATATCCATGATTACAGTTTACTATAAAGATGAATTTGGAAATAATATCAATGTAGATTGTGTTCCGGGACCTTCGTTTGAAAAGAAGTTAGTGCAGGAGAAGAAAATAGTATGGGATGCACTTCATTGGGGATATGTAGAGTTTGGGGAACCTGAATTAAAGGGGTGATAAGGATGGATAAAAAAGTAGAGCCATTAGTATCAGTTATTCTTCCTGTGTATAAAGTCGAGCAATATGTTGAAACGTGTATCCAGAGTATTTTAAATCAAACTTATCAAAAACTAGAAATTATTATTGTAAATGATGGAACACCTGATCAGAGTATGAAGATAGCTGAAAAAGTCGCAAAAGATGATAAACGAACGATTTTCATAAATAAGGAGAATGGTGGATTAAGCTCGGCTAGAAATGCGGGGTTAGAAGTAGCTCAGGGGGAGTTTGTTTTTTTTGTTGATTCAGATGATAAGATACATAGTAAGACAATTGAAATCTTAATAAGTGAAATGAAAGATGATGT
Organism: Anaerostipes sp.; assembly: GCA_028697725.1. GTDB lineage: Bacteria > Bacillota > Clostridia > Lachnospirales > Lachnospiraceae > Anaerostipes. The sequence continues at coordinate 6,762 of JAQVEG010000011.1, forward strand.
TGATATTTCAGTTATTGCTTTTAAAAAAGTTATATCCTTAAAAGAAAATGAGGATGTCATAGAGAGAGCTGAATTTAAATATATTTCAGGATTAGATGCTTTAAAATTATATTTGGATGATAATACGGCATATTGGATTGTGTCTTGGGGTAAATTATATCGAAAAAGTTTGTTTGAAAATATAAGATTTCCGTTGGGAAAAATTCATGAAGATGAGTACACAACATATCAATTAATTTATGAAGCTAGGAAAGTTGCGTATTCGAATTTGGAAATATATTATTATTTGCAACGAAGTGACAGTATAAAGGGGAGTATTGACCTATCAAAACGAATGCACTACATGGAAGCATTGGTTTTACGAAATGAATTTTTAAAGAAAAAGAAATTATCAGAGATGTACAAACAAGATGCAGGAAGAGCTTTGTATCTCTTATACAAATATCGAGATATAATAAGAGATGAAAACCTAGACAACGATATACTACAAAAAAAATTAAATAATTTATATCTAAAGTGGATAAAGGTGAATTTTCAAACCTTAAATTGGAAAGAGAAAATAGGATGCATAATGAATTGCGTGTTAAGACGTTGGTAATGGTAGAGGAGAGATATGAAGAGTAAATTAGTTTCAGCTATTATAACTACATATAAAAGAAGGTCTAAAATGCTGGACAAGGCGGTTCAAAGTGTGCTGATGCAAACTTATGATAATATGGAGTTACTGATAGTGGATGACAATAAAAATAACAATCCTTTGTGTGCAGAACTTCGACAATATGTCGATTCGCTGAAGAATCAAAAAGTTCGTTATATAAAGCAAAAAGGTAACAAAGGAGCATGTGCAGCTAGAAATCTTGGGATGGAATGTGCAAAAGGAGATTATTTTGCATTTTTGGATGATGATGATTTATGGGAACCAGAGAAGATTGAAAAGCAAGTGAAATTATTTCAGAATGATTCAATTGGAATGGTATTTTGTAAGGGAGTGGAAATCAATGATAATACAAATCCACCTAAAATATATGATTATTATTCCACTAAAACATTTAAATCAGAGGTAAATTTTGATGACATGATAAATTGGGATTACATAGGAACTACATCACAAGCGATAATTACAAGAAAGTGCTGGGAAAAAGTTGGTGGATTTTATGAAAAATTACCTGCGAGACAAGATTATGAAATGTGGATTCGAATAAGTCTTGATTTCAGGATTTTAGGTGTACCTGAACCGCTTTTTCAGTATATTCAACATGGAGAAGAGCAGATAACAAAGAGTTTTTGGAAAGCATTTCAAGGGAATCGTTTATTATATAAAAAGCATAAGAACGATAGAAGTAATTGTTCATTTAAAAGAGATTTTCTAGACGCTATTTATTGGAGATTTAAAGATAAAGATGGTTGGTATAAGTATTATTTTTTTGTATTGCTTATGATACAGCAAATTAGATTGAAGATATTTCATCCTGAGGTGTTCGCATAGGCGTGGAAGAAAAAGCAATTTACCAAATCTATCACTTAGAAGCACAAATTAAAGAAGATGCAGATCAATTGTTAGAATTAATCTATAAGTTATATTCATACATTTTAGATAATTATGAAGAGTTGGGAGGTTCAGAGGATATGAAAGAACTATTGCCAGGAGCGATGGAATTGCCATTAGACAAGTATCGAAAGCAGATAGATGAACTAACTCAAGAAAAGGAAGAAGCACAAAAACAAGTGGAAAACCTAGTGAAGAAAGATAAACTTACGGAGATTTTGCTAGAGCAGAATCGGTTAGATGAACTGATGAAAAGCAGAGAAGATGAAAGCTTTTATCAAGAATTACTAAATGAGTTTCAATTATAAGTAAAAACGATGTGAAAATTATGATAATCCAGCAGATGGATTGATTTGGATGATTCGGTGTACTAGTTGAGATATATCAATGGATTTGATACTATATACATAGGTATGTAGAGGACATGTATAGAAGGAGATTCAACATGACGAAAAATTTCACGTAACAGGGCTTTGTGTTCCTGAAAAGAACTACATGGTTGATATGACAAGTCGTGTAGAAGAAATTGTCCACAATTATGTAGAAGAAGGAAAGTATTTTACGATCAATCGTGCAAGACAATATGGAAAGACAACGTTGCTGTATCTTCTAGAGAAGCGTTTGCAGGATGATTATGTTGTGATTCGTCTAAGTTTTGAAGCAGCAGATGAATGGTTTGAATCATTGTATACACTTGCCCAAGGATTTTCAAGAAAAATCGAAAGAGTTCTTAGAAGACAGGGTGTTTCAGATGAAGAATCAAGGATATATGTTAAGTTTTAATTTTAACAAAAAGAAAAAAATAGGCATACACAGAATAGAATATAACGGAAAGAGCATTCTGGAAGTTGTAGTCTAGGAGATAGGAAATCAATATGAAATCAATGACTAAAAAATTTATCAAGATCACTCTAATTATCATCTTATTGTTTATCATAGCAATAGGCTTAGATATCTTTGCGTCTTACAAACTTTTATCTGTTACTGATTATACCATCCAGTCATCTAAGATAAAGAATAAGACCAAGGTGGTCATGATTGCAGATCTTCACGATTCTACATTTGGAAGTAAAAATCAGCGGTTGGTAACTAAGATAAAAAGGCAAGAACCAGATATTATTCTAATGGTAGGAGATATGCTCAATGATACAAGTAAAGATAGTCATGTGCCAGTAGAATTGATTCAAAAATTAAAAAAGATTGCTCCTATTTATTATTCTTGGGGGAATCATGAAGAAGATTATAGGAAGAAAGCTACATCAAATTTAAAAAAGGAATTAGAGGATGCAGGAGCAGTTGTACTTGAGAGAAAATATGAGGATATCAAGGTAAATGGAAATATAATTCGAGTTGGAGGAATGTATGACTATGCCTTTGAAGCGGATGGATATGGAAATATGGACAAAAGTGCAATGAAGAAGCAAGATTTAGATTTTTTGGAATCCTTTCAGGCTACATCAGATTTTAAGATTATGATGGCACATCGTCCAGAAAGTTTTATTTATTGTCAAGCGGCAGATACGTGGAATGTAGATATTGTAGCAGCGGGTCATCTTCATGGTGGACAGGTCATTATTCCAGGAAAAGGGGGCTTGTATGGAGCAGAGCAGGGATGGTTTCCAAAGTATACAGAAGGAAATTACCATTTTAAGAAAGTAAAGAATATGATTGTTACAAGAGGATTGGGAACCAGCTCCCAAAAATTACCTCGTTTTAATAATATACCAGAGGTTGTGAGTATTACATTAGAGAATACTTCAAAGTAAAGGATGAAAGAATGAATGAGATACAATTGCGCTTTTTAGATACAATTAAATATTTTCTTAAGGATGAGACTGTTTTATGGGATGATGTTATGGAGGACATAGCATGGAATGAAATATTTAAAATGAGTGATCAGCACAATGTATTTCCTATGACCTATGAGGCAGTCTATGGCAGTAAGACATTTATGATGCTACCACCAGAATTGCAAGGTATGTATAAGAATAAGATGGTACAGGCTGTAATTACTCAACTGAGAGCCACAGATGAATTTTTGAAATGCTATGAGTATTTGATTACACATGGAATCTGTCCAATGGTTGTGAAGGGAATTATCTGTAGAAATTTATACAAAAGACCAGATTATAGAATTTCTAATGATGAGGATATGTTTATTCCAAAAGAGATGGCGGTCAAATGTCATGAACTGTTGTTACAAGATGGATTTCAAAGTGACTGGGTAGTTTCAGAAGATATTCCAGATGAGATAACCTATGTTCATGGGCAAAGAGGACTTTTGATGGAGGTACATAATTCTTTGTTTCCAAGAGATTCCAAGGCTTACGGAGAGTTCAATGAATTGTTTTCCCATAGCTATGAGAATAAAATAACAGAAGAAATCAATGGAGTACATGTGTATACTATGAATCATGAAGATCATTTTGTGTATTTGATTTGCCATGCTTTGAAACATTTTTTACATAGTGGATTTGGAATCCGGCAGGTGTGCGATATTGTTATCTATGGGAAAACATATGAAAATGAATTGAATTGGGAATCTATTGACCGAAAATTAGAAAGAATTTATGGAAAAGGCTTTACATCATCTATATTTAAAATTGGAGAGAGATATTTTGATATTCACCTAGAAAACATAAAGTTTTCACAGCTATTTGAGAAAATGAAAGTAGAATGTGAGCCTATGCTCATAGATTTGTTAGAGGGTGGAGTGTTTGGAGATTCTTCTATGACACGAAAGCATAGTAGTACAATCACATTAAATGCTGTGAGTGCGGCTAAGAAGAATCAAAAGCATTCGTTACTTGCAACTGTATTTCCTTCAAAGGCATATTTAGAACATCGATATGAATATTTGAAAAAATATCCCTATTTGCTTCCTGTGGCGTGGATGAATCGAATTGTAACTTATAAGAAACAAGTAAAGGAAAGAGTGCAGGATAATCCATATGAGAGCATGGAGCTTGGAAAACAGCGAATTGAGTTGTTGAAAAAATATGGAATTATAGAATAAAAACGGGAAATGGTCTGCATAAGTTCTGTATAAAATATTGACAAAAAAAGGATAATAAGATACAATTTAATTAGGTATATATAAACGGGTATAATATAATTGCAAATTGTAATAGAATGGATTAGAGTATGAAATTATACAAAACAAATGAAGACTTTTTATTACGAGAAATCGCTGGCGAATACATACTTGTACCAGTTGGCAATGGAGCACAGCAGTTGAATGGAATGTTGACATTGAACGATACATTTCGATTTGTCTGGGAACAATTTAAGGAAGCTAGAACAATCGAAGATGTAGTAAAAAGAACAGAACAGGAATATGATGCAGAGAAAGGACGAATTGAGCAAGATGTTTGTCAGTTTGTTCGAGAGTGTTTAGAATATGGATTCATGAAAGAGGAGGAATTATTATGAAAGGTGCAAAGAAACAGTGGATATATCCACAAGCAGTAGGTGAAGTGTTTACACCCAATGAATATATTGCAGCATGTGGAGATAGTGGTAAAGTATATTATTTTAAGTGCGATGCTCCGGCAGGAACTCTTTACTATTATCCAACTTCTGATGGTGCGGTCGATGGTATTCGAGCGTCAAGTACTGGAGCAAAAAAGCTGGGAATTTATCACCCATGTAATATAACACATCAGGCAGCATCTACAAATCCTTTTTATGATGGTTTTGTGGATCGAAATGGGAATAAAAAGCAGGATAAAGGTGAAGGTGTAATTGTATGGCGCGGAGAGTATCAAAACAATGGTCATGCAACGAATAACCTTAACATGGATTCTTGGGAAACAGCGAAGTCATAGAATAAACAATATAGAACTGATAAAGAGCCGGGGAAACTTTGGCTCTTTTTTTGAAGGAGAATCAATATGGATTCAATGGATATATCTAAGAATACATTGGAAGAAAGATTGTTTCGGCATGCGGAGGAACATGGTGTCCCTTTATACGGAATTTTAGAACTTTTACCATTGTGCAATTTGAACTGTAAAATGTGTTATGTTCGTTTAAGTGAGGCGGAGATGAAGAAACAGGGAAGATTACGAACGGTAGATGAATGGCTTCAAATTGCTAGAGAGATGAAGAGAGAAGGAACTCTTTTTTTACTTTTAACAGGAGGAGAACCACTGCTTTATCCTGGATTTCAAGAACTATATCTGGAACTTAGAAAGCTTGGAATGATTGTGACCATAAATACCAATGGAACATTGTTAAATGATGAATGGGCAGAGTTTTTTGGAAAAAATAAGCCAAGACGTGTGAATATTACTTTATATGGAAGTAAGGATGAGACTTATGAAAAGTTATGTGGTATATCACATGGCTTTCAACGGACGCTAAAGGGAATTAAATTATTACAACAGCAAAAAGTTGATATAAAAATCAATGGAAGTTTGGTAAAGGAAAATCAAAAAGACTATCAACGGATGATTGAAATTGGAGAAGAATTGGATATTCCTGTTCGGATTGATACATATATGTATCCAGCGGTTAGAGAGCGAGAATGTTCTTTCCCATACCAGTCTAGATTAAATCCAGAGACTGGAGCAGAATTACGTGTAGATATCTTGGAGAGAGAAATGGGAGAAGATATCTTTAAAACATATGTAAATACCACGCTGCAGACCATAGAGCAGACCCCAGATGTGGAAGAAAAAAGAAAGGGAATGACATGCCGAGCTGGGAAAAGCAGTTTTGTTGTGAACTGGAAAGGGGAGATGACACCTTGTGTTGTCATGGGACAACCCAAGGTATCTATTTCGGATGTTGGATTTAAAAAAGCGTGGGATAGAATCTCTAAGGAAACGCAGCAAGTGATCTTACATGACGATTGTTATAAATGTAAATATCGAAAAGTATGTAATAATTGTGCAGCAAGTGCAATGGCGGAAGAAGGAAGTTATCATTCAAAACCGGAATATATTTGTAAATATACCAAAAAGACAATAGAGCTTTTAAAAGAGAAAAAAAGACAATTGAAAAGGATAATTCAAATTGGAGAATTCACCTTTGAGATAAATTATAACGAAGAGATTCAGATACCAGAGCATCTTTTGGAATTTGAAACAAAAAATGTGGGTCCTCAATATAAATATACAATTCTTCTTTCAGACGATTTGCCAGAAGCCAAAGGGGTGTTGGTGGCTAACCGAGAAGATATCAGAATTTTTAATCATCATGGTTTGGAAAGCCGCTTCATCGGGGTAAAAGGAAGAGAAAAACCATACGCATATTATGAAGAAATTTCAAAAGAAGAAGCCAGAATTACTGTAATTACAGAAAAGCGAAAATCATTGACCATTGATCCTATTTTTATGTCTTTATTTGCACTGGAAAAAAGAATACTAGATAGAAAAGGATTGATTCTTCATTGTGCCTATATCAATTATCAAGGTAAGGCGATTCTTTTTTCAGCACCTTCTGGTGTTGGAAAAAGCACACAGGCTAGTTTATGGGAAAAATATCAAAATGCACAGACAATCAACGGAGACCGAGCTTTGTTGCAACAATCTGCTGAAACATGGATGGCAAAGGGATGGCCAGTTTGTGGAACTTCTGGGATTTGCGAAAATAAGAATACACCAATTCAAGCAATTGTTATGGTAGGAAGAGGAGAGGAAAATCAGATACAAAAACTAAAACAGGCAGAAGCAATACAACGATTATATACGCAAGTGACAGTGAATTCCTGGGATATTTCCATGGTAGATCAAACCTTGAATTTGTTAGAAGAAATCACAAGACAGGTACCTGTCTATTATCTGGCATGTGATATTTCAAAGCAGGCAGTGGAGTGTTTAAAGAAAGAATTAAGAGGATAAAATGTATGAGTCAAGAAAAAGGCGACAATGAAAAAGTGTCTTTTGAATCATTAGATATATTAATCGGAAAATGGAAGGAGGGGACATTTGGTGAAATTCTAGATGACTGGAGATGGATTTTTTCTTATAGTAAAAGGTATAAGGGTGCAATTGTATTTTATACAATTCTAGGAATCCTAAGTACGAGTTTAGGACTGCTAGGTAGTATAGTGAGTAAATATCTTATAGATATCATTACAGGATATAAGACCGATCAGTTAGGAACGTTTATCGTTATAGCACTTGGAAGTGCATTGTTTAGTTTAGTGTTTTCTAATGTTATTAATCGAATTACTACAAAGCTGAGTATTTATATTAATAATGACATTCAGGCAGATATTTTTGATAAGATTATTGATGCCGATTGGATGGAAATCAATAAATATTCTAACGGAGATGTGCTGAACCGCTTTAATGGCGATATCAGTACCGTAAGTGAAAATGCCATTAGCTGGCTTCCTACCATTGTCATTGCAATTTATAATTTTATCGCAACGTTTCTTGTTATTTGGTATTATAGCAAAATTATGGCAGCTCTTGCGTTTGCAAGTGCACCGATTATGCTTTTAATGTCTAAGTTCTTAATCCGAAAACAAAGAGAATATGGACAAAAAGTGCGTGAGATGAGCAGTGACATGATGACCTTTGAAGTTGAAACTTTCTATAATTTTGATACAATTAAATCCTTTGGAATCACTTCTTTGTATGGAAGGAAAATGCGTAGTTGGCAGGAAAAGTTTAAAGATATTAGTCTAAAATATAACATGTTCAGCATTAAAACTGGAATATTTATGTCCATAATTGGAATGATTGTAGAGTATGCAGCTTTTGGTTATTGTTTATTTTTGCTTTGGACAAAGGCCATTACATATGGAACAATGACACTTTTCTTACAGCAAAGAGGTAATTTAAATTCTGCATTTAATAGCGTTGTTTCTATTATCCCTTCTTTTTTGAATAGTTCAATTTCTGCACACAGGATTAGAGAACTTGTTGAGTTGAAGAAAGAAGTGCATATTCCTACAAGTAGTGAACTAGATGAATTTACCGATGATGGATTTCAAATTCACATGGAAGATGTTGACTTTTCGTATGTAGAAGAGAATCGTGTCATTACGAATTCTGCATTTGAAGCAAATCCAGGAGAAATCGTTGCACTGGTTGGACCATCAGGTGAGGGGAAAACCACTATGATTCGGTTGATTCTTGGACTAATTCGACCAGAGTGTGGGAAGGCATATATTTCTGCATCCAATGGAATGGAAGTTGAGATGAATGCAGATACTAGATACTTATTTGCATATGTTCCTCAAGGCAATACCATTCTTTCGGGAACAATTGCAGAGAATATGCGTATGATAAAAGAGGATGCTACAGACGAAGAGATTATCGATGCCTTAAAGATTTCTTGTGCATGGGATTTTGTTAAAGATATGGAAGATACAATTGATTCAAAGATAGGGGAGCGTGGGCGAGGATTCTCTGAGGGACAAGCACAGCGGATAGCCATTGCAAGGGCGGTACTTCGAGATGCCCCTATTCTTTTGCTAGATGAAGCAACATCGGCCCTTGATGTGACAACAGAACGGAGGGTGCTTCGCAATATTATAACCCAGCGTCCAAATAAAACCTGTATTGTGACAACACATAGGCCAAGCGTTCTCAACATGTGTCAACGTGTCTATCGAGTGATGGAAACAAAAGTAACGGAATTATCAGAAGAAGAATCCAGTAAAATGGCCATGGACTTCTGAAAAATGTCCATTGTTGTGTTTATTATAAAATTAAGAGTTTGGTTTATTGACGCTTAGAATAAACCCATGTATACTGTAAGTGTGGAACTACATTAAGGAGCATATAATATGAAGAAAAAATCAGTATGGAGAATTATTCTTATTCTTGCAATTCTTGTTTTTGCGGGCTGCATTGGCAAGTTAGGCTGGGATAAGTATCAAGATTATAGGTTGGAACAGGAACAGAAAGCAACACTAAAGGCGATTAAAAGCAGCGTATTTGTGGGAGAGACAGATGGAGAGGAACCAGACCTTCCAAAAGGAATCAAACATGGAAGTGAAATCGACTTCAAGAAGTTAACCAATATAAATTCTGATGTTTATGCATGGATTTATATTCCAGGAACGAAGGTAGATTATCCTATTGCACAGTCTTCCACAGATGATACACATTACTTGAAGTATAACTACAAGAATGAGCCTCAGTTTGCGGGATGTATTTACACAGAGAAGCGTAACAGTAAGAGTTTTACAGATCCTAATACGGTGATTTATGGACATAACATGAGAAATAATTCTATGTTTGGTGGATTAGATTTGTTCAAAGATGAGGCTTATTTCAACAAGAATCAGAATGTTTATATTTATACTGAAAAAAAGATTTATACATATCAAATTTTTGCAGCATATATTGCAAGTGATTCACATATTTTAAAATCAAATGATTTTTCTAAGAAGGATGTGTTTCAAACATATTTGACAAATATTTTGAGAAAGAGAAGTATGGATGCCAATATCAATAAAAAGATGGTCGTATCATCAAAGGATAAGATTATTACATTAAGTACTTGTGTTGGTGGAGCACCTAACAATAGATATTTAGTACAGGCGGTGTTAACAGATGAAAGAAATACATAATGACAAACTGAATCTAGATGAATTGAACCAGCAGTTAGATGCTCGGATTCAAAAGACAGAGATGGATGTAAACGAAGAGTTTCAAGGACATCAACCAAAGAAAAAAGAGCCAAAAAAGAGAAAGAATGGAAAGAAGAAATTAACAAAACGCCAGATAGGAAAGAGAATTGGACTTACAGTCCTTGGTATTCTCCTTGTAATTCTCCTCGCAATTGTTATTGCCTGGGCCATTGGAAAGAGTGGTTTATTTGGTAAAGACGTTGATATGGAGAAAGGTGCGGATGGAGCAAATATTTCCCAAAATGGTGAGATTATTGTTTACAAAGGCAAAAAATATAGATATAATGATAATATAACTAGTATTCTATGTATGGGTATCGATAAAACGAGCCTGGATTCTAATGATAAGACATTAAAGAAGCGTGGAGCAGGACAATCAGATTCATTGTTTTTACTTGTGATGGACACGACTTCTATGAAGACAACTATCGTGAATGTTTCTCGTGATATTATGACAGATGTACGTAATTATGATGCGAAAGGGAAGTATACAGGAACTAGTTTGCAGCAAGTATGTTTAGCATACGCAAGTGGAGATGGAAAGAAGCTTAGCTGCACGAATACAGTGACAGCAGTTTCAAAGTTATTGTATGGTATGCCGATTGATTCTTATATATCAATTGATTTATCGGCAATTAGTACATTGAATGATGCTATTGGTGGAGTGAGTGTACAAGTGTTAGAAGACTTGACATCTCAAGATCCGGTGTTGAAGCAGGGAGCCAACGTTACATTACTTGGTGATCAGGCAGAGACTTATGTTCGTTCTAGAGAACATGATCCAGTTGACGCGAATAATGCACGTATGAGAAGACAGCAACAATATGTATCTGCATTTGCAAAGAAGGCAATTTCAGAGATGAAAAGTGATATTACATTACCTGTTAATATGCTCAATTCTCTTTCAGACAATGCAGTAACAAATCTTACGGGGAGTAAGATATTATATTTATCATCGCTAGTAGTTCGTAACAGCGTTTCGTTTGATAATATAGTGAATATTGAAGGGACATATAAAGAAGGAAAAAGTGGATATGCAGAGTATTATGCAGATGACACAAAGCTATTTGAGATGGTTCTAAGTGTTTTTTACGAGGAAGTGAAGTAGTCTATACTACTTAAAGGAGGATTTACGATGAAAAAAATTATGATGATGATTGCAATGGTTACAATGGTTTTATCATTTTCAATATCAGTTATGGCTCTTGATAGTCCGGAAAAGTATGATGAAACACCAGAAACTAATGATGAAGGTTCTGATAAAACAACGGACGATGAATATTCTGAAAATTTAGATGGAGAGGATGATTCTTCATCGAGTTCATCTAGTGATGAATCTTCATCAACATCGCCTAAAACTGCAGATGATAGAACTACAACAGGTCTAGTATTTACAGTATTAGTGGCAGCAACGATGATTATTTATGCTGGGAAGCGTGTTACGGAAGAAAACTAAGAGAGTCATTTAAGCTCCTCAATCATTGCTGGTTGAGGAGTTTTCTATTGTGTTGATAGGAACCCCACAGTTTGATAGATTCGGGATATGGAGATTATAAAGGATGATTGATATACATACACATATATTGCCAGGAGTTGACGATGGGGCGAGAGATTTATCTGATTCTGTAGCTATGGCGGAACTAGCTGTAAGTTCTGGGGTGCATATCTTAGTAGCAACACCTCATAGTAATATGCGTGGAAGGTTTGAGAATTATAATAGTGAAGAATTTCGCAATGGTTTTCAACGACTACAAAAGGTAATTGACGGAGAAGGAATTCCACTTTTAATTCTGCCTGGAATGGAGATATTTACAACACATCATGTGATGAAGAGAATCCAAGAAGATGAATTGATTTCCTTAAACCATTCTAGATATTATTTGATGGAATTTCCGTTTTTGTCCAGCTATGAAGAGATGAATCAAGAATTAGAGAATGTGATAGTCGGTGGTTGTATTCCGGTAATCGCACATCCTGAGAGATATGAAAGTATTCAGGAGAATCCAAGGAGAGTTGCTTCATGGAGGAAGAAAGGTATGCTGATTCAAGTAAATCGAGGGAGTATTCTTGGGAAGTTTGGGCATAGGGTAAAGTCTTGTGTAGATGAATTGCTAGATGATGAATTAGTTACTTGTATTGCCAGTGATGCACATAAACCATATGAGCGAACTACCTTTATGGGAGATATTCAGGAATACATGGAGAAGGAATATACTTTTGATTATGCAAAAAAGTTATTATATGATAATCCAAAGAAAATTATTGAAAACCAAAATGCGATAAAATAGACAAAGAAGATTACGAATAAGGAGCAGCTGAATATGAAGAAATTAAACAAAATATGCCTTATAATTTTTGGGTGTGCATTAGCACTAAGTATAATTTTTTGGTTTACCCAGATACGAAAGGGAGATCGAATTGGACCATCAATTAGTATGAAATCATCAGAGATGACCGTTGAATTACATGCATCAGATGATGAATTTTTAAAGGGTGTTAGTGCCAAGGATGCGAAAGATGGAGATGTATCAGATACTCTTGTTGTTGAGAGTGTTTCTAATTTTTTAAGTGGTGGACGAAGAATTGCAGTGATTGCGGCAGTAGATAAGCATAATAATGTAAGTCGTGCCAATCGAACCATTATATACAAAGGATATAAGTCACCTAAATTTTCTATGAAGAAGCCTTTGTGTTTTCCCACAACATCGTCAAATGATTTTGATATGCTACAGAATTTAAAGGTTTCAGATTCTATTGATGGGAATATTTCAGATCAGATTCGAGTTATGACCAACAGTACCGTTGATTTATATTCGGCAGGGGAATATCCAGTGAAGTTTCAGGTTGCTAACAGTGCAGGAGATACCATTTCATTGAATGCTACTATTATCGTATATGATAAGGAAGATGAAGCAAATCATGCATTTATTCATTTGGATAAGTATTTAGTATATACAAAGGTTGGAAAAAAATTAAATGCAGAGTCTTATATTTCTGAAGTTTCCACAGGTGGGAATTACGAGAGGTCAGATGTGGCTGGAGATATTAGTAAGTCTAAAGTCAAAGTAGATGACAGTGATGTGAATTATAACAAGGCAGGGTCTTATGAGATTAAATATACGGTGTCTAGTGGTGGTCATAAGGGCAGTGTGAACTTAATTGTAATAGTGGAAGAATAGAGGTGGGCAAGATGAGTAAGAATCAAATAAGTCATCAGTCAGAGAATGACTATGAGATGAATATTGATATTTATAGTATTCTAAAAGACATTTTTAAGTATGCGGCAGTTGTGTTGTTACTGGCAGCCTCTATTAGTTTATTAACTTATGTATATGTTGGTGTTACATATCATAAACAATATGAATCCAGTAGTACATTTATTGTCAGTGGAAAAGGAAGCAATAACAATATATATAGCAATTTAGAGACAACGTCTCAGATGGCGACAAAGTTTTCACAGATTTTAAATAGCAGTATTCTGCAAAAAAAGGTTGCACAGGAAATGAAGCTTGGTTATTTTCCAGGGACGGCGACAGCAGAAGTGATTGAAGAGACAAATCTACTTGTGCTTCATGTCAAAGCCGATTCACCAGAGATGGCATTCCGATTGAATAAGTCTATCATGAATAATTATTCCATTGTCTCAGATTCTTTGATGGGAAGTGTGGTACTTGATGTATTGCAGCAGCCTACAGTACCTAGTTCTCCAGCCAATGGATTTCATCCATTTGCGTTAATGAGAAAAGTATTTGTATATACGGTTGGGATATTTTGTGCATTGATTGCGATTGTATCATTTTTAAAGGATACGGTGCGTAAGCCAAAGGAGATTGCATCAAAAGTGGATACAAAGCTTCTTGAGACAATTTACCATGAAAAGAGATATAAGTCTTTGAAGGCAAGATTGCATCGAAAGAGAAATGAAGTCCTTTTGCTGAATCCTGGTATGAGTTTTCGGTATGTAGAAGACATGAAGAAATTAGCGAGAAAAGTAAGCAATCAGATGAAAGATCGTAGTGCAAAAACTTTGTTGGTTTCAAGTGTAAAAGAGAACGAAGGAAAGTCTACAGTTGCGGCGAATTTAGCGTTAGCTTTGGTAGAAGAATCTGAAAAAGTTATTTTAATTGATGGAGATTTAAGAAATCCATCCTTGTATAAAATATTTGGAATGGCTGCCAACGAAGTTAAGCAATTTGGTGAAGTATTAAATGGAAATATTAGTGCAGAGAATTTGATTGTGGAGGCAAAGAATTCAGAGCTTTGTCTAGTTACGGGAACTATGATATATCCAAACTCAACGGAACTTCTTGCAATGCCAGTGTTTATTAAGATTTTAGAATTTTGTAAAGAAAACTTTGATTATGTTATCATTGATACACCAGCCATGTCAAAAGTTGCAGATGCAGAGGAATTAGTTGATATGGTAGATGCCACATTGTTAGTTGTTAAGCAGCATACTGCACTGGTAAAGGATATTAATGATGCAGTTGCTGTCTTGGATTCTTCGGATCATCGGCTTCTTGGCTGTGTATACAATGATGTATTTCAGGGTGTGGCAGAAACAGCAAAACAATACGGATATGGTGGATATGGTTACGGTTATGGTTATGGTAGTTATGGGAGCCAATATGGATATGGTTATGGAAGTGGAAGTCGCCATGGGTATGGATATGGATCTCATTATGGCTATGGATATGGAACTAGAAACAAAGACAAGAAAGAAAAGTCAGATTCGTAAGGAGGAGGCAGCATGAGTGAGAATAATAATACAATAAAGCATGAACACAAAGCCAACCTTATTGATTTGACAGGAATTGTAGATGATATGCTAAAAGGAGTCTATCGATTAAGAATTAGATTTCTAATGATTATTTTGATTGTGGCAGCAATTTACTGTGGTTATCAAAGGATGACATACACGCCATACTATGTGGCAAGTTCTACATTTACAATTAGTGCGAGTATTTCTTCTGAATCAACAAACAGTTATCTGGATAATACAGCAGCCAATCAAATGGCAAAAACATTTCCTTATATTTTGAAAAGTGGAGTGTTAAATGATGTGGTGGCTGAAGATTTAGGGGTACAAAAGATTGACGGAATCATTTCTGCAGATGTAATGAGCGATACAAATCTATTTACGTTGAATGTTCGCTCCAATAGTCCTGCCATGGCAGAGAAAATATTAAAATCAGTAGTAAAGAATTATCCAACAGTTGCTGAATTTGTCATTGGAAGTACGAAATTGAGTCTTATGGACGAGACAGGGACACCAACAGCTCCTGCCAATCCATTTAGTTGGAAACATGAATTGTTCATAGGCGTGGCAATAGGACTTTTTATCTGTCTACTTATTGATTTACTATATGCCTTTGGAAGAAATACAGTCCAAAGAGAAGAAGATTTCAAGAAAATGTTTAGTATTAAGAGTCTAGGGGTTCTTCCTCAGGCGAAGTTTAATAAGCGAAGAACAAAAACGGAAGAATTGGTTGTTCTTGATAATGCAAGACTTCCAAAGGTGTTCTTAGAGTCTGCAAGAACCATCCGAAGAAGGATTGAACGTTCTTGTAAGGAACATAATATACATTCTTTCCTTGTTACCAGTGCTATGCCGGGAGAAGGAAAATCAACAGTTGCAGCAAATGTTGCCCTGTCACTTTCTATGAAAGGGTATAAAGTAATTTTGGTGGATGCAGATTTACGGAATCCATCAACTGCAAAAATATTAGGTATGGAAGAAAAGAAAGTTGGAACCTTGGAAGTAATGAAAGGCGAGGTTTCTTACGAGGAGGCAGCACAAAGATATAAGGACACCAATGTTATGTTTTTAGCTGGGTCTACTCCAATTCAAGATACAGCCAGTGTTCTAAGTGGAGAATATATGAGGCGTTTTATCAAAGAGTTAGAGAAGAATGCGGATTATGTTATTATTGATACACCACCAAGCGCACTTCTTTCAGATGCTGCCATTGTGGCACAGTATGTGGAGGGTGCAGTGTTTGTCGTAAGACAAGATTACACAGATGTAGATCGTATTGTAGATGGTATGGAAATTTTGGCTAGTTCAAAAGTACATATCAGTGGATGTGTGTTAAATTACGCACCGGTTAGAGGACCAGGAATTGTGGGATGATTTATGAAGGAAATTGATAATAATATTTTGTTTCCTATGTTAAAAGAATTAATTGAGCAGGGAAAAACAGTTCAAATTGTAGTTAGTGGTAGTAGTATGAATCCTTTTTTGATTCATCAAAGAGACTTAGTTTTGGTAAAAAGTTTAGATGGTAATTTAAAATCAGGAGATATTGCACTTTATCAAAGAGAGAATGGAGCATATGTTTTGCACCGAGTACATCATGTGGATAGCAAAGGAAAGCTTTATATGATTGGGGATGCGCAAACAGAGATAGAAGGTCCATTGGATGTAGACTGTGTGTTTGGAATCGTATGTAAAGTGAGGCGGAAAGGTCGTTGGATGACGGCGGAAAGTTTCTGGTGGAAATTTTTTGAGAAAGTCTGGATTCGACTAGTTCCATTTCGGAGATGGATTATGGGAATGTATCGTATATTTACAAGGAGATGAAATATTAATGTATTATTTTATTGTCAATCCTAATTCAAAATCACGCAAGGGAATTAAAATATGGAAACAGCTAAAGGAGCGTCTGATAAAAGAAGACGTTCCTTTTCGTGAATGTATTACAAAAAAAGCTGGGGAGGCAACTGAAATTGCCAGACGAATTACCAAAGAAGATAAGACAAGGAATATTATGATTCTTGGAGGAGATGGTACGCTTCATGAAGTTATCAGTGGAATTGAACATATATCAAAGGTTTTTGTTGGTTATATTCCCACAGGCTCCAGCAATGATTTTGCAAGAGGAATGAAGCTTACATCGGATATTGATTATTTTTTGGAACACCTTTTAAAAAATCCCAAGACATGGACCATTGATTATGGAACTACAAGTGTAACAGGTGGACAAAGAGAAAGATTTCTTGTTAGCTCAGGTATTGGGTATGATGCGAAAGTATGTTATCTTGCCAATGAAACCAAGATGAAGAAAGTTCTTAATTCCATTAAACTTGGAAAATTAACTTATATACAGATTGGACTTCAGGGATTGATGGAATTTCAGATGTTTCACGCAAAGGTAATTATGGATGGAAGAGAGATAGAGTTTGATGATACATTATTTATATCTGTACATAATCTTCCTTATGAAGGGGGAGGGATTAAATTCTGTCCAGATGCAAAAGTAGATGATGGGTATTTAGATGTATGTGTTGTAGCAGGAATTTCAAAAAAGAAGATGCTCCTATTATTACCGAAAGCTATGACAGGAAAACATGTAGGATGCAAAGGGGTCTATCAATATCAGTGCAAGAAGATACAAATAGAAACAGATCAAGAACAATTCTATCATATGGATGGAGAAGTTCCCGGAAAGACAAGGGAGATGGACGTAGAAGTGTCCAAAGAAGGAATAAGATTCTTATAGGGATATAAGGACGTTTAAAAAGCTCGTTATTATCGGTAACGAGCTTTTCCTGTGCTTTTTCGCTTGACTACAAATGGCTGAAATTCTAGTTTGGTAACAAAACCACCAGAAGTCTCGTTGCCAGAGTCTTGATGCCGCATGATAATATCTACGGATTCCCGCCCTTTTGCTTCAATGGAATGTTCCACACTTGTGAGAGAAATACGATTCATATCATCCATTGGAATGTTATCAAATCCAGCCACAGAAAAATCATTTGGAACTTTGTATTTAAGTTCTGACATAGCATCCAAGATTCCAAAGGCAACCATATCATTGTAGCCAATAAATGCAGTGGAGTCAGTTCCCTCTTGGAGAGCTTCTTTTGTTAAGTTATATCCAGTGGAGTATTCTAACATATTTGGAGATAATGTATTATACTGTCCGGCAGATAAGGATTTGGACGTAATATTATCTGGATTTAGTCCATGGTCTGTAAATGCCTGACACAAACCATCAAATCTTTTGGAACGTGAACGTTCTACATCGGTCATAGGCGTTGAAATATAAGTGATTTTCTGATGACCAAGATCAATTAAGTGTTCCGCAAGCATACGGGCAGGTTTTGTGCTGCTTACATGAACGGAGTCAAATAAAATATCATCATTACGATCTCCAATATTTATAATAGGAAGAACTTTTGATATGTGGTTCACTTCATCAAGCCATGAGGTAGGATAAAGATAAACAATTCCAGCTACATTCATACTAGGCAGCATATTAAGATAATACTCTTCGGTGTTGGCGTTTCTAAGAGTAGGCGCAACAAATGTAACGAAGCCATAGTCATGGGCGCGCTCAGTAATAGAGTGAATCAAAATAGTATAATAATGATTGGATAAAAATGGGCACATAATGACAATGACTTTTGATAAATTTAAGTCTTGTTCCTTTTTCTTTTTCTTCTTTTGATAACCTAACTTTTCTACGGCATCAAAAACACGCTTCTTTGTATTCTCTGAAAAAGAAACGTCTGTTTTATCATTTAAAATCATAGATACAGTGGACTGTGAAACACCAGCGTGTTTTGCAATATCCTTGGTGGTGATTTTCTTTTTATTCGACATAATAACTCCTAATCAAAAAAATTTATATTAATAAAACACAATTGATAATTGTTAAAAATATTAATAAAAATAATTAAAATATTAATAAACTATTTTTATAATATCATATGTTCGGAAAAAAATACAGTGATAATCAAGGATTTTTAAAGTGAAATATTGTATCCTGTGTTACAATAAAAAATGTGTAAAATATCAGGTATTAATATTTTACTAAATTATTAATAAATATCTTGAAAATGGCATAAAACCAAGGGATTATAGGTTTGACAAAGAGAAAGAATCATGGTTAAATGATAGCAGAACAAAACAATCGAATTCATTTATTAGGAGGAAGTTATCATGAGATTTTTCGTAGACACAGCTATCGTAGAGGATATTAAAAAGGCAAACGACATGGGAGTTATTTGTGGAGTAACAACAAACCCATCATTAATTGCTAAATCTGGAAGACAATTCGAGGACGTTATCAAAGAAATTACAGAAATCGTAGACGGAGCAATCAGTGGTGAAGTGAAAGCAACAACAACAGATGCAGAAGGAATGATCGCAGAAGGAAGAGAAATCGCTAAAATACATCCTAATATGGTTGTTAAGATTCCTACAACAATCGAAGGATTAAAAGCGACTAAGGTATTAGCTTCTGAAGGAGTTAAGACAAACTTAACACTAGTATTTAATCCAAACCAAGCATTATTAGCTGCAAGAGCTGGAGCAACTTATGTATCTCCATTCTTAGGAAGACTTGATGATATTTCTCAAAATGGATTAGATTTAATTGCAGATATTAAAGACATTTTTGAAGCAGCTGGAGACATTGATACACAAATCATTTGTGCAAGTGTACGTAATCCAATTCACGTAATTGAATGCGCTAAGATGGGTGCTGATATTGCAACTGTTCCTTACAACGTATTTGAACAGATGATGCAACATCCACTAACAGATCAAGGAATCGAAAAGTTCCAAGCAGATTACAAAGCAACATTTGGAGAATAGGAAAGGGCGGTATATATAATGACAGTGGCAGAATTAAAAAACAAAGCCAATGAAATTCGTAAAGGCGTAATTAGAGGAACACACGCTGCAAAATCTGGACATCCAGGTGGATCTTTATCAGCAGCAGATATGTTTGCATATTTATATTTTGAAGAGATGAACATTGATCCTAAGAATCCTAAGGATTCAAACAGAGATCGTTTTGTATTATCCAAAGGACATGTAGCACCAGGATATTATGCTACATTAGCAGAAAGAGGATTTTTCCCAAAAGAAGAGCTTCTTACATTAAGACATATTGGTTCTCGCTTACAAGGACATCCAGATATGAAGAAGATTCCTGGAGTAGATATGTCAAGCGGATCTTTAGGACAGGGTATCTCTGCTGCTGTTGGTATGGCATTAGCAGCTAAACTTCAAAACAAAGATTACCGTACATATACATTACTTGGAGACGGTGAGATCCAAGAAGGTCAAGTATGGGAAGCAGCAATGTTTGCTGGAGCTAAGAACTTAGATAACTTAGTGGTAATCGTAGATAATAATGGACTTCAAATTGATGGAAACATTGAAGATGTTTGTTCTCCATATCCAATCGTAGACAAGTTTGAAGCATTTAATTTCAACACAATTGCTATTGACGGTCATAACTTCGATGAAATCGCAGATGCATTAAAGAAAGCAAAAGAATGCAAAGGAAAACCAACTGCAATCATTATGAAGACTGTAAAAGGTAAAGGTGTATCATTTATGGAGAATCAAGCTAGCTGGCATGGTTCTGCTCCAAACGATGAACAATGTGAACAAGCTCTTAAAGATTTAGAAAAGGTAGGGGAATAAGATGGCAGAAGTAAAAAAGATTGCGACACGACAAAGCTATGGTGAAGCTTTAGTTGAATTAGGAAAAGAAAACTCTAATGTTGTAGTTTTAGATGCTGACTTAGCAGCTGCAACAAAGACTGGTATGTTTAAAAAAGAATTCCCTGATCGTCATATTGATTGTGGAATCGCTGAAGGAAACATGACTTCTATTGGTGCTGGACTAGCAGCGTCTGGAATGATTCCATTCGTTAGTACATTTGCAATGTTCGCTGCAGGGCGTTCATTTGAACAAGTAAGAAATTCAATTGGTTACCCACATCTTAATGTTAAGATTGGTGCAACACATGGTGGAATTTCTGTTGGAGAAGATGGTGCAACTCATCAATGTTGTGAAGATATTGCTCTTATGAGAACAATTCCTGGAATGACTGTTATTGTTCCTGCAGATGATGTAGAAGCAAAACAGGTAGTTAAGGCTGCAGCAGAATTTGACGGACCAGTTTATATGAGATTTGGACGTTTGGCAGTACCTGTAATCAATGGAGACGATTATAAGTTTGAAATTGGAAAAGGAACAGTCATCAAAGAAGGAACAGACGTTGCAATTATCGCAAACGGACTTTGTGTAGCATCTGCGTTAGAAGCAGCTGAAAAGCTTGCAGCAGATGGTGTAAATGCTAAGGTTATTAACATGGCGACTGTAAAGCCATTAGATGACGAATTAGTAGTAGCTGCTGCAAAAGAATGTGGTAAAGTAGTAGTAGTTGAGGAACACTCTGTAATCGGTGGATTAGGTGGAGCTGTTGCTGAATTATTAAGCGAAAAACTTCCAACTCCTGTACTTAGAGTGGGTGTTGAAGATGTATTCGGACATTCAGGACCAGCAACTGAATTAATTAAAGAATTTGGTTTAGATGGAGAAGGCGTTTACAATAAAGTAAAAGCTTTCCTATAGAATCATATATGTTTGAAACGGGCTTCCCATGGGAAGCTCGTTTTTATATGGACAAAAAAAGAACTACCAAATCATTGGCAGTTCTTTTTTTGTTTATAAATTATTCTACTGTTACAGATTTTGCAAGGTTACGAGGTTGGTCAACATCGTATCCTCTAAATACTGTGACATGATATGCTAAAATTTGAAGAGCGGCAGTAACTCCAAAGGTTCCGAATCTGTCGTCTACTTCTGGTACTTGAATTAAATCATCAAATGCACCTTCATAACCTGTCATATCTTTGTCGGTTACCATAATCACGTGAGCTCCACGAGCTTTTGTTTCTTCTACGTTAGCCATAAGCTTAGGAAGAACACTGCTTTGTGTTGCAACTGCGATAATAGGTACACCTTCTGTTACAAGAGAAATGGTTCCGTGTTTTAGCTCCCCAGCGTTGTATGCTTCTGAGTTTACATAAGAGATTTCTTTTAGTTTTAGAGATCCCTCACTAGCCAAACCAAAGTCAAGTCCACGCCCTAAGTAGAATGCTGAGAATGTATCTTTGATTTTCTCTGAAATTGTCTTAATATAATCGTCTTGTTTTAATACTTCTTCTACAGTTCCGATTGCTTTTTCAAATTGTTCACAGAAGTCTGCTTGTTCTTCATCTGTCATTAATCCCTTAATCTCAGCTAATTTTAATGTGATTAAGTAGAAACCAGCACATTGAACAGAGAATGCCTTTGTACTTGCAACTGCGATTTCTGGACCAGCATGTGTATATAATACATGATCACTTTCACGTGCAATACTTGAACCTTTTACATTGACAATAGAAAGTGTCTTGGCACCACGCTCATTTGCAAGGCGAAGAGCAGCAAGTGAATCAGCAGTTTCTCCAGATTGAGATACAATAACAACTAAAGTATGTTCATCTAAAATTGGGTTCATATAACGGAATTCAGATGCAAGTTCAACAGTAACAGGAATACGAATCATAGCTTCGATAATGTTACGTCCCACTAATCCTGCATGCATTGCAGTTCCACAAGCACAAACAATGACGCGGTTTACACCTTGGAATAATTCATCTGAAATACCATCTGCACTAAAGTCTACATGCCCGTTGTGTAAACGTGGAGCAACTGTGTTTGTAAGTGCTTCTGGTTGGTCGTAGATTTCCTTTTGCATAAAGTAATCATATCCACCCTTTTGAGCAGCTGTTGTATCCCAATCTACATGAAGCATCTTTGGTGTTTCTTTTTCTTTTGTTTCAATATCAAATAATTCGATTCCGCTTTTTTTCATAACGACAATATGATCTTCTGGTACAACAAAGTAATCCTTTGAGTATTGAAGAAGAGCAACCATGTCAGATGCGATATAAGCGCCATCTTCAGTTACAGTAGCAACCAATGGGCTTGAGTTACGCATACAGTAAATCTCTCCTGGATGATCCTTGAACATAATACAGAATCCGTAAGCACCTTCTAAGATTTTGTTGGCTTCCTTCATAGTTTCAAATGGATCTCCACTGTAAAGAGAATCAATTAACATAGCAGCAACTTCAGTATCTGTCTCTGAGATTGCCTTGTATCCTTTAACTGCCAAAGAAGCAGCGATTTCTTTATAGTTTTCAATGATTCCGTTGTGAATCAACGTAATGTTGTTTGATACATGAGGATGTGCGTTAGCTGTTGTAACACCACCATGAGTTGCCCAGCGTGTATGTCCGATTCCGCATGTTCCGCTGGCATCACTTGCCTGATCTACTTTTTCACGAAGCATTGCAACTTTACCAGCTGTTTTGATGACTTTAGTTCCGTTCTCATCGTTTAATGCGATTCCAGCACTATCATAACCACGATACTCTAATTGCTGTAGTCCCTCAACTAAAATGTTAGCAGCTTCTGTTTGACCAGTAAATCCAATAATTCCACACATAATGAAATCTCCTTTTCCATATTAAATTAATGTTGTTTTGATACTATATGTGGTTTTTCTAAGCTTTGGTTATATCCTCCTTTGTTCTACAATTACTTGTAGTTTTTAAAGAATATATCACATGTCCAAAGAACACGGGAAAGCATCCGCCGAATCTTCGATGACTTTCCTCCTCGTTAACCTTCTCCACAATGGAAAGGTGCATGGCGCTTATAAATATAATAAAACTCCTTTCTTAAAATTATGATTTGTATAAAAAACCAAAAATACGCATCATTAATTAAGATATCATGACAGGAATTAACTGTCAAATCCTTTGTTCTAGTTAAGGAAATTTTAATAATTAAAAGAGTAGATTGTTTTAGGCTGCAATGCTATAATACTCTAGAGCGATTTTGAAAAAATAAGAAAATACAATAGATAGGAGCTGTAAAGTATGAAGACAGTATCAAATATATTAGGAAAGTTAAAGGCGATATGGTTACAGATTTTGCATTGGCTGCGTAAAGTGCCTCTTTTATGCAATGTAGTGATATCTTTTTTATTGGCAGTTTTATTAGAGGTTCTAGGACGACAGACCTTTGATATGAATGTATTCCAGTATATGCAGGAACGAAGCAAGATGTTCTTATATGGTATGTTTATTATTTTCTTGACATATTCCGTTGTGTTAATTGTAAAGAGAAGATTATTTACGTATCTATGTGTGACATTATTGTGGGGAACCGTTGGGTTTGTGAACTTTATGATGTTAAGTTCAAGGAATACACCGTTTACTTATGTAGATATTACATTGATGAAGTCGGTACTTCCAGTTATGAATAACTATTTTTCACCAGTTGAGATTGTAGCTATGGGAAGTATGATTTTATTGATTCTTGTATTAATGGTTGTTGCATTTATGTTCCTTCCTATGGAAGAGAAGATTCATAGAAAAAGAAATTTTATCGTAGTTGCAGTTATTGTAGCAAGTTTTAGTGGAACAACAGTCTATGGATTTGAGTCACAGATGCTTACAACGGAGATTCATAATATTCGATTAGCATTTGGAGATTATGGAACACCTTATTGTTTTAGTGTTACAGCTCTTCGGACAGGAATCGAAAAGCCAGCTGATTATTCAAAAGAAAAGATTGAGAATATTCAGAAGACAACCAACGATGCTGTTGCAAAGAAGAAAAAGAAAGTAACTAAGAAACCGAATATTATTTTTGTTCAGTTAGAATCACATTTTGATATTACAAAAGTAAAGGGAGTTACCTTTAATAAAGATCCATTGACCAATTTCCATAGTTTAATGAAGAATTATTCTTCTGGACATTTAAGTATGCCATCCTATGGAGCGGGAACTGCCAATTCAGAGTTTGAATTGATTACAGGTATGAATATGGATTTGTTTGGAGCGGCAGAATATCCATACAAGACAGTGCTTCAAAATACAACAACAGAAAGTTATGCAACGGTTCTAAAGTCACTTGGATACTCAACACACACCATCCATAACAACAGTGCTGCATTTTATGATCGTGATTTAGTATTCTCTCAATTGGGATTTGATACATTTACCACCAAAGAATCTATGGATATTAAAAAGTGGACCGAGAATGGATGGGCTAAGGACAGCGTGTTGACAGGATGTATTAAGGATGCGTTAGATTCATCGAAAGAGTCAGATTATATTTATACCATTTCTGTGCAGGGACATGGAGATTATCCAACGGATGAAGTGATTGAGAATCCAGAGATTACAGTCAAAGGAATCGAGGATACGGCACTAAAGAATAAGTATACTTACTACGCAAATCAAGTGTATCAGATGGATAAGTTCATTGGAAATTTGGTAAAATCATTAAAGAAACGTGGAGAAGATACTATTTTAGTTGCTTACGGAGATCATTTACCAAGTTTAGGAATTGAAGATGAGAATTTAACATATGGAAACAAATATGAGACAAGTTATTTTATCTGGAATAACTTTGGAATGAAGAAGCAGGATGAGACTTTGGAGGCATATCAGTTAGGATCTACAATTTTGGACCGATTGAATATCCATTCAGGAACTATGAATGCATTCCATCAAACGAGAAAAGGCACGAAGAATTATCTTGAAGATATGCAGAATCTACAATATGACATGTTATATGGAAAGCAGTATTTGTGGGGACAAACTAACCCATTTACTGCATCAGATATGAAGTTTGGTATTAAGAAATTAGCAGTTACAAAGGCATATGAGACAGATGATAATATTTTTATTGTAGGAGATAATTTTACAAATTATTGTCAAGTATATGTAGGAGATACCAAGATTAATACCACCTATCATAATGAACATTTGTTGGAAGTTTCTAAGAAAGATTTGAACAAGGGTGATACCTTTACAGTTAGTATTGTAAGTAAGGCACCAAGAGTCCTTAGCACTTCAAATGAATATATTTATGAATAAATCAACAATTTGTGGTCGACAAGACTTGAAATGTCGTGTTATAATGTTTTAATGTTTGTGAAAAACGCAATCGATAATTAACTTAGGAGGATTTGTAAGAATGAGTTTACAAGTTGAAAATTTAGACAATAATATGGTCAAAGTAACTATTGAGGTAGGAGCAGATGTATTAGATGCTGCCATCAAAAAGGCATACAACAAGAATAAAGGTCAATTTAATTTGCCAGGATTCCGTAAAGGAAAAGTGCCTCAAGTGATGATTGAAAAGCAATATGGAGTAGAAGTATTCTATGAAGATGCAGCGAATATTATTATTCCTGATGCATATAGTGATGAAATGAAAGATTCAGAGTTGGATATTGTTTCTAGACCAGAGATTGATGTAGTACAATTAGAAAAAGGAAAACCTTTTATCTTTACTGCAACTTTAGCTGTTAAGCCAGAAGTTACATTAGGAGAATACAAGGGAATTGAAGCACCAAAGAAGCGTGTGACAGTTAAGAAGACTGAGATTGATGAAGAAATCAAGAAACAGCAGGAAGCTAACGCTCGTGAAATTACAGTGGAAGACCGTCCAGTAAAAGATGGAGATATTACAATTATCGACTATTCTGGATCTGTAGATGGAGTACAGTTTGAGGGTGGAACTGCTCAGAATCAAACTTTAGTGATTGGTTCAGGACAATTTATCCCTGGATTTGAAGAACAGTTAATTGGAGCTTCTGTTGGAGATGACGTAGAAGTTAAAGTTACATTCCCAGAGGAATACCAAGCATCTGATTTAGCTGGAAAAGACGCAGTTTTTGCTGTAAAAGTAAATGCAATCAAGGAAAAAGAATTACCAGAGTTAGATGATGAATTTGCAGCTGAAGTATCTGAATTTGATACATTAGAAGCATTTGAAGCTGACGTAAAAGAAAAACTTAGAGAACAAAAGAAACAAGCTGCTGAGACTGAAAGAGAAAACTTAATTGTTGATACAGTAACAGAGAATGCATCTATGGATATTCCAGAAGCTATGATTGAAGAGCAAGTTCAACAAATGACAGAAGAATTTGCACAAAGATTAAGCTATCAAGGATTAAACCTAGAGCAATACTTACAATTTACAGGTATGGATGCACAGAAGTTTGCAGATGATATGAAACCTCAGGCAGTTAAGAGAATCCAAACTAGATTAACTCTTGAAGCAATCGTAAAAGCAGAAGGAATTGAAGCAACAGAAGAAGAATTCAAAGCTGAATTAGAGAAGATGGCTGCTCAATACCAGATGGAAGTTGAAAAGATTGAGGGAATCATTCAAGGAAGTCAAAAAACACAGATGATGGACGATATTGCAGTTCAAAAAGCTGTAGATTTCTTGGTAAGTGAAGCAAAATAATAAAGGCATCAGCCGGGAGGAATTAGTATGAGTTTAGTACCTTATGTCATTGAACAAACAAGTCGTGGAGAACGTTCTTACGATATTTATTCCCGCTTACTAAAAGAGAGAATTATATTTTTAGGTGAAGAAGTAACAGATGTTTCTGCTAGTTTAATTGTGTCTCAATTGTTATTTTTAGAGGCAGAAGATCCAGAAAAGGATATTAATCTTTACATTAATAGTCCAGGTGGGTCTGTGACAGCAGGAATGGCTATATACGATACAATGAAGTTTATTAAGTGTGATGTTTCAACCATTTGTATGGGAATGGCTGCAAGTATGGGAGCATTTTTGCTTGCAGGTGGAACCAAAGGAAAGCGTTTAGCATTACCAAATGCGGAGATTATGATTCACCAGCCTTCAGGGGGAACTCAGGGGCAGGCCACAGAGATTCAAATCGCTGCAGAACATATTTTAAGAACAAAGAAAAGATTAAATGAAATCTTAAGTGAGAACACAGGACAGCCTATGGACGTAGTAGAAAAAGATACAGATCGTGATAATTGGTTGACAGCTCAAGAAGCAAAAGCTTATGGATTGATTGATACTGTGGTAGATCACAGAGAGTAAAATAATTGAAGTACACAAGCATCTCCCTAATTATAGGTGTATAAAGCACTTTCGGTGGGGTGGATGCTTGTTTCAGTAGAAAGGATAGGTATCCTATGCCAAATCATAGCGATGACAAAAAGCAAATAAAGTGTTCTTTTTGTAATAAGACACAAGACCAGGTTCGCAAGTTAATTGCTGGACCTAAGTCTATGAATGTATACATTTGTGATGAATGTGTAGATGTATGTATGGACATTATCGAAGATGAATTCGAGGAATATATCGATGATCAAGAAATTACACTAAATAAACCAAAGATTATTAAGAAGTTTTTGGATGATTATGTTATTGGACAGGATGAAGCAAAGAAAGTTTTATCAGTGGCTGTTTATAATCACTATAAAAGAGTGTTGCTTGGTCAAGATTCAGATGTTGATTTACAAAAGAGTAATATTATTATGTTAGGACCTACTGGTTCAGGAAAGACACTCCTTGCACAAACCTTGGCGAAGATGTTAAATGTTCCATTTGCCATTGCAGATGCCACAGCTTTAACAGAGGCTGGATATGTTGGGGAGGATGTTGAAAATATCTTACTTAAATTGATTCAGGCAGCAGATTATGATATTGAACGCGCTCAGCATGGAATTATTTATATTGATGAGATTGATAAAATTACAAGAAAGTCTGAGAATACATCAATTACTAGAGATGTATCTGGAGAAGGAGTTCAGCAGGCACTGCTTAAGATTGTAGAAGGAACGGTAGCTTCTGTGCCTCCACAAGGAGGAAGAAAGCATCCACATCAAGAATTTATTCAAATTGATACAACGAATATTCTGTTTATTTGTGGAGGAGCCTTTGATGGATTAGAGAAGGTTATTGAATCTAGAATCGGAAAGAAATCCATTGGATTTACCGCTGAGATTGCAGAGCAGGATAAAGTGGATCTTGGAGAATTGTTAGGTCAAGTATTGCCAGAAGATTTTGTAAAATATGGATTGATTCCAGAGTTTATTGGACGTGTGCCAGTGACCGTATCATTGAATCCATTAGATGAAGATGCTTTGGTTCAAATTCTTAGAGAACCAAAAAGTGCCATTGTAAAACAATATCAAAGATTATTTGAACTTGATGGAGTGGAGTTAGTCTTTGAGGAAGATGCACTTCGAGCAATGGCGAAGAAAGCAATTACACGTAAAACAGGTGCCAGAGGACTTCGAGCCATTATGGAAGATGTCATTATGGAACTAATGTACACAATTCCTTCAGAAGAGGATGTTGTAAAGTGTACCATTACAAAAGAGGTTGTTGAATCAGGTGGAGAAGCTTTACTAGAACGTTCAGAGAAGCGACTTAACAGACCAGCAACAAAGAAACGTATAAAAAAGAGCAACGATGAAATAGCATAAATAAAAAGCTGCTTCGATATAAGGGAAATCTTGTATCGGAGCAGTTTCTTTAGAACGAGATAAAGCCATAGCGAATTGTAGAATAGAGGAGAATTAAATGAAAAAAGTATTACCAATGCTTGCATTAAGAGGGAAATATATATTCCCAAATACAGTGATTCATTTTGATGTTTCAAGAGCCAAGTCACTAAGAGCAATCGAGGAAGCAATGCAAAATGATCAAATGATTTTCTTAAATAATCAGATAAATCCCACGTTAGAAGATCCCCTTTCAAGGGATTTGTATGAGGTTGGTACATTGGCAAAGATTCGCCAGGTCGTAAAATTACCACAGAATATGACACGTGTTTTTGCAGAAGGATTATTTCGTGGAAATATTACAGAATATTGTGAAGAAGAACCATCCTTCCGCGTGGAAGTTGACTATTGGGATATAAGGGAAGAAAGTTTTGAGGCGTTAGAAAAAGAGGCATATCTTCGCTGTGTCAAAGAAAGTTTTGAAAAATACTGCGAAGAATTCCCTAAAATTGATGATAATATTGTAAACTATGTTCTTATGCAGGAAGATTTAACTGCAATTTTAGATCAAATTGCTACCCATCTTCCTTTTTCTTTAGAAGCAAAGCAAGAGATTTTGGAGACGAAAGATTTAAAAGACCGTTGTGAAAAGATGTTGCTTATCTTAGAAGATGAGATTGATTTGTTAGAAGTCCGTAATCGCATTCAGGATAAGGTGCGAAAAAGTGTGGATAAAAATCAGAGAGATTTTATGCTTCGTGAACAAATGAAGGCAATCAGAGAAGAACTTGGAGAAACCTCAGTGGTAGATGAGGGAGAAGAGTATCTTCAAAGGGTTGAGAAATTAGATGCATCTGAGGAAGTAAAGGAAAAAATAAAAAAAGAAATTAGTAGATTTCAGGCTATGGGGAATCATGCGGCGGAAAGTGGTGTGATTCGTACATATATTGAAACTATGTTAGATATGCCATGGAACCACAAAACCCAGGATAATGATGATTTAGAGGAAGCTCAAAAGATTCTAAATGAAGATCATTATGGGTTAGAAAAAGTAAAAGAAAGAGTGTTAGAGTATCTTGCAGCCAGAGCATTAAGTGGTAAAAAAGAAGTTGCTATTTTATGTTTGGTTGGACCTCCGGGAACAGGAAAAACTTCAATTGCCAGATCCATTGCAAGAGCGACACATAAAGAGTATGTGCGAATTTCTTTAGGTGGAGTTCGTGATGAGGCAGAGATTCGTGGGCATCGAAGAACTTATGTGGGAGCTATGCCAGGTAGAATTGTAACAGCAATAAAAGAGGCAAAAACAAGTAATCCATTGATGCTTTTAGATGAAGTTGATAAAGTGGGAAAAGACCAAAGAGGGGATACTGCGTCAGCACTTCTTGAGGTACTAGATGGGGAACAGAATATCAGCTTCAAAGATCATTACTTGGAAGTACCTTTGGATTTAAGTGAGGTATTATTCCTTACAACAGCCAATGATTTAAGTACCATTCCAAAGCCATTGTTAGATCGAATGGAAGTAATAGAAGTTTCAAGCTATACAGAGAATGAAAAGTTCCATATTGCCCAGAACTATTTAATTGAAAAACAGCGTAAGATTGCTGGATTAAAGAGTAAGCAGATTACATGGAAAGACGAAGCTATCCATGTGTTGATTCAAAATTATACAAGAGAAGCGGGAGTTCGTAATTTAGAACGCCGAATAGGACAGATTTGTAGAAAAGTGGCAAAAGATATTTATATGAAAAAGAAAAAACAGGCAACTATTTCAGCAAAGATGGTAGGAAAGTATCTGGGAACATCACCTTATGGAAATGAAGAAGAATCCTTAGATGACCAAATTGGGTTAGTACATGGACTGGCATGGACAAGCGTAGGTGGAACCACCTTGAATATAGAAGTCAATGTGATGCCGGGAAAAGGAAAGCTTCAAGTAACAGGATCTCTTGGAGATGTAATGAAAGAATCGGCATATGCTGCCATTAGTTATATTCGGAGCCAAAGCAAAAAGTATAATATTTCGGATAACTTTTTTGAAACCCATGATTTACATATCCATGTTCCAGAAGGAGCAGTGCCAAAGGATGGGCCATCGGCAGGAATTACAATGACTACAGCTGTGTTATCTGCAATTTTAGAGCAAAAGGTAGATGGACATCTAGCTATGACAGGAGAGGTAACCATTCGTGGACAAGTGCTTCCAATTGGAGGCTTAAAGGAAAAACTTTTAGCAGCAAAACGAATTGGAATTAAAAAAGTGGTTGTTCCACAGGCAAATGAAAAAGACGTAAAGGAATTTGATACTGAGATTACGCAAGGTATGAAGATTCATTATGTAAAACAAGTAGATCAGGTTATTGAACAGGCATTTAAATAGGAGCAGTTAATATGAACTATCAAGAAACAATGGAATTTGTCCAGCATGCAAATAAATTCGGAAGTGTGTTAGGACTTCAAAATATTAGAATTTTATTAGAACGTTTAGGCAATCCACAAGATGATTTAAAGATAGTACATGTGGCAGGAACCAATGGGAAAGGGTCTATTCTCGCGTATTTATCTAGTGTATTTCGTGAGAGTGGATATCGTGGGGGAAGATATATTTCCCCTGCCCCATTTGCCTATGAAGAGCGATTCCAGATTAATAACGAATACATTACAAAAGAGCGTTTGTGCTTTTTCATGGAAAAAGTAAAGAAAGAATGTGAGAATATGGTTTTGGATGGGTTAGAGCATCCTACTATATTTGAAATTGAAACTGCGGTTTCCTTACTCTATTTTCTCGATGAAAAAGTGGATGTTGTTTTTTTAGAAACTGGAATGGGCGGAAGATTAGACGCAACCAATGTGATAAAAAAGCCTATTTGTTGTGTCATTGCATCTATTGGCATGGATCATATGCAGTATTTAGGGAATACCATTGAGGAGATTGCAGGGGAAAAGGCAGGGATTATCAAGGAGAATGTACCAGTCATTTCTTATTGTAATTCATCGGCAGCCATAAGTGTTATTCAGAAAAAGGCAGAGGAAAAGAAAGCTCCTTTGACTGTTGTAGACAAGAATATGATACGAGTTTTAGATGAAACTCTTATGGGACAAAGTTTTTCTTATAGAACTGCAAAAAGACGATATGAAAAGATTGAGATTCCACTGCTTGGAGAACATCAGATTTATAATGGGGCAACCGCATTAGAAGTATTAGAGGTTGTTAAGGATTACTTTTGTTTGGGAGATTTTCAAGTGGAAGAGGGATTCCGTAAAACAAAATGGGCAGGACGATTAGAGATGTTAGATACAAAGCCCTATGTTTTTTGTGACGGAGCCCACAATCCAGATGGTGCAGAAGCACTTTTACATTTCCTTCAAAAGAATTTTACAAATAAAAAGATAACTTATATAATAGGTGTGTTAGCAGACAAGGATTATCAAAAGATGGTAGAACTTACGGCACCTATGGCTTCGGCGATTTATACCGTAACACCAGATAATGACAGAGCATTGGATAGTGAGCTGCTGGCGAAGGAAGCAAGAAAGCATTGCAGCCAAGTAACGGCGATGAGTACATTGCATGAGACTTATAAGACAGTAAAAGAACAGTGTAAAGAAGATGAAGTTTTAGTTGTATTTGGGACCTTATCCTTTTTACATGAGATATATGAGGACAGGTAAGTGGAACGTTATCAAAAGATTATTCAGCATGAATTATATAAAAGTGCGTATGAGAAGATTTATAAGGCGGAGGAGAACCGAGAATTTTGCCACCATGATATGGAGCATTTTCTGGCGGTTGCAAGACTGACTTATATTTTTGTGTTGGAACAAAACCTTCCAATGTCAAAAGATGTTGTGTATGCTTTGGGATTCTTACATGATATTGGAAGATGTAAAGAATACGAGGATGGAACGCCTCATGAAGAAGCAGGGATGGATATTGCAGGGGAGATTTTGCCAGCATGTGGATATGACAAAGAAGAATGTGCTATGATTCTACAGATTATTGGAGATCATCGAAATAAAGATTGTTTTTTACATCCTTGTTCGGCAATATTTTATCAGGCAGATAAGATATCAAGAAACTGTCAGGAGTGTAACGCATATCATCAGTGCTATTGGAGTGAAGAAAAGAAAAATCATAAATACACGTATTAGATAGGAGATTCAAATGCAGATTGGAACAAAAGAGTTTGATTTAAATCATCATGGACATATTATGGGAATTTTAAATGTAACTCCAGATTCATTTTCAGATGGCGGAAAGTACAATGATTTATCTCATGCATTAAAACATGCCCAAGAGATGATTTTACAGGGAGCAGAGATTATTGATGTTGGTGGAGAATCAACAAGACCTGGTTATACATTGATTTCAGATGAAGAAGAAATTGAGAGAACTTCAAAAGTGATTGAAGCATTAAAAAAAGAATTTGAAATTGTTGTTTCTTTAGATACGTATAAAAGCAAGGTTGCTCAGGCAGGTATTGATGCTGGGGCTGATATGATTAATGATATCTGGGGACTAAAGTGGGATAAAACCATGGCAGATGTGATTGCAAAGAATAAAGTTCAGGCTTGTTTGATGCACAATCGAAAAAATACGGAGTATGGAAATTATCTAAAGGATGTTATAGATGATTTAAAGGAAACCATGGATATTGCCAGTAAGGCAGGAATTGAGAAAAAAGATATTGTGTTAGATCCAGGCATTGGATTTGCAAAGGATTTAGATCAAAACCTTGAACTTATGAATCATTTAGAGTTGCTTCAGGAATTTGACGTTCCTGTACTTCTTGGAACCTCAAGAAAATCAATGATTGGACTTACCTTAGATTTACCTTCAAATGAACGTGTGGAAGGTACAGTTGCCACAACAGTGAGTGGCTATATGAAAGGGTGTCGATTCTTCCGAGTGCATGATGTGAAAGAGAATAAAAGAGCATTATCCATGATAGAAGCAATCTGCAGTCATGAAGGGATGTGATGACATGGATCAGATTATCATCAAGGATTTAGAGATATACAGCAATCATGGTGTTTATAAAGAAGAGAAGGTTTTAGGACAGAAGTTTTTAGTTTCCGCCATTTTATATACAGATACGAAACGGGCTGGAGTCAGTGATAGAATCGAATATTCAGTCAATTATGGGGAAGTTTCTCATCGAATTGCAGAGATTATGGAGAAGAATACCTTTGATTTAATTGAGCGAGTGGCAGAGGTCATTGCCAAGGATTTGCTTTTAAGATATCATTTGATTCAAAAGGTTGAGATTGAGGTTAAAAAACCATGGGCGCCAATCGGTATGCCAATTCAAAGTGTTGCAGTGAAAATACAAAGAGGATGGCATCGTGCCTATATTGGAATTGGATCTAATATGGGAAATCGAATGGAATATATTGAGCAAGCCATTGAGACCATGGAGGGAGAATCAGATATTAGAGTAGAAAATATATCAAATTTAATTGAGACAAAGCCATATGGGGGAGTAGAGCAGGATGATTTCCTAAATGGATGTGTGGCGATTGATACTCTGAAAGAACCAGAGGAATTACTTGATTTTCTATTAGATGTGGAACAACAGGCGGGAAGAGAGCGTACGGTTCACTGGGGACCAAGAACCTTAGATTTGGATATTCTTCTATATGATGATATTATAATGGATCAGGATAATTTAGTGATTCCACATATAGAGATGACGAAACGACTATTTGTTTTGGAACCACTTGCACAAATTGCACCTTATAAGATTCATCCATTAAAGAAACAGACTATTTTAGAACTTAAGGAAAGATTAGATAAAGAGGAGGAAAACCAATGAGAGATTTAAGTAAAATTAGAAAAGAGATTGATCGAATCGATCAAAGTCTTGTCCGATTGCTTGGAGAGAGAATGAATTGCTCCAGTGAAGTTGCAGAATATAAGCGCGGAACTCACAAGCCAATTTATGATAAGAAAAGAGAAGATGAGAAACTGTTGACACTGACAGCAGATCAGAAAAATCCATTTATGGCAAGAGCAATTGAGGAAGTATTTCTTCAGATTATGTCTATTAGCCGACGTTATCAATACAGCATTCTTTCCAATGAAGATGATTATATTGAAAAACACTTTAAGGAAGTGGATAAGCTTTTGGTTACCAATGAGACAAGGGTTGCATATCAAGGAGTTCCAGGTGCATATCAAGAACAAGCCATGGTACAGTTTTTTGGCGAAGAAGTACAGAATTTTCATGTACAGACATTTGAAGATGTAATCAAAGCTGTGGATGAGGGAAAAGCAGATTACGGTGTTCTTCCCATTGAGAATTCATCGGCTGGAACAGTCAGTGGAATTTATGATATGCTATTAAATTCAGAAGTTTGTGTTGTTGGAGAGGAAATCGTTGAATGCAACCATGCACTAGTTGGAATTCCTGGAACACAGTTAGAACAAGTGGAAAAGGTATATTCTCATCCACAGGGACTCATGCAGTGTAATAACTTCTTAAGGGAGTGGAAATGGGAGCAGATTGATCAGCTCAATACAGCCATCGGTGCGAAAAAGGTTGCCACAGACAATGATAAAACAAAAGTGGCCATATCAAGTGAGCGTGCAGCCAAGTTATATGGGTTGGAGATTTTACGTCATAAAATCAATAACGAAGGAAATAATTGTACTCGATTTGTAATTATGTCAAAAGAAAAACAGTACAAAAAAGATGCAGAGAAGATTAGCATTAGTTTTTCACTGCCACATGAAACTGGTACATTATATAACATTCTTGCACATTTTATGTTTAATGATATTAGTATGTGTAATATTGAATCTAGACCACTTCCTAATAGACAGTGGGAATATGGATTCTACATCGATGTCATTGGAAATCTAAATGAACCATCGGTGAAAAATGCATTGATTGGAATACGTGAGGAAGTAAACGATTTTAAAATATTAGGAAATTTTTAAAAGAAAAACAAAGATTGGACAGGTAAGATTTTTATGAAGGAAAAGATGAATCAAGGAATACAAAAGATAGGGAAATATGCCAAGTATGTGGCAATCCTACTTATCGTTGCATTTATGATGTTTATAGTGCAAAGCAAGAATCAGTTTTCTGAATATGTTCCATTTCACATTCCTGTGAAATTAGAACAAAGAGGAAAAGTAAAACTTGGGGATGGAGATGTGATAACTCAGAAGTTTACCGCATCTGCAGATACCATAGAAGAAGTGCAGATTTTTGTGGATTGTAATCAAGAAGTAACCAGACCGGGATCTATGGAACTTACGATTACAGACCAAAAAGGAAAGGAAATCTTTCATTTAACACCAACGTTAGATAAGGTTGATGGAAATGAGATTGATTCAGCACCTTTAGGAAAAAAGGTGCAAAAAGAACACCACTGGTATAATGTTATGGTAAATCAGAAGGTGAAAAAAGGGGAAACATATACCTACACCATAAAAGGTATTGGAATTAGCGACAAAAATCCTCTTTATATTTATACAGCCAAAGATAAGGGAGATATTTTTGGACAATGTACGGTCAACGGAAAGAAGGTATCTAGTCGTTTATACATAAAATCATGGGCAACGAGAATTGATAAGATGGCAATTGGGCTTGCACTTGCCATTTGTATTGTATTGATTGGTTTGATTTTATTGCCAATTTCAATCCC
The DNA here is from genome assembly GCA_028697725.1 of Anaerostipes sp. Taxonomy (GTDB): domain Bacteria; phylum Bacillota; class Clostridia; order Lachnospirales; family Lachnospiraceae; genus Anaerostipes. The sequence goes on from JAQVEG010000011.1 coordinate 43,719, forward strand.
ACCAAAGATGAATCGAATTGTGTCATGGATTTATTTTGCCATCGTTCCATGGATTGCATTTTATATGGTAGAAAAGACATTTTACAATCCAATTAGTCAGATGAACAAATGGGCATTTGGACTTAATGTTTTATGGTATTATGCGGTGTTTGGAATTCTGTTATTTATATTTAATCGTATTAATACGGCAGTGATTGTGGGAAGTATTTTACTGTACATATGTGGAATCGCAGAGTATTTGACATTAATGTATCGTGGAACGCCAATTACACCATCTGATTTTTATTCACTGGGAACGGCCATGGATGTGGCAGATCATTATACTCTGGATCTTAATCGTGCAGCCATTATTGCTACAGTTGTAATGATTGGAATTTGTATTCTTGCATGGAAGCTTACAACCTTTAAAGTATCCAAGGGAAAGAAGCAAAGACTTATTGTTTTGGCAATTGCAGTTGTCATTTTAGGTGGTACAATATTTACAACTTCAAGAACTCAATTTTTATTCAATCGAAAAGTTGGAGTCAACCTTTGGAATCAGAAAAAGGGATATAAAAGAAATGGATTTGTACTTAGCTTCTTTATGAACATTCAATATGTTATGGGTGCAAAGCCAGATGGATATAGTGAAGCAAAGGTAGAAAGTATTACAAAGAACAACAAAGTAACCACAGGAAAGAAAACTTCATTAAAGCAAAAACCAAATGTAGTGGTAATTATGAATGAGACACTTGCAGATTTAAGTGTTGTAAATGACATTAAAACCAATAAAGAAGTATTCCCATATTTAAATAGTTTAAAAGAGAATACAATCAAAGGACATATGCTAATGTCAGTGTTTGGAGGAGGAACAAGTAATTCTGAGTATGAATTTTTGACAGGAAACTCAGTAGGTTCCCTTCCGTTAAGTGGAAATGCATATACCCAGTACATTAAAAGTGAGACACCAAGTTTAGCAAGTCAGTTAAAGGAACAGGGATATGATACCGTTGCATTTCATCCATATAAAGCGTCAGGATGGAATCGAGAAAAGGTATATCCATTGTTAGGATTTGATGATTTTCTTACTATAGATGATATGAGTGCTTCCGCACAAAAGTATCGTGGATGGTACAGTGACAATGCAGATTATGACAAGATTATTGAAATATTTGAAAAGAAAAAGAAAAATCAACCGTTATTTTTCTTTAATGTAACAATACAAAATCATGGTGGATATGATGTAGCAGATAAGAATTTTAATGAGCAGATTAAAATTACCGATGAGAAAAAGACAGAGACAGCAGATCGATATGAGTCATTAATGTATGAATCTGATCAGGCATTTAAGAAAATTGTAAATTATTTTAGTAAACAGTCAGAACCTACCATCGTTGTTTTGTTTGGGGATCACCAACCAAAACTAGAGGATGAGTTTTATGAATTGTTGTATGGGAAAGCTTTGGATTCTTTATCTTTAAAAGAGCTTCAAAAGAAATATACAGTGCCATTTGTTATTTGGGCTAATTATGATATTAATGAAAAGCAGGACGTTTACACTAGTGCAAATTATTTGTCGAGTATGATGCTTGAGCAGACCAATTTAAAGCTGACACCTTATAATCAGTATTTGTTAGATCTTGCGAAAAAGCTGCCTGCAATTAATGCAAATGGATATGTTGATGCCAAGGGAGAAAATCATACCCTAAGGGCAAAAACAAAATATTCTAAGCTGGTAAATGAATATCAAATTTTACAGTACAATAATCTATTTGATAATAAAAATAGAGATACAAGTTTATTTTCAACAAAATAGCGAAATATAGATGAAAAGTCGGGGATTCATAAGAATGCCTGACTTGACATTGATGCAAAAACAATATAATATAACAATGTTGTTTTAACAAAAAGTGATACAATATATATCACGATTTATTTAGGAGGATACACATATGGTAAAAGCAATAGTAGGTGCTAACTGGGGAGACGAAGGAAAAGGTAAGATTACAGATATGTTAGGAGAGACATCTGACATTATTGTACGTTTCCAGGGAGGTGCCAATGCAGGTCATACAATTATTAATGATTATGGTAAATTTGCGCTTCACACTTTACCATCTGGTGTTTTTTATAATCATACAACGAGTGTTATCGGAAATGGTGTTGCACTAAATATTCCGGTTTTATTTGAAGAGATTGAATCAATCGTTTCAAAAGGAGTGCCAAAACCAAAGATTTTAGTTTCTGACCGAGCACAGATTGTTATGCCATATCACATATTATTTGATCAATATGAGGAAGAACGTTTAGGAAAAGCCTCTTTTGGATCAACAAAGTCTGGAATTGCACCATTTTATTCAGATAAATATGCCAAGATTGGAATTCAAGTTTGTGAGTTGTTTGATGAAGAAGCATTAAAGGCGTCATTACAACGTGTTTGTGAACAAAAGAATGTTATTTTGGAACATTTATACCACAAACCACTTTTAAATCCAGATGAATTATTTGACACATTGATGGAATATAGAGAGATGGTTGCACCTTATGTTTGTGATGTTCCATTGTTCTTATATGAAGCAATCAAAGAAGGCAAGAATATTTTATTAGAAGGTCAGCTAGGATCATTGAAGGATCCAGACCATGGAATTTATCCAATGGTAACATCTTCATCAACTTTAGCTGCATATGGAGCTATTGGGGCTGGAATCCCACCATACGAGATTAAGAAGATTGTAACAGTTGTAAAGGCATATTCAAGTGCTGTTGGAGCTGGAGCTTTCGTAAGTGAGATTTTTGGAGATGAAGCAGATGAATTAAGAAGACGCGGTGGAGACGGTGGAGAATTTGGAGCTACAACAGGACGCCCAAGACGTATGGGATGGTTTGATGTAGTTGCATCTAAGTATGGATGTCGTGTTCAAGGAACAACAGATGTTGCATTTACAGTATTGGATGTTTTAGGATACTTAGATGAGATTCCTGTTTGTGTTGGATATGAGGTTGATGGAGAGATTATAACTGATTTCCCTACAACTTCAAAACTTGAAAAGGCAAAACCAGTATTAGAAGTGTTGCCTGGATGGAAGAGTGATATTCGTGGAATTACGGATTATGATAAACTTCCAGAAAACTGCAAAAAATATATTGAATTTGTTGAAGAAAAGATTGGTTATCCAATTACTTTAATCTCTAATGGACCTGGTCGCCACGAGATTATTAAGAGAAATTTCAAAGATAACTAGATTTATTCCTCTCTGAGTTGCAGACTCAGGGAGGAATTTGATTATAGGGAAAGGGTGTGTTTTGGATACATTTGTCCTTTAAGAAGTTAGAATAACTAACAGGAGATAGCATATGAAAGAAAAGAAAACAAATTTTAAAAAGGAATTAATCAGCTGGATTTTATGTATTGCAGTTACCCTGGGGATTACATTTTTTATTACACAGTTTGTGATTGTCAATGCAAGTATTCCAAGTGGATCTATGGAAAGTACCATTATGACTCACGATAAGTTGATTGCACTTCGTACCACATATTGGTTCAATGATCCAGAGCGGGGAGATATTATTATTTTCAAATATCCTGAGAACGAGAAGGAATGGTACATTAAACGTGTGATTGCCCTTCCAGGTGAAACTGTTCAAGTAAAAGATGGAAAGGTATATATTAACCACAGCAAAACTCCACTAAAAGAAAGTTATATTAAAGAAGAACCTGTGGATGATTTTGGACCATATAAAGTGCCAGAGAATGGATATTTTGTAATGGGAGACAATCGAAATAACTCCAATGATGCCAGATACTGGAACGTTCATTATGTGAAGAGAGACGAAGTAATTGGTAAGGCATATTTTAGATACTATCCATCTTTCAAGAAGCTTAAATAAAGGAGATGAGCATATGAAGCGTTGTTTTAAAATCACATTGTTACTTGCTCTTTGTATTTTTTGTGTGGCAGGATGTGGGAAAAAAGAGAACACGACAGAAAGCACAAAACAGGCAAAAGTAGATGCACTTTCTAAGAAAAGCCAGATGAAGGAAGTTGTAAATGCGGTATTAAAAGATAAAAGTTCTGAAGATTTTCCTTCCATTGACTATATTTCGGAAGATATGACTATGTTTCATACCAATCGAGGATTTTTTGTGTTTGACCGTAGCAAGAAGACATTGACAACAGCCATAGACTTAAAGAAAACAGGAGTTTTTTCTTCAAATAGTAAAACGAATACGAAGATAGAAGTTGCAGATGATGGAAGTGTGGTTCGTTTATCTTTAACAGAAGGAAAAAAGATTTTAAAGGATTACTACTTTGATGTAAAAAATAAAAAAGTAACTGGAGATAAGATTACAATTAAGAAGATTTACAAAGAAGATGCTGCAGCAGACGAAAGTTTAGCTTCTCTTGCTGTCAATTCCAACGCAATTTATAATGGAAAAAATCAAATTGCATTTTTAGGATATCCCACTGGAGTGTTTATGCAAGAGGGAGATATGACGAAGAATTTAAGTCTTGTAATATATGATAAGAAAACAAAAAAGACCACAACTACGCCACTGTATACAGGATATGCATCTCTAGATCAGAAGAAAAAAGGAAGCCAGCTTACTTTTAAAGACGACAAGAAGTGGTATAAGCAGGCGTCAGATGGAAGTTTATATTTTGATTTAGATGAATTAAGCGGAACCAAAGGTGCCAAAGGAACATTTGGAAGTATCATCATTGGAAATGTATTTCAGACGGCAAAGAAGACACTAACCATAACATTTGATGCTCCACAGAACTTGGATACTAGTTTAAAACCAGTTCTTGTTTTGAATTCAGTGGATGAGAAAACAGAGCCAGTACAAGTGGATTTAAAGAAGAATCAAGCGGTTTATACATTTAAGAATTTAGAGAAAGATAGAAATTATTATATTGACTATTATCCAACGAAAGATTCTACAGATGACAAAATCATGGAGAAGATTGATCAAACAAACAAAAAATTAAAGGTTACAGTAAGCAATTAACAAGAAAGAGAGGCAATTATGAGAAAAACAATTAACACAAGCAAAGCACCAGCAGCCGTTGGACCATACTGTCATGCAGTGAGAGTAGATAACTTAATCTTTACATCTGGGCAAATTGGACTTAATCCAGAGACCAATGAATTAGTGGATGGTGTGGAAGCACAGGCACAACAGGCAATTGACAATATTGCAGCTGTGTTATCAGAAGAAGGATTAACCCTAGATGATGTTGTAAAGACAACAGTATTTTTAGATGATGTCAATGACTTTGGAGCAATCAATGAGATTTACGCAAAGGCTTTTAAAGATAATAAGCCAGCAAGATCTTGTGTAGAAGCAGGAGCGCTTCCTAAAGGTGCATTATTTGAAATGGAAGTTATTGCAGCAGCAAAATAATAAAAAACAAAAAAAAGATTATGCCTTAGGTTTGGCATAATCTTTTTTCTCTTTTCCTTGATGAAATGGTGGAGAAGATAAATCCTAGAATCAGGAATGCAACACTCATCCAAAACAAGAATAACACAGAACCTTGATTTTTAAACAGATCATAGTATCCTTTAATGTAAATCACAACCACAATCAGTGGAAGGATATTTGTCATATAAAATCGAATCCATGTTGGAAATTTTAATCCTTTTCCTGCATTGGTCTCTTTGATAAAGTTATCCCATCCCCATCCATTTTTATGAGTACAAAATAATAGGAAAATCACAGATCCAAGTGGAAGGACATTGCTTGAAACAAGAAAATCTTCTAAATCCATTAAATTGGTTCCAGTTCCAAGTGGTTCAATAAAGCTTAAAAGGTTAAATCCAAGGATACATGGAATACTAAGGACTGTGACAGCAGCCATGTTGATTCCCACTGATTTCTTTCGGCTCCATCCTTTTAAATCCACACCAAAGGATACAATGTTTTCAAAAACTCCAATAATCGTTGATAATGCAGCGAAGGAAAGAAATAGGAAGAATAAAAATCCCCAAATTTGTCCTCCAGGCATACGTGCAAATATGTTTGGCAGTGCAATAAAGATCAAAGATGGTCCAGCAGTTGGCTCAATATGATAAGCAAAACATGCAGGAATAACGATTAGTCCAGCCATAAGAGCAACGAAAGTGTCAAGGACTAATACTTGAAGAGATTCTCCTGCTAAGGAGCGGTCTTTTTCAAGATAACTTCCGAAAATAGCCATTCCACCCATACCAATACTTAATGTAAAAAATGCCTGACTCATTGCTGCAAAGATTACATTTCCCCATCCCATGCTATGGATTTTTCCAAAATCGGGAACTAGATAAAAACGAATTCCTTCTTTTGCACCAGGGAGCATAATAGAATTTATTGCAAGAATTACGATTAAGACAAGAAGACACAACATCATAATCTTTGTCACTCGCTCAACTCCTTTTTGGACTCCAATGCAGCAGACGCCAAAGGAAATGACGATGGCAAGGATTGTCCAGAAAAATAAAGTGCCAGGGGAAGAGAGCATTTGAGTGAACCCTTCACTGATTTTTGCTGAAGATGCACCTACATAATCCCCTTTTGCTAATTGAAAGCAATAGTTTAACATCCAGCCTCCAACCATAGAATAGAACATGACCAAAAGGTAATTTCCAGCCATTCCAAAGCTTTTTAACTTATGCCAGTTGGTTCCTTCTGGTTCAAGCTTAGCAAAAGCAGTTGCAATACTTCGCTGGCTGTTTCTTCCTAGACTAAATTCACAAATTAAAATAGGAAGACCAATGATCAGTAGAAAAAATAAATATATTAATATAAATGCAGCTCCACCATATTTTCCTGCCATATATGGGAACTTCCATACATTCCCCAGTCCAATGGCACATCCTGCAGAGACTAAAACAAATCCTAATCTAGAGCCAAAACGTTCTCTTGTTTCCATGATATTACTCCTTTTTCTTGACTTTTTACTATCTCAACTATACCATAGGAATATGAATTAGAAAAATTGATAAATTAGATAATATACATCAAAAATATTGATAGGAGAGTTTATGGAATTAAGAAATTTGATTACGTTCACAAAAGTGGCAGAATTACATAGTTTTTCAAAGGCTGCGGTAGAACTTGGATATTCTCAATCTGCAGTGTCCACTCAGATTGCAGGGCTTGAAAAGGAACTAAAGAAGAGATTATTTGATAGAATTGGGCGAACGGTATATTTAACCCAGGAAGGAGAACGTCTATTAGAATACTCTCAAAAGATGATTCGATTAGAGCATCAGGCAAAGAAGGCCATGGAACAGGCACCAAAGGAAAGTGGTCTTCTTAGAATTGCAATGGCAGAATCTTTGTGCAATTCTTATTTTCCAGAAATCCTACAAGAGTATACAAGTGAATATCCGCAAGTAGAAGTGGTGATTAAAACTGGGGTTACCACTGAGATGTTTCAAATGCTTCATCAAAATGAAGTAGATATGATTTTTACATTGGACCAAAGAATTTACCAATCAGACTTGGTGATTGCACAGGAAAAAGAGTCACCCATGACATTTATTGCACCTAAGAATCATCCTTTAACAAAGAAAAAGAAGGTGTTGTTAAAGGAACTTATGAAGTATCCTATGATTGCAACAGAGCAGGGGATGAGTTATGGTGCCAGACTTGATGAAGAATTAGCTCTTCAAAGTTTAGAGATGAAACCACAGATTGAACTTGGAAATACCCATATGATTTTAGATTTAGTTGCCCGGGGAGTTGGCTGTGCATTTTTACCTGAGTTTGTAGTAACACAGGGAATTAAACTGGGAGAAGTCAGCAAACTAAATATAAGTGACTGTTACATCCAGATATGGACACAGCTTATCTATCATAAAGATAAGTGGCTTTCTCCAGCCATGGAGGCAATGATAAAAAAAATAAGAGAGCATTGCTAAGCTCTCTTTAGAATTTCAATTAATTTTTTGTTGTGTTCTTCCTTTTGAATACAAAAACGTATGTATTCACCCTCTAGTCCATGAAAGCTGGAACAGTCACGAATCATAAGCCCTTCTTTGATACAACGTTCAAACATATCATAAGAAGTGGTACCATCTAATAATCGAACTAAAAAGAAATTAGCATATGCAGGATAAATCTTTCGATGATTGCACTTAGAGAGTTCCTTTGCACAATAGTCTCTTTGTGAATTAATGTATGCTTTTGTTTCTTTTATATAGTCAATATCCATAAACATGGCTTCCCCTGCAAGGGCGGCAAGGGTATTGATACTCCATGGATTTTTAATAGATTCCAAGTCTTTTAGGAAAGATGGATTTCCACAAATTCCATAGCCTAAACGAAGTCCTGGAGATGCAAAAAACTTTGAAGTACCACGAAGAACTAATACATTGTCAAATTCATCTGTCAAAGAAACCGCTGTGATATCCTCCATATGAGGAGCGAATTCCACATAGGTTTCATCAATCATAACAAAAATATCATGTTTTTTGCAATGAAGTAAAAGTTGTCTGATCTCTGATACTGTAAGTGCACTTGAAGTTGGGTTGTTTGGATTGCAGAATGCAAATAAATCAACTTCATCTGTTAAGTGTTGTTTTAAATCTTCTAAATCAACCTTGAAATTCTGTTCTTCTTTTAAAAAATATTCTGTGTAAGAACCTCCAACCAAATCAATTTCACGCATATACTCAGAATAAGTTGGTGCGATTAATAGGGCTTTTTTTGGTGCAATGGTTCGCATGGTAACACTAATTAATTCTGTGGCACCATTCCCCACTAAAATATGTTCCATAGGTGCGTTGCAGTAGCTGCTAAGGGTAGAACGAAGGGTACGATAGTCCCGATCTGGATATATGGATATGGCATCTACATGATGTCGCATACTCTTTTTTAATAAAGGAGATATACCTAGAGGATTTACATTTCCTCCAAAGGGAACAATAGTATCCTTTTTTATACCGTAGACTTCTTCTATTTTCTCTAAATCACTTCCGTGAAAAATTTGTTTTTCCTTTTTCATAGGAATCCTCTCTTTTCTATAATGTCGAAATTTGTTATACTAATAATATATATGTATTAGTATAACACAGTTTGGACCCAATATTAACAATGTGAATGGAATATGAGTGGAGTTTAGTAATGCAAAAGACGATGAATGATTTTATACAATTGACAAAGAGTGACAGTAAAAGAGCCAAAGCGCTCTTTTTTTCAGAGTCTTTTAAAACACAATATTTAGAGGAAGAACAAGAATTAAAAGACATTTACCATGAACTGCTTCTTGGAAGGAATAAGGAGCAGATTTTTGATGAATTTTTAATCTATGTGAAGGCAAGAGAACCTGTAAGCCTCCAGATGAAGGCCAATGTTTTAGAAGATAAAGTAATTGTTACGGTCACAAAAGAAGTACAGGGGTATGCACAGGGAAGAATACTATTAGAGGGAGATGGAGTATCCTTAGAGGAGAATTATCTTTACAATCAGAATTTTCAGGATTCCATGGTTACCATTCCGGTTCAGATTACAAAGAAGAGTGTCCATAAAAGAAAGTGTAGAATCCGAATTCAGCTGCCAAGAAGGGAATTCTTCTTGGACTTTGTTGTGCCAGAAAGAGAGAAAACACAAACAGAATTGTTAGAAGAGGACTTGTTGAAACTATATGTGAAGTTCTGTAAGGGATTGATTTCAAAAGATTTTTTTGTGGCAGAGGGAACCCATCGACTTAAGATTGCAAGAGTTGAGGAAGCAGGACAGGTTTATATTTCACTGCTTCAATTACATTTTGATATATTACATGGAGATGAAAGACAGATTGAAGAGGGTTTTCTTACAATAGAAAGTGATTATGAGACAGAAATCAACAAAGGTCTATGTCAATGTTACTATTTTTATTTGAAGGCATTATATGCAAGAAGTGAGGGACGAATTCAAAAGGCTGTTGCTACAATAGAGCATTATTATGAGAATGAAGGAAAAAGTTCCTATCCCCTTTGGATGTTATGTTATTTAGACGAAAGACTCATGAAGAATCCAGAGAGGGAATTAAAACAGATTAAGAATTTAGAAAAAAATAAAGTGGTAAATGGACTGCTTTGTTTTGAGGTCTGCAACTTATTTGGACAAGATGTTCAGCTTTGTAGAGAATTAGGTAATTTTGAATATCAAGTTTTAAGATTTGGTGTGGATCACCAGTGTATTTTGCCGAAACTTTGGATTCATGTGAACCATTTGGTAAAAAAGACAAAAGATTTTCAGGAAAGATGGCTAAGTCTTATGATAGATGGGTACAAACAGACAGAGATTCCGGAACTTTTGCAGGGGGTATGTTCACTATTAATTCGTGGCAATTATATGAGTCCATCGTATCATTTTTACTATGCAAAGGGAATTGAAGCTGGAGTTAAGGTCATTGGTCTATTAGAAGCATATATTGCAACCATACCAAGAGGTGAGTATCCAATCTTGAATCAAGATGTGCTTCTTTATTTTTCTTATAGCAACAGTTTGAATCATACAAGACTTGCCAATCTTTATGCGAATATCGTAAAGAATCGATGGAAGTATGATGGGATTTATGAACAATATCACTCAAAAATAAAGTCTTTTCTTATCCAGCAGTTAAGTATGGGGAAAGTCAGTGAGGATTTAATCTTTTTGTATCATGGATTTTTTGAAGAGTTATGTAAGAATCCTCTGGGACACAGTTATTTGGGGAATATCCTTTACTACCAGAAAATCTCCCATATTCCAAGAGGAATTCATCATGTTCTTTTAATTCAAAAGGAGTTAAGAGAAGATGAAAAAAGAACCGTAGAACATGGAATTGCGTACGTCAATGTATTAAGTGAACATCCTTTCCTTGTGTTTGTGGATCAAGATGAGAATCGATATGTTCAAGTGCCACATAAAGTCAAAGGTATTTGGTCCCAAAAGGAGATGGCAGCCTTTGAAAAAAGTGGAAGTTTTGAGGATGAGAATCGTCTCATTCGAGACAGTATTGTGTTATATCACAAAGAAAAGTTTGAAGAATCTGATATAGATATGGTACAAAGGGTTTTAGTTTGTCAGTCCTTAGATGAAAAGTATCAACATGTTATTTTAGAAAAGCTGATAAACTATTATTTTGAAAGAAAAGAGTATGATAAGATTAGAGACAATTTACCGTTGATTCATTTGGAATTTTTATCAAGGGAAAACTGTTCTAGTATATTGGAACTGCTGATTGGAGAGAAACAGTATGAAGAGGCGTTAAAGGGAATTAGGCTTTTTGGATGTATTGGTGTGGAAGCGGAAAGTTTAAAAGAATTAACCTTGTGGCTTTTAAAAGCAAACAGCAGTCAATTAGATGACAATTTATTAACCCTTGGAGAAGAAGTGTTCAAACGTGGAATTTACAACCATGAAATCATAGAATATTTGCAAAAATATTACATGGGAGATTTGGAGTTCATGATTGAAATATGGGAAAAGGGAAAAGAGTTAGGATCTATTCATCAAGATTTCATGGAAAGAATTCTAAGAAAAGGATGGAAAGAAAAGAATTTAGAATCCTTACTCACGGTACTTTTATCTTACAGCCAATTAGAGAGTCCAGAATGGGAATTAATATATGATATTTTAAATGATTATGTCACTTATGGTTACCGCAATCAAATCTGTTTTGATTCTCCTTTCTATGAACTTCTTGGAAAGCAGATTGAACAGGGAGGATTCGCCCTTTTAAATCAATGGGTATTCCTTGATTATTATAAAGACAAGGAATTAAGTGAGGGTCAAAAAAAGCAAGTAGAACTGTGTATTGAATATGAGACGGCACATGGATGTCTCCTTCCAGTTTTATTTGAATACAGGAAAGATGTAGCCCTTCCAATGGAAAGCTATAGCACAACGTATATTGTGTATCAAGAAGCAGAAGATAAGAATTTTACATTTCATATGGTCTTAAATTCAGGAAGTCAGATTGATGTTCGGATGAAAGAAATGGTTCCAGGGTACTATGTGTGTACCCATGATCAATTTGCAGATGATGTGACAGATTATTTTATTACTCTGCCACGTCAGCAGAATCGAAGACGAAAGGATATTCAATGGATATCTCCAGAAAATCAAAAAGATAAAGGAAGGTTTTATCTTTTAAATCAAATGTTGCAGGATCAACGGAATGCAAATATGCCAGAGAAAATGCGAAATTATGCATATCAAAAATCAATGATAGAATGGTTAGAGGAGACAGATGATAACAACGATACATTTTGAGGGGAACCAGTTTGTAAAGTGTTCCTATGAAAAAAATCAAATAATAGAACATGGGTCTGTAGAGATGGAACATTCCTGGGATTTCTATGTGAAAGAAGAAATCAATAAAAGACAGCAATCAGATGATATCTTTTTAGGCGTTCTTCTTGACCAAGTGGAGCCGGAACACGTGTTAGCCATGGAAACCATGCGAAAATTGTACCACCTGACCAAAAGACAGCTTCGTTTATTTACCAAAGAAGAAGCATTTATTGGCTGGATGGAGTATGAGCCTACTTGGCTTGCCAAAGGGAATGCTGGCTTGTTTGACTACGAGGCAGGAGGATTATACTATTATCTAATTCAAAAAAATGCAGAAAAGTTGTCCATTCAAAAAACAGACGTGACCAAGTATATGGAACTTTCAAAAGAGGAGAAAGATATTCCCTTTCTAAGTGCAGTCAAGGAAGTTCTTGCGGCTGGAGTTACATCGGTTGTTTATTTAACTGGAAAAGGATTTGACGGAAACTGGATGGAGGAATCTGTAAAATATTTATGTAATGGGCGAAGAGTATTTATGGGGGATCATATTTTTGCACAGGGCATGGTTGGAGCTTATCTTGTAGAAAAGCAGCGAGGCAATGAATATGATTCTGTCATTTTGACTCAAAATGGAACAAAACATAATATTTATTTACAACTGCAAGACGGAAGAAATCAGACATCTGCTCTTTTGTTAAAAGAAGGTATGCCATGGATGACAAGTAAAAATGAGATAACGATTATTGTAGAGGGAATGTGCAAGCTTCGATTTTTGTTAAAATCGATTCAAAATGACGAGACTTGCATTCATGAAATGAAATTAACAGGAGCCTCAAAAGATGTAACAAAATATCGAATCGAAATAGAATATACAAGGAAAAATCAATGCAGAATTAAAGTATATGAAATGGGATTTGGAAGAATTCGTCCATCCAATCATCGAGTGTATCAGATGATTCTTGCGTTAGATGAGGGGGTGCATGGTCATGAGTAAAGTTTTATTGTGGGAAACAAAAACAGCAGGAAAACCCTATTATTTTTCCGCTTTTCATCAATGGATAGAATCTTATGAAGAATTATGCTATATTATTTCAAAGCGAATGATTTATTTTTTTGTTTTCGGAATTCCAGATGATTTGAAAGTATGGCTTCGAGAGGAGTTTAGGATTCAATTAAAATCTTCAGATATTAAAAGACAACTGACAGATATTGTTGAATATAAAAACTTTTTTACCTTAGATGAGAAAAGAGAATTAATGGAGAGGATTCGGAAGATGTTTCTTCAGACTCCATCCAAAAAGTATTGGATGTTAGGAGAGGATTTTAGAAAGAATCGTCAGTATTTAAGTGCATTTACTGCTTATGAAAAGGCACTTCCAGGAATGGTACAGATGCCCAAAGAGGAGCAGGCTCAAATCTATTATTATATGGGCATTTGTCTGTGTCAGATGTTTCAATTTGAAGAAGCTTTGGTATATTTGAAAAAAGGAATTGAGACAGGAAAATCAAGCAGGTGTCAGCTTGCGATGGAGACTGTTTTATTTTTAACTCTTAATCAGGAGGCATTTATACAAGAACTATGTAAAAATGGAAAAAGTGAAAATCAGGCAAAGGCTATTTATGAACAATTAGATGAGAGAAAGAATTTTGTGATGCAGGGAAATGAATTTGTAAAATTAGATAAGATTGCCTATCATAAGAAAAAATTAGATGACACCATGCAGAACCGTTTAACCAAATCAATGTTGGAGCAGTGGAAAGATGAGTACAAAAGAGAAATTAGCTAAAAGAGAATATGGAGAAGAAAGCTTTGTAGAATTGTATCAAGAAGAAATTGATACAATCAAAGATTATGAGAAAGATTTTACACGTTTCGATGAATTAGAGGCTGACGAACAAAGAGAATTAGAGCTAGATGCAAGAAGTTATTATCGTAAATTTGCAAGAGCATTTTTAGAATTGGGAGATGGCCGAGTCACGCAGGAGGAAGCACTGCCGATTTGTGAACGTTTTGATGAATTAAAAGAAGAATTTCAGACCATTAAAGATGTTGAGCAGGAAAAAGAAAAGATGGAACATGAGATTCATATTCAGGACTTAGAAGAAGCTCAGATGAATCAAAAAATCAAAAAATATCACGATGAGGTAAACAACAGGCATATATTGTATGTGTCTACATCAATTATGCTTATTGTAGCAGTGGCGTTTACTATATTTGTTATGAACTATTTTCGCATTTTATTGCCAATGATTATACTGCCAGGTATCATCGTGATTTTTGGAGCTGTCATTGCTCTTGTATTTTTTTACCGAAATCAAAAAAAGTCATTGGAAAAAGAAAAGTTATATGGGGTAATGAAATCCAACCGAAGAATTGTGTCCAACCGTTCTCTGATAGAATATGAAAATCAATGCAGAAAATTAGTTTTTTATAATGAAAAATACAATACGATTTTTTCATATATTAAATCAGAACAGTGGAAATTATTCGGATTTTGTGCTAAAGTTCTTGAGGTAATAGAATCAGAAGAATTGCAGAAAGAAAGAAAGCAGTTTCTTGATTCTTTAAAAAAATATAAATTCCAGTATCCAGATTTGTGGATTCTTTATACGCGAGGACTTTATGACAAGAAAAAGCGAGAAGAATTAAGAAATCAGTGGAAGCAAAGGATAGAATCCTGTGAGGCAGGAATCAAAAAGCATACAAAGAATATAGATAGAGGAGAAGCAGAATGAGTAAAGAATTAGATACAACATATAATCCTTCAGATATTGAAGACCGATTATATCAAAAGTGGCTAGATCATAAGTATTTTCATGCAGAAGTGGATCAAAGTAAGGAGCCTTTTACAATCGTAATTCCACCTCCCAACATTACAGGAAAGCTTCATATGGGACATGCATTAGATGAAACTCTTCAGGATATTTTAATTCGTTTTAAGAAGATGCAGGGATATAATACTCTTTGGCAGCCAGGAACAGATCATGCAAGTATTGCAACAGAAGTTAAGATTATTGAAGCCTTGAAAAAAGAAGGTCTGTCAAAAGAAGATTTAGGAAGAGAGAAGTTCCTAGAACGAGCATGGGAATGGAAAGAAGAGTACGGTGGTACCATTGTCAGCCAGCTAAAGAAACTAGGTTCGGCATGTGATTGGGAGAGAGAACGTTTTACTTTGGATGAAGGATGTTCCCAAGCAGTGGAAGAAGTATTCATTAAATTATACGAAAAAGGATATATTTATAAAGGTTCTCGAATTATTAACTGGTGTCCAGTATGTGAAACGACCATTTCTGATGCAGAAGTAGAATATGAGGATCAGGCAGGACATTTCTGGCATATTAAGTATCCAATCGTAGGAAGTGATGGGGAATACGTAGAGATTGCAACCACACGTCCAGAAACATTGCTGGGAGATACTGCAGTTGCAGTTCATCCAGAGGATGAAAGATATACAAATTTAGTTGGCAAGATGTTAGAATTGCCACTTTGTAATCGTCAAATTCCAATTGTGGCAGATGAATATGTAGACAAGGAATTTGGAACAGGTGCGGTTAAGATTACACCAGCCCATGATCCAAATGATTTTGAAGTTGGAAAGAGACATAAACTACCAGAAATTAATATTTTAAATGATAACGCAACAATCAATGAAAATGGTGGAAAATATGCTGGTATGGATCGTTATGAAGCAAGAAAAGCAATGGTTGCGGATTTAGAAGAACAAGGATATCTTGTAAAGATAAAAGACCATGAACATAATGTAGGAACTCATGACCGCTGTGGAACAACCATTGAACCAATGATTAAGCCACAATGGTTCGTTAAGATGGATGAACTTGCAAAGCCAGCCATTGAAGCCATTAAAAATGGAGAGCTTAAGTTTGTTCCAGAACGATATACAAAGACTTATTTACATTGGTTAGAGAATATTAGAGATTGGTGTATTTCTCGTCAATTATGGTGGGGACATCGAATTCCAGCATATTATTGTGATGAATGTGGAGAAGTGGTTGTATCAAAAGAAGTACCAGAAGTTTGTCCAAAGTGTGGATGCACACATTTAACACAAGATGAGGATACCTTAGATACGTGGTTTAGTTCTGCGTTATGGCCATTTTCAACTCTTGGCTGGCCAAAGAAGACAGAAGAACTTGATTATTTTTATCCAACGAGTACCTTAGTAACAGGATATGATATTATCTTTTTCTGGGTAGTGCGGATGGTATTTTCAGGATATGAACACACAGGAAAATCACCATTTGATACAGTGCTGATTCATGGATTGGTAAGAGATGATCAGGGACGTAAGATGAGTAAATCCCTTGGTAACGGAATTGATCCATTAGAAGTGATTGCAAAGTATGGAGCAGATGCTCTTAGATTTACCTTGGTAACAGGAAATGCACCAGGAAATGATATGCGTTTTTATATGGAACGTGTAGAAGCCAGCCGAAACTTTGCCAATAAAGTATGGAATGCTTCTCGTTTTATGATGATGAATTTTGAGCAGGCTGATTTTTCTCATGTTACATTAAAGGATTTAACAAGTGCAGATAAGTGGATTTTATCAAAATTCAACACACTTGCAAAAGACGTAACAGATAATATGGAAAAATACGAACTAGGAATTGCCGTTCAAAAGTTAAATGATTTTATCTGGGAAGAATTCTGTGACTGGTATATTGAGATGGTAAAACCTCGTTTGTACAATGATGAAGACGAGACAAAGGCAGCAGCTCTTTGGACATTGAAGACTGTTTTAGGAGAAGCATTAAAGCTATTACATCCGTTTATGCCATTTATTACAGAAGAGATTTATTGTAACTTAACTGGAGAAGAATCTATTATGTTAGCATCTTGGCCAGAATATAAAGAGGAATGGAATTTTGCAGAGGATGAAATTTCAGTTGAGACAATCAAAGAAGCTGTACGTGGAATCCGAAATGTACGTGCAGAGATGAATGTTTCACCAAAGAAAAAAGCCACAGTTTACGTTGTGTCTGAATCAGAGAAAATCCAGAATATATTTAAACAAGGGGAAGTATTCTTTGCAACTCTTGGATATGCCAACGAAGTTATAATTCAAAGTGACAAGGCAGGAATCGCAGAGGATGCAGTGTCTACTGTAATCCCAGATGCAGTTCTTTATATGCCATTTGCTGAATTAGTTGACATTGAAAAAGAGATTGACCGTTTGGAAAAAGAACAAAAGAAATTAACTGGTGAAATCAAACGTTGTGAAGGAATGCTGAATAACGAAAGATTTACAAGCAAAGCACCAGCAGATAAGGTTCAATCAGAACGAGAAAAACTTGAGAAATATCAACAGATGTTTGATCAGGTAAATGAAAGATTAAAAGGATTAAAAAAGTAAATAGAAAATGAAATATCAAAATGCAGTAGATTATTTAAATAAAGTTCCAAGTTTCGGCAAAAAATCATCTTTAGAACATGTACAATGTATCTTGGATGTCTTGGGAAATCCAGAGAGAGATCTTAAATTTGTTCATGTAGCCGGAACCAATGGAAAAGGTTCTACTTGTGCGATGATAGAAAGTATCTTACATTCTTGTGGGGTAAAGACAGGATTATTCTTGTCTCCCCACGTGATGAAGATCAATGAGAGAATTCAAATTGAAACCAATGATATTACAGATGAATTATTTGAAACTTGTTTTGAAAAAGTGAAGGCAGGTGTAGATACCGTTGTTTCAAATGGTGGAAATCACCCATCTTTTTTTGAGTTCCTTTTTTTTATGGCACTTCTTGCATTTAAGAAAATGAACTTAGAAATCTGTGTGATTGAAACAGGAATGGGGGGAAGAAGGGATGCAACCAATGTATTGACACCTCTTGTTTCAGTGATTACCTCAATTAGTATTGACCATACAGAGTTTTTAGGATCAACGTTAGCAGAGATTGCAAGGGAAAAAGCAGGGATTATTAAGCCAAAAGTACCAGTGGTATACAGTTATCAAAATGATACAATATCTAGGGAAATTGATTTTGAAATTTCCAAAAAGAATGCAGTGAAGAAGTGTTTTTCTAAAGAAAATCTTAAAATCATTGATTTTTTAGAGGATTATGAGTATGATAAGGATGAAATGGTACCAATAGGGCTTTTTGGAGACTTCCAAAGGGAAAATGCCCTTCTGGCAATTCAGGCGGTTTTACAGGTGTATCCTCGTTGTTCTTCTGCACATATTCTGCAGGGACTAAAGGATGTAAGGTTATCTGGACGAATGGAGCGAATCAATGAATGGCTTTATGTAGATGGAGCTCATAATATGAGTGGAATTGATACATTTTGTGATATGATTTGCAGGTATTTTCCAGGGAAAAAAGCTTTGTTTTATGCTCCTTCCCATAAGAAGGAGAGAGAACCGATTTTAAAAAAATTAAGGCAGATAGAGAATCTAGTGGAACTTGTTGAGATACCAGTAGAACATCGTGCCTTAGATAAAGATGTTTTAAATATAGCCTGTCAGAAGATGAATATGTGGATGCACAATAAAGTGACTTGTTTTTGTGTTGGATCTTTTTATCTGGCAGGAGAAATCAAGAAATATATGGAGGATAGAACTCATGATTAATTTCAAAGAAGAATTAAAAAAATTTCACCCTTGTTTAGATGTAGACCAGACAGAGGAAGCAATATATAGTGACAACCAAGGGGATGTGCAGGATTTAATAAAAGAAATCAAAGCAGATTTAGCAAAAGAAGAACAATAGGTGAAAGATATGGATATGAAAGAGAAGATAGCCAATAGTGCAAAATGGTATTACAATCTTGGATTAGAAAAGGCCAAAGAAGGTAACTTAACAGGTGCAACTGCCAATCTTAAGACTTCATTGTTTTTCAATAAGAATGATGTGGATGCAAGAAACTTGTTAGGACTTATTTATTTTCAAACAGGACAGATTGTAGACGGATTAGCTCAATGGGTAATTAGTTCGAATTTAAAGCAAGATAACAATGTTGCCAATGATTATTTAGCTGCAACTCAGGCCAATGCAACAGAGCTTGACCGCATGAACCAAGTAATTAAAAAGTACAATCAGGCATTGACATATGCAAAGCAGGGAGATGAAGATTTAGCCATGCTTCAGGTCAAGAAAGTTGTATCTATTATGCCGAATTTTATTGATGCACAGTTACTTATGGCATTACTTTTGATACATCAAGACAACACGAAAGAAGCATATGAGCGCATTCAAGATGTACTTGCAATAGACCGTAAGAATAGCAAAGCACTGGATTTTTTACAAGAGGTTGAAAAACCAAAGGAAGAGGTTATTGCAGATACAGGGGAGAAAGTTATAGAGAAACCAAAGAAAGAGAAAGGTGCAGTTATGGAACGTTTTGAAAAGGGACTATGGGGAAGAGGTCCACTTCTTTATGTAATCGCAGGAATTATTGTAGGTGTGATTGTTTCTATGGCGTTGGTTTATCCAACCATAAAGAGAAGTTCGGCTTCAAGCTATCAATCTCAAATTGATGACTACAAAGAACAGATTTTAGCAAAAGACACACAGTTAAAGAGCAATGAAAAGAATATTAAAGAAGCAAATTCTGCAAAGAAGAAAGCAGAAGAAGAATTAAAATCATATATTGGAGATGCAAAGACAGAAGGATTGTACGATAAACTTCTAACAGCAATGGATGCATACAGCCAGAAGGATTATTCAACAGCGGCAATTAACCTTAATAAGATTAATCGAAAGAAGCTTGCAACAAAGAAGATGAAAAAGGTATATGATAACTTGAAGGTAAATACCTATACAACAACAGTTGCAACCAACTTGTATGCTCGTGGATATTCTGCCTATGTAAATGGAGACAATAAATCAGCAATTGAATATCTTACTTTATCAATTGATATTAACAGTTCAAAGTTGACTTCTTACTTATACCTTGGAAGAGCTTATGAATCTTCAAAGGATAAGAAAAAAGCAATTAGCACATATAAGACAATTGT
>JAQVEG010000051.1 GCA_028697725.1 Anaerostipes sp.
TAGAAGAGAATAGCAGAATGGTGAAATCAAGGCAGTTTTTAGGAAAGGGATTTGAAGTTGCCCTGGATACAATTTTAAAAGCATTATAAATAACGATACATGCCACTGACTTATAATCAGTGGTTTTCTTATCCCATTTTTAGGAGGATTGATAATGATAATACCAGAAAAAGTAAATATTTTATACAAAACCTATACAATAGACTTCATAGATAACCTACATGATGGAGTCTCTGATTTGTACGGACAAATTCAGTATATTGATGAAAAAATTCTTCTTAATACTGGAAGTTCAGAAGAACAACAGAGAGCAACTCTTGTTCATGAGTTACTTCATGGCATGGATGACATATTTAATATAGAACTTAAGGAGAAACAGATTGAAAAACTTGGTAGTGCATTATATATGTTAATTCGAGACAACCCAGATATGTTTAAGGAGGGCAAGGCATTGTGATTGAGATAAGTATTCGAAAGGATGGAGTGACTGTATCTGGTCATGCAAACTATGCACCAAGAGGACAAGACATTGTTTGTGCAGCAGTTAGCACCTTGGCACTAGCCTTGATAAAGTCTATCGAGAATCTAACCGAGGACAAAATACAATATAGTATATCCTCCGGAATGGTTGATATAGAATATAAGAATTTATCAGAGAAGTCAAAAACTTTGGTAGATTCTTTTTTTGTTGGAGTATCCATGGTATCCAACGATTATCCGAATCATGTTCGGATGATATAGTAACTAGTTATATCCGAAAAGATGTAAAACTAAATGCTAAATGCAATAGCTTGGGCAAAGAACGAGCTGGGGCGGAAAGGGAGAGCAATGAGAAAAAAAGAATTATATTTACAGTTATTCGCAGAAGGAGACGATGGCGCCGGGGCAGATGGAGACAACGCATTCCAAGGCAATGGCGATGGAGCTGATAGCAATAACAATCAAGACGGTCCTGTATCGTTTGAAGATTTTCTGAATCAAGAAGGTAACCAGGCAGAGTTTGACAGACGTGTTCAAAAAGCGATAACAACAGCGGTGTCAAATGAAAAGAAGAAATGGAAAGCGCTAACCGATGATAAGCTAACCGAAGCAGAGCGACTTGCCAAAATGACGAAAGACGAGAAAAAGGATTACGAAATCAGCAAGCTAAAGAAACAGCTTGAAGATGCAGAAAAAGAGAAAACTAGAAATTCGATGAGTTCTACAGCAAGAAAGATGCTTTCAGATGAGGGGATTTCAATTCCAGACGAGCTTCTTATGCACTTGGTGTCAGACAGTGCGGAGAATACAAAAGATTCCGTATCGTCTTTTGCTTTGATGTTTAAAAGTGCAATCAAAGAAGCAGTAGCTGAGAAGCTAAAAGGAAATCCACCAAAGACGGGCGGAGAGACAACAATGACAAAAGAACAGATCCTTGCAATTAAGAATCCTATGGAAAGACAGGAAAAGATTGCAGAGAATCTAAAACTATTTCAGTAAAGAAGGAGATTAAAATGAATAAAGGAAGAAATTTAAAATTACAACTTTTTGCGGCACCAGAAGGATTAACAGGTTCTGCACAAATCCAAACAAGGGCGAGAGAAATTGATTTTGTTACGTCATTTGGGCGGAATATTCAGGCTTTGCTTGATGTTATGGGAATTGCTCGCATGATTAAGAAGGAAAATGGCTCTGTATTAAAAACAAAGACCGTAACAGGAACACTGGAAGATGGCTCTGTGTCAGAAGGAGATGAGATTCCTTTGTCTCAGTACACGGTTGAAGAAAAGGTATTTGACTCTATCAAAATTGACAAATACAGAAAAGCAGTGTCTGTTGAGGCAATTGCAGAAAAGGGGTATGAAAATGCTGTTGCTGCAACAGACGAAGAGTTTAAGTCTGATTTACAAAATACAGTCATGGACAAGTTTTACACTATGCTTAAGAGTGGTTCTTTGGTAGGGCATGAATCTACATGGCAGATGGCAGTTGCAATGGCGATTGGAAAAGTAAAAGCTAAATTTCAAAAAATGCACAGAACAGCGACAGGTACTGCATTGTTCATTAACACCTTGGATGCTTATAAATATCTTGGAGCGGCGGATATCACACTACAAACTGCATTTGGTATGAACTATATAACCAATTTCTTAGGAGCTGATGTTGTGTTTGTTACAATGGAGATTCCAGAGAACACAGTTGTTGCAACACCCCTTAACAATATTGTTGGATATTATGTTGATCCAGGAGATTCAGAATTTGTAAAGGCTGGATTGTCTTATACAACAGATTCAACTACAGGAGTGTTAGGATTCCATATCGAGGGAACTTATACAAGAGCAATTTCTGACATGTTTGCAATTATGGGAGTAAGATTATTTTGTGAATACTTGGATGCCATTGCCTATATCACAGTTGGAAGCTCTGATGCTCAAACACTAGGAACATTGGAAGCGAGTGCAAAGAAAGGTTCTGAAACTGGGAAAACAGTAGTTGATATTCAACCTTTATCAGCAGTCAATAATGTTTATAAATACAAAGTAGGAACAAGTGCAGCGACAGTGACTTATGGTACTGATGTGAAGACATGGACAAAATGGGATGGAAAATCAGAAATTACAGCAACTAAAGACCAACATATCACAATTGTTGAATCTGATGGAAATTATAAAGCAGTTGCATCCGTTGATTTGGTTGCGTTGTAAGATAGGAGTAGTTTATGTATAAAGTCATCAAGGATTTTTCCGATTTAAAGGATTCTAAAAGTACAAAATCTGGTAAACTCTACCATCAATATAATGTTGGAGATGTTTATCCAAGACACGGAATGAAAGCAGACATTAACAGAATTAGTGATCTTGAAGGAAGTGAAAATGCACAAAAAGAACCACTTATTGAAGAGGTAAAGCAGAAATGAGGTGATTCTCTATGCTTGAGAATTTAAAATTGATGCTGGACATGAAAGATGATGTTTCGCAAGATGCTAGGTTGAATTTCATATTAGATTCTGTGAAGGAACGACTAAAGATGCTACTTGGAGGAATGGAGCCACCAGAGACAATGAATTATATCATTGTTGAGGTGGCTTTGATTCGTTTCAATCGTATAGGTTCTGAGGGAATCACATCTCATACTGTAGAGGGAGAGAGTGCATCGTTTGGAGAAAGTGATTTCAACGGATTTATGGACGAAATACAAGCATTTATTGATTCGCAGAAGGACGTGAGAAAGGGAAGGGTGAGATTTCTATGAGATATGACACACCTGTCTTTTTTCAAAAGGTTTCGCAAGGTGCCTATAACGAAGAAACAGGAGATTATTTAGATGAATCTGTTGACGAGACACAAAAATATGCATCCGTAATGGACACAGGGGCAGATATGCTGCAGCTAGTTTATGGAAAACTAGTGCAGGGAAGTTTGAGTATCCAATTACAAAACCATTATCAAAATATTTTTGACCGGATACGAATTGGAAATAAACTTTACAAGGCTGATTACATCAGGAAACTAAAAGTCAAAGAGACATTAATAGTATCGGAGGTGGTGTAATGTCTGGTTTTAAAATTAATGGGCTAGAAGATATTCAAAGAAAGTTAAAGAAAAATTGTGATTTAGGAGATGTAAAAAAGGTTGTAAGACACCATGGTTCTCAATTGCAAACAAAAGCTCAAGAATATGCTCCGGTTGATACAGGTAATCTAAAGAAAGGCATAGGCATCAGCATAGAAGACGGAGGAATGGAAGCAAGAATAGCACCATCAGCTGAATATGCACCTTATGTTGAGTATGGAACAAGGTTTATGGAGAATCAGCCATATCTTAGACCTGCATTTAATGAGCAAAAGGGTCAATTCAAAAGCGACTTGAAAAAATTAATGGGGTGATGGTATGGATCCACAACAAGAATTATTTACCGCATTATATGTGCGTTTAAAAGAAAAAGGGTATGACGTTTATGATTCTTTCCTTCCTGGAGAGGATGCGTCATATCCATTTATTTATCTGGCAGATTCGCAACAGGTAGATGATAGAAACAAAACAACGGCATTTGGAAACGTGTTTCAGACAATTCATGTCTGGCACAATAATCCGAAAAGAAGGGGGACTGTTTCTGGAATCTTATTAGATGTTAAATCTATCTGTTATTGGCTGGAAGAAACGAAGAACTTTGGTTGGGATTTGCTTCATGTAAATCAGCAAATTTTACCAGACACAACAACGAAACAGCCGTTATTACACGGCATATTAAATGTAGAATTTAAATTTAATTAGGAGGTAATTATGTTATTACAGTTATTTGCAAATGAAGCAGTACAGGGAAAGAAATTAGTGTATCTTTATCGAATTATGTCAAAGGCAGCAACCACAAGCGGAACCACTTTGGCATTTACTACAGAGAACAGTAGAACTAAATCAAAGGATGCTGATTCCACAGCAACAAAAGATGGCTCTATCCGAACACCAGGAGCGGCAGAGGTAGAAATTAGTGCCACATCACTTTTGAGAAAGGGAGATAGCCTAGTTGACGATTTGGAAAAAGCACTTGATGATGATGAAATCGTGGAGATTTGGGAAGCAAACCTTGCAGAACCATCAACAGGATCCAATAAATTTAAGGGTAAATATTTTCAAGGATATTTAACAGAAATCGAAAAAAGTGCAAATGCGGATGAATTTGTGGAAGTTTCACTAACGTTTGGTATTAACGGAGATGGAATCGACGGAGATGTAACAGTAACAAGTGAACAGCAAGAAACAGCATACACATTTGTTGACACAGCTAAAACAGGAGCTTAGGAGGAGAAATAAATGTTTGAATTAACAATAAAAGATACAACTTATCAATTTAATTTTGGGTTAGGATTCTTAAGAGAACTTAACAAGACAGTTGAAATCCCTGTGGATGGAGTTCCAGGGAAAAAGAAACACATTGGAATGAGATATACCATCGCTGAGGTGATTGACGGAGATGTTGAGGCACTTTGCCAGACGCTGAGGGTGGCTAACAAAGGATTTGTCCCACGTCTGGAGCAGAAAGAGCTAGACGCTTATGTTGAGGATGATGAGACTGATATTGATGACCTGTTTGAGACTGTAGTGGGTTTCTTAGAGAATGCGAATGTTACAAAGAAAGAGACCGCGGACTTGAAGAAAGCAGTCGAGGAGCAGAAAGCGAAGGAGGTAGCAGAGAAAGCGAAGGAAACAATGTAGAAGATTTTGAAGCAGCATACCGAGAAATGGCAATAACCTGTTTTCGGTATTTTGGTTTTACTGATTTTGACCAGGTCGATAAAATGACGCTTGCACAATTTGAAATAATGGCAGAGGCTATGAAGCTTCGAGAGATTGATAAAGATTACAGAAATCATCTACAAGCATTTTTGAATTTTAGAGTGCAATCAAAGAAGCGTTCAGGAAAAAACAAAGAGCGACCTGTTTATTCAACATTTAAAAAATTCTATGATTATGATTCTGAGATTAAAAGAGTTACAGGAAAGACGGAAGATAAATTCAGCAAAGTCAAGGAAGTGATGAAAAGGAGGGAGAAATAATGGCAGAAACATATAGTCTTGAGGCGGTTCTATCCGCGAGAGATGAAGGATTTACAGCAGGAATGAAAGCCGCTGGAAGAGCCGCAAACTCCCTCGGGTCTAAGTTAAAGAGTGGTATTGGTTTTGGTGCGTTTATGGCCATTGGAAATAAGGCGGTATCTGCGGTTGGAACTGGAATAACCTCGCTGGTTGGAGATATGAATAGTGCTGGGAAAGCATGGAAAACATTTCAGGGAAATATGGAAATGAACGGACACTCTAAAAAAGAAATCAAGGCAACAAAGAAAGAATTGCAAGATTTTGCAGAGAAGACTATTTATAGTGCATCTGATATGGCAAGTACGTTTGGTCAATTAGATGCAGTTGGAACCAAGAATACCACAAGCCTTGTAAAAGGTTTCGGCGGATTGGCAGCAGCCGCGGAGAACCCTACACAGGCAATGAAGACATTGTCAACGCAGGCAACTCAAATGGCTGCAAAGCCTAAAGTTGCATGGCAGGATTTTAAACTTATGATGGAGCAAACGCCAGCTGGAGTGTCAGCGGTAGCAAAAGAAATGGGAATGTCAACAAAGGATCTTGTTAAAAGTGTTCAGGATGGCAAGGTGAAGACAGAGGATTTCTTTGAAGCTGTTTCAAAGGTAGGAACAAATGACAGTTTTACAAAAATGGCAATGCAATACAAATCTGTAGATGAGGCTTTAGACGGATTGTCTGAAACAGCTGCAAATAAACTTGGACCTGTTTTTGAAGTTGCTTCTGGAACGGCGGTCAGTTGTATTGGGAAAATAGTAGATTCAGTTAGTAAAATTGATGGAAATTCATTGGCAAAAAAATTAGCTTCTTTTGGAAGTAAAGTGGGAAAATATTGGAGCGTACTACAAACAGATACTGTAAAAGTAGGGAAAGCTTTCGGTTCGGCAATTAGTTCGATAGGTAGCAGCATATCGAAGATGAATGGTTCTTTTGGCTCTGCAAAATCTGTGAGTGGATTTAAAACAATTGTAGATGGAATTACAAAGTCGTTAGAAAAGTTTGCGGGATTTTGTGAAAATAATTCAGATACAATAGCCAAAGTAATCCCTAACTTGCTTAAAATGGCTTTTGCATTCAAGATGTTTAAGGTAGTTAAGTCGTTTATAGGTCCTGTGGCTTCTTTTACAAAATCAATTGCTTCGCTTGCAGGAAAAGGAATTGCTGCACTTGCAGCAAAACTGTTTGGGATAGCAGCAGGAGAAAAAGCCGTAGGTTCAGCTAGTATGGAAAATGCACAATATACAATGCAAGCGGCAAAATCATTTATGATGCTCGGTGTAGGAGTTGGTATGATAGCAGCAGGATTTGGAATTATGGCAGGAGCTAGTATCGCACTTGCCGAAGCTGGTCCTTTAGCTATCGGTGTTATGGTTGCAATGGTTGGTGCGTTGGTAGGATTAGGTATTGGAATGACCAAGGCACTAGGTTCAATGAAAGGTAGTCCCAAAAAGTTTACAAGTATAGCAATGGCAATGTTGGCACTTGGTGGAGCGGTTGTGCTAATCAGTGCTGGATTTTGGATTTTATCAGACGCGGCTACAAAACTTGCTAAAGCAGGACCATCGGCTATTGCAGCTATGGCTGGTATGGTAGTTGCTGTTGGAACACTTTTATTAGTTGCAAAATCCGTGGCACCATCGTTAACGGCAGGTGCTGTAGGGTTCATTGCGTTTGGTGCAGCAATCTTAATAGCAAGTGTCGGTATGATGATAATGGCACAGGCTTCGGTCGCACTGGCTAGCGGTGGCGGTTTAGCGATTGCTTGCATGGTAGGAATGGTTGCGGCACTTGCAGGGCTTATGGTATTAGCGGCAGCACTTGGTCCAGCCTTAACGGTAGGTGCAGTAGGAATGGTTGCTTTTGGTGTAGCCATCGCATTAGTTGGGGTAGGGGTTTTATTAGCGTGTGCCGGACTTGCACTTTTGTCAACGGCACTTCCGCAAATTGCAACATATGGATTACAGGCATCATCTGCGATCATGGCATTAGGTGCAAGCTTAGTTGTATTTGGTGCCGGTGCATTAGTGGCAGGTGCTGGAATTATCGTATTTGGAGCTAGTTTAGTGGTTGCATCAGTTGGGTTAGTGTTAGTTGGTGCAGCGGCTATAGTTGCAGCGGCAGGAATTACGGTTCTTGGAGTTGCCCTTGTAATTTTAGGAGCCGGATTAACAGTAGTGTCTGGTGCAATTTTAAGTCTTACGCCATTTGTACAGCAATTAGGAGACACAATATCACAAGTGGCTGATTCTATTGGAAATGGGTTTTCAAAGGTTCTGGATTCTGTTGCAAAGGTAATTGAATCTGTTGGTACATCAGCAAAAAATGCCGGAGAAGGTTTTTTAAGTGTAGCAAACGGTATTAAGACCATTGCTGGATTATCTTTAGGTGCAATTGCGAAATCATTAGGAGCAGTTTCCATAGGCTTAAGCAAAATATCAAAGTATGGCAGTGGGGTATCGCAAGCGGCAAGCGGATTAAAAGGAATTGTTTCTGCCGTAAATGCCGCCGGGGCTGGATTTAGCTCTCTTGGAAGTAAGGCAGCTTCATCGATGAGTAAAATAAAATCTTCGATGAATGGAGTTGCTAATAGTGCAAAAAGTGCCGGAAGTAAAATAGGAACATCCTTTACCAATAGTATGAAATCAGGTCTGTCAAAGGCTTCTGGGATAGCAACAAAGGCATCAAAAAGCGTAGCAACAAAACTAAGATCTGGACACAGTGCAGCAAGAAGTGCAGGTTCTTATATAAGCCAAGGATTTGCTTCTGGTATGAGTTCATGTCTAGGACAAATCGAATCTGCAGCATCGCGTATGGTTGCGGCGGCGGATAAAGCAATTCGTGCGAAAGCAAAGATTCATTCTCCGTCAAGAATGACTAAGACGCTTGGTCGATACATAGCTATTGGACTGGGGCTTGGAATCCGAAGTGGAATAAAAGAAGTAACTAGTGCAAGTAAAAACTTAGCAAGCAAAGCACTTACAACAATGCGAAATGCAACAAAGACACGAAAATACGAAGATGCAGCAAGTAGTGCTGTAGATAAATATAAGTCTTCCATGGAAAGCAAGGTGAGCAGCACAACAAAGAGTTTAAATAAGATTGTGGATAAAGGAATAAAGAAGTTACAGAAAAAGAATCCAAAGTTAAAGAAGGTATATACACAAGTAGGAAAGATATTGAAGTCCGATATGAGTAAAACGATTAAAGAGCAGGGAAAAAGTGCCATATCTGCGGCAGACAAGGCACTGACAGCTCTTGGAAAGAAATATCAAGAGAAATATGACAAGATTATTAGTGATAGAGATAAATACTTGAGTAAGCTATCTGATTATGGAAGCTTGTATTCTACAGATTCTTATGGATTTATAGCACTTAAAGATTTTACAGCTCAGACGAAGCAAGTTGAAGCGTTAGGCAAGAATATGGAGAGCCTAAAAAAATCATTACCATATAATCTAATGTCTGATATACAAGATATGGATACAGCAAGTGCATTAGCTTATACAAATGAACTTTTAAAGAAAGGAGATTCATGGCTAAAGAAATACGGAAAAGATTATACAAAATTTATTGATACATCAAAAAGTGTATCAAACAAATATTATCAGCCATATATAACACAACTTGATAAAGATTACAGCAAAGCCGTTACCAGTGAATTGAAAAAATTACAGAATCAGATGAACAGTATTGGAAAAAATGCAACCGCTGGATTTATCAAAGGATTGACAAGTAAGAGTTCTAAAAAGGCACTTAAGAAAGCAGCCAAAGACCTTGCAAGTATACTGACAAAATCGGTAAAAGGAAAACTTAAAATCCATTCACCATCTAGGGTGCTTGCAAGTCTCGGTAAATATGCAGGGCAAGGATTAATAAATGGAATCGCATCTATGAAAAGTGGAATTGCAGATATTATGAACCAAATTATTGAGATTCCAACTAATCCGAATCTTTCTTTTGCCGGAGATGTAGGCGGAGAATTAAGCAGTGCTTATGATTATTACAGTAATGCTCAATATACAATTGTTGTTCCTGTAGAACTAGAGGGTAAGGAGATAGCGAAAGTTACAGCTCCATATACAGAGGCAGAGCTTAATAAGCGGCAAAAAAGAGAAGATAGAAAAAGAGGGAGGACGTAAGAAGATATTATGTATGACTTTATAGATGTAACAGAGATTCAAGAATCTTCTTTGCCATCTGAAGCTTTAAGGTTAAATGGAGATTATATTGAAGACCAAATAGCAGGTTATAGAACATTACAGGTTTCGGGGAGAGAAGCACTCTCTCCGGAATTAAATACATATGAAGTTGGATGTAGTAATGGGTCCAAATTAAATAGCAGAAGGTATCCAGCAAGAACAATCACAGTTTATTATCAATTGATTGCAGATTCAGCGAGTGCATTTAGAGAAGCGTTTAATAAGTTAGCGAGTGTTTTAGACGTAGAGAATGCAGAACTTATATTTGCAGACGAACAGGATAAATTTTTCATAGGAACAACTTCATCAATTGGAGAAATTGAGCCAGGAAGAAATGCGGTAAAGGGAGAAATAGAATTTACGTGTTTAGATCCATTTAAGTATTCTGTAGAAGAATATGAGGTTGCTCCAAGTGTTGGTGATAGTTCTGCGTTTGTAATAAACTATAATGGGACATTTCCGTCATATCCAACGATTGAGGCAGATTTTTATGTGGATGAAAGTGGGGAAGAAAATAACAATGGACGTTGTGGTTATGTAGCATTTTTTACTGATGAAGAAAAGATACTTCAATTTGGAAATCCGGAGGAACTGCCAGAGGAAGCAATACAAGTAGTAGACAAAAACACAAATACATATTTAGTACCTACAACAAGTGTTCTCCTTAACCATAATTACGTTAAAACAAGTGCTTGGAGTTCCTTAAGTTCAAAATACAGTAAGAATGGTGGGGTGATTTATAAAGATGCTGTAAAAACTGGAAGTCTTGGAGCAAAGCATTCCTACGGAACAACAGATAAAGATACTTATTATTTAACAGGAAGTAACTTTGGTTCTGGGGCAAGATATCATGGACCAACAGCAACGTATACATTTAGTGAAGCTGCAACCGACTTTCAATTTACTTACAGCCAGAAAATGTGTTGTGGAAGTGCGAAATCAGATAAGAAACAACGTGGGGCGTTTCAGATGATTCTATCCGACGCTAGCGGCACTATTATTGCCGGGATTGATATATTTAAGAATGATGAAGGCACAAAAGGTCAGTATCGAATGATAGTGAATGGAAAGGTAATGAAAGAATCATATTTGGATTTATCGTACCATAACAAGTATTTTGGAGCTAATCGGAGTGCAGATAAAAAGAAAAAGATAACTGCAATCACCACTGTCAAATCTTCTAGCATTACCAAAACAGGAGATAAAATTTCTTTTAATGTTGGTGGAATTAAGCAGACATACACAGTTAGTGCGATAAAATCAAAGTCGGTAAACAAAGTAACGGTTATGTTTTCAGGAAAAGGAACATATCCATCCTTGGAATACAATGGTCTTTACTGGATGAAGCTTGTAAAAAATTATCAAAAAACAGTAACAGAAACCATTGAAACAATTAGAACCGAATATCATGATATTCAAAATAAATTTAATGCAAACGATATATTGATAGCTGATTGTGCATCTGGTACTGTGAAACTAAATGACTTAGAACGTCCAGACTTAGGAGCGTTAGGAAACGATTGGGAAGATTTCTTTTTGAAACCTGGAATGAATCAGATTGGTTCTAGTTATTCTGAATGGATAGAGGCTATATATGTCCCATCGTTTAAATTGCGTTACCGGGAGGTGTTTTTATGATTGTGTATTTTGCAAATCGTAAAATGGAAGTCTTAGGACAAGCCTCAACAAGTTTGCCGTCTGGAATCAGAATAAAGGAAGATATAAAAACAGAAGATGTTGAAACAGGGGTTGCAACGTTTAGCTGTCGGATTCCATTTACAAGAGAAACGAAAAAAAGAGCAGAACAATATACAGAAGCAGGAAACTATATTCTTAGAAACAACGAGGATGAACATGAAATCTATACTATCATTGAGACTGAGACAGATACCGATAATCAGGACATTTATATATATGCAGAGGATGCAGGACTTGACTTATTAAACGAGGTGTTAAAAGAATACGAGGCGGATAAGGAATATCTTCTAAAAGAGTATGCAGAGACTTGTTTAATAGATAGTGGGTTTGAAATTGGAATTAATGAATGCACAGAGAAAAAATTAAAACTATCCGGAAGAAGTGAAGAAACTGCAACAGAGAGACTTTTGTATATTGCCGGACAATTTGAATGTGAATTATCTTTTAGTTTTTCCATTAAAGATATGATGGTTACACATAAGTATGTGAACTTTTATAAACAACGAGGAAAAGATAATGGAGTTCAGTTAAGACTTAATAAGGAAATTGATAAAATAACTATCAAGAAAACAGTTGCAAACCTTGCAACTTGCTATCTTTGTACAGGGGCATCTCAAGATGGAACAGATATTCCAACAACATTAGATGGATATCAATATGATGATGGAGATTTTTATGTGTCTGGACATTATCTAAAGAGCAGAAATGCTGTTGAAAGATGGGGAAGATACGCATGGTCCAATGAGCCAAATAAACTAGATGGTTATGAAGGACATATTGTAAAGATGTTCACGTACGATACGGTAAGTCAAGAAGAATTGTGTAAACAAGCAGTTGCCTCTTTGAAAAAAGCATGCAATGCCGAGGTTAATTACGAAGCAGAAATCACAGATTTGCCGAATAGTATAAAAATCGGGGATACAGTTAATGTAATTGATGATATGGGGGAATTATATTTATCTGCAAGAATTTTAAAGCTAGAAAAGAGTATTGTTGATTACAAGAATACAGTAACTCTTGGAGATTATTTGATTAAAGAAAGCGGGGTGAGTGAAAAAGTAGAGGCTTTATCTGCACAATTTGCAATAGAGGCAAAAAAAAGACCTTTCTATACATGGATTGCATATGCAGATAATAAATTTGGAAGCGGAATATCGTTAAACTCTGATGGAAAATATTATATGGGAATCGCAGAAAACCAAATAGTATTAGAGGCAGATATATCAAGACCAGAAATATATAAATGGACAAGGATAAAGGGGGAGGAAGGACGAGATATAAATAGTACAACCTGGTACTATAAGTTGCAACCCTCCACGGAAAGCACTCCTTTGAAGCCAACCGAGGATATGCCGACTGACTGGACAACGACAGAACCAACCTATACAGAAGGATACACAAACACGCTATATACAACTTGTAAAACGACATTTTCAGATGATACATTTGAATACTCAGACGTATCAAAGTCTAGCTCGTATGAAGCGGCAAAAACAGCATATAACAAAGCTGTTGCCGCAAACAATACGGCTAATGATGCAAAAGATACCGTCGATAATATGGAGATTGGTGGCAGGAATTTATTAACTGGAACTTCTAGTGAGTGGAGTTTAGTATATACACCGGTTACAGGCGAGAACATTGGTATAGCCATCAATAGTTTCACACTGCCGGATGATACAAAAGTTGGCGATACGTTTGTGTTAGCGTTTGATATTAAATTAGAGAACTTCAATTCTCAATCTGGTTACACGTGGAAAACTTGGCTTCAAGGCGCAGTAGACGGCTCATGGGCTGCTACGAAACCAAACATTTTCACTCAATCTATTCAAAAACGAGTCTGGACTTCGAATGGTACTTACCATTGTTCCGGAATTGCAACAGTTATAAACAATATTGATAAAAATTTTAAAATTGGACTTCGCACAGATTATTCAGATGGTAATGGAAGCGTATATATTAAAAATTTGAAAATCGAAAAAGGGAACAAAGCTACAGACTGGAGTCCAGCCCCAGAGGATATAGACGATAAATTTCTAGAAATGAACTCAACCATACAATTAGAAAAAAATAGTATTTTAGCCTCTGTTAGCAGCACATATGCCACAAATGCAGCATTGGGAAACGAAGTGGAAAATATCGAAGCAATGCTTGAGTTAAAGATTAATTCCGCAGATTTAGTTTCGGAACTGAATGCAAGTGCTGATGTGATAACATTCAATTCAAATCGACTTGTAATTAACTCTGATAATTTTAAGCTGACATCCAGTGGGGATGTGACCGCAACTAGCGGTACAATCGGTGGTTTTACGATAGCAGCAGATAAATTATATAATTCAACTGGCGGTGCAAATAAATATGTTGGGCTAGGAAAACAGGGTGCAGCCTATGCGTTTTGGGCTGGAGCACTCGATGAAAACTCAAGTGAGACTGCTCCTTTTCGAGTAAACCATGACGGATCGGTATTTGTTAAAAAGTTAGAATCGGGTATACTTAAAGATGTAGTCGAAGAAGGTTATAGTGTAACAACAAGGATAGAAAATGGAACACTTTCTTGTCAGAGTTCTCATGGTTCGTCTTTTGATGCAACAACGTTAGACCATACTGGTATAACTATTGAAACACTAAATAGTGGCTATGATTTTATTACTTTTTTCGCAGGAGAAGGAATGTCTATAACGGATCAGAATACTGATAATCGGATACGTATTTTAGCCACATCAGGAATATATTCAGATAAAGACATTGAAACCAAAGGACGAGTTACAAGTGGTGGAGACATAAAAGCAGGTTTATGGATATATGAAGGTGGTACACCCATTAGAAATCTATACGCTGCAAAAAGTCACACACATGCCTATCAATGGTGTGTACAAAATGGAAGTTCAAGAAGTGGAGTTTCAGGAGACGGAGAGTTTTTTAGAGCTTATGATCTTAACTCGGCTTTGAAAGACAATAAAGTTGGCTGTGGCTCTCCAAATGGTAGGTGGCAAAGAGTATATTCAGCAAACAGTTCCATTAGTACGTCTGACAGACGTTTAAAAACAAACATAAGCACTTATTCAGAACAGTACGAGAAATTGTTTGACCAGCTTAATCCAGTTACCTACAGTTGGAAAAATAACATAGGAAACAACGATAACCACGACAGAGTTCATACAGGATTTATAGCACAGGAAGTAAAAGAAGCCATGGACTCTGTGGGATTAACAGATAAAGACTTCGCTGCTTTTTGCTACGACGATTTTACAAAAGACCCAGAATGGAATCCAGAAACAACCAATGGAATGACAGATAGGTATTCACTTGCGTATGAGGAATTTATCTCTCTCAACACACACATGATACAAAAAACTAGAAATGATATGTTTACAATTGCAAGTACGGTGAATCTACACCAAGTACAACTTGATGAATTAGAACATGAAATTTATAAACTGAAAAATGAGTTAAGTCAACTTAAGCAGGCACAATAGGGTGTCTGCTTTTTAAAATGAAAGGAGTACAATATGTTAACAACAAAAAAATCAACAAGTCTCACAGGAACAATTTCCATTTCAGAAGATGGGGTTAGTAAACAAGTCGTATATCTAAATGCAAAAATTTCGCAGGATAAAGATAGCGACAATATTAATCAAACGATTCAGGATAAAGAGTTGTATAAAGCAAATAAGGCAGAAATCAGAAAAGACATTAGTGCATTTACAGAAGAGTTCTATCAAGCACAGGATGCTATTGAAGGAGAATAAGGATGAAGATGCAATTGAAAGATATTCAGCAAAGATTACAGGCATTAACACAGTTAAAGGATAAAAGGTTACCGTTTCAAATGGTACGTGCGATTGCAAAGAACATAAAACTTTTACAAGAAGAGACAGAAATTCTTGAAAAGCAGCGTATCGAAATATGCAAAAAGTATGTAGAGCTTGATGAGAACAAAAATCCAATAATTAGCGATGGTGCGTACACCATTAAGTCAGCATGTACATCGGTATTTAATAATGAAGTCTTAAAGTTACTTGAAGAGGAAGTTGATGTCGAATTAACAACAATTGATTCAGAGGAAATTGATAAGTGTAATTCTGATATGTACGACCCATTAACAGCAAGCGATTATTTAACCTTAGAACTTATAATTTCATAGATTTTAAGGTTATGGTTCAGAAGGAGGTAAAGACCAATTGGACATGCTAACAAAATTTAATATAACTGACACAATGATAGTCCAGTGGATTGTCATTTTTTTGTTGCTGGCATACATTATTTATAAGTCATTTCCGGCAATAAAGAAAATGCTAGAAGACTATAGAAGTACAAAAAATCATAAGGACAATATAATAAATATGTTGGATGATCATGAAAAAAAGATTGACAATATTGAAAAGTTATTAAACCGCGACTATGTAAGAATGAACAAGACAGATGCTTTGCTTGACAGATATTTACTAGAACTTAATAATTCAAAAGAGGAGAGTAATTTAATAATGCGAGGTGTATTGGCATCGTTAAAAGGTCTTCAAGAACTTGGAACTAATGGGCCAACAAAAGAAGCACAGGCGGACATAGAGAGATACTTAATGGAACAAGTACATGAAAAGGTTAATTTACGAAAAGGAGAATAATTATGAAAGATTTTAAATTATGGATGAAAAAAGCAGGAATCAGAGCAGTAAAAACAGTGGCACAAACAGCGGTGGCGTTAATTCCAGCAAGTGCAACCATTAAAGCAGTGGATTGGAAAGTGGTAGCGTCTACAGCCCTGTTAGCAGGTATCGTATCATTATTGACATCTGTAAAGGGATTACCAGAATTAGAAAGCGAGGAAGACAATGAGTAAATTAATTTATTTAGATCCTGGGCATGGTGGAAAAGATAGTGGAGCAGTTGGGTATGGAAGAAATGAAGCAGACGATGTTCTTAAGATGGCAAAGAAAGTGAAGTCCTTATTGTCTGCTTATAACTGCAAGGTTGGAATGACAAGAACCAATGATACATACACAAGTCCAAAAGGAAAGGCGGAAATTGCTAATAAAGCAGGAGCAGACTTCTTTGCATCATTTCATAGAAATAGTAGCTCTTCCAGTTCTTCAAAAGGATATGAAACTTTAGTATATGCTAACTCTGGAATAAAGAAAGAGTTTGCTAATAAAGTGAATGCAAAAATGGGATCTATTGGATTTACTAACAGAGGGACTAAGGTAAGGACAGATTTAGCTGTGCTGCATCAAACAAATATGCCAGCAGTCCTTCTAGAACTTGGTTTTATATCTAACAAGAAGGACAATGAGATTTTTGTAAGCAAGTTTGATAAAATTGCAGAAGCTATCACAGCTGTAATCGTAGACGTAAATAACTTAAAAAAAGTTACTACGACATCAAATGCAAGCATTAAGGCTGGAAGTACAGTAAAGATTAAGAGTGGTGCAAAGTATGGTGGAGCATCCTCTGGCAAGTCTGTATCCAGTGCTTATATTGGAAAGAAATATACAGTCACAAAAGTACAGACAAACAATGGTGTAAAAGAAGCATTGATTAAGCAGCTTAATAGTTGGGTACCGACAAAGTACCTTTCTATTGTATAATAAAAAAATGAGAGCCAAGGACGTAAAAATCCTTGGCTTTCTTCTATATAATATATGTAAAAAATACTACTACATACGCTATTGCAATTAGGTAAGCCA
>JAQVEG010000089.1 GCA_028697725.1 Anaerostipes sp.
TCATTGTCTTGTGCTGATATTACAATGACTGGTATGTCAGCAACTTCTTTTATTTGATTTTTATATGATAGAAATTCCTGCCCACCCATATGTGGCATAATCATATCAAGAAGAACTAATGCAATGTTCTTTTCTTTTTTTCTTAAGATATTCAATCCCTCTTCTCCAGTCGATGCAAGTATCACATTATAATCTTCTTGGAAAACATTTTGGATTAGTTCCTGACTTAGTTCAGAATCATCAATCACTAAAATACTTTCCTTCTTTGTTTCTTCTTTGATTGATTCAAATACCGTATTTAGTTCTTTTTCTAATAATTTTTCACTGGTTACATTGAGGAACGTAGCACTAACAAGCCCAGCCTGTTTAATCTCTCCAAGATAAAATAAGCGAATCAAATACCATTCACAAGAACCATCTTCTAACACAAACAAACATTCACATTCAGCTCCATCTTTTGTCTCTATGGTCTGCTCTACGGTAGAACACAGTTTAAATAGCTCCTTATGGTTCAATTGATGATTTAAAACATTGTCCGATCCAATCTCATTAATATATGCCTGATTCACTCTAAGCATATCAATATGAGTTCCATCATATTCTATAATTGCAAATGGTACTAAGATACTTTTAAAGAAAGAAAATGTCTCAGAATCAGAAGACCAAATAGCGTCGAAATTTTTTTCCTGTGTGTCACTGGTTAAACTTTCTTCCCATTGAAGCTGATTTTGAATTAATTCCTCATACTTATTCACTGGCATTGGTCTTGCATAATAAAATCCCTGCACATAATTACACCCAATACTATCAACAAAATCTCTTTGATCCTTTGTCTCCACACCTTCTACAACAACAGGCATTCCAAGCCATCCAGCCATACGAATGACAGAAGCAAGAATCTTCTCACTTTTTACATTGTCAGTTCCAGTCGGAAGAAACTTCATGTCAACCTTTAGAATATCCACTTCCATATCCTTTAACGTATTCAAAGAAGAATACCCGCTTCCAAAGTCATCCATCATAATAACAAATCCATGTTTACGCAAATTTCTGACTGTTTGAAGCATTAACTCTGGATTTGACATATATGCACTTTCTGTTATTTCCAGATTTAATAATTCTCTTGGTATTTTATACTTATCCACCAAACCTATAATATATGCTACTACATCTGGATGATACAAACTAACTCTTGAGACATTAACAGACACTGGATATACATTAACCCCTTCATCTATCCACTTTCTAAGCAGCTGGCATACACTTTCCCACATATAATGATCTAACTCTACAATCTGGCCATTCTTTTCATAAACAGGTATAAATTCCCCTGGTGAAATCATTCCTTCATTTGGATGAAACCATCGAACTAGCGCTTCTGCACCACATGGCTGTTCCGTATTCATATCATACTTTGGTTGTAAATACACCTGAAACTGTTTGTCCTTTATTGCCTGTTCCATCTCATTTGTAATTTTTTGAATTCGCTCCTCCTCTAAATCCAAATCTTCACTGTAAAACACATAATGCTGCTGAAGGTTTTCTTTACACTTTCTAGCTGCCTCTGTTACCTTGGAACAAATTTTTTCCATATCATAGTCAATATCTTCTATGACATATATACCAAAAGAAAACTTTAGAACATAATTCTCACATAGGGATTTCCCCTTTTCTTCTATTTCTTTAATGGTATCTAAAAATGTCTCTTTTACATAGGGAAAACAAATGCAAAAAACATCTGATTCCATCCGTCCATATGTTTGGATTGCATTGCAACTACGCCTGATTTCATTTGCAATTCTTTGTAATAACTGATCCCCTAATTGACTCCCAAAAGATGAATTGTACAGCCTAAAATTGCGAATATCCATTCGGATTAATGCAAACTGCGTATCCTTATATTGGTGAATCATCTTACTTGTCTGCTCCATAAAAAATCTACGATTATATAATCCAGTCAACTCGTCCCGCTCTGCAAGCCTATGTATCTCTTGTATCAAATGTACCTGGCTTCGTCCAATGGTATTCCTAAGACGCAGCTTTAGTGTCACTGTATCATAAGGCTTGGTGACAAAGTCCCAGGCTCCAAGCCTCAGGCACTCTCTTTCCATCTCCTGGTTACTATCTCCAGTTGCTATAATAATAGGAAGATTTTCATACTTTGAATTCTGAGATAATAGAGACAGAAGTGTCTTTCCATCCATCTTTGGCATTCTTAAATCTAAAATAACCGCAGAAATCTCTCGATTTAATTCATTATCCTCTGCAAGCAGCACCTTATGTCCTGTAAAATCATAATTTTCCAATCGTGCTGTTTCTTTGGAAAGTTTCCCACCAGATAATGTCATTAATACATTGAATACTGTAGATTGAAACAATGGTTTTGAAACAAACATATCTGCACCTGCCACTTTTGCTTCATCCTCTATTTCATTGACATCATATGCAGATACAATAATAATGGATGGCTGATTTCCCATACAGGCTCTAATGGCTTTCGTTACTTCAACTCCATCCATATGAGGCATCTTCCAATCTACAAAGCAAACATCATAGGCTTGGTTTTCATTGAGACTCTTCTTTATCATCTTAAGTGCCATCTCCCCTGAGTCAGCAACATCAAAATGTAGCCCCATGCGGTTTAGTACAATTGATGTATACTCTCTAACAGACTGGTCATCATCAATAACAAGTGCTTTTAAACTTTTTAATTTATTTTTATCTACACTTCCCTGCTTTCCAGATAGTTTAAATGGTAAATCAACTGTAAATATACTTCCTTTTCCTTTTTGACTTTCTACACCAATGGCTCCATGCATCAAATCCACTAAATTCTTTGCAATGGACAATCCAAGTCCACTTCCACCATGGTTTTTCGCCGTCTCTGCACTCTCTTGTTCAAATGGTCGGAACAATCTCTCTTGCATCTCTTGGGTCATTCCACATCCAGTATCTGACACTATAAATCGAATAAATATCATGTCATCTTTTCTTGTATTCTCTTGTACAAGAACTTTAATCTGTCCACCTTTTGGTGTGAACTTATATGCATTGGATACTAGATTTAGTAGAATTTGATTCACACGCAGACTATCTCCAATAACAATTTCATTCTCCACATCTGTTGCCATAACAAAACTGATTCCTTTGTTTTTACACTGTGCATAATAAATAGTAGAAATCCCTGTAAGAATCTGTTTCACATCAAATTCTGTCTCAGCAATCTTCAGTTTATTACTCTCAATTGCCGACATATCTAATACATCATTTATAATATTGAGCAAGACTTTGGATGAAACTGCAATCTTATCTAGATAATCCTGCATCTTGTCTGTATCATCTTTTTGTTCTTTTGCAATTGTAGTAATTCCAACAATTGCGTTCATTGGAGTTCTAATTTCATGACTCATCCGAGACAAAAACTGACTCTTTGCATGATTTGCCTCTTCTGCTTGTTTCACCGCATCTGCAAGCTGTTGATTCTTCTTTTCTACCACACTTAAATTCTTTTGTCGTATCAAAATAATAATAATTAATAGGGTTACACATATAAATGTTAAAACCAACCCTCCGATGATTGGAATTCTATATTTAAAGAATACATCCAAAATCGTCAAACGATATGGTTTTGCCGTTGTATTTGCAAGAATTATTTCATTTTTCTGCTTCTCTGTAATGGCTTTGATTGATTTATTAATAATTGAAATAAGTCTAGAATCTGTTTGTGAT
The DNA here is from genome assembly GCA_028697725.1 of Anaerostipes sp. Lineage (GTDB taxonomy): Bacteria > Bacillota > Clostridia > Lachnospirales > Lachnospiraceae > Anaerostipes. The sequence continues at coordinate 3,730 of JAQVEG010000089.1, forward strand.
AAGGCTGCGATACAATTCTTTTCTGTCAAAAATGTTGTAGGAAGTATCTGCAAATTAGAGTATTGTGGTTTTTGGAGCAAATAACTTGTCACATATACATTCTGCATCATCAAATCTACATCT
>JAQVEG010000052.1:0-12915 GCA_028697725.1 Anaerostipes sp.
CAATTGAATATCTTACTTTATCAATTGATATTAACAGTTCAAAGTTGACTTCTTACTTATACCTTGGAAGAGCTTATGAATCTTCAAAGGATAAGAAAAAAGCAATTAGCACATATAAGACAATTGTTGAAAAGTTCCCAGGAACAAACACAGCAAAAGACGCACAGGCAAGAATCGATGCTATGGAAAAGAAGAATACAGCAACAAAAAAATTAAATTAAATAAAAACATTACAAATGAGAAGAATCAAAGGAATATACCCTTTGGTTCTTTTTTCATTCTAACTCTTAGAAAGGAGAGAACATGGCAACACAATATCAAGTGAATGGGAAGAAATTATATATCAAGTTAGATGGGGAATTAGATCATCATTTAGCAGAAAAAGTGAAGTATCAATGCGAATTGATTTTACGGTCTTATTTTATAAAAGAAATTATTTTTGATTTTGAACATTCAGATTTTATGGACAGCTCAGGGGTAGGCTTGATTTTAGGAAGATATCAAAAGATTCATGCAGTGGGAGGAAAAGTTTCAGTGACTCATATGAATAATACTATTCGCAGGGTTGTGCATATGGCAGGGTTACATGGCGTTATTGAAGAAAAATAAAAAAATTGGGAGGATAGAAATGATACATTTAGAATTTGATAGTCAATCAGAAAATGAAGGAATTGCCCGCATGGTCACTGCTGGTTATATGATGAAATTTGATCCAACATTAGAGGAAATGGCTGATGTAAAAACAGCAGTATCGGAAGCCGTTACAAATTGTGTAGTTCATGGATATGAAAAAGAGACAGGACTCATACAAATGGACATTTATGAGGAAGATGGAAATGTTGTAATTAAGGTAATTGATTTTGGAGTGGGGATTGAGGATGTAGAAAAAGCAATGGAACCTATGTATACAACAAAGCCAACCCAGGAGAGAACAGGAATGGGATTTTCCTTTATGGAGGCATTTATGGATGAAGTTCTAGTGGAGTCAAAACTAGGAGAAGGAACGACTGTGACAATGAAAAAGAAAGTTGCGGTAAAATAATTGAATGGGGATCATACAAGAGAATTGTTGATTCGTACAAAGGAAGGAAACAAAGAAGCCAGGGAAACTATGGTATTAGAAAATACAGGGTTAATCTGGTGTATTGTAAAGCGTTTTTCAAATCGTGGATATGAGACAGAGGATTTGTTTCAAGTGGGATGTATTGGTCTTATGAAGGCGATTGATAAATTTGATTTATCTTTTGACGTCAAATTTTCTACCTATGCGGTTCCTATGATTACAGGTGAAATCAGACGTTTCATTCGTGATGATGGAATGATTAAGGTAAGCCGTTCTTTGAAGGAGAATGCGTATCATATTAAAAATGCAAAAAAAGATTTTGCCATGAAGTATCAAAGAGAAGCCACTTTAGAAGAATTATCTAGATTAACAGGACTTCATGCGGAAGAAATCGCAGTGTCTTTAGAGGCAAATATGGAAGTTGAGTCTATTTATCGACCCAATAGTACAGAGGATGGAAGTCCCATCTTGCTTATTGATCGTTTATTTGGAGAAGAAAATGCAGAAAATCAGGCAATTCACAATGTTTTAGTGGAGCAGCTTATGGATGGGCTTGATGAAATGGAACGAGGAATTATTGAACTTCGGTACTTAAAAGGTAAGACACAGCAAGAGGTTGCAAAAATATTTTCTGTATCCCAAGTGAAAATATCAAGGATGGAAAAGAAAATTCTTGGAAAAATGAGGAAAAAAGCTCTTGGTTGTTCCTAAAAAATATGGTATGATAAAGTGAATCTTGGGTGATTTGCCCAATTCCCAAACGAAGGAGAATTTATATGAATTATAGTGATATGTCCCTTGTGCAATTAAGAGATGTTGCCAAGGAAAAAGAATTAACGGGGATTAGTTCTTTAAAAAAGCAGGAATTAGTGGACAAGTTAATAGAATTAGAAGAAAATAAGCCAGAAAAGCTGATTCGCAGCAAAAGGAATTTAGATAGTGGAGAAAAAGCCAACGGTATTTTAGAAGTATTGCCAGATGGATATGGCTTTATTCGTTGTGAGAATTATCTGCCAGGAGAGCATGATATTTATGTTTCACCAGCACAGATTCGCAGATTTAATTTAAAAACAGGAGATATTCTATGTGGATCTATTCGTGTAAGAACACAGAATGAGAAGTTTGGTGCACTTCTTTATGTAGATTCTGTCAATGGATATCATCCAGAAGATGCTGCAAGAAGAGAACATTTTGAAGATTTAACACCAATCTTCCCAAATCAGAGATTAAAGCTTGAGACTCAGCAAAGCTCTCTATCCATGAGAATGGTAGATTTGTTATCTCCAGTGGGAAAAGGACAGAGAGGTATGATTGTATCTCAGCCAAAGACAGGAAAGACAACACTGTTAAAGCAGATTGCAAAGAGCATTAGCGCCAATTATGAAGATGTAAAGCTAATTGTATTGTTGATTGATGAGCGACCTGAGGAAGTGACAGACTTTAGAGAATCCATAGAAGGAGAGAATGTAGAAGTTATCTATTCTACATTTGATGAACTTCCAGAACATCATAAGAGAGTATCTGAGATGGTTTTGGAACGTGCAAAGCGTTTGGTAGAACATAAAGAGGATGTTGTTATTTTACTAGACAGTATTACAAGACTTGCCAGAGCTTACAATTTGACAGTTCCACCAAGTGGACGAACTTTAACTGGTGGACTAGATCCAGCAGCACTTCATATGCCAAAGAAGTTTTTTGGAGCAGCAAGAAATATGCGTGAAGGTGGAAGTTTGACTATTTTAGCAACTGCACTTGTGGAGACAGGAAGCAAGATGGATGACGTTATTTTTGAAGAGTTTAAGGGAACAGGAAATATGGAAGTTGTTTTAAGCAGACAATTATCTGAAAAAAGAATCTTCCCTGCAGTTGATATTGCAAAGTCTAGTACAAGAAGAGACGATTTACTCCTTTCTAAAGATGAACAAGCAGTTGTTGCAGCCCTACACAAGGAATTAGGGGGACATCGAAGTGAAGAGATGTTAGAACAGACCCTTAATTTATTCAAAAGAACAAAGACCAATGAGGAATTTGTTGATTTGACAAAGCGTTCTCTTTTAAGAAAATAATGCTTGAAATTGAAAATACACTGTGATATAATCAAGAAGTTGTTTATTGAACATAAGAAATGACGAAAGTCATAGTATGTATATGTTGGCAAAATCCAACAAGAATTTATAGAAGAGGTGAAAAACATGCGTGAAGGAATCCATCCAGATTATTATCAAGCAAAAGTAGTTTGTAACTGTGGGAATGAATTTGTAACAGGATCAACAAAGGAAGATATCCACGTTGAGATTTGTTCTAAGTGTCATTCTTTTTACACTGGACAACAAAAAGCTGCTCAAGCTCGTGGACGTATTGATAAGTTCAATCGTAAATATGGTACAAAGTAGAAGCAAAGATGGTAGGTTGAGGTTATTTAATCTCAGCCTATTTTTTATATAATAAAGAGGAAGTTTATGAAAAAGCGTATCGGAGGACAGGCAGTGATGGAAGGGGTCATGATGAAGAATCAAGACCAATACGCTGTTTCTGTTCGTAGACCAGATGGTAAGATTGAGACAAAAACAGAAGAATATGTGAGCGTTTCAGAGAGACATAAGATATTAGGATTCCCATTGCTTCGAGGTGTTGTGAATTTTGTGGAATCTATGGTGATAGGAATGAAGACCTTGAATTACTCTGCTGAATTTTTTGAAGATGAAGAGATGGAAACAACTTCAAAATTTGACCAGTGGCTGGAACGAACATTTTCAGGCAAAGGAGAGAAATTTCTAATGGGTCTCATTGTTGTTATTTCTCTATGTATATCTGTGGGATTATTTATGATTCTCCCTTATCTTATATCTAGTTTTTTTGAAAAAATGATATCCAGTCATTCAGTTATTTTGCTGATTGAGGGGATTGTACGTGTTGGATTATTTTTAGGGTACGTTGTATTGATTTCAAGAATGGAAGATATTAAAAGACTGTTTATGTACCATGGAGCAGAGCATAAGACAATTAATTGTTTAGAAGCTGGGGAAGAGTTGACGCCAGAGAATGTAAAAAAGTATTCTAGGCTTCATAAGAGATGTGGAACTAGTTTTCTATTTTTTGTTATGATAATTAGTATAATTATTTACTTTTTCATTGCTGTGGATACCATGTGGCTTCGTGTTTTAAGCAGAATTTTGTTAATTCCAGTGATTGCAGGAATTTCCTATGAGGTTATTCGATTTGCAGGAAATTCAGATAGTAAACTTGTTCAAGTGCTAAGTAAGCCAGGACTTTCCCTTCAATATTTGACCACCAAAGAGCCAGATGAAGCTATGATTGAAGTTGCGATTGCATCTGTAGAGGGTGTATTAGACTGGCATGCATATATTGATGAGGTGAAAAAAGAACATGAATCGACATGATTGGATAGAATACGGAACCAAAGAATTATCGAAAGAAGGAATTGAAAATGCTCAGGGGGAAGCTTGGTATTTGTTTTCCCACTGTTTTCATATTACAAGAGAAGACTATTTGTTTTCCATGACAGAAGAAGTTGTGGAAGGAAAAGAATTAGAATTATACAAGGAATATATAAAAGAACGTATGACAAAGAGAATGCCCCTTCAATATATATTGGGAACTCAGGATTTTATGGGATATACATTTCGTGTGACTCCTGATGTTTTAATTCCAAGAGCAGATACGGAAAGTGTACTAGAGACAGTGATTGAATCTGGAATCAAACCAAAGAGTATTTTAGATGTGTGTACGGGATCAGGATGTATTGCTGTGAGTCTGGGATTAATACTTAAACCAGAACGCTGTGTGGCAGTAGATATTGATGGAGATGCATTAAAAATTGCAAAAGAGAATGGAAGAAATCTGCTTCCTATGGTAGAATTTATTCAGAGCGACTTGTTTGAATCAGTGTTTGAAACTTTTGATTTAATTATTTCAAATCCACCATATATTCCAACCAAGGATTGTGAAGAACTTATGCCAGAGGTTAGAGAACATGAACCTTTGATTGCCTTAGATGGAATGGAAGATGGACTTCATTTTTATCGAAGAATTGTAAAAGAGGCATCTGGGTACTTGAATGACAATGGAATGCTTGCATTTGAAATTGGATACAACCAGGGCGAAGATGTAAAGAATATGATGGAAGAAGCAGGATTTATAGATGTAATCTTAAATCAAGATTTAGCTGGATTAGATCGTGTCGTAATGGGAAGAAAGAAAGGATAAAGAGATGTTTGACAAATTAGAAGGATTAGTGGATCGACTTGAGACAGTGTTGCAGGAATTAAATGATCCCGATGTGGCAGGAAATCAGAATCGTTTTCGCGAATTAATGAAAGAACAGAATGAATTAACACCAATTGTGGAAACATATAAAGAATACAAGCAAGAAAAACAGAATATTGAGGACAGCTTAGAAATGCTGGAAGAAGAATCTGATGAAGAGATGAAAGAGCTTGCAAAAGAAGAATTGAATGAATCCAAGGAAAAAGTGGAACAACTAGAAGAGAACTTAAGAATTCTATTAATTCCAAAGGATCCAAATGATGATAAGAATATTGTTGTGGAGATGCGTGCGGGAGCTGGTGGAGATGAAGCTGGTTTGTTTGTATCTGATGTGGCACGTATGTATCGAAGCTATGCAGAAGGACGTCGTTGGAAGGTGGAAACATTGTCTTTCAATGAAAGTGGAATTGGTGGATTTAAAGAGTTGGTATTTATGGTTTCTGGACAAGGTGCTTATTCAAGATTTAAGTATGAAAGTGGAGTCCATCGTGTACAGAGAATTCCAACTACAGAATCAGGTGGTAGAATCCATACATCAACAATCACTGTAGCGATTATGCCAGAAGTGGAAGATGTGGAAGTAGATATTGATATGAATGATTGTAAGTTTGACGTGTTCCGTGCATCTGGAAATGGTGGACAGTGTGTCAATACAACAGATTCAGCGGTCCGTTTAACGCATTTACCAACAGGAATTGTTGTTTCATGTCAGGATGAAAAATCACAGCTTAAGAATAAAGATAAAGCATTAAAGGTTTTACGTTCTCGTTTATATGAAATGGAACAACAAAAAGCTCATGATGCAGAAGCTGAGAAGAGAAAAAGTCAGATTGGAACAGGAGATCGTTCTGAGAAGATTCGTACTTACAATTACCCTCAGGGACGAGTGACAGATCATAGAATTAAATTAACATTACACAAGTTGGATTCAATTATGAATGGAGATTTAGACGAGTTGATTGATAGTTTAACTGCAGCAGATCAAGCAGCAAAATTAAGTAATATGGAAGAAGAATAAATTATGAGAGATGGATTTATAAAAGTGGCGGCTGCAACCCCAAAGGTACATGTTGCAGATCCAGCATATAATACAGATAGAATCATAGAGATTATAAAAGATGCTCAGAAGCAAAATGCAAATATTCTTGTGTTTTCAGAACTGACTATTAGTGGGTATACTTGTGGAGATTTATTTTTACAAGAGGTCCTATTAGAAGAATGTAAAAAACAGCTTCTTAGAATTGCAGAAGAAACCACAGACAAGAATATGGTTGTTGTTGTGGGCTGTCCATTAATGGTAAAGCAAAAGTTGTACAACTGTGCTGTGTTTCTTTGTGATGGGGAGATTTTAGGGGTGGTACCTAAGATTCATTTGCCTAATTATTCTGAATTTTATGAGGCAAGACATTTTGCATCTGGAGAAGGACTAGAGTGTGATATTTTACTTGGAGAGGATTATGTTTCTTTTGGATCAAAGTTATTATTTGCCTGTGAAGAAATACCAGAGTTAATTCTTGCAGGAGAGGTTTGTGAAGATTTATGGGTTCCATTACCTCCAAGTACAAATCATGCCATGGCTGGAGCTACGATTATATGTAATCCATCGGCAAGTGTGGAAACTACGACAAAAGAAACTTACCGAAAGAATTTAGTTTCCAATCAGTCAGCAAGACTTCTTGCTGGGTATATTTATGCAAATGCAGGAGAAGGAGAATCTACTTCAGATGTAGTTTATAGTGGACATCATTTAATATGTGAAAATGGGTCTGTTCTTGCGGAAGCAAAACGATTTACAAATGAGGTAATTTACAGTGAGATTGATGTAAAGAAACTCTCTTCAGAACGTAGGAAGATGACAACATTTGTGACACAAGGTTCTGAAGATTATGAAGAGATAACTTTCTCACTTAAGGTAAATGATACAGAGCTTTCAAGGATTTATCCAAAGACTCCGTTTGTACCAAATAATCAGGAAGAAAGAGATAAACGCTGTGATGAAATTTTATCCATTCAGTCTATGGGATTAAAAAAGAGGCTGGAACATACGGGATGTAAACATGCAGTGATTGGAATTTCAGGTGGTTTGGATTCTACGCTGGCAGTTTTAGTTACTGCAAGGGCATTTGATATGTTGGAGATTCCAAGGGAGAATTTAATCTGTGTTACAATGCCTTGCTTTGGAACTACAGACCGCACGTATCAGAACGCAGTGTCACTCATAAAGGAGCTTGGAGCTACTTTAAAAGAAGTGAATATTGAGAAGGCAGTAAGACAGCACTTTGCGGACATTGAACATGATGAAGAGGTACACGACGTTACCTATGAGAATTCTCAGGCTCGTGAAAGAACTCAGATTCTAATGGATCTTGCAAATAAATATAATGGAATGGTTATCGGTACTGGGGATATGTCAGAACTAGCTCTTGGATGGGCAACTTACAATGGAGATCATATGTCTATGTATGGGGTAAACTGTTCAGTACCAAAGACTTTAGTTAGATATCTGGTACTCTATTATGCAGAAACAACGAAAAAGAAAGAATTGTCTAAGGTGCTTATGGATGTATTGGATACTCCAGTAAGTCCAGAACTTCTGCCACCAGTGGATGGTGTGATTTCACAAAAGACAGAGGACTTAGTGGGACCCTATGAACTTCATGATTTCTTCCTGTACTATATGCTTCGTTTTGGATTTTCCAAGGAAAAGTTATTTAGAATTGCCAAGATAACATTTGAAGAAGGATATGATGTTGAGACAATTGACAAGTGGTTAAACAAATTCTACTGGAGGTTTTTCTCTCAGCAGTTTAAGAGGAATTGTTTGCCAGATGGACCTAAAGTAGGTAGTGTAGCAGTATCCCCAAGAGGAGATTTGCGTATGCCAAGTGATGCAAGTGTTCAGATATTTTTACAAAAATAAAATAATATAAAGAAATACAAAAGCTATGATTTGTGGGATTTTTTTCTATGCAAACCATAGTTTTTTTCTATGCTTTTTTCCGCCGTAATAGATTGTAAACTATAAGAATATGGGGTAAAATGAAAAGATAACGTATACTCTGATTTTATAAATGTAGACATTTTTCTACTCTTATATGTAGGGAGGAATAGGGGAAATATGGATAAATTAGATCGATTAAAAGGGATGAAAAAATTTATAGATGGTATTCCAGGAGGAGTCGGAGTCTATGATGTTTATGCAGATGGAACTTATGCACTTGTTTATCTTAATGATGGGTATTATGACATGATTGGTGCAAAAAGAGAAGATAGACAACAATTTATGGGGAAGAATGCAATCCAAGCAGTGCCAATGGAAGTCAGACAGGAGTTAAGAGAAAAGATTCTAAGTGCGGTTTGTGGAGATGGACGTTTTGTTATGACAATCCCAGAGCAGGGGGTAAATCGTGATTTGTGGCTTCAGGTAAAAGGAAAGATTACCAGCAGGGGCAAAGATAAGAGTGTATTTTTCATTACATATACGGATGTAACAGATTATGAAACTTCCATGAAAGAATTGATGCAATCTCGTAAAGAACTTCAAATTGCTACAGATAAAGTTGGGATGCAGTATTGGATTTATGATGTAAAAAGAAAAGAAAGTATTGCCACGTGGGAAAACGGATTTGGATATGATGGAGTCAAGAAGAATGTTCCAGAGTGTTTCCGAGGGAACGGGGACATATATCCAGAAGATGAAGAAGCATATTTTTCTTTATTTGCCCAGATGGAAGAGGGCGTAGAGTCTTGTGAGTGTTATGCTAGAATTTTTAATCATAAAGTAAATATTTATCAATGGCAGCATATTGTATTTTCAAAGCTTGGTGGAGGCCGTTATGTAGGTTCATGCGTAGACGTTACAGAACAAATGAGGGCAAAACAGCAGTATAACACTGAAAATGCAATCCGAAGAGATTTGATGAAGGATTCTGTGTTTTTTTGCAGGATGAATTTAACTCAAAAAACTATAGAAGAAAGGATTACCAGCTTTGTAGAAATAAAAGATAAGAAAGAGCAGGTTTCTTTGACAGAGAGTGCGTGGAGCTGGATAAATCATTTGTTTGTTGAGCCAGAGCAAAAAGAGGAATTTTTTCATAAGTTTGGAACAGAGCAATTATTAGATGCGTGGAATCGAGGGGAAAGTAATGTGGATATTTCTCCATATCGTCTAAGAGTTCATGGAGAAATTCGATGGTATTCTTCCAGAGTCACTTTGATGCAGCGTCCAGATAGTGGAGATATTATCGCAGTAACATATACTTATGATGTAAATGATAAGGAGAATAACAAATTAGCAATTGCAAAGACATTTTCAGAGGAGATGGAGTATGTTGCAATCTTAGATATAAAGCGAAATATGATTCGTCAAGTTTCTGCAAGGTATGATGAAAAATTTATTCCATCTACATCGAACATATTATTTTCAACTTATTGTGAGCATATTTTAAAGTATTATGTTATGGAAGAAGATCAGAAAGAATTTAAAGAGAAATATAACGTAGATCATATACAAGAGCAATTGAAGACGCAGCAGGTTTACATTTTTACATATCGGTGTAGAGGCAAAGAGGGAGAAGTTCGAAGAAAAAAACTAAGAGTATTTTATTTGGATGAATATAAAGAACGAATTGTGATTTCTCGTAGAGATATTACAGATTTGTACAATGAAGAAGTTAGGCAGGCAAAGGTATTGCAGGAAGCATTGGATGCTGCAAAGTCTGCAAATCGTGCAAAATCCGTATTTTTATCCCAAATGAGCCATGATATGCGTACACCTCTCAATGCAATTATTGGATTATCAAACCGGGAACTTACAGAGGATATTGATGAGAAAGAAAAAACACAATATTTAGATGAGATTCATTCTTCTGGAATTTACTTATTAGGAATTATTAATGATGTTCTTGATATGTCCAAAATCGAAAGTGGTAAAATGGTACTTCATCCAGAACCCTACGCATTATGTGATTTTGAACAAACAATTCGGACTGTTATTGGAAAACAGTGTGAACAAAAAGGAATCAGATTCTTATTCTCTACTAATTACATTTCTACAGAAAATCAATATATATACATTGACAAGACAAGGTTTAATCAGATTTTTATAAATTTACTTTCAAATGCGGTAAAATTTACCCCTTCGGAAGGAGACGTTGAATTAAAAATTGAGATTTTAGGCAGAACGGGGAATATCATCCATGAAAAGATTTCAGTTCGAGATACGGGAATCGGGATGAGTCAAAAGTTTTTGCCACATGCTTTTGAAAGTTTTTCTCAGGAAGTTCACAAGAATAAAACAATAGAAGGACAGGGAACGGGATTAGGACTTGCCATTGTAAATGAGTTAGTAAAACAAATGGATGGAACGATTAAGATAGAAAGTGAACTTGGCAAAGGGACAACTATTGTTGTGGATTTAATGATACCTCTTGCAGGGGCTGATGTGGAGAAATTGGGGTTTCTATGTTTGAAGCATCGCCAATAAATTATTATCAAATGGTCTTTATGGATATTCGTATGCCAGTGATGAATGGCCTAGAAGCAGCGAAAAAGATTCGTACATTAAATCGGGCAGATGCGAACGAGGTCGTTATTGTTGCCATGACAGCCAACGCCTTTGATGAAGATGTAAGAGCTTCGCTGGATGCTGGAATGAATGCACATTTATCAAAACCTATTGAACCAGAAAAGTTATATGAATGCATAGAAGAGTATATCCATTAGGAAGTTTAGACAAAGAAAAAGCCCATAACCGGTGTAAACACCAGTTATGGGTTTGTTGCAAAATCTATTTAATTCAAAAGAAAAAGATTAAGCAAGCTTTTCAACGTTCTCAGCTTGTTTTCCGCGAGGTCCATCAGCTACTTCAAAGCTAACTGCCTGACCTTCTTCAAGAGTCTTGAAACCATCTCCAGAGATTGCAGAGAAATGTACGAATACGTCGTCTCCACCTTCTTGAGAAATAAATCCGTAACCTTTTTCTGAGTTAAACCATTTTACTGTACCATTGTTCATTTGGGTACCTCCATAAATATAATAAAAAAATAAATTGATACTAGTTATGTTGGATGCAGTATTTTATCCATAAGAATAAAAAAATCACGCATAGATCGTACATTACATAGAATGTAGTTTCTCTACCTCGTGATTGACACATCTACTAATAACTTTTATTACTATAACACATAAATTGTATTTTTACAAATGCTTTTTTAATAAAAAATAAATTTTTTTAGGAAAATAACGCAGGATTGTGATAGAATGGTAGGAAAAAGGAGATACATATGAATAAAAAAACTTTTGAAGAACATCTTAAATCTCGTATGGAGGTTATAAATAGTGTTCCAGAGCATAGTATTTTTCGCGAATTACGCGGAGAAATTATTTCAAGCAGTTACGAAGAAAAAAACATAGTTATGGAATTTGAAGCTACAGATTTTCATCGTAATGGATTTGATATTTTATTTGGTGGTTCTCTTGTGGGGATGTTTGACATTACCTTTGGGACTTTAACAGTAGGACTAGGCGATTATAGTATTGCTCCCACTGTGCAGTTGTCCACAACATTTTTAAAAGGAATTCCCATTGGATCTAAAATCCAAATTCAAGCACAGGCAGTATCAACTGGGAAGACAATTATGAACTTTGTTGGAAAAGCATTCGTGGGAGATGAATTAGTAGGAAGTGCAAGTGGCATTTTTAAAACACCACGAAAATTAGATGAATCATAGAAAGAAGGATAATAATGACCAAAGTAGATATTATTTCAGGATTTTTAGGGGCAGGAAAAACAACATTAATACAAAAACTTTTAAATGAATCATTACAAGAGGAGCAAGTTGTTCTAATTGAGAATGAATTTGGAGAGATTGGAATTGATGGAGGATTTTTAAAAGATGCAGGAGTTGAAGTTACAGAAATGAATTCAGGATGCATCTGTTGTTCTTTGGTTGGAGATTTTGGGGAATCGCTACATAAAGTAGTGAATCAATTTCATCCGGATCGTATTTTAATTGAACCGTCTGGAGTTGGAAAACTGTCTGATGTTATGAAAGCAGTTGAGAATGCCACAAAAGATTTAGATATGGTATTGAACAGTTTTGTGACAGTGGCAGATGCTAAAAAATGCAGAATGTATATGAAGAACTTTGGTGAGTTCTATAATAACCAGATTCAATATGCTGGTTCCATTGTATTGAGCAGAACTGGAGATATGGATGCATCTAAATTAGAGGATGTAATTCATTTGATTCGTGAACAAAATGAAAAGGCAGCAGTGATTACAACTCCTTGGGATGAGGTGGAAGGTAATATTATTTTAAAAGCAATGGAAGAAGGAAATACACTGGAAAAGGAATTGGAAAAAGAGGTTGTGTGCCCAGTGTGCGGACATCATCATCATCACGACCACGACCACGATCATGACCATGAGCATCACCATCATCATGCAGATGAGGTATTTACCAGCTGGGGAAAAGAGACAAGCAAAGTATATACGAGAAATCAATTAGAGAATATTTTAAAAGAGCTATATAAGGGCGATGAGTTTGGAACGATTTTACGTT
>JAQVEG010000052.1:13015-16751 GCA_028697725.1 Anaerostipes sp.
CATCATCATGCAGATGAGGTATTTACCAGCTGGGGAAAAGAGACAAGCAAAGTATATACGAGAAATCAATTAGAGAATATTTTAAAAGAGCTATATAAGGGCGATGAGTTTGGAACGATTTTACGTTCAAAAGGAATGGTTCAAACACCAGAGAAAACATGGCTATATTTTGATTTAGTGCCGGGAGAGTATGAGATTCGCGAAGGAAATCCAGATTACACAGGAAGATTTTGTGTCATTGGATCCAATTTAGATATAGAAAAATTGGAAACATTATTCAACCTATAAAAATGACTAGCAGGAGGAACAAATGGAAGTACCAGTTTATCTTTTTTGGGGCTTTTTAGAAAGTGGAAAAACCTCACTTATTATAGATACATTATCTCAGGATTATTTTTTAGATGGAGAGAGAACCATGATTCTTTCTTTTGAAGAAGGAGAGGTGGAATACGATTCTGATTTTTTGGAAAAAAGCAATTCTTTTGTAGTTCAAATCCATGAGATTGACCAATGGAATGAGGATTTTTGGAAAGCATGTCAGAAGAACTATCATCCAGACCGAGTGATGATTGAGTATAATGGAATGTATCCAATTGAACCAGTGATGGATGTCATTGACGAAACAGAGCTAACTCTATATCAAACCATTGTGACAGTGGACGCTACAACGTCAGAATTATATTTAAATAATATGCGTTCCATGATGGTAGAAATGTTCAAGTTTGGAAATTTGATTATTTTCAATCGATGTGATGACGAAACACCAATTGCGACCTATCGGCGAAGTATTAAAGCAGTTCACAAGACGGCACAAGTTGGATTTGAACGAAGAGATGGAAAAGAAGTTGAGACGAAGGAAATGTTGCCTTATGATTTGACAGATGATATTGTGACTATACAGGAAGAGGATTATGGAATCTTCTATATTGATGCTATGGAACATCCAGATACTTATGTAGGAAAAACAATTCAGGTAAAGACAATGGTAAGACGACCTCAAGGAGCACCTGCTGGAATCATTGTCCCAGGGCGTTATGCCATGACTTGCTGTGAAGATGACATCACCTTTATTGGATACTTGTGTAAATTAGAACATGCAAAATCAAAAACAATGAAAAAAGTTACAGATAAAGACTGGATTGTATTAACAGCCAAAGTTGGATATGGGTATCATGAAGCATATGAAGGTGAGGGAATTGTTTTAGAAGCCCTTAGAATTGAAGAGACCAATCCTGCAAAAGATCGTTTGATTTACTTCTAAAATGTTTTTCACAGAAAGACAATAATCCACCCATAAAAAACAAATTGTGTATTTTTTAGAACAACTTCAATAAAATAAAACATTGCAAAAGGTAGAATAAAATAATATACTATAAAAAATAGAAAAGGAGTTTTATCAATGAAAGAGCTAAATATAATCAAAATTGCACTTTTAGGTTCTGGTACCGTTGGAACTGGTGTTTATAAGCTGGTACAAAGTCAAAAGGAAGAGATGCCCCATAAAATCGGAGCGAATCTTGAAATTACGAAGATTCTAGTTCGTGATAAGAACAAAAAGAGAGAAGGAATTGACAATTCTTTGTTAGTAGATAATTGGTCTGAGATTTTAGAAGATGACAGCATTCAAATTGTAATCGAAGTTATGGGCGGAATTGAACCGGCTAGAACTTATATTACACAGGCATTAGAAGCAGGGAAGCATGTGGTAACTGCAAATAAAGATTTAGTTGCAGAACATGGAAAAGAATTATTAGATGCAGCAGAAGCACATCACTGTGATTTGTTGTTTGAGGCTTCAGTTGCTGGTGGAATCCCTATTCTTCGTCCGTTAAAACAGTGTCTTGCAGGGAATCATATCTCAGAGGTTATGGGGATTGTGAATGGAACGACTAATTTCATTTTATCAAAGATGACAGCAGAGGGAATGGATTTTGATGAGGCGTTGGCTCTAGCAACAGAGCTTGGATATGCAGAGGCAGATCCAACCGCTGATATCGAAGGATATGATGCAGGAAGAAAAGTTGCAATTATGGCTTCCATTGCATTTAATTCCAGAGTCACATTTTCAGATGTACATACAGAAGGAATTACAAAGATTACAGCAAAGGATATTGAATATGCATCTGAAGTTGGGTGTGTAATTAAGCTTTTAGGAGTTGCTAAAAACACTCCAGAGGGAATCGAAGTGAGCGTTCATCCAATGTTGATTCCAAACAGTCACCCACTTGCAAAGGTAGATGATTCCTTTAACGCAGTTTTTGTTCATGGAGATGCAGTAGATGATGCAATGTTCTATGGACGTGGAGCTGGGGAACTTCCAACAGCAAGTGCAATCATGGGAGATGTAATTGATGTTGCCCGTAATATTCAGTTCCAATGTACTGGAAGAATCAGTTGTACATGCTACAAAGATTTACCAATCAAGGGGATTCAGGAAGTAAAATCAAAATATTTCCTACGTATGCAGGTTGCTGATAAAGTTGGAGTTCTTGCTAGAATTGCAGATATCTTAGGAGATAAGAAAGTGAGCATTGCTCAGGTAATTCAAAAGGATAAACACGAGGATGTGGCAGAGTTAGTAATTATTACTGATCTAGTATTAGAAGAATACTTTAGAGATGCTATTGATCAGATTAAAAAACTAGATACAACCAAATCTATTTCAAGTATTATTAGAGTATATTAATAACGATAGAAAAAAGGGGCTTATGCCTCTTTTTTTATTTCTATATAGGAATAAAGCAGCACACCACCCACAGTAATTACACCACCTACTATTTGCAATATACCGGGGATTTCTTGAAATAAAAACAATGCAAAAAAGGATGCAACAAATGGTTCGCACAATTTAGAGGCAGAAACAAATGCTGGAGAAAAATATTTTAAACACCAGCTAAAAATACTATGTCCTAGTATGGTTGAAAATACACTGAGTAGAATTCCAACAATAATAGGGGAAATACCATATCCTAAAAATGAAATGTTGCGAATTAAAATTGTAATTAGTAAGGATATACTGCAAAAGAAATATACAATATAAGTATAAACATTGGTTGTCATATGTTTTCTAATGACTCCGCCAATCAAAGTGTAAACTGCAACAAATACAGCGGCAGCCAATGCAAGTAAATCTCCGTACAAATGTACTCCAGTCATATGGTAATCAGATGCCCCAATTAAAATACTGCCTAAAAATGAAATAGTAATAGAAAGAATGGCAAGCTTTGATAAATGTCCTTTTAGAAAAAAACGATATCCAAGTGCAACCCAGATAACTTCGGTACAAACAATTGCAGTAGAACTTGCAACTGATGTATGTGTTAGAGATTCAAACCAAAAGACAAAATGAAGTGCCAGAAAAATTCCACTCATAGCACATAATAAGATATCGTGAATTGATACTTGAAAAAGTTCTTTACGGTATTTTTTCTTTCCTAATACCACAGGTGTTAAAAGGATACTAGTAAAAAATAATCGATATCCTGCTGTTAATAAAGAAGGTCCCTTTGAATATTTCACAAAAATAGCAGAAAATGAAATTCCTAAAATGCCGATTACAATCATAATGGCAGGGTGTTTTTCTAATGTTTTCATATTGTCTTCTCCTCGTGTAATTAAGTAGTTGTTTTCGCTCATATATAATGTAATAGAAACCTTGTGTAAAAGTAAAGAAAAAATTAAATAAAAAAACTTTAAAAAACTTATTGACAAACAAGATTTAGAATGATAAGATTAT
>JAQVEG010000090.1 GCA_028697725.1 Anaerostipes sp.
ATGGTAAGGAAAATGAATTCTTAAAAGGCAGTCATATCAATCAAGAAAATATAGAATTGGATGATTGGATTGATTATGAGAACAACTTGATTGTCTTAGAGTTTCATGATCGAAAGCAGACATCAGATTTTCGAACAGCAAGTGAATTAACTTTTGTAAAACAACAAGTGAAGTTGCAAAAAGATAAGACAGAAACTGTTCAGTGTAGATAATACGAAATAACCCAGAGATATGGCAAATAATCAAGAGTGGCTATATCTCTGGGTCTTTTATGTCGATTTATACTTTAAATTAGTATTTTGCGAATACTTCTCTTACTCTATATTATATACTTCCGTCGTGGATTGTTACAATTCTATCGCAGTAATCTGCAATTTCTTTATCATGAGTTACAATAATTAAGGTCTTCCCTTTTTGTTTCATTTTAAGAAATAGGTTCATAATCTCTTTTCCTGTAGAACTATCCAAAGCTCCAGTTGGTTCATCTGCCAATATAATTTCAGCATCATTAATCAAAGCTCTGGCAATGGCAACACGTTGTCTTTGTCCACCAGAAAGATATCCTGGCAGCATATCCTTTTTCTCGTAAAGTCCTAATTCCTCTAATAGATTATATACCTTTGGCATACGTTCAACTCCTGGTACATCAGAATATCTCAAAGGGAGCTTAACATTTTCTACTACAGTATACCTTTCAATCAATGCAAAATCTTGAAGTACAAATCCAAACTTTTTATTTCTAAGATGGGCAATCTCCTTTGGGGTATAGTCGCTGATTATCTTTCCATCAATTTGGTATTCTCCACTCGTTGGCTGATCAATGAGTCCTAGAATATTTAACAAGGTACTTTTTCCTGAACCAGATTTCCCCATAATCCCAATCATCTCACCCTTTTCAATGTCAAGGTTTAAGTCCCTTAGAGCATTTAGAGAATATTCTTGATTTTTGTATATTTTATTTATGTTCTTTAATGATATTTGACTCATCTCATATTTCTCCTTAAAATTCTCACAATAGACTGTTGCTTAAAAATATAAATTGGATATCGTAAAACTAATTCTCCATAAATGACTCCAATGCCTACAGTTATATATACTTCTTTACACGAACCATAACATAAAAGCAGCCCTACTAAAATAATTCCAATCATAAATATAAGCTGGAGTCTAATACGTGCAATTACTTCTTCTTTTGTTGCCCCAATAAGCATATGAATTGCAAATTCTTTTTCGCGTATGGCAATAAATCTTATAAAATAATTTATAATTCCAATGGACGCAAATGCAAAAATCAAAAGTGCAATGGATGACATTGTAATAATTTCATTTGCCATATCATCTTTACATGCTGTAATCTGTGGCTTTAAATCTTTTATAATTAAAGGTCGAATCTTTAATGTGTTTGCCTTTTTAACAATCTGAGAAATCTTTGCTTTATCATTGGTTACAAAATATCGATTAGTCACATTGAATAACAAACTCGAAGTATCACCATGTTTTATAACCGCCGGAGTAACCATATAATCATCTAACAATGTGGAATATGATGTTTCAAATGGAGAAATATAACTCTCTCCTTCCTTAAAAAAACCAACAACTTTATATTTTTGTTTTAAATCATCTTCGAACTGATCTCCTACGTGGAATTGCTCCTTATAATTATTACCTAAGATTATAGGGAGTGTTTCTCCTGCTTTTGCTCCTTTAAACTGCTTTTCAATTTCTTCTCTATTATAGTCGCCTGCAATCTGAAACGTCGAGAAGAAATTAGAAGATACTTTTAATGATTTTGCTTTGTAAACATCTGTATCATCTTCTTCTACTGGAATCTCGCTTATATCAATTTGTTTCAAATTATTTGAATAAAAATAAAGATTGCTGGAAGAATCCATTTGGATACAGGCATTCCCAAAAGATTTATTCATATAATTATCCAATTCCTTTACTGTCTTCCAACCATCCTTTGCATTAATAAGCTCATCAATCTGACTGGATTCCATATTCTCATCAATGTAATAAATTTGATTATTTTGGTTGAGATTTTGTAATTTCCCATAAGAATCAATGGATTGAAATATAATCTGGACTGTGTAGCATAATACAATGGATGCAATCAATATCTGTATTAATCCCAGCCAAAACTGTCCCTTTGTTTGTTTTATATCTTTCCACATTAAGTCTATCTGATTTAGTATTATTTTCATTATAACTCACCTACAATCTGACGGTTATGATATTCTCGTAAAGAAATTCCCAAAACCAATACTCCCGAGAAAAATAGAAATAACACCCCAATAAAAAGACTTGTCAGGTTTATCTGACGTCCATACATTTGTAATACTGACTCTTTTACTGGTAGCCTCATTGAAATTCTAATGAAAAATTGAACTAATAACACCCCTATAGAAAATGATAAAACTAACAATATCAAATACTTTTTTCCTATCCAGCAGTTAATCTCTTTATTCGTTGCTCCAACCATCTTCCGTATTGCAATTTCTTTGCGATATTCATTCATCCAGTTATGGGTTACGGAAAATGTGTTTAATAAAATCAAAATCGTTGTGAGAACTAAAATAGATATCATTGCATCTGCATTATTTGTCTTCATTGCAAGATCATCACTTGAATCCTCTCCATATTGAGCTGACTCCACAACGATTTTAGGATTTATTTTCTTTATTCTGTTCATAAATTGATAAAAGTTCTTTTTACTATTTGATTTTGAGTCAAATAGTACCTGATTTAATAAAATATCTTTCTCAATATTTGTTGACATATAATTTACAAAACAGGATGGTAATTCATTTCCATTTCTATCATAATCCTCATAAACTCCAATTACCTCATATCTTCTACTATCATAAACCCAATATGACTTTCCATTTTCTTTCACCATATTCTTTGCTTCAGACTCAGAAAGCATAACAACATTATTCTTCTGCTGAAAATCTTTTGTTTCAATCATATGTCCATACTTCATAATCAGTGGAAGCATACTCTTTGATTGATAATAAACTGCATAATAAGTTGTTGTTGAAAAATGCTTTATAAATAAAACATTTCCCTTCATTCTCATTAACTGCTCTCCTGCTATCTTATTTGTTGTCTGATTATATTCTCCATGAAAATCAGCAACCATATACTGATCAGATAAAAAAGGAAGATTTTTATCTGATGCTTTCTTCTTAACAATTGCCATCCCTGCTAACAAAAACATTAATGCAATCATTGCAAAAATTATAATAAGACCTTTTGATTTATAAAAAATAGATTTCATGTATGCCTCTTCCTGTGGTATTTCATTTATGTCTACAAATAATCTAATATAATTGTAAATGGTCCGTCATTAACTAACGATACTTTCATATCAGCACCAAAGGCACCTGACTCTACAATATGAATCTCATCTCTTGCAAGTGAAATCATATATTCGTATAAATGATTGGCCAGCTCAGGGTTTCCAGCCTCTATAAAACTTGGGCGATTCCCTTTCTTGCAATTTGCATACAACGTAAATTGTGATACCAATAGCAATTGTCCATTGACATCTTTTAACGACAAATTTGTTTTTCCCTTTTCGTCTTCAAATATGCGTAATCCTAATAACTTTTTTAGGTATTTGTCAGCAATCTCCTCTGTATCATTCTCTCCAACCCCAACAAACACCAACAAACCTTTTCCTATTTGACCAATAACCTCTTGGTCTACTGTTACAGATGCCTCCGTAACTCTTTGAACTAATAATTTCATATGT
>JAQVEG010000091.1 GCA_028697725.1 Anaerostipes sp.
TCCCTTATAGCAAGGGATTTCAGGCAACAATCGACGGGAAAACTACCCAAATACGAAAAGCAGATCAAGGTCTAATGGCAGTGAAAGTGCCAAAAGGAAGCAGTGAGATTGTATTTACCTATGAAGAACCAGGGTTAAAACTTGGAATCATATGCAGTGTTTTGGGAGTGTTGCTGCTGATTGTGCGAGTGAAGTGGAAGAAAAAGATATGAGAATTAAATATAAAGTTTATACGAGAAACCTAGGGTATTAGTTAATATCCTAGGTTTTTTCAGTACTGATATTGTAACTGAACTAACATTGACAAACAATACAAAAAGATATAAACTAATAAACAACAATACAAAAACGATAAAATACAATTAAGGAGAATAGATAAGGATGCTTTCAAGAAGTGCAGAGGAGATTATTAGAATTTTGATTCATCAAGATAATACCTTTATAACAAATAAGAGAATTGCACAGATGGCAGGAATATCAGAGCGAAGTGTTAATAATTATATGAGAGAAGTATCTGATTATTGTGAGGAAAATGAGTGTAGATTAATTCGGAAACGAGGCAAAGGAATTTGCTTAGATATGGGAAGAAAAGCAAAGGAGCTAAAACAGATTTTTTCACAAAAGAAGATTTCCTTTGAGAATCGAGATACGAGAGTTAATTATATTGTACGCACTTTAATTGAAAGTAAAGAACCGTATACAGCGGGGTTATTTGCAGATGAATTTTTTGTGTCAAAGGCAACGGTTCGTACCGATTTAGAACATGCTGACGAATATTGTAAGAGAGATTATTTAATGATTCGTCAAGTGGTTGGAAAAGGAATAGAGATTGTAGGAAGTGAATTCTGGAAACGTAAAGTTTTAGTTTGTAGAAATCAAAAGGTATCGCAATCTCAATACGAATCTATAGGACAGGCACCAGATTTAAGAATTGATAAGTTGTTTTATTCTAGATTAACAAGACAATATCGAAAGAATATCGTAGATGGGGTCATTTTTTGTATTCAAGAATTAGAAAAACAGATGGGATGCCAGTTTAATGATTATACATTTTGTATGATTGCAGAATATACAAGTTGTCAAATCAAACGAATTAAGAGTGGAGCATATCTGGAAGAGACAATGATCAATCAATTGACATTAGTTGAAGAAATTGCAGATTGGGCAGTTGCCTATAACAGTTTTTTGAATCAAAGATTTCAATTAGCCCTAGATCCAAGAGAAGGTTTGTATCTTTATATTATGCTATTAGGTGCAGAAGTCCAAAACAGCAGTAGACTTGTGAATAAGAAATTCCTAATCGAAAAAGAAATTAGTATCGAAGATGTTACAGATCAGGTGATTACCTATCTTTCGGCAATTGTTGGCCTAGATTTTAGTGGGGATCCGTTATTACAGACTAGCTTAGCGTTGTTTCTAAATAGTTCACTGGTTAGAGTAAAGTATGGATTTGAGATAAAAAATCCATTTTTAGAAGAAGTAAAGAAAACATATTCAGCAATATTTTCAGCTTGTTTGACGGCAGGAAAGGAGTATGAAGAGTTAGTTGGATTACTTCCAACAGAAGATGAGATTTCGTATATGGCAATTTTGTTTAGCTGTTCTTTTGTGCAACATCAAAAAAAACTAAATACAGCAGTCATCGGAAGTGGTGGGGTCGGAATTACCCAGATTATTGCACAGAAAATTGAAGCGAAACTACCAGAGATTAATATTATCACCGTGCTGCCGTCTAATTCAGCCTTGTTTATTAAAGAAAATCAGTATGATTTAGTCATTACTACAATTCCTTATTTGAAAATAAATCACCCTAATGTAGTATATACAACGTTATTAGTCGGAGAACAGGATATTTATCGAATGAAGAAAACCTGTCATGAAATATTGGAAAGTAACGTAAATCAAACAAAATCATATACGATTCAGAATTTGTTGAAGCGTGATTTGATTTTATTGGAGCATGAAGACATCTCAAAGGAAATGGTATTAAAAAAAGCTTGCAGTCTTTTGCTTGAGAAAGGATATGTAAAAGAGGGATTCTATGAAAGTGTGATGCAACGTGAAGAAATCAGTGCATCAGTTCTGGGCGGAGGAATGGCGGTTCCTCATGGGATATCTGATTTTGTAAATCATCCTGCAGTAGTTGTGATTAGAACCGATAAAAAAGTGGAATGGGGAGAGGGTGCAGTGGATGTTATCTTTCTTTTGGCACTGAATTTTGATGAGATTGAATCTACAAGAGCCTTTTTCTCTGCATTTTATGAAATGACCATGCAGAAAGAATCGGCAAGATTGATTCGAAAAGCACCAACGCAAGAAGAGATTAAGCAGATTATTATTAATAATTCGTAATGGAAAAAAGAGATTTGAGAATCGGACTCAAATCTCTTTTTTTGCATGAGAGATACTGCATTTTTTACAAAGGACAAGGAAGAGAATATAACTTTGCAGTTACAATACTGCAAAAACAGAACAAAGGAATGGTTGCAAAACAATAAAAAGAAATATAAAATATAATCAAACAAAAGGAAATAATATATAACAATAAAAGGAGAACAAAATGGAAAAAGAACTTATTAACACCAATATTGTTTTATTTGATGTTGATGTAACAGAGAAAGAAGAAGTCATTGGTCTTATTGCAGATGCCATGGATAAGGATGGACGCCTTATTGACAAGAAAGGATACGTTGAGGATGTACTAAAAAGAGAAGCAACTTCATCTACAGCAATTGGATTTTCTACGGCAACGCCACATGCAAAGTCAGTATCAGTAAAATCTCCATCCCTTGCGTTTGTTCGATTAAAACAGCCAATGAAATGGGATGATGAGGAGATTACAATGTTATTTCAAATTGCAGTTCCGTCACCAGGACAGGGAGATCGTCACATGGAAATTCTAGCACAGCTTTTTCGTAATCTTGTATATGATGAATTTAGAGACAAACTAAGTGCAGCAAGCAGCGAACAAGAAGTGGTAGATATATTGAAAGAATTTTAAAGTGTAGCTATTTACGTTCAAAGAAAGGAAGAAGAATTATGAAACAAGAGAGTGAAGTAATGTCTGTTTTAAAGAACATAAGACAACATCTGATGGGTGGGGTATCTTATATGATCCCAGTGGTTGTTACAGGAGGAATCTTGTATGCCGTTGCAACTATGTTATCTATGAATTCTGTACAGCAAGGTGGTGCAGTAAAAGCAAGTAATATTGTCATTGATGTATTAAGCCAAGTAGGTGGAGTTGGATTGGGAATGATGGTTCCTGTGTTGGCTGCATTTATTGCGATGAGTATTGCAGATCGTCCTGGAATTGCACCTGGTCTTATCTGTGGACAGTTAGCAGTTAATGTTGGATCTGGATTTATTGGAGGTGTCATTGCTGGTGTTTTATGTGGAATTGTTGCACAATATTTGAAGAAGGTGCCACTTCCAAAATCAATGCAGTCATTAAAGTCAATTATGATTGTACCAATTTTCACATCGCTGATTGTTGGAACCATTACAATTTGTGTCGTTGGATCTCCATGTGCATGGCTGCTAAAATCACTAACTTCATGGCTTACAAGTATGAGTGGTGGAAGTGCAATTTTAGTTGGCGCTATCACAGGAGCAATGATAGGATTTGACTTAGGTGGACCAATTAATAAAGTTGCATATTCAACAGGAGCAGCAGTCGTAGGAACTTCTGTACTAGCAGGAACAAACTGCGCATTTATGG
>JAQVEG010000053.1 GCA_028697725.1 Anaerostipes sp.
TTGTAGAACCGTACAGGCAGTCGCCAATGTAAATGAAATAGACCAATATGTGGAAAAGGAAGAAAGTGAGGTTGTTGATATGTGTCAAGCACTACAAGAATTAATGTCTGACTGTAAAGTCGAAGGACAACTCGAAGGAAGACGTCAAGGACAACTTGAAGGGGAAACAAGGTTTGCAGCATTAGTTAAAATCTTGCTGCACCATCATAAATATGATTTAATAGAACAAATTACAAATGATACAAAGCTAAGAAACGAGATGTATCGCAAATATAAAATTTAATAACTATTTTTTCTATGTGTGCCTAGCGGCGTAAGTCACTAATGGATGAAAGTTTCGAATCCCCCCTAGTAATAGGAAGGATACAGCCAAGACTAAAGGTATCCATCGTGAGGTGCAATCTGAAGGAAACTATTGAAAAGAGGTTCTCAGGGGAGCCTCTTTTTGTTTAGCTATATTTACTTGGGGTGCAGCCAACTAATTTTTCAAATGTCTTTGCAAAATAACTCATGTCTTGAAATCCACAAGCGAAACCAACATCTGAGACTTTCATGTTGGTCGTTTTTAGCAATTCCGTGGCTTTTTGAATACGAAACTCCTTTACATATTGGATTGGAGGGATGCCAATGATTTCTTTAAAACAACGCAAACATTCACTTTCACTTATAACACTACATCTTGCTAAATCTGCGACTATTATTTTTTTCATATAATTATTTTGGATGTATTCTAACATTTTTTTGACACGATTGGTATTTCTTAAATCCTTTTGACTTATTTGTTTTAATTCACCAGGACAATGATTGTGAATCATAAATAAGATATCAGATAATTCATTTCGGACTTTAATTTCATATCCAGGGACTTCCTCTAATAATATATGCCAGATAGAATCAATTTGATTTATGATGTGTTGATTCCACTCTTTTGAAATGTGAAAAACAACGCTATCAATAGAGTTATTGTCTATGATTGGTTGGATATATTTGTGCCATATGATTTGGTCACGACTTCCACCGACAAGTCTAGGATGATATACGAGAGAATGAAGTTTTGCACAGTCTTTATCCAGAGGAAGGACTGTATGAAGAATTTCAGAATTAATAAAACATCCCTCTCCTTCCTGCAATTTAAATTCTCGAATGCCTGTCTTAACTAAAATGCTTCCCTCAGTCACAATAAGCAACTCAAAATCATCGTGCCAGTGCCATGGAACCTTATCGATATGAAGGTTATCGTCGTAGAAGGAGATTGGAAACATAGCAGATTTGTGTTGGACGATTTCTTTTCCTTCGTTATCTAGTTTAATATTACAACTTGAAAGTTTCATAATAAGATATCCTCCATTTTGACGGTTTTGTCATATAAATTGCATAGTATATTACTAACGACTTTGGAATTATGTCGATATAATCATAATATACCATATGTGAAGCAAAAAAGGAGCAGATATGAAAAAATACAAACTATCACTACAAAGTTCTGTGGTCGGCAGAGCAAATTTAGAAACATATATTGAAGCCGCGAAAAAGGAGCAATTTGACTTCATTGAACCAACGAAAATTCAACTGAAGTATTACTTAGATGCTGGACACACACCAGAAGATGTAAAAAAACTTTTAGGTAAGTTGAAGATATCTTCTGTTGGATGGTTAGCAGACATTGATTGCAAGGAATCTAAAGATTTGAAGAAGTTATTAATAGAAGCGGAGGAATTATTCTCATTGGCACATTCTGTTGGAAGTGATGCAGTAGAAATTATAAATGGGCCTGTGGATTGGCACGCTGTTGACTGCTATCAAAAAGGAAGAGCTTACGAGGGATATCAAGGATTGTTGGGAGTTCTAAAAGAAGAACAAGAAAAAATTATGGTTCGCAATTTGCAATTACTTGCGGATTTAGCAAAAGAATATGAATTGACTTTATTTTTTGAGCCATTGTGCTGGACTCCATTTCCATCCCTAAGAGAAGGATTGCCTCTTGTTGAAAAGGCAAATAGAGATAATTTAAAAGTTGTGGTTGATTTTTATCATAATTATATGGCTGGAGTGACACTAGAAGAAATTGCAGCCATTGATAAAAAATATATTTTAGGAGTTCATATTTGTAACTCAAAAGAGCCAGATGACAGAGTACCATGTGAAGAAATCTTTCGAGATGCTGGATTTTACGGTGGAGTTATTCCAATCAAAGATTGGGTGAAAGCAGTGAAAAAAACAGGATTTGATGGTTGGTGGGCATATGAAACATTTTCAAAAGAAGAAATTGAAAAAGAAATATATGGATTTGTACATGATGTACATGAGGAATTAGAAAAATTGTTAGGAGGAAACGAAAATGTTATTAAAAATTAGAGTTGATCGAAATCTAAGAAATTTATTTGATATTGTGGAACAAGCAAGGGGAAAAATGTACCTTGAAGTGGAAAAAGAATATTGTATAGACTTGAGAAAAGAAGAATATCAGAAAATTATGAAGCAGAAAATGGATGCGAAAGAATTGTTTTGTTTTCATGTATACCATCCAAAAGATTATTTTAATCTAGTGTATTATCATATGGGACTTAACTTAAACTAAATTTATCCATCCCTTTTCAGGCTGGATATTATGCAGAATATCCGAACTCTTATGTACGCATGATAAATCTAGGTTCGCCAACTGCATAAATTATGTCAAGGAGGTATTTTAGATGGATAAAAATAGTTTAGCATATACACGGTAGGAATGTGCATCACATTGTATTTGTACCAAAATACAGTGTTTCATCAAATATGGAAATAGACACTTTTGATATCATTTTCTCAATAAGAGAAGATGATATTTTTTTGTCGATAAGGTTATTGACACAAAACAAACGTTAGATTAAACTAACTAGACGTATCAAAAATGAATGGTGAGAGGAAACAGATGAAGAATGGATTGAGAAAAATTATAATATTTGGGCTGCTGTGTATGTTAGCAGTCACTGGATGTAGTAAGACAAAGGCGAAAAATCAGACGAAAAAAAGTGATATAAAGACAGAATCATCAGATGATATTTTTGCAATGGATACTTATATGAGTTTAAAAGCGTATGGTAGTCATGGAAAAAAAGCAATCAAAGCTGCAAAAGAGGAGATTCAGCGATTGGATGCTCTTTGGTCTGTAGGGGAAAGTCAAAGTGAGATTACGAGACTAAATAAAGAAAAGAAATTGAAAGTTTCTAAGGAGACAGTAGAGTTGATTAAAGATTCAAAGAAGATATGGGAAGAAACCAATGGGGCTTTTGATTTGACCGTATATCCATTGATGGAAGCTTGGGGATTTACAACCCAGAAATATCGAATACCATCAGAGAAAGAAATTAAGAATTATCTAAAATTGAGTATAGGGATGAACCGAGTTCAGGTAGACGAGACATCACAAACTATTACTTTGGATAAGAACACTAAGATTGACCTTGGAGGAATTGCTAAGGGATACACCTCTTCACAAGTTGCTCAGATTTTCAAAAAGAATGGTGTGACTTCAGGGATGATGAGCCTTGGGGGCAATGTTCAAGTGATTGGAAAGAAACCAGATGGAAGTAGATGGAAAGTTGGAATTCAATCACCAAATGACTCTATGGACATGGTAGGAACTTACGAGGCAGAGGATGAAGGGGTCATTACATCAGGGGGATATGAAAGATATTTTGAGAAAAATGGGAAAACATATCATCATATTTTAGATCCTGCTACTGGAAAACCTTCGGATTCAAACTTGATTTCTGTCACCATTATCAGTAGTGATGGAACCAGTGCTGATATGCTGTCCACCACATTGTTTGTTTTAGGAAAGGACAAGGCAGTTTCATATTGGAAGAAACATCAAGATAAATTCCAGATGATTTTAGTGGATAAAAACAATAAAATATATGCAACCCAGGGGATAAAAGATAGATTTACATCAGATTATGATGTTGAGATTGTGGAAAGGTAGGAAGTTATTTTATATGGAAATACTAGAGAAATTGAAAAAAATAAACTTAATTCAGTTTGTTCCTGCTGTTTTTATTGCCAGTTTAGTAGTAAATAGTGTGATATCTTATACTGCACCAAAGACTGAGAAAATGACAGCAGCACCTAAAAGTGTGCAGGCTGCAAATAGTACAGAAACAAAGAAAGTTTCCATGGGAAGTTTGGATTTAAGCAAAATAAAAGATGGAACTTATGAGGGAGAAGGAAATGGATTTCGAGGGAAAGTAAAAGTTGCTGTCACTGTGAAAGCTCATAAGATGACTGCAATTAAAGTCTTAAGTACATCGGATGATACAGCTTATTTTAACAGGGCTTCTTCAGGGGTAATAAAAGCACTTTTAGCAAAGCAGTCTCTTGATATTGATGTAGTCAGTGGAGCAACCTATAGCTCCAAAGGGATTATTGCGGCGGTAAAAAATGCTTTGACTGGAGAGAAAGATACTTCATCTTCTGCAGGAGCAGGCTCTTCCTCAAACAGTGCAGGAAAAGTTGGAAGTACAGATGAGTCAGGAAACTACAAAGATGGAACTTATACAGGATCTGCCCAAGGGTATCATGGACTTGTGAGTGTATCAGTTACCATTAAGAATAATAAAATCAAAGGTATTAAGATATTAAAAAATTATGATGATGCAGCTTATTTCAATCGTGCCAAGGGAACCTTGATTCCGTTGATGTTAAAGAAACAAACTACTAACGTGGATGCAGTTTCAGGCGCAACCTATAGTTCCAATGGAATTATTAAGGCAGTTCGTGCTGCGTTAAAGAAGGCATCAGTGAAAAAATCAAATAGTAGTAGTTCCAATGACAGTTCAAGTAATAACAGTAAGCCAGACAGCAATACAAATTCAAAGCCAGAAGGAGTGGCGGGAACTTACAAAGACGGAACTTATGAGGGTTCAGGGACTGGTTTTCGAGGAAATGTAAAAGTATCAGTAACAATTAAAGGTGGTGTCATTTCTCAGATTAAAGTAGTAGAAGAAAAGGATGATGCTGCGTATTTTAACAAAGCGCGTGGAGTGATTGCGTCTATTTTAAAGAGTCAAAATACAAAAGTAGACGTTGTTTCAGGAGCAACCTACAGTTCCAATGGAATTATTAAAGCTGTGGAAAATGCGTTGAAGAAAGCTTTAGTTTCTGGGGATACTTCTTCAGGGGACAATACAAATGATGAGAATGCAGATGATACAACAGGAACTGAAGGTGCAGTGACATATACAGGAAGTGCAACCTGTAGTCCAGATGAAGATAATGATTTTACGGCATACGAACTGTATTTGGATATTGAGGTGCTAGACAGTAAAATAACAGGAATTAAGAATCTAAAAATTGTAGTTTTGCCTGAGGCTCAGTGGGAGGAAAGTCTCAATAAAGACTATAGTAAAACAGCATTTCAAACGATTTCATCAAAACTGTTATCTGGAACACCGGTATCAAGTGTTGATACTGTAAGTGGAGCAACATGCTCATCAAAAGCAATTTTAGCTGCTTATCAAGACGCAGTATCAAAAATAAAATAGCGAAAGAGAAAACATATGATAAAAAACAAATTAAAAAGACATCGGTATTTTTGGGTGCGAGTTATAAATTTATTGTTAGTCATAGGCATTTGCTTTGTCTATCAAAATATTGCTACGGTGAGAGCTGAAAAAGAAGAGAAAATCATGTCTCAAAACAGGTCTGCTAGTTCTTATAAAGATGGAACTTATCAAGGGACTGGAACTGGATTTGGTGGAGATATTGTAGTTTCTGTAACCATTAAAAACAATTCTATTGATAATATTAAAATCTTAGAAGCAAAAAATGAAGATAAAGCGTATCTTGAAAATGCAAAATCAATCCTTAAGACTATGGTAAAAACTCAGGCAGCAGACGTAGATGTAGCCAGTGGGGCAACTTTTAGTTCCAAAGGAATTATACAAGGGACAAAAAATGCATTAAAGGAGGCGTCTTAACATGAAGAAAAGAGATATAAGACGCCTGGTAAGACAGCTGATACAGATTGTATTTTTCCTATGGATGCCAGCCCTATATACATCGGCATTTTCTGGGGTTCGCTATGTCATAGAACATATTCGAGAAGGAAAGCCAGTGGAGCAAAATGCATTTTTAATTATGCTGATTGCGTTGTGTGGATTTACTATTATTTTCGGAAGATTTTTCTGTGGATTTATTTGTGCATTTGGAACATTAGGTGATGGAATGTTTGCATTTTCACAGTGGGTTCAAAAGAAAAGAAAGAAAAGACTGCCCAAGATTCCAGATAACTGGGGTAAAAGGATGCAAGTTATAAAATACATAGTAGTCATTGTACTAATTGGAATTTATGCTCTGAATCTGACGGATAAGTTTAAGGGAAGTAGTCCTTGGGAAGTGTTTTCTATGCTTTATTCTGGAACGATTCCAAGCTTCTCTTATCTTGCTGGATGGATTTTGTTCCTTTTGATTTTAATTGGAATGTGTATGAAAGAAAGATTTTTTTGCCAGTATTTATGTCCTATGGGTGCAATTTTTGCATGGCTTCCAGTGCTGCCATTTTCGGTTCTCTCTAGAGATAGAGAAAAATGTATTCCAAAATGTCGTGCTTGCCAAGTAACGTGTCCTGTAGACATGGAAATCAAACGGGATCAGAAAGAAGGAGGGGAATGCATTCACTGTATGCAATGTATGGACGTATGTCCAAAACAGCATATTTGCTTGGGAACAGGAAAAAAATTCAATGGAAATGAAATTCCATTTATATTGATAAAATTGGTTTTATTTATTTTGATCTGTACCTTCGCAGAAAACCTGTAAGGACTAGATAGATAACTTATTAATTTATAATCCTTAAAGGAGGAAACAAATGAGAAAAACACTTTTAACAAAGGGCTTGGCAATCACCCTGGCGGCAGCTATGGCAGCAGGACCTTACCAGGCAGCAGCACTTCAAGGAATGAGTGAGGCAACGGTAAATGCTGCCCAAACAAAGGAATCAGAACAGGCAACAGCCATTGACGGAATGGTATATGCAACAGTAAATATGGAATATGCTGATTTCTTCTATGGAGAGTTGAATGAAACAGCAGTTGATACAGGAGCAGAAGCATGGAATCTCACAGAAGATAAAGTGGCAAGTTACCGTACAGACGGAATGTATGATGCAGTATCTTCTGCAACCAATACAAAATCTACAAAATATGCAACCTCTTATTACGTAACAGGCGAAGGTGCAATTAGCAACCCATTAAGAAGTCATGATGAAGCAAAAGCTACATCGTCCGATGGAACGGTAACAAATACAAAACTTGAGGGAATCAAAGAAGTAAAGATTGCCATTCCAGAAAAACTTTATAAAGCGTATGTTAATGGAACAGGAATTGACAAAGAAGATAAGGCCTATGAGTATTTAGAAAATGCAGTTTATAGTACAGAAGCGTTTGATACAGAATATAAGGTATTAAATGCCGATGGAACATTTAGTAAAATGCAGACAAAAGGCAGTAATGAAGTAGAAGATACAGATGCCAAAGCGGTTCTTTCCACATCTACAGTTTGGGGAGATTACCAAATCAGTGTTTCTAATTTAGGGCAGGATGATGTGACAGCAACCACGAATAATTTATATGGAATTATTGTGACAGACAAAGATGGGAATAACTATGGGATGCTTCAAAGTGATAACACTTGGCTTCAAACACAAGAATTCTCTTGGGCAGTGGAAGATGCATTCTCTGTTCATGGTGAAAATCTAGTTCCATACCAAAGAACAGCAGGCTTGAAGGCTGGGAACAAGATTACAAAAATAACATATCTATTAAAAGATGCTCCTGATTTGGTTATAAATACAGATATGAGTATAAAGGCTCTTCTTTCAAGTGATGTTTCAGGATCTGCAGGAGTGGCAGCTTATGCATCATCAGGTTCAAAGATTAAATTTACATTAAAGAATGCACCAGCAGATGATTATACCATTGACAATGTTGTAAAAGGTGCAAGACATGGAACAACAATAGCTACAGATAAATGGAGTTATAATAAACAAACAGGAATTTTGACCTTAGATGGCAGCTGTGTAGTGGCAGATGATTATATTGCAACATTTAAATCTGCAACACATGGAGACATTAAAGTTACCTTTGCAGTGAGCAAAGCAACTCAGACAATAACAGGAACAAGTACATTTACAAAGGCATATGGATCAAAAGCATTTAATTTGAATGCAAAAGCAGCGGGAACATTAAGTTACAAGACATCAGATGCTAAGATTGCAACGGTATCATCAAATGGAACAGTTACAATTAAGGGGACCGGAATTGCTACAATTACAGTTACTTCAACAGGTGCAAACTATAATACAGCAACAAAGAAAATTACAGTTAAGGTTACCCCAAAGAAGCAGACAGTAAAAACAAAAGCAGGAAAGAAAAAAGTAACAGTTACATTAAAGAAAGATACAAAAGCAACAGGATACCAGATTGTGATTGGTACAAAGAAGAGCTTAAAAGGTGCAAAGACGGTAACTGTTAAATCATACAAGACATACAAGAAGACGATTAGCAAATTAAAGACAAAGAAAACTTACTATGTTAAAGCACGTTCATATAAGACAAGTGGAAAGACAAAACTTTATGGAGCGTACAGCACAGTTAAAAAAGTAAAAACAAAATAATAAGAATAAACATTAATCAGAGTGTTTGCGAAAACGGGCGGGAGAAACTCCTACCCGTTTTTTAAATGCATTAATAAAGCTTGAATCAGAGCTGTATCCAAGCATATCTGTAATCTGGCTGATGGAATTTTCTGTTGTTTTTAAAATACTTTTTGCATAATTAATTTTACGAATGGCAACAAATTCAATAGGAGAAATACCGGTTTCTTCTTTGAAAATATGAGAAAAGTAATAGACACTTAAATTTGCATTTGATGCAAGATTTTCTAGGGAAATAGAGGCATCCAAATGTTCTTGAATATATAAAATTGTCTGACACACAACATCGTTTGAGTCATGAGCATTGGTGGTGAAAACATTACCAGATGCTTGAAGTGAACATAGGATATGGTATGTCATACAGGACAACTCTGCATCGGAAACAACTTGTTCATAAGATAAATTTGTAATGGGAGTTTTGATTTTTTTAAATAGTTCTTTTGCGTTAGGCAAGGTGAAAATGGGAGACTTATGTTTTTGAAGTAGTGCATCTGTTATTTCATAAGCTTGACCGCCAGTAAAATGAAAATAATAAAATTCACAGGTATGATCAACAAAATAGGAATGAGGGTTGGCACAATTTAATAAAATAATATCATTTTTCTTTCCTATATATGAAACATCCTGATAGGATACATTTAAAGTCCCTTCTTTTACATAGATAAGCAAAGGATAGGCGTGACCTTCTCTCTGGATTCGATAGCCATATTGACAGTAAAAATGGCCACAGTTCACAACTCCGTAATGATACAGAAGGAATTCTTCTGGCGGAGAAAAGAAAAAATAATGGGAATTATCTAAAACACCTGGTTCATTGCAAATCATATAACATTGGCTCCTCTCTATATTAACGTGATACTTTTATTGTAAAATGCATATGGTAAAAAAGCAAGATAAATAAACTTTTTGACAAGATGGGATAATGCATTGCCTTTGGAATTTTGATATTCTCATTATATAGACGAGAGAAAATAAAGGATAACAGGAGGAATATTATGAATAAAAAACAATTGATTAATTCAATGAAAGGTCTTATTGTATCATGTCAAACTCAGCCAGATGATCCCATTCATACAAAGGATATGGTCGTAAAGATGGCAGAGGCTGCAAAATGGGGAGGGGCGGTTGGAATTCGTGCCAATTCACCAGAGCAAATTAGAGCAATTAAAGAAAAAGTTGACCTTCCAATCATTGGACTTTGGAAGATTTGGAATGAAAACACAGATGTATTTATTACTCCTACCCTAGAGGCATGCAAGGCAATATGGGAAGCTGGAGCAGATGTAATTGCCTTGGACTGTACATCACAAATAAATGCAGAGGGAAGACCGGCATATGAATTATTAGAAATCGTAAAAAAAGAGATTCCAGAAGCACCTATTTTTGCTGATGTATCAAACTACGAAGAAGCAAAAAGAGCGATGGAAATGGGAGCAGATATTGTAGCCCCTACATTATATGGATATACAGAAGAAACAAAACATATTGAAGAACCAGATATGAGAGGATTTGCAAAGATGTGTCGAGAACTAGGGGATAAGGTGTCTATTATGATGGAAGGACACATTTATACACCAGAAGATGCCATGAAATGTTTATATTTAGGGGCAGATGCAGTAGTTGTTGGAAGTGCGATTACAAGACCTCATTTAACAACAAAGAGATTTACAGATTTAATTTCAGGATATCAAGATAACTGGAGAGATGCGGAACGAAGTAAACACTAGGAAAGAAGGTGTGTGGTATGGTCAAATTTGATGTTGACGGGATACAGAATGTTGAAGTGAGTGTAAAAATTCCATGTGAAAAGACATTCATTAGACAACTGGA
The DNA here is from genome assembly GCA_028697725.1 of Anaerostipes sp. Lineage (GTDB taxonomy): Bacteria > Bacillota > Clostridia > Lachnospirales > Lachnospiraceae > Anaerostipes. The sequence goes on from JAQVEG010000053.1 coordinate 10,520, forward strand.
GATTATGGAAACATACACAAAAGTACATCATGAAAGCATAAATCTTCCCAAGGAAATTAGAGAAGTAAATTGTTTAAAGGTTCTTTATCCAGAGATGTTTCGGAGCATTGAAGATCAAGATAAAATTGCAGGAAGACTTGATTTTCTTCCCATTGGATTTGGATGCGTAACATCTTTAGGTGGGGTAGGACATTATTGTGTATTTAACAAACTGAGAGATTTTCAAGAAAAATTAGATACAGAAGATGAGAAGAAAAGAGTTGACGCACTTTATGATTATTGGCTGGAACATGATTTGAAGACAATATACTGTAAGGAAATCTTGACAGAAACTACAGTAGGTCGTTTTATTGATACCACATATCCACTGATTGCGACGGCTAGATTGTCAGGAATGATGTTAGATTACCCTAAATTATTGGAAAAAGGAATTGGAGGATTGCGCCAAGAATTGTTGGAAAAATCCAAAGAGAATTTGGACAATCAATTTTATCAGGGAAGCATTCAATGTCTTGATATTTTTGTAGACAGTGCAGAGGAATTAAAGCAAAAAGCTTTGAGTCAAAGTAAGGATGCAAATGATTCTAGAAAAAAAGAATTACAGCAAATGGCACAGGTGTTAGAAAAGATAAAGACTGAAAAACCAGAAACATTTCCAGAAGCATTGCAGTTAATCTGGTTGTATGCTCTTCTTTCAGGGGTTATTAATTATGGGAGACTAGATGATTATCTAGGTCCATATTTGGTGGCTGATATGAAAGCAGGAAGATTAAGTGAGCAAGAGGCATATGAGTATATTCATTCCCTTTGGACCATGATTGAGAATCGAAGAACCACAGTAAATGGAAGAATCATTGTTGGTGGAAAAGGAAGAAAACATCCAAAAGAAGCAGATGTATTTTTACATTTGGCCATGAAAGTGGCAAAGAACACAAGATATGTGGAACCACAGTTTACACTTCGATTGGACAAAGATACATCGGAAGAAATATGGGATGAGGCACTGGATGCTCTGGGAGGCGGAGCAACTTACCCTACCCTATACAATGATGAAGTCAATGTACCAGCCGTTTCCTATGGAATGAGAATTCCAAAAGAAGACGGGGAACAATATGTACCATTTGGATGTACAGAGTTTGTTATTCAGGGAAAAAGTACAGGAACTCCAAATATTTGTATCAATCTGTTAAAGATTTTAAATATTTTTATGAATGAAGGAATTGATCCAATGGATGGAAAGGATAAATCAGGAGGATGCGAGATTCCAAAGATTTCAACCTATAAAACCTTTGAAGAATTTTATCAAGGCTATGAAAAGTTTTTAGATTATTACTTAGATTTGTCTGTTCATGGTCAATATCGTTCCTATGAAATTATGAATGAACATGTTGGATTTTTGTATAATAGTATTTTAATGGATCATTGTATTGAAAGGGGAAAAGCACTCCTAGATGGCGGAGTTCAATATTTAGGTGGAACCTGCGAAACTTATGGAAATATCAATGTCTCAGATTCTCTTTGGGCAATCAAAGAATTGGTGTTTGAACAAAAGAAGTATACAATGAATCAGTTAAATGAAGCAGTTCTTGCAAATTTTGAAAACTACGAAGATATTCGCAAAGATTGTCTTGCCTGTGATAAATATGGAAATGATTTGGATACAGCAGATGAAATGGCAAATAATCTCTATGAGTTTGTGGCAAAAGGGATAAGAAATCGAGGAATCAAGGCAGGAATGCAATATTTTCTTATTGTAATTAGTAATAATCAGTTGAATACTGAGTGGGGAAATCAAACAGCAGCCTCTCCAGATGGAAGATTGTCGGCTATGTATATGAATCCAGCCAATAATCCACAGGGTGGAGCAGATAAAAGTGGACCAACTGCCATGCTCAATTCCCTTGTGAAATTTAACGCAAAATACCATGGAGGCTCCGTACAAAATATTAAATTTTCTCCAACAATGTTCAATGAAAACAGAGAATTTATTAAGGCATTAATGAAAGCATATTTTTTTAGAAAAGGTGGATGTCACCTTATGGTTACTGTTGTAGATAAAGCTACATTAGAAGATGCAGTGGTACATCCAGAAAAATATCCAAATCTAATTGTGCGAGTCAGTGGGTTTTCAGCAGTGTTTGTAAATTTAACAAAAGAAGTACAGCAAGAACTTTTAAGCAGAGCAACCTATGATGAAGAAATGTGTGGGATATCATAAAAGGAAAAGGTGATTTGAATGAAACAACAAATGACATTATCCATAATGGAAATTGAACGCTTTGCCATTCATGATGGACCAGGAATTCGTTCTACTGTATTTCTTCAAGGATGTTCTCTCCATTGCCCTTGGTGTGCCAATCCAGAATCTCAAAGGATAGGAAGCAAGCTGATGTACTATGAGAATTCCTGCGTCAAATGTGGAAAGTGTGCAGCAAAGTGTCCCCAAAGAGCAATTGAAATCCAAGGGGAAAATTTGATTTTTCATAGAGAAAAATGCATTCAATGTAGAACCTGCGAAAAAAACTGCCTTCAAAATGCCATTCATTTTTCTGGCGTAGATATGAAAATAGATAATATTGTGGAAACAGTCATGCGTGATTTGGACTACTATGAGGAATCAGGAGGAGGAGTAACTATTTCCGGTGGAGAATGCTTTGTACAGTTTGATGGATTTTTAGAACTGATTCAAAAATTAAAGAAGAAAGGCCTTCATGTGGCAGTAGAGACATGTGGTCAGACGGCACTTGAGAATATTAAAAAAGCATTTCCATATATTGATTTGTTCTTATTTGATTTCAAACACCCAAACCCAGAAATATTTCATCAGGTCACTGGAGGAAATTTAGAAATTATTTTAAAGAATATGGAATGGATTGCAAAGGAAGATCATAATAAAATTGTCATTCGTGTCCCAGTCATTCCAGAATTTAATGATAATGAGACAGTGATGAGAGATATCTTTTGCCTTGTGAAAAAATTTAAAGTTCAAAATGTGCAGTTGTTGCCTTATCATGTGTTTGGAATTAATAAATATAAACAACTAGGGATGCCATATGAAATGGCAGAAATAAAAAGTCTAACAAAAGAAGATTTGATTGTATATGAGAAAATAGGAGAAAATCTAGGCCTTAATGTAAAAATTGGAGGCTGATAAATAGAAAAGATCAAGGAAGTATTTTATCCTTGGTCTTTTCTATTTATTTATACTTGCAAATTCTGAATAAGATGATATACTAGTAATAGTTACTGTTATTAATATGAATCAGGAGGTTATATGGGAAAACATAAATTTAGTGAGATTCGGATTCCAATTGAAATAGATAATCCTTCCATTCGGCGTGATGAATCACTTTGTATCAAGTGTGGTCAGTGTAGAAGAGTGTGTGAACAAGAGATTGGTGTTGGAGCCATGTATGATTTGGTAAGTACAGGGGATACTGCCATTTGTATTCATTGCGGACAGTGTGCCAATGTCTGTCCAGTGAATTCTATTACAGAAGTACCAGAGTATGAGCAGGTACAAAAACATATAGAAGATCCAGAGAAAATTGTGATTTTCAGTACCTCACCATCTGTTCGTGTTGGGATTGGAGAATCTTTTGGGATGCCGGCAGGAAGCTTTGTTGAAGGGAAGATGGTTGCAGCCCTTCGGGCATTAGGTGCAGATTATGTACTGGATACTAATTTTGCGGCAGATTTAACTATTATGGAAGAAGCGGCAGAATTAGTGGAGAGAGTATCAAAGAAGACAAAGCCTCTTCCACAGTTTACAAGCTGTTGTCCAGCATGGGTAAAGTTTGCAGAAACGTTTTATCCTGAGTTGTTACCACATATTTCAAGTGCTAAAAGTCCAATTGGAATGCAGGGACCAACCATAAAGACTTATTTTGCAAAGAAACAAAATCTTAATCCAAAGAATATTGTCAATGTGGCAGTGACTCCATGTACTGCTAAGAAATTAGAAATTAGACGTGATGAGATGAAGGCGTCTGGACATTATCATGAGGATGAATCCATGAGAGATATGGATTATGTTATTACAACAAGAGAATTAGCACAGTGGATGGCAACAAAGGAAATTGAATTTTCTACACTAGAAAATAGTGATTACGATTCTTTCATGGGAGCAGCATCTGGTGCAGGTGTTATTTTTGGGAATACTGGCGGTGTTATGGAGGCAGCGGCAAGAACGGCTTACTACATGATTACAGGAGATAATCCACCGGAAGATTTCTATACATTAGAACCAGTCAGAGGAATGGAGGGAGTGCGAAAAGCAAAAGTAGAGATTGGGGGAATACCTCTTACCCTTGGTGTTATTCATGGAACCCAGAATGTTAGTAAAATGATGTTAGATTGGGAACATAAGAAAGAAATGTTTGATTTTATTGAAGTTATGACATGTCGAGGTGGATGTATTGGTGGTGGAGGACAGCCAAAAACAGAAGTTCCCATGACAGATGAAATAAGAAATGCAAGAATTCACTCTTTATATGTAAAAGATCAGGAAATGACTCTTCGATTAAGTCATGAGAATCCAGATATTAAGAGAGTATATGAAGAGTTTTATGGAAATCCTCTCAGTGAAAAAGCTGAAGAATTTCTTCATACAGTGTATAATAGTAGAATACTTGATTTAGGTCCCAAGGGAATGATTCAAGTGGAGGAGTTTATAGATAAACAGATAGAAAAGGAGAATAAAGAGATGAAAAAATTTAGATGTACCGTATGTGGATATATTCACGAAGGAGATAGCGCACCTGAGCAATGTCCAGTATGTAAAGTTGGAGCCGATAAGTTTGAAGAGATTGTAGAGGCAGCAGCAGGAGAGAGTAAGTATGCTGGAACAAAAACAGAAAAGAATTTAATGGAAGCATTTGCAGGAGAATCTCAGGCAAGAAATAAATATACTTATTTTGCAGAAGTTGCAAAACGTGAAGGATACGAGCAAGTTGCTGCTATTTTAATGGAAACAGCAGAACAAGAAAAACAACATGCAAAAATGTGGTTTGAAGAATTTCATGGATTAGGAGATACAGCAAAGAATCTTCAAGATGCAGCAGATGGAGAGAATGATGAGTGGACAGATATGTATGTTCGTATGGCAAAGGAAGCAAGAGAAGAAGGATTTGAAGACCTTGCTGTAAAGTTTGATAACGTTGCCAAGGTAGAAGCAAGTCATGAAAAACGTTACTTAAAGATGTTAGATTCTTTGAAAAATGAGAAGACATTTAAGGGAGATGCTCCGTTAGGATGGAAGTGTCGTCAGTGTGGATATATTCATGAAGGACCAGAAGCACCAGAACAATGTCCAACTTGTGGATTCTCAAAAGCATATTTTGAAAGAAAGGTAGAGAATTACTAAATGTTATTTTTACAATATCCACCATGTAGTACCTGTAAAAAGGCGAAGAAATGGTTAGATGAACAAGGTGTGTCATATGAGGCAAGACATATGAAAGAGGAGAACCCAACGGCAGAAGAATTAAAAGTCTGGCATGAGAAAAGTGGTCTTCCACTAAAGCGATTTTTTAATACTAGCGGAATGATTTACAGAGAGCTGGGATTAAAGGATAAACTTCCAACTATGTCAGAAGAAGAACAGTA
>JAQVEG010000054.1 GCA_028697725.1 Anaerostipes sp.
AAAAGAGTTAGTTGCTTAAAATAAAACGTTTTATACAAAGCTTTATTAAGGGCACACTTTTTTACAAAAATCTTAGTATTTGTTCTTAATTCTGAATAAAAAAAGCAAAGAAACGCCAGAACCAGCACATTGCTGGAACTGGCATTTCTTCATTAAGGAGTTATTTTACAGCCCCTTTTTAAATTCTTTTTTTGAAATGTAAAATAATGGTTGATAAGTGGATAAAATACATGTACAATGGAAGACATACATATCAATTTTTTATTTCTTAAAAATTTAAAACATTTCAGGAGGACATTTCTTATGAAAGAAAACAATGCAGTTTATCAAATCTATGACAGTATCTTTAAACGAATTTTTAATCTTTCCAATTTATCTATTATTAATCTAATTAATGGATTGTTTGATACCAATCACCCACAAGGTGCAGAGGTTGTATATCTTAACAAGGAATCTGTAAATCATTTTTTGGAGCGCCATTACGCAGATGTTTTTGTGCGAATTGAAGGAGTGACCTATCACCTAGAAGCACAGATTCAAAAGGATGGAAATATGGTGCTTCGAGTGTTTGAATATGGTTTTTATCATGGAATGGAAACTAGAGAGAACCCACATGTAATTAAATTCCCAGAGGCAATTGTTATCTATTTAGACGATAGAAAAAAGCAAAAAGCAGAGAGCGTTTTGACATTGGATTTTGGCAGTCAGGGAACCTTTGATTATAAGGTGAAGAATTATTATTACCAAGAACATGAATTAAAAGAATTAAATCAAAAAAAGTTAGTCGTGTTGATTCCTTTTCAGCTTATAAAGCTAAAGAAATTAATTAACAAGAAAAAGAGCAAAGAAAACTTGGACTCATTGCGTAATCTTATATACAATGATATACTGGGAAGTGTGGAAACCAACCTAAAATCTGGGAATATAACAGAGGACGATGGGGACCAATTATTAGAGTTAATCTATAAGTTGTATTCATATATTTTAGAACACTATGAAGAGTTGGGAGGTTCAGAGGATATGAGAGAATTACTGCCTGGAGCAATGGAACTGCCATTAGATAAATATCGAAAGCGAATAGATGAACTAACTCAAGAAAAAGAAGAGATATCAAAGCAAAATCAAGAAGTGCAAAAGCAGATGGAAAACTTAGCTAAGAAAGATAAGCTGACAGAGATTTTGCTGATGCAGAATCGGATGGATGAATTGGTGAGGAGTCGGACGGATGAAGAATTATACCAAGAGTTACTCCACGAGTTTGGCTTATCTTATGACTGATTTTCTGCTTCTTTTTTGATACATAGAAATATTTTCTTGTGAGAGATGGCGTTTTACTGTATAATGGTAACAATTTAATGTATTAAAGTTAGCATACGAAAAGGAGAACCCACATGAGCAAGATTACAATGACGACACCATTAGTTGAGATGGATGGAGATGAGATGACACGTATCCTTTGGAAGATGATAAAGGATGAGCTGTTAGTACCATTTATTGATTTAAAAACAGAATATTATGATTTAGGTCTTGAATGTAGAAATAAGACAAATGATCAAGTAACCATTGATTCCGCTGAAGCAACAAAGAAATACGGTGTTGCTGTAAAGTGTGCTACAATTACACCAAATGCAGCACGTATGGATGAATATGATTTAAAAGAGATGTGGAAGAGTCCTAATGGAACAATTCGTGCCATGTTAGATGGAACTGTATTCAGAGCACCAATTACAGTAAAGGGAATTGAACCAACGGTTCGTACATGGAAGAAGCCAATCACCATTGCAAGACACGCTTATGGTGATGTATATAAAAGTGTAGAGATTAAGGCACCAGGAGCTGGAAAGGCTGAACTTGTATTTACAGGGGAAGACGGAACAGTAATAAAAGAAACGATTCATGAATTTGATGGTGCTGGAGTGCTTCAAGGAATGCATAATGTTGACAAGTCAATTGCAAGTTTTGCAAGAAGCTGTTTTAATTATGCGTTGGATACAAAACAAGATTTATGGTTTGCTACAAAAGATACTATTTCTAAAAAGTATGACCATACATTTAAAGATATTTTCCAAGAGATTTACGATGCAGACTATGCACAGAAGTTTGATGCAGCTGGAATTGAGTATTTCTATACCTTAATTGATGATGCAGTAGCTCGTGTTATGAAGTCTGAAGGAGGATATATTTGGGCATGTAAGAACTACGATGGAGATGTTATGAGCGATATGGTATCTTCTGCATTTGGTTCTCTTGCTATGATGACTTCTGTGTTAGTTTCTCCAGATGGAAACTACGAATATGAAGCAGCCCATGGAACGGTACAGCGTCATTACTACAAACACTTAAAGGGTGAAGAGACATCAACAAACTCAGTGGCAACTATTTTTGCATGGACAGGGGCACTTAGAAAGCGTGGAGAGTTAGATGGAAATAAAGATTTGATGGAATTTGCTGATAAACTTGAAAAAGCAACCATTGATACCATTGAAAGTGGAACTATGACGAAAGATTTAGCATTAATTACAACATTAGAGAATGTGAATGCAGTAAACAGCGAAAACTTTATCAAAGCCATTCGCAAAACCATGGAAGCATAGATCTCTAATATCTTACAATGTACATAAAATGGAACTAGGATTTAAGATTCTAGTTCTATTTTTTTATGGTCTTAAGAAAATTGTTAGAAAGATGTAATGGCAGTTTGTAGTAGAAAAGGGTAAAATAAAGAGGGTGATTAGGAGGTAGGTAAAGTGAGTGAGAAAATTTTAGTTGTAGATGATGATAAAGAAATTGTAACATTGATAAAGAGACGTTTGGAATATGAAGATTTTGAAGTTGTGACAGCCTATGATGGGATGGAGGCAATGGATAAGTTAATGGATGATAGTATTGACTTATTGATTATTGACGTTATGATGCCTAAATTAGATGGATTATCTGCTGTAATGAAGATTAGAGAGACAAAGAACATTCCAATTATAATTCTGTCTGCAAAAACAGAAGAAAGTGACAAGATTATTGGGCTTGCTATGGGAGCAGATGACTATGTGAGCAAACCATTTCGTCCAGATGAATTAGTGGCAAGAGTACAGTCTCAATTGCGACGTTACTTACAGTTTGGAATTAAGGACCAAGTAGATGAACATCAAATTGTGGTGGGTGGATTGACATTAGATTTAGATGAAAAAAGGTTATATGTAGACCAGGAGCCAGTAAAACTAACGGCAACAGAGTACAGAATTTTGGAATTATTAATGAAATATGCTGGAAGAGTATTCTCAGCAGATGAGATATATGAACGAGTATGGAATGAGGCGGCTTACGCAACAGAGAATACTGTCATGGTACACATACGAAGGATTCGAGAGAAGATAGAGATAGATACAAAGAATCCTAGATATTTGAAGGTGGTGTGGGGGATTGGATATAAGATTGAAACAACAGATTAGATACATAGCAGCATTTGTTATATGCATTATGCTGAGTCTTGGAATTGTATATGGTGTATACCTATTTCATGTAAAAGACCCTAAATTAAATTATGTTTCCAATATCAATGCAAAATTTGAGGATTCAGAGTATTACGAGTCTATTTTAAATGAACAACTGCAACGCTGGATTGTGAATCAAAATCTTTGCGATGACACAGATGAAACAATTACGGGCTATAGTGTTGGAAAGACAGATATTCTTGTGAAAATGATTCTTAGATATCAGTCCATTGGGAAAGAAGAGGAAAAGAAAATCTTGACTAATTCTAATTCCAAGGAACCTATCAGCCAGCAGATCAAAGGGAAAAAAATATTTCAAATCATGCTAAATCGAAATGTAAAATTAAAGGCTGATGGAAGTATTGATGGTGATTATGGATATAGCAACTTAGATTACGATGAGGAAAAAGCAGTTCCTTCGGATTATTATGCACTTTATTCGGCAGGTGGGTTCTATGTTGCTTTGCCAGAATCTTTTTATATTAATAAAGCACAGCAGACAAGGATTCAAAAAGCAACGATTATTGTTGGGCTGCCAAAGGATAAATATTTGTCATATGAAAAGATATATGACAATTATATTTTAAGCCGAAAGGAATTTGCGAAGAAATTTTCCGGTCTTGTAATGGCGGAATTTATAGGCATTTTATTGTTAATATGTTTGTTTACATCGGAAAAGACAATGCCGGAGATAATTAGGCGAACCATTAGAGTTTGGTATGAGGCTGTATTTGCAATATCAGTGAGCCTCTTTGCATTTGGTATATTAGGCTGCGTTTATGCGGTGAATACAGTATGTGAGGTTGATGAAAGTGAAGGACTGCTTGTCTATACAGTGACAGGGCTTGGAGCTTTTGTTTGTATTTTGGCATTGGCACTTTGTCTTCAGGATTTAGTATGGAGAATGAAAAAGGGAGTGCTTTTAGAAAGTACATTTGTAGCCAGAATAACAAAGTATTTTATCCTTTCTAAAAAGCAAAGAAAAGAGCTTGAATTACAGGGAATGGAGTTTCAAGAAAAGCAAATGAGACAAAGAAAAGAAAGCTTTAACTTAATTCGTAGATGCATGTTTATTGGTGTGATCGGTGGAGTGATTGTGGCGGTGAGTGGATTTGACGAAAATTATCCTCTTTGGACCATTTTTGGAATTGTGGTGCTTGGTCTTGTCATGAATCATTATCTAAATCAACAGTATCGCATGGAAATTCATGATGTATTAGAAGTAGAAAAACTTGTAGAGCAAATTGATGAAATTGCAGAAGGTAATTTTGATTTTCAGTCAGGAGTGTCCGAAGATTCCGTTTATAAATCAGCCAGCGGGCAGCTTTCCAGAATCGGAAGTGGTTTGGAAGAGGCATTGGAAAAGCAGATGCAGGATGAACGAATGAAGATTGATTTGATTACCAATGTATCTCATGACTTAAAAACTCCGCTGACTTCTATTGTAGGATATACGGATTTATTATTGAAAGATGAAACTTTGTCTCCACAGGCAAGAGATTATGTTATGATTCTTAGCAATAAGACAGCACGTTTGCAGCAGTTGATTTTAGATTTATTTGAACTTGCAAAAGCGAGCAGTGGAGATGTGAAAGTCGATTTTGCAATGATGAATTTGAGAAAACTTGTGGAACAGGTGATTGTGGAATTATCCAATCAAATCGAGGAATCTAAGTGTAGAATTGTATTTGAGGATCAAAGCAAACATTCTTTGTTCTTAGGGGATGTAAACCGAATGTACAGAGTAGTACAAAATATTTTGGAAAATGCATTAAAGTATTCTCTGGAAGGTACTAGGATTTTTATTAGTATTAAAAATATAGATAAAGAAATCGTTCTAGAAGTGAAAAATACAGCAAGTTATGAAATGAATTTCACAAAGGAAGAAATTATGGAGCGATTTGCACGAGGGGACAAGGCAAGAAGTAATGAAGGAACAGGGCTAGGATTGTCCATTGCGGATAGCTTTACAAAGAATTGTAATGGGAAAATGGATGTAGAAATTGATGGAGATCAATTTAAGGTAATTATAAGGTTTTTAGCCTTGATGGATGATACAGATATGGTATAATAAAGCAAAAAAAGAAAGAGGGACGAGTTCTATGAAAAAAGGAATTCTGAGTGCTATATTTATATTATGTCTTTTTGGACTAGTTGGCTGCAATATTGATGGAAAAGAAGAGCAGCCTAACACAACGAAGACGGAAGACCTTGATGAGGCTACATTAACAGGAATGGCGAAAGACATTACAGCAGATATGTCATTAAAGGACAAGATTGGTCAGTTGTTTATGGTTGAGGTTTCGACTCTTGATAAGAAAAGTCCTACAAAAGTATCTGAAGCAATGAAGAAGTCATTAAAGAAGTATTCGGTAGGAGGGGTTGTCCTTTTCTCCAAGAACATAAAAACGAGAGAACAAACAAAAGCCTTGATTGATGATTTACAGAAGGCCTCTTACATACCGCTATTTATATCTGCAGATGAGGAAGGTGGAGATATTGCCAGAGTTTCCAACAATGCAAATATGAATATGACTTCTTATCCAACCGCAGAAGAGATTGGAAGTTCATATTCCAAAGAACAAATCAAAAACATGGGAACGACTCAAAGTAAAGAACTTAAGGCGTTAGGTTTTAATATGAATTTTGCACCAGTTGCAGACGTAAGGACAAACCAAGAGAATACAGAGATTGGGAATCGTTCTTTTGGAACAAAGGCAAGCGAGGTTGCCAGTATTATAAGTACCTTAGTAAAGAGTATGCAAAGTCAGCAGATATCGGCCACATTAAAACATTTCCCTGGAAGTGGAGGAGTTGTTGGTAATACACATCGTGGAATGGTAGAATCCAAAGATACAATACAGCAACTAAGAAAAACAGAATTTTTACCATTTAAAAGTGGAATTGAGTCTAAGGTGGATGGAATTATGGTTTCTCATATTGTATTGTCCAATGTATGTGATACAAAGGAACCAGCAAGTGTCAGTGAGCGAGTTGTAACTGAGATTCTAAGGAAAGAATTAGAATATGACGGAATGATTATAACAGATGCATTTAATATGAACGCAATTACCAATAAGTATACCTCTTCAGAGGCAGCCCTAAAGGCAGTTCAGGCAGGCGTCGATATTGTATTAATGCCAGAAGATTTGAAGAAAGCATACAATGCAGTATATGAGGCAGTGAAGCAAGGAAAGATAAAAGAATCAAGAATTGATCAGTCTGTAAGAAGAATTATTTATACCAAGATTAAGCGAGGAGCGATACCACCAGATACCACTCTCATAAAAAATAATTAAACAATGTCATGTAAATGTTAATTTTTCTTAGCATTTACATGACATTTATCGTTGCATGGATAAATTAAATATGATAGTATTTCAATGGAACTGTATTTGCAAAAAAAGGAGTTTAAACATGGAAAAACAAGAATTATTATATGAAGGAAAAGCAAAAAAAGTATTTAAAACAGAAGATCCCGACTTATTAATCGTTGATTATAAAGATGATGCAACAGCATTTAATGGAGAAAAGAAGGGAACAATTGTTGGAAAAGGTGTTGTTAATAACCGTATGACAAACCATATGTTTAAGATTCTTGAAAATAAAGGTGTCCCAACACATTACGTACAAGAATTAAGTGACAGAGAAACTGTTGTAAAGAAGGTTGAGATTGTACCTCTAGAAGTTATTGTTCGTAATATTGCAGCAGGAAGTTTTTCTAAAAAATTAGGAATTGAAGAAGGATTTGAATTACTTCAGCCTACATTAGAATTTAGTTACAAAGATGACGAACTTGGAGATCCATTTATCAATGATTATTATGCATTGGCATTAGGAAAAGCTACGAGAGAAGAGATTGATGCAATTACAGAATATACATTTAAAGTAAATGAAGTATTAAAAGAAGAATTTTTAAAGATTGGAATCAAATTAGTTGATTTTAAGATTGAGTTTGGACGATATAAAGGCGAAATAATCCTTGCAGATGAAATCTCACCAGATACATGTAGATTATGGGATGCTGAGACAAATGCAAAACTAGACAAAGACCGTTTCCGTCGTGACATGGGTGACGTTGAAGAAGCTTACGATGAAGTATACAGAAGACTAGGATTATAGGAAGGTCCAAAAGAATGAGTAGAGAACATTTTGATAAACTAGGAGAAGAATGTGGCGTATTTGGCATATACGATTTTGATGGGAATGACGTAGCATCTACCATTTATTATGGATTGTTTGCGCTTCAGCACAGAGGACAGGAAAGCTGTGGAATCGCAGTCTCCGATACCAATGGACCTAAGGGAGTTGTAAACTCTCAAAAGGGAATGGGACTTTGTAATGAAGTATTTACTCCAGATTCTTTAAGTGAATTAGGTGGAGACATTGGGGTTGGACATGTTCGATATTCAACTGCAGGCGAAAGTACCATTGAGAATGCACAGCCGTTGGTTTTAAATTACATCAAGGGAACTTTAGGACTTGCTCACAATGGGAATCTTATCAATGCACGAGAATTAAGAGGAGAACTTGAATATTCAGGGGCTATCTTTCAAACAACCATTGATTCAGAGACAATTGCTTATCATATTGCCAGAGAACGTGTCAATACACATAGTGTAGAGAAGGCGGTTGCCAAGGCGATGAAGAAGATAAAAGGTGCTTATTCTCTTATTGTTATGTCACCAAGAAAGCTAATTGGGGCAAGAGATCCTTATGGATTTAAGCCGCTTTGTATTGGAAAGCGTGACAATGCTTATATTTTGGCATCAGAAAGCTGTGCACTAGATACGGTTGGAGCAGAGTTTATTCGTGATGTATTACCAGGTGAGATTGTAACCATTACAAAGGATGGAATTAAGTCGGATTGTGATTTGTGCCTTCCACAAGAAAAGTCAGCAAGATGTGTATTTGAATATATTTATTTTGCAAGACCAGACAGTGAGATTGATGGAGTGAGTGTATACCATTCTAGAATCCAATCAGGAAGATATTTAGCACAGGATTCGCCAGTAGATGCAGATATTGTAGTGGGCGTTCCAGAATCAGGGAATGCAGCAGCACTTGGATATTCTTTGGAATCAGGAATTCCATACGGAACCGCTTTTGTAAAGAATAGTTACGTGGGAAGAACCTTTATTAAGCCAGGACAAGGAAGCCGAGAGTCAAGTGTGAAGGTAAAACTTAATGTGTTAGCAGAAGCAGTGAAGGGCAAGAGAGTTATTATGATTGATGATTCCATTGTACGTGGAACAACCAGTGATCGTATTGTATCTATGCTTCGTGATGCAGGAGCAAAGCAGGTTCATGTGCGTATTAGTTCTCCACCATTTTTATGGCCATGCTATTTTGGAACTGACATTCCGGCAAGAGAACAGTTAATTGCTTACAATCGTTCCGTCAATGAAATTTGTCATATTATAGGGGCAGACAGTTTAGGATATTTAAGAGAAGAACGTTTGTCTGAAATCGTAGAAGGATTGCCTATTTGTAAGGGATGCTTCACAGGAAAATATCCATTGGAACCACCAAAAGAAGATATTCGTGGAAATTACGAAAAATAAGGAGAGTCTTATGAATAACAAATATCAAAGTCCATTATCAGAGCGTTATGCAAGTAAAGAGATGCAGTATATCTTTTCTCCAGATAAGAAGTTTAAGACATGGAGAAAGCTTTGGATTGCATTGGCAGAAACAGAAAAGGAATTAGGACTTAACATTACACAAGAACAGATTGATGAATTAAAAGCAAATGCAGATGATATTAATTATGATGTGGCAAAAGAACGTGAAAAGTTAGTTCGTCATGATGTTATGTCTCATGTATATGCTTATGGAGTGCAGTGTCCAAAAGCAAAAGGAATTATTCACTTAGGTGCAACTTCATGTTACGTTGGAGACAATACAGATGTCATTATCATGACAGAAGCATTAAAATTAGTGAAGAAAAAACTTATCAATGTAATCAATGAATTAGCAAAGTTTGCCATAGAATATAAGGACATGCCAACCCTTGGATTTACACATTTTCAGCCAGCACAACCAACAACTGTTGGAAAGCGTGCATCACTATGGTTAATGGATTTGGTATATGATTTAGAAGATTTGGACCATGCAATTGACAATATGCAATTACTTGGATCCAAGGGAACTACAGGAACCCAAGCAAGCTTTTTGGAATTATTTGAAGGGGATCACGAGACAATCAAAAAGATTGATGGAATGATTGCTCAAAAGATGGGATTCACTAGATGTCAGCCTGTTTCAGGACAAACATACTCAAGAAAAGTTGATTCTAGAGTTGTTAATGTACTAAGTGGAATTGCACAGTCAGCACACAAGTTTTCCAATGATATTCGTTTGCTTCAGCACTTAAAGGAAGTGGAAGAACCATTTGAAAAGAATCAGATTGGATCTTCAGCTATGGCATACAAGAGAAATCCAATGCGTAGTGAGCGTATTGCTTCTTTAGCGGATTATGTGATGGCAGATGCTATGAATCCAGCCCTAGTTGCATCAACACAGTGGTTTGAAAGAACATTGGATGATTCAGCCAATAAGCGTCTTTCTGTACCAGAAGGATTCTTAGCAATTGATGGAATCTTAGACTTATATTTAAATGTTGTAGATGGACTTGTAGTATATCCTAAGGTAATCGAAAGCCGTTTGATGAAAGAACTTCCATTTATGGCAACTGAGAATATTATGATGGATGCTGTAAAAGCTGGGGGAGATCGTCAGGAATTACACGAATTAATCCGTACTCACTCTATGGCTGCTGGAAAAGTTGTCAAAGAAGAAGGAAAGGATAATGACTTATTAGAAAGAATTGCAAATGATCCTGCATTTGGAATGACAATGGAACAATTAGAGTCTATTATGGAACCAAAGAACTTTGTTGGTCGCGCACCAGAGCAGACAGAAGAGTTTGTGGCAGAAATTATTCAGCCAATCTTGGATGAGAATAAAGACTGTTTAGGAATGACAGCAGAAATCAACGTATAATGTTGATTGAAAGGGAACTTAAGGTTCCATATGCCATCGGAAATAAAAACTATCGGAGAACAAAGGTATTCTCCGGTAGTTTTTTTTCAGAAATGATATAGAGAGCAGACTAGATGTGGTATAATAGGATACAAGGAGAACTGAAAATGGTGGGATATATAAAAAGAAAACGGGGAGCTATTGTATTATTTATAGCGGACATAGGGATTATTATTTTGTCATCGTGGATGGCATTATTGACTCGTTTTGAGTTTTTCCCAAATCGAATTGACCCGGAGATGTTAAAAGCAGTTGTATGTTATTTGCCTCTGAATTTATTTTGTACATTGATATTGTTTATGGCATATCGATTGTACTCAAGACTTTGGAGATTGTCTGGAGTGAATGATTTCGTTGATTTGATTAAGGCGGCATTTTTAGCAGTCATGTTCCAATTTGTTGGAATAAATCTTTTGAATTGGTATATTCCTCGAAGCTTTCCTATAATCTATGGAATCTTTTTTGTTATCCTGACATTCTTAACCCGATTTGGTCTTCGCATGACGAAACCCAAGAACGGTGGAATTGAGGGAAGTCTTTACAAGCGTGAGATTCCAGTGATGATTATTGGAGCAGGAGAAGCAGGAAATCTAATGGCAAGAGAGATTCAGGAAAGTGGTTATTTGCATAAGAAAGTTCGGTGTATTATTGATGACGATGCCAATAAAAAGGGAACCTTGCTTGCTGGAATTCCAGTGGTGGGGGGAAGAGAACAGATTGTTCGTGCAGCATCTCAATACGAGATTGAGGAAATTATATTTGCAATTCCATCAATGAATACAGAAAATCGAAAAAAGATTCTTGAAATCTGTAAAGAAACTCAATGTAAGATGAGTACACTTCCTGGGATTTACCAGTTAATTAACAGTGAAGTTACCGTATCTAAGATTCGTAAGGTAAAGATTGAAGATCTCCTTGGACGAGATGTAGTGCGAACTAATATGGATCTGGTTATGGATTATGTAAAGGGCAGATGTGTTTTAGTCACTGGAGGCGGCGGATCCATTGGAAGTGAGCTTTGCAGGCAGATTGTGGACAATAAGCCTAAACAGTTGATTATTCTTGATAATTACGAGAACAATGTGTATAACCTTCAGATGGAATTACAGAAGAATCATTCAGATATTGATATAAAGATATTAATAGCAACAGTGCAGAACCGTGTGCGAGTACATAAGATATTTGAAAAGTATAAGCCAGATATTGTATTTCATGCAGCGGCACATAAGCACGTACCATTAATGGAAGATAGTCCATGTGATGCCATCCGAAATAATGTATTTGGTACTTTAAATGTGGTGAAGGAAGCCGATCTTTTAGGAGTAAAGAAGATGGTTATGATATCCACAGATAAGGCAGTAAGACCAACTAATATTATGGGTGCATCGAAAAGAATTTGTGAGATGATAATTCAAAGTTATAACGAGCATTCAAACACAGAGTTTGTAGCGGTTCGTTTTGGAAATGTACTTGGAAGTAATGGAAGTGTAGTTCCTTTGTTTCGTAAGCAGATTGAAGAGGGTGGTCCAGTAACAGTGACGCACCCAGATATTATCCGATATTTCATGACAATTCCAGAAGCTGTAAGTCTTGTTCTTCAGGCAGGAGCATATGCAAAGGGTGGAGAGATATTTATTCTTGACATGGGAGAGCCAGTGAAGATTCTTGATCTTGCAAAGAATATGATTCGTTTGTCAGGACTTACTTTAGGAGAAGATATTCAGATTGAATATACAGGACTGCGTCCAGGAGAGAAGCTATACGAAGAGCTTTTAATTGACGAAAGTAACCAAGATAAAACAGACAATCAGCGAATCTTTATTGGACATCCAATAAAACTGAATGAAGATAAATTAAAGGAATTGTTAGAAGAATTAAGAGAAGCAGCGTTTAATGAATCAGAGGATATTCGTTGTATTGTAAAGAAGATTGTCCCTGAGTATACAATAAAAAGCTAGGAGACAGGCATGAGTAAGAGAATTTACATGGCATCGCCAACAATGTACGGCGATGAACAAAAATTTATACAGGAAGCCTTTGATACCAACTGGATTGCACCTCTTGGACCCAATGTCAATGGATTTGAACAAGAGATGGAAGCTTATACAGGAATTCCATATTGCACAGCGTTAAGTGCAGGAACAGCAGCCATTCATTTGGCATTAAAGTTACTTCACATTCAGCAAGGGGACACCGTCATCTGTTCATCCTTTACATTTTCAGCAACAGCCAATCCAATTGCTTATGAAAAAGGAAAGATTGTATATGTTGATAGTGAACCAGAGACATGGAATATGTCACCAGAAGCCTTAAAAAGAGCATTGCAAGCACATCCAGAAGCCAAAGCAGTGATTGTGGTTCATTTGTATGGAACACCGGCAAAGATAGAAGAGATTCAGCAGATATGTGAAGATTATAAGGTGCCACTCATAGAAGATGCAGCAGAAAGTCTAGGTGCTTTTTATAAAGGACAGCAAACTGGAAACTTTGGAGAACTTGCAGCATTTTCTTTTAATGGGAATAAGATTATTACAACTTCTGGAGGTGGAATGTTAGCGTCTAAGAAGGAAGCATATACAAAGAAGGCATTATTTTTGGCAACACAGGCAAGAGAACCCAAGAGACATTATGAGCATAAGGAGATTGGCTATAATTACCGTATGTCTAATATTGTTGCAGGAATTGGAAGAGGCCAACTTATGCATATTGAAGAGCATATTCAAAAGAAAAAAGCAATCTATGAAACCTATAAAAAGGCATTTTCGGATATCAAGGGAATTAACATGAATCCCTATGAACAAGAGAAAGCCAAGCCTAATTTTTGGTTGTCATGTATCACCATAGAACCAGAAATAAAGGCTACAGTAAATGATATTATGGATGCTTTGGAAAAAGAAAATATCGAGAGCAGACCTGTATGGAAACCATTACATATGCAGCCAGTGTTTAAAGACTGTGAATTTTTCTCCCATAGAAATGAGGGAGAAGTACCTGTATGTGAAGAAATATTTTCTAAGGGAATTTGTCTTCCAAGTGATATCAAGAATACGCCAGAAGACATGAAGCAGATTATTGACATTATTCAAAAAATGGTAAAGTAGTAGAATGGAGAGATTATGTATCAACATATTATAAAAAGAATTTTTGATATTTTACTTTCCTTGATATGTATTATAGTATCAAGTCCATTTTTGCTGTTGATTGCAATCTTGGTTCGATTCAAACTAGGAACACCTATTATTTTTAAGCAGGAACGTCCTGGATTCCATAATAAAATATTTACCTTGTATAAATTCCGAACCATGTCAGATGAGAGAGGGGAAGACGGAAAATTATTGCCTGATAGTATTCGATTGACAAGATTCGGTCAAATGCTTCGTTCCACAAGTCTAGATGAACTGCCAGAATTTTTTAATATTTTATTTGGACATATGAGTTTTGTAGGTCCAAGACCACTTTTGAATCAATATATTGACGTCTATAATCATCGTCAAATGAGACGACACGAGGTGAGGCCGGGACTTACAGGACTTGCTCAGATCAATGGGCGAAATGCAATTAGCTGGGAAGAAAAATTTGAGTTTGATATTCAATATGTGGAAAAGATATCCTTTCTTTTGGATATTAGAATTATTGCAAATACATTTTTAAAAGTAGTTTCAAGAGCAGGAATTAATGCCTACGAGTCTGTGACCGCAGATGCATTTCGAGGAACCAATCGTCGTAGATTTTCAAAATATAAACATGATAAGCAATTAAGAATTCTGTTTATTT
This sequence comes from Anaerostipes sp., assembly GCA_028697725.1. Taxonomy (GTDB): domain Bacteria; phylum Bacillota; class Clostridia; order Lachnospirales; family Lachnospiraceae; genus Anaerostipes. Next base: position 14,307 of record JAQVEG010000054.1, read on the forward strand.
CACCAGACAATAGGCTTGAACTGATGGAAACATTTCTATATGCAGCAGGTGTTATGGGAACGGATGTATACTTGGTTGGGGCCAGCAGAAACGAAAAGGATCCAGCACTTTTGAAATGTCATCAAAGATATGAAGTGCCAAAGGTAGGGGAAAATGGATATATAACAAAGTTGTTATCCATTTGTAAAAAAGAGAAGATTGAAGTATTGATTCCTTTTAATGATCAGGAAATCTTTCTCCTATCACAGCGAATGGATGATTTTGCAGCAGTTGGGACAAGGGTTCTTATATCAAAAGAAGAACATGTTACATTTTGCAGCAATAAGATTTGGACAGCACATTTTTTCCGTGTCAGTGGAGTGTTAAGTCCTCAGGCAGTGCATTATATTCAAGATTATAAAGAGGATTATCCATGCCTGTTAGAGGTATTAGATGAGAGAGACAACATTGTTGATTCTTTCAAGATTGACAATCGAAAAGATTTGTACTATATAGCAGAAAAATATAATCGGATTTTAGTTCGACCATTTATTGAAGGAACCCTATACGAAATTGACGTGTTCTGTGATTATTCAGGAAATCCCGTTTATATTACTCCAAAAGTGAGTGAAAAAGCGAGAGGGCAGGAAACATCCAGATTTCGTGTGGTAAACGATGAGCAAATCGAGACTGAAGTTAAGCGAATTATACAGACCTTCCGCCCAGTTGGTCCTCTTACAATTAAGATGACAAAACAGAAGAAAACAGGAAGAAATTACTACATTAGAGTGGAACCAAGATTCGGAGATAATGCAACCATTGCCATTAAGGCAGGTGCAGATGCACCAGCAGCATTGTATCAGATGATGTTAGGAATGACAATTGGATATCGTCCCAATGCAGCAGATCATAACACCGTTTTTGGACAGTTTGAAAAAAGTGTCTGCCTAAATCAGGCAGAACAGCCAATCCATGAAATTACGTCATTTACTGATTTGTATGAGATAAATCCATCCATTGACACAGTGATATTTGATTTGGATGATACTCTGTACTCAGAGCGTGATTACTTAAGAAGTGGGTATCATGAAGTCGCAAGAAAGACTAAGCTTAGGAAAATTCCACAGGTATTTAATAAGTTATGTGTTGCCTTAGAAAAGGGAAAGCCACCATTTGAAACAGTATTAAAGGAAGTGGGAGCTTACTCAGAGGAGATGATGGAATTGTGTGAAGAAACGGTCAGATTTCACAAGCCAAATATTGAACTTTATGACGGCGTACAGGAGCTATTCTTTGAGTTACATAAACAAAAAAGAAGTGTTGGAATTATTACCGATGGAGATCCCCTTGTACAAAGAGCGAAGGTGGAGAGTCTAGGATTAGAGTCCATGGTAGACGAGATAATCTATACCGATGAACTAGCAGGAGATAATGGAGATGTAACAGAATTTCGCGCACCTAATGATATCCCTTTGCTGATTATGAAGAAAAGATTCCAAACCACATGTAGAAATATGGCATTTGTGGGTGATGATAAAAAATTGATTAGGAACCAATCGATGTTAGGGTAAACGATAAAGCAGTTTACGAATTGAAATAAACTGCCCTATCGTTTGCCCTAATTTCGATTTTCCTATGTTGAACAATGTCGCGTCCGTATGTCGCA
>JAQVEG010000012.1 GCA_028697725.1 Anaerostipes sp.
CAAAATAGTTTAAGACGCTTTTTTGATGAATTTTTAATTGCTTGGTGTGTTTGTGCCAGTCTATAAATTGAAATAAGTCGTAGGAATATGATTTTAGTGTAAGGGGCGAGAGATTCCGTTCTATCTTCAATAAAGATAAAAAATGTTTGATTTGGCGTGTCTGTTGGTTATAAATAAAGATCATATAGGCCTCCTATAATTTTGGATAAAAGGGTATCAGATATATTATAGAAGAAATTTTTCTTACAAAAAATAGGAAAAACTTGCGCTAAGCTAAAGAATAGCGTACAATATTAAGAATTGTGGTTATTATAGAAATATTTAGGAGAAGATAGAATGGAACAAAGATACACAGAGGAAATAGAAATCGATTTGTTAGATTTGATATATCATGTGGCATTAAAGTGGAAAATGATTCTAGTATGGATGATTCTGGGAGCTTTGGCCTTAGGTGGATTTAGTTTTTTGTCTAGTTATAAAGAGGCAGAACAACAGAAGAATTCACAGGTAGAAGTTTCTGCTGGGGATGTGCTGGAAAATGAGCAGAAGGAAGAGGTTTTGACTCTTTACAATCAAGTGAAGGGAGCACAGTATCTCATAGATAATACACAAGAATATATGAGTGAGTCTGTGCTTATGAACTTAGATGTAAACAATGTAGTGTCTGGAGAGATTACTTATTTAATTAAGACTTCAGATGTGACTAAGTTGTCGGCAATTGAATCGGCATACGAGAAGCTTTTGGTGAGAGATAACATTTTGAGTGAATTGACTCAAAAGGTGAATAAAGACATCAAAAGTTATGGACTTAAGAAGAAGTTAGATCAGAAGTATGTAAAGGAATTGATTAGTGTTTCTGCTGGAGATAGAGAACAGAACGATGTAGATGGAACAAAAGTTTATGTACAGAATAACATGCAGAATAACACACAAAGTATTTTATCAGTTTATGTTTATGGTGAAAATCAAAATTTCTGTGAGGCGGTAGCAGATACTTTAATGAATCATATGTCTTCAGTTGAGAAGGAGATTAAAGATAAGGTTGGAGAGTATCGGTTAAGTTATATTACAAGTCGATACTCAAAGGGATATAGCGAGTATGTATACACTGCCCAAAATAACAAGGTATCATCCCTTGCTGATAATCAGGGAAAGGTGAATAGTTTAGTTACTGCAGCTGGATTAGATGACAACCAAAAGGCATATCTAAAGGAGTTATTACAAGAAAGTAATTCTTCAGCAAAACAAGTAAAAAAACAAGTAGTTAAAACGCAGATAAAACCATCTGTGAGCAAAAAGTATGTTTTAATCGGTGCAGTGTTAGGAGCATTTGCTATTTGTGCATATGTATTTGTTTTTTATCTTATAAGTGGAAGACTTCATACAGAAGATCAAGTAGAATCTATTTATGGAATTAAGCAGTTAGGTGTGATAATAGAAGAGAAGAAGAAATCCGTAGATAGTTGGATTTATAGAATTTTCAAAGGTCGTCAAAGAAAGTTTGCTTATGATGAATCTTTTCATATGATTGAAGCAGGAATTAAGGTTGTTGTGGAGAAAAAGAAGTATCAGAGGGTGTTGCTGACTGGAAGTTATATGAATGAAAAACAAGAGAAGTTTATTGATCATATGATGAAGGTCCTAATGGATGCTGGAATTGAAGTTATGAAGACACCATGTGTGTTGTATGATCCACAGGCTATGCTTGATATGGCAACAGCTGATGCAGTTGTATTGGTTGAGGAACTTGAGAAATCATTGAATTTAGATATAAGGAAAGAATTAGAAGTGTTTACACGACAAGGTGTAGATGTGATTGGAACAGTAATATTTGAATAGGAAAGTAAAAAAAGGATTCAATTGAATAAAAATTGAATCCTTTTTTGGTTATTTTGTATTTAATTTATGCCAATAAGCTTCATAGGTATAGGCGTCAGAAGATGAGTGATATGGCAAATATATATCATAATGACCATCTTTGTATCGAATGTCACCACCCTTGGAATCGCTATCTGGAGTGCTTACTTGAGATGCCAATTCTAAACATTGGTTGGATACTACCTCAGAAATATTTTGAGTCTTTGGGGTAAGATAAAATGATGTTTTTACCCAGTAATATTTGCCATTGCAATAAAGAATGTCTTTATCGTTCATAAGAATTCCCCATTCATTTTCGCCATTGTCAAACAGTGTATCTACATTGAAAGTGACAGGAAGAGCAATCTGTTTTCCATCTTGACCGGTAAAATAATAGGTTGTTTCGTCGCTTTTATTTGAATCGTCCGTAGAACTGTTTTCTTGGAAATTATATAATTCACTGTGTTGTGAACAACTTTGGTAATTCTTACAGTATACAACGGTGTATCCTTTGTTGGTATAGGTTAGATGAAGTAGATGACCGCTGGAAACCTCAATGTTGGATAGGATTCCATCTACTTCTGCTAGTTTCTTAATTTCATCAATACTAGGTGTATTTTTAAGACCATAGCTTTCAGAATATAGTGTCTGAGCAGCCTCCACAGACTGTCTTGCCTCTACGAGAATACTTTTTTTCTTTGCCTTTTCCATATAGCCTGTTAGCGCAGGAATTAAAAGAGCAATTAAAATTCCTAAAATTAAAAGGACAACGATTAATTCAACTAAAGTAAATCCCTTTTTTTTATGACATCCCATAAAACCCCTCCTTTTTTGGTTGTCTTACCTTTATTGTACTTTTTCACGAGCATAGTGTCAATGTAGGAATACAGTAAGAGGGAGGGTTCTGTTTATGGGAAAATTATGCTACAATAAATTAAACTAGAATAGAAAGAGCAGAGGAGAAGCGATGTTATCAATTGTATTACCTTCATATAATGAAGAAGCCAATATAGAAAAAGTAACAGATGTTATTTTGTCTTTAATGAAAAAAGAAAATATAGAGGTGGAATTAATTTTTATAGATGATGGATCAACAGATGCAACATGGAAGAAGATTTGTCTTATGTCAAAAGAATATTCACAGGTTGTGGGAATAACGTTTTCAAGGAATTTTGGTAAGGAAGCAGCTCTTGCCGCTGGTTTAGATTATGCGAAGGGAGATTGTGTTGCTGTGATGGATTGTGATCTTCAGCATCCACCGGAAACATTAACGCAAATGTATCACCTATGGGAAGATGGATTCCAGGTTGTGGAAGGAATTAAGTCCAGCAGAGGAAAAGAGGGTATAATTTATAAGCTATTTGCAAAAACTTTCTATAAATTAATTAGCAATGCAACAGGAATCGATATGTCAAAAGCATCGGATTTCAAGTTGCTGGATCGTAAAGTTGTGGATGAGTATTGTAAGCTTCCAGAGAGGAATATATTTTTTAGGGCATTATCATCGTGGGTAGGATTTAAGACTACTTATGTGGAGTTTGATGTCCAAGAACGAGAAGCAGGGGAATCAAAATGGTCTTTCAAATCCCTTGTAAAATATGCGATTAATGGAATTGCATCATTTAGTTCTTCAATTATGCAGGTTGTTACCGCATGTGGAATCATTTTTTTTGTATTTGCGGTGATTTTAGGAATACAGTCTCTTGTAAAATATTTTATGGGACACTCTGTTGAGGGATTTACTACAGTTATTCTTCTTGTTCTTTTGACGGGAAGTATTCTTATGTTTAGTCTTGGAGTGATTGGATATTATATTTCAAAAATATATGATGAGATTAAAATGCGCCCTAAATATATTGTTTCAGAAGTAGTGAAGACGAAGGAGCGAAGTTAGATGAAATTTATGAAGCAGTTTGCAATCATTTTATTGATTAGTTTCTTGGGAGAGTGTGCCAGGGAACTGTTGCCGCTGCCAGTACCGGCAAGTATTTATGGACTTGTATTTATGTTGACGGCATTGATGACAGGAATTGTTAAGACAGAAGATGTGAATCGTGCTGGAATGTTTTTAATTGAAACTATGCCAATGATGTTTATTCCGGCAGCAGTGGGAATTATGGCTGCATGGAATGTATTTCGGCCAATTTGTGGACCGGTGGTCATCACCATTGTGGTTTCCACAATTTTAGTCATGGGAGTTTCAGGATTGGTAACGCAGCAGATGATTCGTTGGAATGAGAGGAAGCGTAAGTGAGAGACATCATAAGTAATTCTAGTTTTTTTGGCGTGATGATAAGTGTGTTAAGTTATGAGCTTGGCTTATACTTAAAGAAGAAATACAAATGGGCAATTTTAAATCCGTTGTTAATTTCAATTGTTGTTATTATTTTATTTTTAGCTGTATTTCGCATAAAATATGATGATTTTAATGAAGGTGCAAAATATTTAAGCTATCTTTTAACGCCAGCTACGGTGTGTCTGGCGATTCCTTTATATGAACAAATTCAATTGCTAAAAGATAATTGGAAAGCGATTTTGGCAGGGATTTTAGCAGGAGTTATAACTACAATGTGTACGGTTCTGGCATTTGCAGTTATGTTTCATTTTACTCATGAAGAATATGTAACCATGCTTCCAAAGTCTATTACCACCGCAATTGGGATGGGATTATCGCAGGAAATGGGTGGAATTGTAACGATTACAGTTGTATCCATTATTATTACTGGAGTTTTTGGAAATATGATTGCAGATATTGTGTTTAAAGTATTTCAAATTCATAATCCAATTGCAAAAGGCATTGGACTTGGCTCGTCAGCCCATGCAATCGGAACGGCAAAAGCAATGGAAATGGGAGAGATTGAGGGAGCCATGAGCAGTCTGTCAATTGCAGTCACAGGGCTTATGAGTGTTATATTCGCAGCAATATTTGCAGGAATTATATAGGAGGCAGAATCGTGGTTATTACAATAGCAAGAGAATGTGGAAGTGGTGGACATGCTGTAGCAAGTAGTCTTGCCAAAGATTTTGGAATTGAGCTGTTTGATAAGAGAAGATTAATGGAAGAGGCAAAGGCACTTCATCAGTATGAGGAGAATCGTAATTTTATTGATGAAACACCCATAAACAGTCTCCTTTACAGCCTTGCATTAGGATATGGAGACGACAGTCTCCAGAAACGTTCTTTTCAATTGGTAAAAGAGATGACAGCAAAAAAAGATCTGGTTATCATTGGTCATTGTTCTAATTATATTTTCAAAGATGAAGAGGATGTGACTACTATTTTTATTCATGCAGACGAGGAAATAAGAATTCAAAGACTCATGAAAAAGCATGAGTTAAATGAAAAGAAGGCAAGGGAATTAATGAAAAAGTATGATGATCGAAGAGCCTCCTTTCAAAAATATTGTACAGGACAACATTGGGGAATTGCAAAGCACTATCAGTTAACCATTGATTCTGGACACATTGGGATTAAGGGAACCGTGAAGATGATTAAACAATACATAGAATATAAAAAGAACATTTTACAGGAGGATAAGGATGAAGTACAAGGCAATTATATTTGATATGGACGGAACGATTTTAAATACATTAGATGACCTTAAGGACAGTTTGAATGTTGTGTTAAAGAAGAATCAGTATCCCCTTAGAAGTATGGAGGAGGTTCGCAGCTTTGTTGGAAATGGGATTCAAAAGTTAATCGAAAGAGCTGTACCAGAAGGCATTTCCCAAGATGATCTAAACCGCGTGTATATGGAGTTTAAAGCATATTATCAAGAGCATTGTGCTATAAAAACAAAACCATATGACGGGATTTTAGAACTTTTAAAGGAGTTAAAAGAAAAGGGGTATTTGACTGCTGTTGTTTCAAATAAGGCAGATGATGCAGTGCAAGATCTTTGTAAGGAGTATTTTCCAGGGCTGTTTCATTGTGCATTAGGGGAAAAGGAAGAAATCCGAAAGAAGCCGGCACCAGATTCTGTGTTTGCTACATTAAAGGAGTTAAAGGTAGAAGCCAAAGACGCTGTTTATATTGGAGATTCAGAAGTAGACTTTGCAACAGCACAAAACGCAAAGTTAGATCACATTATTGTACGATGGGGATTTCGAGATGAGGATTTCTTAAGGAAGCAGGGGGCAACTGTTTTTGTATCCCAGCCGGAAGAAATTCTTAAATTAATATAAATACAGAAAGGACAATTATGAAAAAAATATTACTAATATTAGCGTTTACGGTAACTGGATGCATCCTTACGTTGACAGCATGCCCAACGGTTTCGTATGCCTATACACAAGAAGAGATTAATCAAGCGAAAGCATGGCTTTCTGCACATGGATATGCACCCACGAGAGCAGGAGCTGAGCAGGCTTATGCGGACTATAAAAAGGGAAAGTGGAACGATCAAGGAGAGGCAGTGACGGAGGAGCCTAAGGAGAAGAGTGATTCTAAGAAGAAATCCACCACTGAAAAATCAAAAAATACAGATTCTAAAAATGAGGAAGAAACAATTGCGATGGTTAAGGCTCTAGGTGAGGTGGTTTCCTCTGAGACAAAGGTGTCTAAAAAGACGACCGAAACAACCACAGAAAAACAAAGCAAAGAAGAGCTTGCACAGCAAAAAAAGAAAGTAGAAAAACAAAAAAAAGAAGCACAAAAAAGAAAGAGACATCAGCAACGAATTTACATAGGAGTTGGAGGAGCTGGTGTAATATTTTTAATTATTTTATTTTTTGTACTTAAGAAGAGAATGTAAAAGACAATAAGAATCCTGGAGAAAATAGCGTGATATTTTCTCCGGGATTTTCTTTTATAATAAGTTCAACTCTTCTAAATGAATTAATCGATAAACTTCTTCTACCGTCTTTGCCTGATCTATATGTTGAAATAGAGTAGGACTGGAAGCCAGTTTAATAATATCTATAATCTTATCATAGTTTTTCTCAATATCAGATGCAATAAAAGTGAAAATATATTGCACTGGATCATTTAATTTATTTCCAAAACAAATTGGTTCTTTTAACCGTGTAAATGAAGCGGAAAATGAAATAGACTTAGATTCTATATTTGCATGTGCCAAAGCAACTCTTGGCCAAAAAACAAAATATGCACCATTATTTTCTACATTACTAATCATAAGTTCAATGTAATTTTGATCAATTAGATTCTTGCTTTTTAATACATTGCCACTTTGAGAAAGGGCATTTCTCCAAGAACTGGCCTCAACGTCAAGAGATACATAGTCAGGAGAAAGAATAATCATTGATTTCTCGGTGGACTTAAACTTTGAAGCGGATTTTTTATTTAGAAGATTGTCCTCTTTTTTCTTGATTTCATATATCTTGTTCTGAATTTGTGTCAAATCTGAATGAGACAGAACAGGAGAAACAGACACGATTGGAAGTGTTGTTTTCACAGGCTGTTCAACTGTAATAATTAAATCCGGCGGTGTATTGGCATGAGACATATAGCTTTCGTATTCAAAGGAAGGTATCATGTCGATATTTTTTACATTGCAGTAATAGTTTAATTTATTTGTAATATATGAAGTCGTTGAGTTTGAATCACAAACTAAAAGAATCAGAAGTTCATGCTGTTCTGACAATATTTTGGATACGGCAGCCGCAATGTGCATGACAAGAAAACCAACTTCACTTTGATTGTAAATTCGATGAAAACTCTGCTCTAAAATATACAGATTATTTTTAATGGATTGACAAATCTTAGGATAATTTTCTTCTAAATCTTTGAATATACTCTGGTCAAAACTAGTGTTTCGTTCAATAAGGGAAAAGAAACTCTTGATATGAAGGGATAACTGGGTATATAAGCTATTGTCATCGGTAAGGTTCATTTTTAAATCGTGTGAAATATTAACTAAAAATGCGTGGATAATGGCATTGGATGGAATGGAACCAAGGGGAGACTGAGGCTGTGAGATTAGGGATAAATCTTCTAAATAGGAAGCGAAAAAATGTATTTCCTCAATTGGAACTTCGATTAAAAAAAGTTTACTTAACCGACGATATAGGCTTTCGCTTGCAGTTATGGAATGTGTAGACAAATTACAGGGGAAATTGGAAATAAAATGCTTTTCTTTGATGCGGTCAATGATAATCGCTAAAATCCAAAGCAATTGATAAAACTGATAATCCTTAATTGTAATATTGTTCTCTTTTTGCCAATTTAGCAAAATAGGAAACAACTGTTTACGGAATAATTTCATGTTATATTTCTTCGTCACCCAAAAATTAATGCCGGGAAAAGAGGAATTGTTCTCAGAGGTGTTGAGAAAGGCAAAGAAAATATTGATGAGATAATCTCGGCGATAAATCTCTGTTGCATCTACTTGGTAACCTTGTGTGCTTGCCTGCAATATGACACCTATATTTGCAAGATCCTTTGCAACTACTTTCATATCAGAAAGGCATGTCTTTTTACTAATATCCAAGGAGTAAATAAAGTTTGATGTGGATACAATATCCTGCTTAAATAAGAGTATTTTCATGATGGTAATTCGTTCTTCGCTAGAAAAGTGATAGTCACTTAATGGACGAGAGAAATACTTTTCTCGAATTAATTGAAGTTCATAGAAGGAACTGTCTAATTGAAGTGAATTATCTGGAGTTACCTGAATGGTATGAAAATCATGTTCCGTTAAGAAGTCATTAATATCAGCAATATAGTTGCTGACAGAACGCTTCCCAACTTCAAGTATTTTGCTTAGTTCATCATAGGTAAATTGTTTCTTTTCATAGGATGTAAATAGTGTTATAAGTTGAAATTGTTTCTGATTCATAATCTGACGCCTCCTTTGATAACTTTAAGTATAAAGTTAATATTAACAAAATTTTAATGTTATCACAAGAAAAACTATTCAAAATGACGGAAACAAATTGCACCGATAAAAGTACAATCCTAATTGTCTGACAAAAATGACTATGCTAAAATTCAGTCATAAGTTAAGGAAACCAAAGATAATCACATAGATTGAAAGGAGAACATTGACAATCATGAATAATTATGAAATGTCCAAAGAAAAGTTATTGGATTTTTACAGACAGATGGTTCGCATCCGAGCATTTGAAGATGAGGCAATTGAACTTGCAAAGATGAATTTAACTCGTGCAGCAGTTCATACCTATAACGGGGAAGAGGCAATTGCAGTTGGCGTATGTGCGCATCTATCAGATAATGATTATATTACATCAACCCATAGAGGACATGGACACTGTATCGCAAAAGGTGCCGATATGAAAAAAATGTTTGCCGAGCTTATGGCAAGGGAAAGTGGATACTGCAAGGGAAAAGGTGGTTCCATGCATATTGCAGATATGTCAATTGGAATGTTAGGAGCGAATGGTATTGTTGGAGGGGGAATTCCAATTTCAGTTGGTGCAGGATTTGCATTGAAATACAATAAGACAAAAAATGTTGCGGTATGTTTTTTCGGTGATGGAGCCTGCAATGAAGGAACTTTCCATGAATCAGTTAACTTTGCATCTGTGTTTAAACTTCCAGTTATCTTCATTTGTGAAAATAACCAATATGCAATCTCTACCAGTGTAAAAAAATCAACGAACATAGAAAACATAAGTAGTAGGGCGGTTGGATACGGAATTGAAGGAATTACAGTAGATGGAAATGATATTGAGGAAACTTATAGAGAGTTTGGAAAAGCCTGTGATAAGGTTCGAAATGGTGCTGGCCCAATTCTCATGGAAATGAAAACTTACAGAATGGCAGGTCATTATTATGGTGATAACGAAAATTACCGCACACGTGAAGAAGTAAATGCTTGGAAAGATAAATCACCAATTCTTCGTGCAGAGAAATTATTAAGTGAAACCTATGGATGCACAGAGGAAGATTTCAAGACAATGAAAAAAGAAGAAGAAAAGATTGTCTTAGCTGCAAGTGAAAGTGCAAAGAAAGAAAAAGAACCAGATCCAAAGGATTTACAAAACGATTTATATGATGCCACTTATGCAAATATCCAATGGAAAGCATTCGCAAAATAATAGAAGGAGGAATGAAAATGAGAAAAATATCTATGCGTCAGGCAATCAATGAAGCACTTCATATCGCATTTAACAGTGATCCTTCTGTATTTTCGATTGGTGAAGATATTGCAACTTATGGGGGACAGCTTCGATGCTCTTATGATTTAATTGACAATTTTGGAGAAGAAAGAATTATGGATACACCAATATCTGAAAATGCAATCATGGGGGTTGCAATCGGTGCATCCATGATGGGATTACGACCAGTTGTGGAATTGTCCTACATTGATTTTATCGGAGTTTGTTTTGACCAAATTATGAATCAAGCAGCCAAGCTAAGATACATGTATGGTGGAAATGTAAGTTTACCATTGGTTGTACGTACACAAGGTGGTGCCGGTTTAGGAAATGGAGCTCAGCATTCCCAATCTTTAGAGGCTTTACTTGCTCATATTCCTGGTATTCGAGTGGTAATGCCATCCAATGCATATGATGCAAAGGGGTTGTTGCTAAGAGCAATTCGAGATAATAATCCAACAATTTTTATTGAACACAAAGCGTTATACAAGAAAAAATGTGAAGTACCAGATGAGATTTATGAGTGTGATTATAACTGTGATGTAAAACGAGAAGGCAAGGATATTACAATTGTGGCTTATTCGTCCATGGTGGATCAAGCATTGAAAGCAGCAGAAACATTAGCCGAAGAAGGGGTAGAAGCGGAAGTTGTAGATGTTCGTTGTTTAGAGCCATTTGATGCAGATACAATTATCGCATCTGTAAATAAAACAGGAAAAGCAGTGGTAGCCCACGAGGCAAATGTAAAAGGTGGATTTGGGGCGGAGATTGCATCTGTGATTCAGGAAAAAGCATTTGATAAGTTAGAGAAACCGATTAAGCGAGTTGGAGCACCAAATGTTCCAGTACCGTTTTCTCCTGTATTAGAAAATGCATTTGTACCAAATGCAGATAATATTTTAAAAGCAGTCAGATCTATTTTATAGAGAACGGGGAGAAAGGAGAATTATGGATACAGCAGATTTAATTGTCATTGGTGGAGGACCGGCAGGTTACTTGGCAGCACAAAGAGCAGCGGAAGGTGGGATGCAGGCAGTTTTATTTGAAGAGAAGAATCTTGGCGGAGTATGTTTAAATGAAGGGTGTGTGCCAACAAAAACTCTTTTGAATTGTGCAAAGATTTATCATCATGCAAAATGTGGACAAGCATTTGGTGTTTCTGCCGAACATGTTGAATTACATATACCTCAAGTGATTGCAAGAAAGAATAAAGTGGTGAAAACACTGGTTTCTGGAGTTGCCATGACAATGAAAAAAAATAAAGTCAAAGTTATCAGTCAAAAGGCAGTGATTGAGAAGGAAGTAGAGGATGGATTTCTTGTAAAGTCAGAAGAACAAGAATATAAAGCAAAAAATATTTTAATTGCATCTGGATCAGAAGCTGTTATACCTAATATTCCGGGAACAAAGGAAAGTTTAGAACAGGGACTTGCAGTTACAAGCAGAGAGATTTTAGATGAGGAGACTTTGCCGGAGAAACTTACCATCATTGGAGCAGGAGTCATTGGACTTGAAATGGCAACATATTTTAACACCGTTGGTGTAGAAGTCACCGTGGTTGAAATGTTAGATAAAGTAGCAGGGTCAATGGATGTGAAACTTTCAAAGCTCCTTGAAAAAGAGCTTAAGAAAAAAGGAATTCAATTTATGCTTGATACAAAGGTAGTTGAATTAAAAGGAAGTTCTTTGGTGTGTGAAAAAAATGGAGAGATAATCAATGTAGAAGGGGACAAAATTTTATTCTGTATTGGACGAAGACCGGTGATACAAGGGTTAGGTCTTGAAAATATAGGAGTTAAAGTGGAGAAAGGGATTGTAACAGATGAGCATTTGTGTACTTCAGTTAAAGGTGTATATGCGGCAGGAGATGTCAATGGAAAAATTATGTTAGCACATACTGGATATAGAGAGAGTGAAGTGGCAGTTCATCATATGCTTGGAATTGAAGATAAAATGGATTATAACGTAATTCCATCTGTAGTTTATACATTTCCAGAAATGGCATCTGTAGGAGAAACATTAGAATCTGCAAAGGAAAAAGGATTAGAAGTCAAGGTTGCTGAGCTTCCAATGATGTATTCTGGCAGGTTCGTTGCCGAAAATGACAAAGAATCAGGAACGTGTAAACTTCTCTTAGATACTAAGACAAATTGTCTCGCAGGTGCTCATTTACTTGGAACTTATGCATCAGAGCTTATCTGGGGACTTGCAGCACTGATTGGACAAAAAGTAACGGTGGATGAAATTAAAAAAATTGTATTTCCACATCCATCTGTTAGTGAAATTGTAAAAGAAACGATATTTAAATTATAAAACAAATTTGAAAGGAGAAATTTATTATGAAGAAAGAAGTGATTATGCCTAAGATTGGTCTTGATATGGAGGAAGGAACAATTTTGGAGTGGAAGAAAGCAATTGGAGACAAAGTTGAAAAAGGAGAGATTCTTCTTGAAATTGAAACAGATAAAGCAGTAACTGAAGTTGAATCTGCATTAGATGGTACATTAGTTGAAATTGTGGCTGATGAAGGCGATACTGTCGAAATTACAAAAACCATTGCGTGGGTGGAAGTCGATGAGTGAGAAAAAATTAAGCCCATTGGGTAAGAGCATGGGAAAACAGATGATTAAGAGCTGGGAGGCTCCACAATATACACACTGCGCAATAGTGAATTGTGAGAACATGATGACATATAGAAAAAACTTACCAAAAAAGATGTCATATACCACAATTTTAATTAAAGCAGTTGCGGATACAATCGCTGAGTATCCGATTATGAATGCATCTTGGGATGATGGAACAAAGATTATTATGAATGATCATATTAATATGGGAGTTGCCGTTGATACCAAACGAGGATTATTAGTTCCAGTAATCAATGATGTAGATGATATTTCTTTAGATCAAGTGCATGAGCGCATGGAAGTAATCAAAGGAAAATCTGAAAAAGGGAACTTTGGTATGGAAGACTTGAAGGGAGGAACATTTATTGTAAGTAATTTAGGAATGTATAATATTCATCAATTCTCTGCTATTGTAAATGCACCAAATGGAGCGATTATCTCCGTAGGAAAAATGGAGGAAGTACCGATAGTAAAGAATGGGGAAATTGTGATTGGACACACCATGGTTATTTCTTTAAATATGGATCATCGTGTCATTGATGGAGCAACAGGAGCGAAGTTCTTAACGGCACTTGTAGAGAGATTAGAGACTTTATCATAAAAGTGATAGGAAAGGAAGAATGAGATGAAAGCAGCGGTATTATATGGTGCAGAAGATTTACGGTATGAAGATGTTGAAACGCCGGCTTGCCCTGAAAATGGAATTTTGGTTAAGACGATTGCATGTGGAATTTGTGGTTCTGATTTACGAACATATGGAGGCGGGTCCGCTAAAGCACAATATCCTTCGATTTCTGGACATGAAATTGCAGGAGAGATTATAGAGAGTAAAAATGATAATTTTCATGTGGGAACAAAATTGTCCATTGCACCGGTTATTGCATGTGGAAAGTGCTGGTATTGTAAAAATGGAATTCAAAATCAGTGTGACAATATGAGAATGATTGGAACAGCAGAAGGGATTCCAGGTGGGTTTGCTGAATATGTGTCATTTACAGATGACATGCTGGAAAATGGCTGCTTCACAGTGATTCCAGAGGGAGTAGATTCAATTGACACAGTAATTGCAGAAACAGCATCCTCTGTTTTAAATGCCCAAATGAATACCGGAATCGTTATGGAAGATTTGGTTGTGGTAATTGGAGCAGGAACCATTGGTTGTTTACATGGAGAGATTGCAAAAATTCGTGGAACAAAAGAAGTAATGATTGTGGAAATGAACCCTGAGAAAGCAGAACTTGCAAAGAAACAAGGATTTGAAAATGTTTACACCATGAGCAGTAGTGATCCTGAATTAGAAAGAATCATTATGCAGAAGACAAATAATAGAGGTGCTGACGTTGTAATTTGTGCATGTCCAGTAGGTCAGGCACAGGCAGATGCAATTAAGCTGACTAGAAAACGTGGGAAGGTTATTTTCTTTGGAGGAATATCCGCAAAGAGTGCTACGATTATTGACACAAATGCAATTCATTATAAGGAAATTACAGTATATGGAGCTTCCGCTTATTCACCTGAGGTAAATAAAAAGGCGCTAAGTCTTGTCTTAAGTGGACAGTTAAATGCAAAGAAATTTATTACAGCTCGTTATGAACTAAAGGATCTGAAACAAGGATATGAAGATATGCGTGCAGGGAAAATGATCAAAGGTGTTGTCGTATTTGAATCATAAAAGAATGAGGTGATTTTATGGAGAAAAAAACAATTTTAGTATTATGTGGAGCGGGATTTGCAACATCAACGGTTGGTGCCAAAATGGCAGAAGACGTATGTAAAGAAATCGGGGTCAAAGGAAACGTACAAAAAAGACCAGCAACACAGGGTAAAACAGCGATAAAACAATTAAAACCAGATGCAATTTTATTGATGGCAAAGCTAACTTTAGATTTTGGAGATATACCAGTTGTAAATGGAATTCCTTTAATTACAGGACGTGAAAAGGATAAAGTAAAACAAGAACTAATTCATGCATTGACAAAATAAAAGATACGAGAGCATAACAAACATATTACAAGGTTAGGAGGTGATTCATATCGAATCGAGTATAAATGTACCTCAAATAATTGGGTATAAAGTCAAAGGTACAAAAAGAGATCAGGTGCTGCATGAAATGGCAGATTATTTAGCAGATCGGGGAATGGTTAAAGCTACATATGGTGATTCTGTCATTGCACGTGAAAATACATTTGCAACAGGAATATGTACAGAACCAAATGCTGTGGCAATTCCTCACTGCGAACGAGACGGTGTGTTAAAGACAGCAATTCTGGTGGGGCAGGCACCAGAAGAGGGCGTTACATTTGAACGAATTGATGTGGACAATGAGTATGTACAGGCGAAGGCAATTTTTATGCTTGCAGTGGATACTAATCAGGGACAGTTAGAGGTAATTTCAAAGTTGATGGAGGTCATTCAAAATCAGCAAGTTGTACAGGGAATTATTGATGCAAAGGAGTGTGACGATATTAAAAATATTGTTGAGAGGGCATTTTGTAGTTAAATATAAAAATGTTTCAAAGAAAGGAGAATTATATGAATGCTTTTTTTAGTGGCTTATCCACGGTAATGTCAAGTTTGGGGTCTAATGGAATTTTGCCAATTGGTCTGTTTGTGTTAGCACTTGTCTTTCGGATGAAAATAAGTGATGCAATTCGAGCAGCATTAACAGGTACAGTTGGTATGGTAGGTATGAATCTTACAACGGATATGTTAGTTGCCAAGATGACACCTGCCACAGAGGCTATGGTGCATCGTTTAGGATGGAATTTATCCATTGTAGATACGGGCTGGTCGTTAATCTCGTATGCATGGGGATCTCCGGTAGGAGGTATTTTAATTGTTGTAGGAATTGTTTTGAACTTAATATTGTTGGTAACGAATTTTACAAAGACATTAATGATTGACTTTTGGAATTACTGGTCGTTTTTAGCATGTGGTGCATTGATTTATGGAGCAACAGAGAATGTTCCATGTGCAATCATTGCAACATCAATTTATATGATAATTACATGGAAGTGGTCTGATATTGTTGCACCAATTTTCCAAGAAGCAAGCGGAATGGAAGCTTGTACATGGCCAACAGGAGCGATTATCGCACCAGCTATGATTGGATTCCCAGTCATTAAATTGTGTCAAAAGATTCCTGGATTAAAAGATGTAAAAGCTGATCCAGATTCTTTACAAGAAAAATTTGGTATTTTTGGTGAAACAATGGTTATGGGATTTATTATTGGTGTTATCATTGGGATTTTAGCGGCATTTGATCCAGTTAACATTTTTCTATTAGGTGTCAACATGGGAGCTGTTATGATTCTGCTTCCAAGAATGATTGCCATTATGATGGAAGGGTTATTGCCAATTGCGGGAGCGGCACAAGAATTTTGTGAAAAACGGCTTCATGGTAAGAAGATTTGGATTGGTATTGATGCATCAACATTGATGGGTAATTCATGTAACATGACAGTTATCATGTTAATGACACCAATTGTAACTGCTATGTCAATTATTCCAGGAAATAAAATGTTAGCGGTTGCGTCTTTAGTTGCAATTCCTTGGTTTATTATTCCACTGGCATATTATGCAAAGGATAATGTAGTTCATACATTAATTGCAGCCATTGTCGTATTTGCAGTTTACTTCTTGTGTGCGACAGCTTTGGCAGAAGCTCATACAAATATTGCATATATTTGTGGATCCCTTAAGAATACAAATACATTAACAAGTTGTTTATCTGAAGGTGGAAATCCAATTACGTGGATTATGTATCAGCTTTTGAAGGTAATTGGCCTTGCAACTGTTTAGGAAAGTGCAAATCAATGGAAATAACAAAGTTGTTATTTCCATTGATTTCATAATGAAGTAAGGAGATATAAATATGAGTTTTACAGTATTTTTATGTATATTGGCAGTCGCTGGATTTGCATGGACGTTACTTCTTAGAAAGTATCGAGAGCAAAAGCAAAATAATAGAAGACAGATGTATAAAAAGTAGGAAGGGAGAGTATCAATGAAATTTGAAACAATGAGGCTACCAGAAAGTGTAGATGATAATTTTATTATTGCAACGTATTATATGAAATCAGAGACAGAACCTGATTTATATGCATGGGTTAAGCTAGTAGCAGGAGATCAAAGTGCTGGTACATGGACACATGTTGAAGGAGAAACACCAGAAGTAATTGAAAAATATGGAGGAAAAGTAATTGGAATTTATCCAATGGCAGAAGAGAGAGCATGTATAGCAAGAATTGCATTCCCAATTGCCAATATTCCTTCTTATTTGCCAATGATTATGTCAACGGTGGCGGGTAATATTTTAGGGCAAGAAGGAATTCGACTGGTAGATGTGGAATTACCGGAGAAGGTTTTAAAAGAACTTCCAGGACCACTTCTTGGAGTGGAAGGCATTAGAGACTTAATTGGAGTACCAGAACGTCCATTGGTTGGGGCAATTCTAAAACCTTGTATTGGAGTGCCGCCAGAGGTAAGTGCAAAAGGTGCCCGTGGGGCAGCGTTAGGTGGAGCAGATGTTATCAAAGATGATGAACTGTTGTCATATCCAGAGTATTCTCCAATGGAAGACAGGGTAAAAGCAGTTATGAAAGAGCTTAAGGAGATTGGAAAAGAAAAGACGTGTTTATATGCAGTCAATATCACAGGAGAAAATTTGTTAGAACGAGCAAAGCGTGCCATTGATGCTGGGGCAAATTCACTGATGGTAAATTACCAAGCCATGGGATGGGGTGCAGTTGAGGACTTCATTCGTGCCATGAAACGAGAAAATTTAATCTATCCTATCTTTGGACACTGTGCAGGAATGGGTGCATATTATCGATCAAAGACACAGGGAATTGGAACAGCGTTATCTTGTGGAAAACTTGCCAGATTAGTGGGAATGGATATGCCTTTGGTTTATCCTGACAGCGGTAGATTTGGATTAAGCACTAATGAATTTGTGGAGACACATGCACAGTGTATTGCACCAATGAAGAATATCAAGAGGTCATTTATGACAGTTGCAGGTGGAGTGCAGCCAGGGGCAATAGAATACTTAATGGATTTACTTGGAAATGACTGTATTCTAATGGCCGGCGGAGGCATTTATGGACATCCTATGGGGGCAGAAGCTGGAGCAAAAGCGATTCTTCATGCAATTGAAGCAAAAATGGAAGGAAAAACAATCTTAGAGGCAGCAAAGGAATGTGAAGCATTGCAGGCGGCTGTTGATGTTTGGGGAACAAGAGGACACTAAGAGATGAAATATCAGGTATATTTTGTTGGAAATGCAGGAGTTTTAATTAAAATAAACAATGTTACGTTCTTAATTGACGGGTTTTACAGCGATGAGGGGACTGGATTCCATGTGAGTCCAATCCCTCATTGTGTAAAAAAAGATATTTTTGAAGAGAAGGGGAAACTGCCTAATCCGGATTATATTATTTTCACACATCTTCACTATGATCATTTTTCTGGAGACATACTTAAAGAATATCTGAAAATACACCATCCAAAGAAGGTGGTGCTACCAGAGGGAAATACCATAGGGTATCGAGAGTGCATTGCACTTATGAAAAAAAGAAAAATATCCTACGAGATTTTACCCCAACTGCATGGACAATATGAATTAGAAAATAATGTTGAAATCACATGTTTTTATACGAGACACTTAGGAAAACAATTTTTGAGGACACCTCATTACTGCGTGTATTTAAATGTATTTTCAACAAGACTTTTAGTTACATCAGACATGGATTTTTTCACTCAAGAATTAAAGTCTTTCTGGGGAAAGAAACTACATGGAATTTTTGTAAATCCACTATTTTATCATAATGAGTCAGGTCAAAATATTTTAAAGAAAATAAAGTATTTAGATCGGATTTTTGTATATCATCTTCCAGAAGAAAAGGAAGATAAATATCATCTTCAGAAAATGGTAAAAAGGGATATTAAGAAATATGATAATGAAAACAAGGCACTTTTTTTAACTAAGCCAGGAAAGAAATATCAAATCATAGTTTCATCTGGAGGTGAATAGAGAATGTATTTTATTGAAAGTAAAAGCAATGATTCTTATTTTAATCTTGCACTAGAACAATATGTATTTGATCAGTTAGATCGAAAGCATGGGTATTTTATTCTGTGGCAGAATAGTAATACAATTGTAGTTGGTAAAAATCAAAATACAATAGAAGAAATTAATCAGAAATTTGTGGATGAAAATGGAATTAAAGTTGTTCGCAGGCTATCTGGTGGTGGTGCTGTTTATCATGATATGGGAAATATTAATTATACATTTATTGCAGATAAAGAAGATGAACTGTTCGACTTTTCAAAGTTTTGTATGCCAGTAATTCATGCATTAAAATGTATTCATGTGGATGCCCAGCTTTCTGGAAGAAATGATATGACAATTAATAATAGAAAATTTTCGGGAAATTCACAGTATACAAAGGAAAACCGGATTATGCATCATGGAACAATTATGTATGACTGCAATTTAGATATAGTAGCAAAGGCACTATTAGTTTCCAAAGATAAATTTGAATCCAAAGGACACAAATCAGTTCGCAGCAGAGTTACAAATGTAAAAGAATATGTAAAAGATTCACTAGATACAAAGGAGTTTTATGAAATTTTGAAAAGTTATCTTGCAGACGAAATTTGGTTAAATCCATATCAGTTGAACCAGAAAGATTTGGATGCTATTGAACAAATCAAAAAAGAAAGGTATAGCACCTGGGAATGGAATTATGGAAAATCTCCCAAATATGAGATTGAAAAGCGTAGGAGATTCGACAAGTGTGGAGAAATACAGGTATGTATGAATGTGGAGAAGGGTTATATTCAAAAGTTAGCTTTTTTTGGTGATTTCTTTTCAAACTTAAATAGTGATGCATTAGCAAAGTTACTTCTTGATACCCCTCTAAAATATGACAAAATAGAAGAGAAATTAAATAAAGTAAATATAGATGATTATTTTCATCATTTATCAAAGAATGAATTTGTTCATCTATTATTACAGTAATCAAAGAATGGAATTGGTGATGAAATGAAAGCAAATGCCAAGTGCATGTCTTGTCTTTTGAAAATTCAGGAAAACAAAATTGATGCTTTAAAGGATGAGGATAAAAAAAGAAGATTTATGCATGAATGTGTAAAAGTCCTCTATGAAAAAGGAATGGAGAGCAATGTTGCAGTTCTAAATATGGAATTGGAGCAGTTGTATCTACAGTATTATGGGGATTTTCACAATTATTACAATCTAAAAAGTAAATACAATCAATATATGCTGAAAAAGGAAGAACAAATCAAGGATGAGATAAGGCGTTCTGACGATCCCTTGAAAGCTAGTATATATTTTTGCTGTGCAGGAAACTATATTGATTTTGGAGTGCGTGGCAAAATTGATGATTCTATCTTAGAAAAATTGTTAAAAAAGGCAAAAGAGGAAGTAATCAATGAAAATGAGATAAATAGTTTTAAACGTGAATTATCCCATGCAAAATCGCTAGTTTATATTACAGATAATTGTGGTGAAATTGTAATGGATAAAATATTAATAGAGATAATCAAACAGTTATATCAAGGGATTCATATAACAATTATGGTTCGTGGTGAGGATATAATTAATGATGCAACAATTGTAGATGCTAAGGAAGTTGGGCTAGACAAGAAGGCAGCAATTGTAGATAATGGACTGCCAATTGGTGGGATTTCTCTGGAAAACTTGCCAGAACAGTCCAAGAGTCTGTTAGATGAAGCAGATATTATTATATCCAAGGGCATGGGTAATTTTGAATCTTTATATGGTGAAGGATACCAACCATATTATATGTTCTTGTGTAAATGTGATTTGTTTGTAAAAAGATTTGGTTTAAAGATGTATGAAGCAGTATTTGCAAGAGAGGATCGAATTAATATCAACAATATTTTATTTGTGGAAGAATTGGAATTGACTCATAAGTTATAATTACTTATTATAATAAGTAATTATAACTTAAATAGCAGAAGAGGAGATTCTACAGATGACCAAGGATGGTTTTTATACTTCAGGAGAATTTGCGAAGATGGCAAATATATCTTTGCGAACAGTTCGTTACTATGATAAACAGGGCGTTTTAAAGCCAAGTAAGGTGGCGGATAATGGATACCGCCTTTATTCAAAGGCAGATTTTGCAAAATTACAGAAGATATTATCCTTAAAGTTTCTAGGATTTTCCTTAGAAGAGATTATGGGACTTACCATTAACGATGGGGACTGGGATTTTATGAAGGAATCTATTGATATGCAGCTAGATTTGGTTCAGCAAAAAATTGACCATTTACAATCAGTTAAGAAATCTCTTTATGAAACGAAGAAAAAAATGAATCGAAAGGAGGAGGTAGACTGGGCACAGGTGCTTCCTCTTTTACATACAGACCAGATGGACCGAGCCTTGGTGGAGCAATATAAAAATGCATCAAATCTTGAAATCCGAATTAACCTCCATAAAAAATATTCCCAGAATCCAGAGGAGTGGTTTCAGTGGATTTTTAGGCAGCTTCATTTAAAGGATGGGCAGAATGTTCTTGAGATTGGATGTGGAAATGGAGAGCTTTGGAAGAAAAATGAGCAGGATATTCCATCAAATGTAAATGTTATAGTTTCTGATAAATCTTCAGGAATGGTAAAAGATGCCAAGAAAAAGATTGGTGAGAAAACAGGGTTTCAATATGAAGTCTTTGACTGTCGGGAAATCCCATATAAGGATAATTGTTTTGACTTGATTATTGCAAATCATGTAATGTTTTATCTTCATGACAGAGAGAATGTTCTTCATGAGATTAGGAGGGTCCTAAAGCCGGGAGGGACCTTTGTCTGCAGCACTTATGGAAAACATCATATGAAGGAAATCACTCAGTTGATTCAGGAGTTTGATCAACGAATTACCTTGTCAGAAGAAACTCTTTATGAGGTCTTTGGTCTTGAAAATGGAAAAAGTGAATTAAAGAATGTATTTGACAGTGTAAAGGAAGTTAAATATGAGGATGCACTTATGGTTGATCAGGCAGAACCTTTGATTTCTTATATTGTATCTTGTCATGGAAATCAGCAGGAATATTTGAGCCAAAGATATTTAGAATTTAAAGAATTTGTTCAGAAAAAAATAGAAAAGAATGGAGCATTTCACATTACAAAAGAAGCGGGAGTATTTGTGAGTAAGAAGAAAAATGAAGCGTAGGAAAATTTTATTTTTAATAGTTGCATTTCTCTGGATGGGGATGATTTTTACTATGTCATCTAGAAACGGAGATTTATCAGGGAATGACAGCAGTCTGGCTGGACAGTTTATAGGAGAACATTTTGTGAAGGGGTTTGAGGACTGGAGCCAAGAACACCAACAAAGATTCATAGAGGCTGTGGATCATCCCATTCGGAAAACGGCCCATGCCAGTGAATACTGTGTATTGGGGATATTATTTGTGGGTGCTTATGTGGATAACAAAAAGAAAATCAAATTAAGAATCATAGTACCATGGGTATGTGGCACATTGTATGCAATATCCGATGAATGCCACCAGTTGTTTGTTCCAGGGCGAAGTGGAATGATAACAGATGTATTTATTGACAGTATAGGGGTATTAGTTGGGGTTATCATTGTAAATGCTCTGTATAAATTTTTGCAAAGTTCTTGACCGTGACGCAACGTCACCCTTTAAACTATAACTGTTGACATATCTCGTCAGTTATAGGAGGAGAAACTTAATGAGAATTTTAGTAACAGGAGCAGCCGGACAATTGGGAACGGATGTTATAAATGAATTAAAAATACGGGGACATGAGGGAATCGGCGTGGACGTGAATGAGATGGATATTACGAAACCAGATATGGTAGATAAGGTCATCAAAGAAGCCAGCGTTGAAGCAGTGATTCATTGTGCAGCTTATACTGCTGTAGATGCCGCGGAAGATAATATAGATTTGTGTAGAAAAATTAATGGCGAAGGAACGAGAAATATTGCAAAAGTCTGCAAGGAATTAGATATTAAAATGATGTATATTAGTACAGATTATGTATTTGATGGACAGGGCAGCAGACCATGGGAGCCAGACGATGAGAGAAATCCATTGAATGTCTATGGACAGACCAAATACGAAGGAGAATTAGCAATGGAAGAATTGGTTGAGAAGTTCTTTACGGTTCGTATTGCATGGGTGTTTGGTGTCAATGGAAAGAATTTTATTAAGACCATGCTAAACCTTGGAAAAACACATGATTCTTTAACTGTTGTAGATGATCAAATTGGATCGCCAACTTATACTTATGATTTGGCAAAGTTATTGGTAGATATGATTGCCACAGACAAGTATGGTCGTTATCATGCAACTAACGAAGGACTTTGTACATGGTATGAATTTGCATGTGAGATTTTTAAACAGGCAGGAATAGATGTAACAGTTACTCCAGTTTCCAGCGATGAATATCCGGCAAAGGCGAAAAGACCATCTAATAGTCGCATGGATAAAAGCAAGTTGACGAAAAATGGATTTAATTTAATGCCACCATGGCAAGATGCACTTTCAAGATATTTAAAAGAAATCGATTATTAGGAGGAAGAAATTGTGGGAAAAATTAAAGTAACACCTTGTAATATTGAAGGGTTATATGTGATTGAGCCAAGTGTATTTGGAGATGAACGTGGATATTTTATGGAAACATACAATCAAAATGATATGAAAGAAGCTGGGCTTGACATGGTATTTGTTCAGGACAATCAGTCTATGTCAACCAAAGGAGTTCTTCGTGGGCTTCACTACCAAAAGGAACATCCACAGGGGAAATTAGTTCGTGTCGTTAAAGGAACAGTATTTGATGTAGCCGTTGATTTACGTTGGGATTCTAAAACTTATGGGAAATGGTTTGGTGTGGAATTATCAGCTGAAAATAAAAAACAGTTTTATATTTCAGAAGGATTTGCCCATGGATTTATTGTACTTTCTGACGAGGCAGAATTCTGCTACAAATGTACAGACTTCTATCATCCAGGAGATGAAGGCGGTCTTGCGTGGAATGACGAAGAAATCGGAATTGACTGGCCGATTTCAGAAGGTATGGAGTTGATTATTTCAGAAAAAGACCAAAAGTGGAAAGGTCTAAAAGATACATTTAAGTTCTAAGAAAGGAACAGGTGACGCAATGAAGGGAATTATTCTTGCAGGGGGTTCAGGAACGAGACTTTATCCTCTTACTATGGTAACATCAAAACAACTTTTACCCATTTATGATAAGCCCATGATTTATTACCCATTATCCGTACTGATGAATGCGGGAATTCGTGATATTTTGATTATCTCAACACCAGAAGATACACCAAGATTTGAAGCTTTATTAGGAGATGGAAATCAGTTTGGGGTTCATTTATCTTATGAAATACAGGAGTCTCCAGATGGACTTGCACAGGCATTTGTAATAGGAGAAGATTTTATCGGAGATGATAATGTAGCAATGGTTCTTGGAGATAACATTTTCCATGGTCATGGACTTACAAAGCGTTTAAAGGCAGCAGCCAACAAGAAGGTTGGAGCCACTGTATTTGGATATTATGTGGATGACCCAGAGCGTTTTGGAATTGTGGAATTTGACGAAAATGGAAAGGCAGTTTCCATAGAAGAAAAACCAGAGCATCCAAAATCAAATTACTGTGTTACAGGACTTTATTTCTACGATAACCGAGTTGTAGAGTATGCAAAGCAGCTAAAGCCTTCTCCTAGAGGAGAACTTGAGATTACAGATTTGAACAAAATTTATCTTGAGAATAATGAGCTTGATGTGGAGCTTTTGGGACAGGGATTTACATGGCTGGATACTGGAACCCACGAGTCACTGGTAGAAGCTACAAACTTTGTAAAGACAGTGGAGACACATCAACATAGAAAGATTGCATGCCTAGAAGAAATCGCATATTTAAATCGTTGGATTTCCAAAGACGTGTTATTAGATAATATTGAACCATTGAAAAAAAATCAGTATGGAAAATATTTAATGGATGTTATGGATGGAAAGTTTTTAGACAAATAAGGAGACGTAAATGAAAATATTAGTGACAGGTGGAGCAGGTTTCATTGGAGGAAACTTTGTTCATTATATGGTAAATAAATACCCAGAAGATCAAATTGTAAATCTAGATTTACTAACATATGCTGGGAATCTTGAGACATTAAAACCAGTGGAACATAAACCAAATTATAAATTTGTAAAAGGTGATATTGCAGATCGTGATTTTATTATGGATTTATTTGAAAAGGAACAGTTTGATGCAGTTGTAAACTTTGCAGCAGAAAGCCACGTAGATCGTTCCATTGAAAATCCAAGTATTTTTGTACAGACAAATGTAGAAGGAACCGTTGTTTTATTAGATGCAGCGAAAAAATACAATGTACGCTATCATCAAGTATCCACCGATGAAGTTTACGGAGATCTTCCATTAGATCAACCGGACTTATTCTTTACCGAAGAGACACCTCTTCATACATCAAGTCCATATTCATCAAGTAAAGCAAGTGCAGATTTATTTGTATTATCTTACTTTAGAACATTTGGACTCCCTGTAACAATTTCAAGATGTTCCAATAACTATGGACCATATCATTTTCCAGAGAAGTTAATCCCACTTATGATTAGCAGGGCATTAGCAGACGAAGAACTTCCTGTCTATGGAAAAGGGGAAAATGTTCGGGACTGGCTTCATGTAGAAGACCACTGTCAGGCCATTGATTTAATTCTTCGCAAAGGAAGAATTGGAGAAGTCTATAATGTAGGTGGACATAATGAAAGAACGAATCTTGAGGTAGTAAAAACAATCTTAAAAGCATTAGATAAACCAGAATCGTTGATTAAGTATGTCACAGACCGTCCGGGGCATGATATGCGTTATGCCATCGACCCAACCAAGTTAGAGACAGAATTAGGATGGAAACCAACGTACAATTTTGATACAGGAATTGCACAGACCATTCAATGGTATCTGGATAATGAAGATTGGTGGAAGAATATTCTTTCTGGAGAATATGCCAATTATTTTGAAGATATGTATGGAGAAAGATTATAGAAATTAAAAAGTAGGAGCCGTAGCACTAAAAATTTGGTGCTGCGGCTCTTGTTATTTTTAAGATGAGCCACTTTTGGATATAATACAATTTGATGTTTTTCGAATACAAGTGATTGGACTTTTTAATCTGTTTTTTCACGTATATAATTAACTTATCAGATAGGAGAGGAAAATGAATCGTAGAAGTAATAAGATTTTAAAGGATTTGATTCTAAAAAGACAAGTAAATATCTGTGACTTAAAAGACAAATATGGGGTTCAAGAAAGAACGATTCGTTCTGAAGTGAAAGAAATAAACAATGACTTGAGAATAAGCGGACTACCTAGTGTAGTGGAAGATTCAAAAGGAAGTCTATGTTTAGAAATTCATGGGAATCCTGACATTAGAGCCTATGAGGAGTTTATAGCTGCGAAGGATTTTTATAGCTATGTCTTGTCAAAGAATGAAAGAACAACCATACTGGCAATGATTTTACTAAATGCCAATGGCTATATTACAGTGGATCAATTAAAAGAAAAAACTGGAGTAAGTAGAAATACCTTATTGCAAGACTTACAGGATTTAAAGGGCTGGTTCAAAGAAAATGGGATGGAATTAATATCTCAGGTTCGGCGAGGGTATATTATTGATGCTTTGGAAATCGAAGTTCGAAATGGAATTTTAAAGCTTCTTGAAATGAATGGAGATGACAACTATTACAAAGATGGATATAATCTCAGCGTTTTTTGGAATTTGTTAATGAAAGAAGCAGATGTAAACTGTGTTACTGCAGAGTTAAAAGAGCTTATTATTGAGGAAGAAGAACGTACAAATCTATTTTTAACAGATTATTCTTTTTTTGAAGCATTGACAGAGTTGACGATTATATGTAACCGAATGATAGGAAAGTGTTATCTTCCTGGATACTATTCTAGTGAATGGGTTCATCTAAGTTCCGATGCCAAATATGATTTTAGCAACGGTTTGTTTGAACGAATTAGAGAGAAGTTAGGAATTGACATAAGAGAAGTTGAAATACTCTATTACACACAATGCCTAGGCGGTAAAAGCTATTTTAAAGGAAATATACAAGATGAAAACACAATGGAACTTCGAGTGATTATAGCAGAGACAATCTATGAAATATCTTCGTGTTTCGGAATTGATTTTTATTTGGACTTTACTTTATATGACTTATTAGAGGCACACATGAAGTCGGCGGTTCATCGAATAAGAAATAATGAAGTATTAGCGAATCCCCTGAAAGATACAATAAAAAAGGATTATCCTAAAATATTTCGTGGGGTAGAAGAACATTTAAGTGCTGTAGAGGGATATATAGGGAAGAAATTTTCTGAAGATGAAATGTCCTTTATTGTTCTATATTATGCGTCGGTATTAGAGAAGCAAAAAGTTGAAAATGAAAAGAATGAAAAAATCTCGGTGACTCTTGTTTGTGCAACAGGAAGAGGAACAGCACAGTTCATGTTGGCAAAATTAAAGCAACTAGAAGACATGATAGAAATTGTTGGAATTTCTTCCTCGCATAATATGAAGGAAACGGAGACCAATGGAACCCAGTTAATCATTTCGACGATACCATTAGATAAAATAGAATTACCCTTTATAGAAGTTCGATCAGCCATGTTAGAAGAAGAGGATATTTTAGATATTCAACGAAAAGTTATTGAAATACGAAAAGGAAATCAAACGAACATAAAGGAAAAAGAGATTGAATATAACCCGTCAGAACTCAATATTCAAGGTGCGTTTTTTGAACTGCTTGAGGAGGAACGTGTAGAAGTTGATTATTCGGCGGCTGATTGGGAAGATGCAGTTCGAAGAGCAGGAAATCTTCTTTATAAAACGGGGGCAGTTGAGAGTAGATACGTAGATGAAATGATAAAAAATATCAAGCGAAATGGTCCGTATATTGTGGTATGTCCGGGGACTGCTTTGCCTCATGCAAGTGTGGAGCAAGGGGTAATCAAGGAGGCGGCTTCTATTCTTAGATTGAAAGAGCCAATTGATTTTCACAGTGGAAATAATGATCCTGTTCGTTATGTGATAGCCATGAGCATTCAAAGTGCAGAAAGCATAAATCGAGCAATCTATGACTTGATAATGATTTTTGGGACTGAAACAGTTCAAAAAAAATTAGATCAAGCGGCAGATGCAAAAATGCTTTTAAATACAATAAAACAACTAGAAACAGAAAACACTCAAGAAGGAGAGGAAGAATGGAGAAAATAGTAAGCAATGTGGAAAAGCATTATGTTGCGGTAAAATTATCAGCAACAAATCACGAAAACGTACTTGACGAAATGGCAGGTACATTGTTTTGCGAAGGATATGTAACAGATGGATTTCGTGATGCCATTATAGAAAGAGAAAAGAATTTCCCTACAGGATTACCAACAGGTGATATTAACGTAGCAATTCCTCATGCAAGTCCTGAATTTGTAAAAGAACCTGCGATTTGTTTAGGGGTATTGGATCAGCCAGTTGAATTTGAAGTTATGGGAATGGAAGGAGAGAAAGTTCAGGTATCTGTTCTATTTATGTTGGCAATTAAAAAGAAAGAAGAACAACTAGGATTACTTCAAAAATTAATTGCAACATGTCAAAACCAAGAAATTTTATCTGTTTTAAAAACTGGAGATGCAGAAAAAATAGATGAAGTTTTAGGAGATTTAATTAGTTAACAAATAATTTAATAATAAAAGGAGGAAAATTATGAAAAGAATTTTAATCGCATGTGGATCAGGAGTGGCAACATCAACAGTAGCAAATCAAAAGATTTCATCTTACTTAGATGAAAATGGGTATGAGGGACAGTATAAAATTGACCAATGTCAAGTATCAGAGGTTGTTGAAAAGTCAGGGGATTATGATTTTTGCGTAGCAACAACAGTTGTTAGTGGAGAACCTAAATGTCCAGTATTACCAGGACTTCCTATCTTGACAGGTATGGGACTAGACAAATTATTTGCAGATATTTCAGAAGAGATGAAAAAATAGAGGAAAACAGGAAACGAAAACAGAGGAGGATATATTATGAACACAATTATTAATATTTTTAGTTATATTAATTCGTTAGGCGCAACAGTTATGATGCCAATTATTTTAACTATTATTGGAGTGATTCTGGGAGCTAAACCAGGAAAAGCTCTTCGTGGTGGATTAACAGTAGGAATTGGATTTATTGGTTTGAATTTGGTTACAGGTTTAATGGGTGACAACTTAGCTCCAGCCGTACAACAAATGGCAACAAGATTTGGTTTGACTCTTTCTACAGTGGATATTGGATGGCCAGCAGCATCTGCCATTGCGTTTGGAACAACAATTGGATTAATTATTATTCCAGTTTGTTTACTTGTAAACATTGTAATGTTACTTACAAATACAACACAAACACTTGACGTTGATATTTGGAATTATTGGCATTTTGCATTTACAGGATCACTAATTTCTATATTAACAAACAATCTTGCGTATGGTGTTATTGCAGCTATCGTAAATATGATTATTGTTATGGTTATTGCGGATTATACGGCACCAAAAGTGGAAGAAACGTTAGGAATGCCAGGAGTTTCAATTCCTCATGGATTCTCAGCAGCCTTTGTTCCAATCGCAATTGTTGTAGATAAAGTAATTGGTGTAATACCAGGAATTAAAGACATCAATATTAATATTGAAAAGCTACAAAAGAAATTTGGAGTCTTTGGGGAACCAATGCTAGTTGGTACAATCCTTGGAATTATCATTGCAGCATTAGCAGGAAATGACGTACAAAAGACATTACAAATTGGTATCACATTAGGTGCAGTTATGGTGTTAATACCTAAAATGGCAGCACTACTTATGGAAGGGTTAATGCCAATTTCTGATGCAGCACAACAATTTGTATCTAAAAAGTTTGCAAATCGAGGAAAAGTTTACATTGGTCTAGATTCTGCTGTAGGTGTTGGACATCCTGTATGTTTGACAGTTTCCCTAATCTTAGTTCCTATGGCTGTATTCTTAGCTGTTGTTTTACCAGGTAATACAGTGCTTCCAATGACAGATTTATCCGTATTACCATATATGTTCGTACTAATTATCCCTCTTGTAGGAGGAAATGGATTCCGAGCATTAATTACAGGTATTGTTTGTTTGGTAGGTGGACTATATATTTCTACTAATCTTGCACCTTCATTTACAGAGGTAGCAAAATCAGTACAGTTTGCGATTCCAAAAGGAGCAACAACAATTTCATCTATCTGTGATGGAGCAAATCCTTTATCATGGGTATTAGTAAAAGCTCATTCTATGGGAGTTGTCGGTATTGTGATTGCGGTTGTAATTGCACTTGGATTAGCTGTTGTAAATAGAAAACGTATTTTAAAGGAAGCAAAAGAATTACATGAACAGGCATAAGAAAGGAAATTAGTTATGGATCGTTATGTATATAAGCCGTCACATTTTATGAGACAAATGACTGTGCCAGGAATCTTTACAGCATTAATAGGAATTGTTTGCTTAATTCAATGTTTTATTAGTGAGGATAAATTGATTTATATATTAGTATTGTGTTTGTGCTTGTATAATGTGTGGAATATGTTTGTCTCCATTAGCAATCCGTCTGAGATCATTGTAGATGAAAATCATTTGATTTTCTCTGCTTATGGAAGGCAGCATATGTATGATATGGATTTAATTAAACATTATGCTATGCGCCCATTGGCGGGAAATACAAGAATGTATATGACGATTAATAAAAATGGATTGTTGAAAGGACGATATTGGGTTCGTACAGATGAATTTTCTAATAACAAACAGCTACAAGAGTTCTTTTACAATTTAGATGCAAAGGTAAACCCTGATTCTATTGTAACTAGAGCTAGAGAACAGGGAAGACAGCGTTTACAAAAATAAAGGAGACATTATGGCAGTATATAAAGAGCAGATTGATTTGAAATCACATGGAACAACGCCTACTTATGTTGATATTACATCACAAGTTAAAAAAGCAATTGAAAGTAGTGGAATTAAGGAAGGTATCTGTGTTGTATTAACAGCACATACAACATGTTCAGTGTTTTTTGAAGAATTTGTCCACGATTATAATGAAGCAGGAGATGAATTCCTTCAAGAAGATTTGAACAATGTGTTGGAGAAAATTATTCCAAATCAAACAGATTGGGGTCAATATGTTTATCCAGGAGAGAAGCATTTTGAAGAGGTAGAAACTTGGCCAGATGTTGATTTTTATCTTCCAGGTGGAGATCGAACACAGCTATTTAATGCGGATGCACATTTAAAATCAACAATTTTAGGATCCAGTGAAACTTTTGAAGTGGCAGATGGAAAACTTGGGGTTGGAGCTACAGGATATATCTATTTTGCAGATTTTGATCGCAGTCGTGAAAGAAGCCGCCGATGCAAAGTAATTGTTATGGGTGAATCATTATAAAAAATAGTGTCAACCATTTTTAAAAATGTTCCAAAATAAGTGAAACATGAGTCCCGATTTTTCGGGACTCATGTTTTTTATGCAGAAATGTTAATTCGATTCATTTTAGATAAATTTGGAAAAAACTGTTGTAAAATTCATTTTTAAATGGTAATATATGTAAAAGAATGAAAATACCTAGAAGGAGGCAACATATGGGAAGACCAGACACTAGCTTAGGAAGCTACTTAAAAGATCCCAAACGATTTGCAGATGTGTTTAATCAGGGAGTTTTTCAAGGAGAAATTAAAATCTTACCAGAAGAATTAAAAGAACTTGACTCCGTTAGTAAACAGAGTCGAGGAGGAAATCGCACGCGAGATTTAGTAAAACAGTACATGTATGAGGATACCAAACTTGCCATTTTGGCAATTGAAAATCAAAATAATATTCAATACTTTATGCCATTAAAGAACATGCTGTACGATTCTGATTTTTACAATGATCAGCGAAAAACAATTTCAAAAGGTCACAAGGAAACCAAAGATTTAAAAGGGGACGAATATATTTCTAGTTTTTCAAAAAATGATAAGTTAAGTCCCATCATTACCCTAGTGATCTATTATAGAGATAAGGAGTGGAACGCTCCAAAAGAATTACATGAAATGCTAGAAGTGTCTCCAAAGCTGAAACCGTTTAAAGGGTTAATACAAAATTATAAAATTAATCTTCTAGAGGTTAGTAAGATTGATAATCTAGATGCATATAGTGATGATATGAAAGTATTGTTTGGTTTCATAAAATATCAAAAGGATAAAGAAAAGTTACAGCAATTTATTAGTAAAAATAAGGAAATATTTTCTTGCGTCCCACTAGAGACATGCAGTACAATAGAAGCAGTAACCAATACAAAAGAAATACGAAAATATATGGAAAAGAATGAGAATGGAGTGATAAATGTGTGCCAGGCAATTGAAGATATGAAAAAAAGCAGCGAAGCAATAGGAGAAAAGCGTGGAAGGGCAATAGGACAAAAGCAAGGAGAAGCACGAGGAAGAGCAATTGGAGAAAAGTGCGGAGAAAAACGTGGAGAAACTCGTTTATCTACATTAATGAACCGTTTGTTTGAAGATGAAAGAATGAATGATGTAAAAAAAGCCATCAATGATTCAAAGTTCCGAGAAATCATGTATCAAGAATACGGAATTAAATAAGGATGATTGGGTGAAAAAGTAGTTGACACGTTGGAAAGGATATGTTATTGTATTCAAGTATTACTGCCGAAGACAGTAGGTGTCACAAGACGTAACGTATACTACCTACCGAGGATAATCATTTTAACAATGTTTATTATGCTCTCTGTCTTAGTACAGAGAGCTTTTTTTCGTAAGGCGGTACACCAGCAACACAAGTTGCAAGAATAAATCAAGGAGGTGCACCATTCATTATGGCAAAAGTTGAATTAAAACAACCAATCGTAGACGAGATCAAAGAACTTCTTACAGATGCTCAATCAGCAGTGCTTGTTACTTATCGTGGAATCACAGTAGAAGAAGACACAGCATTACGTAGAGAGTTAAGAGAAGCAGATGTTACTTATAAAGTATATAAGAACACTATGGTTCGTATTGCGGTTAAAGGAACAGACTTTGAAAGCTTAACAGAAGATTTAGTTGGACCAACAGCTATCGCAGTTTCTAAAACTGACGCAACAGCTCCAGCAAGAATCGTTGCTAAGTATGCTAAGGACATTGAAGTTCTTGAATTAAAGTCAGGAGTTGTAGAAGGAACTTTCTACGACAAAGACGGAATCGCTGCAATTGCAAGTGTTCCATCAAGAGACGAATTACTTTCAAAATTACTTGGAAGCATTCAATCTCCAGTTGCAAACTTTGCTCGTGTTATTAAGCAAATCGCTGAAAAAGGTGATGAAGCAGCAGCAGAGTAATCAGTTTTAAGAAATTAGAAATATTAAATTATTATTAGGAGGAAATTATAATGACAACTCAAGAGATCATTGAAGTTATTAAAGGATTATCAGTATTAGAATTAAACGAATTAGTTAAAGCATGTGAAGAAGAATTTGGTGTATCAGCAGCAGCTGGTGTTGCAGTAGTAGCAGCAGACGGTGCAGCTGGTGGAGCTGAAAAAGACGAATTTGACGTAGAACTTACAGAAGTAGGATCTTCTAAGGTTAAGGTTATCAAGGCTGTTCGTGAAATTACAGGATTAGGATTAAAAGAAGCTAAGGAATTAGTTGACGGAGCTCCTAAGGTAATCAAAGAAGCTGCAGCAAAAGCAGAAGCTGAAGATATCAAGGCTAAGTTAGAAGGAGAAGGAGCTGTTGTAACTCTTAAGTAATTAAGACTACAAAGTTTCGTTTCAGGATATTAAAAAAGAATCCATTGTATTTTATACAATGGGTTCTTTTTATTATCCTATTTTTGAATGCCAGCGTAAGAAGATACAGAAAATTGTTTAAATGTATATCCTTTTCCTTTTGCATATTTAATCACTTTATTTAAAACTTTGGCATTGGTAGAACTTTGTCCATGTAATAATGGGATAGAACCTTTGTGAATGTTTTTTGTAATAAATTTGTATGCATAGGAGGTGCTAGGTTGATGATTGTCGTCATAATCATTGTAAGCAAAATCCCAGAATACAGTCTTATATTTCATCTTTTTCATAAAGTATAATGCGCGATTGCTGTATCCGCCTTCGGGAAAGCGAAAATACTCCATGCGATATTTGTAGTGTTTTAATACATAGTTGTGAATGCCTAGAAAGTCCTTTTTTGTCTGTGCCAAGGAGTATTTAGAATAATCTCCATGCTTCGTGGAATGATTGCCTAAAATATGTCCGTCAGCGATAATTCGCTTGATTAGCTTAGGATTGTCCTTTGCAACTGGATAAGTAACAAAGAAAATAGCTTTAACTTTTGCTTTTTTTAATGTCTTTAATATCTTCCATGTAGAAGAATTGCTGTAGCCAATATCAAAGGTTAAATAAACACTTTTGTCTTTGGAACTCATCCGATAACGGCCGTCGAATTTTTTGACATTCTTATCTGGATACTTCCAAGACCAATTCTTTCTAGAGCTACTGTATTTTGCCCAAGCTTTAGATGAAATCTTTTTCGCTAGTTGATTCGCTGTCTTTTCTTTTGCGTAAATATGGGGGTCTGTGTGTGAGTGGTAACCAAAAAGTATGGTAAATGATAAAATAAAAATCGTAAAGATAGAAATTATTTTTCGTTTCATAAGAACACCTCCCTCTATACCTATATTATATCATATATTGGGTACCTAAAAGAGAGAAAACCAAATTGTAAGAAAAAACTTACAATTTGGTTTTAAAGGAAAAACGTTCATATGAACGTACTACCTAAAATTCATCTTCTTCCGTAGCTTCACTGCCTGCGGACATTTCTTCATACATTTCATGTAAGAGAATTGGAGGCTGTTTTGCAGTTTGAAGAACTGTTTCATATAATTCATCAAGGGAAGAACCGTCTCGCATCATGCAAGCTTGAACGGTCATTGCCATATTGACACCGGCAATGGCATAAAATTTCTTGCGACCAAGACTTCTCATAATAACATTGGATGGAGAGCCACCTAGGATATCTACAAAAGCTATCACTCCATCTCCGTCATCAAGTCTATCTAAAGCGTCATTTACCTTTTTCTCAAAAACTTCAATTCCATCTCCGTGGTAAAGTCCAACGGTCTCAACGTGGTCTTGTTTTCCGGCGATTAGTTCCACAGCGCTTAATAAACCTTCTGCAAAACCACCGTGTGTTGCAATTAGAATTCCAATCATTTTTCTTTATCCTCCTGAAATAAATTATAATTATAAAATAGAGCTGGCAAAAACTTTCATAGCAGCTTTTACATTTTCTTTCATGGCAGTTTTCATTACATCAATAATGTCATGAGAGAACATTTGGGTATCTGGATTTTCTTTTATATATGTTTCAACTGCTTCTCCAGCTGCTTTTGCTGAATAAGTATAGTAGTTAATCTTGGCAATTCCGTTTGCGATTGCAACTTTAAAGTCTTCGTCAGAAACACCAGATCCACCATGCATAACAAATGGAATGTCGATTTCATTTTTAATTTCTGTAATACGATTTAAGTCAAGCTTAGGTTCTGTTAAATAAACACCATGTGTTGTTCCAA
Source organism: Anaerostipes sp. (assembly GCA_028697725.1). Lineage (GTDB taxonomy): Bacteria > Bacillota > Clostridia > Lachnospirales > Lachnospiraceae > Anaerostipes. The sequence continues at coordinate 35,248 of JAQVEG010000012.1, forward strand.
AAGAAATAGCCAGTGCATCTACACCGGTTGCCTCCACAAATGCCTTTGCTGTTTTTGGATCTGTGTAGCAATCGTTTAAGGAATCATAATCATCCGCACCAACGGCACCACGACCTTCTCCGCCACCTACAGAAGAAGTAAAAATATGCCCCAGTTCGGCTTCTACAGAGACACCAGCAGCATGAGCTATTTTGACCATCTCTTTTGTCTTTGCAAGGTTAATATCATATTCCTCTGCAGATGCGTCAATCATAACAGAAGTAAAACCTAGTCGAATTGCTTGAACACACATATCAAAGGATGCACCATGGTCAAAATGAACACAAACAGGTACTGTCGCTTTTTTTGCATACTCTAACATGATTGGTCCTATTTCTGCTAAGGGTGTGTATGTTTCATGAACTTCTGCGTGCTGAAGAATTACAGGAACGTTTAACTCCTGTGCAGCACTGATAACAGCTTGTACTGATTCAAGGTTTGGAACATTAAAAGCACCAACTGCATATTTCTTTTCTTTTGCTTCTTTTAAAATCTCTTCCATAGTTACTAACATAGTTGACTACCTCCGTAATTGAAAATCATTTGTTATATGAAATTATAACCGATGGTAACATCGGTGTCAACAAATAAATATTACCAATGGTAATTTTCTGATGCTTTTTTAAGCATATCTCTAACATTTACAGCAATACTATTATCTTTTAAGAAAAGTCCAGAAGTGCCACCAGTAAAAATAGAAGCACCGGCAGATGCTAAGGAAGGGATTGTTTCAAGATTTACGTTTCCGTCTGCTTGAATTGGAGTAGATAATCCTGCATTAAATAGAAGAGATTTCATTTCTTTAATGTGTTCAATGCTTTGTGACTGTATTTTCTGTCCAGAAAACCCTGGGTTTACAGTTAGTTTTAAAATCCATGAAACATCTTTTGCAATTTCGACAAAATCGTCTTGAGGTGCAGTTGTAGATTTGTAGCAGATTCCAGGCTGACAGCCAAAAGAACGAATCATATCAAAGGTTCTTTTTGGATCGGTGAGGGATTCGTACTGAACAGTAATATAGTCAGCTCCTGCTTTTGCAAAACGTTCAATATATTCTTCAGGGTTATAAACTGCAAGATGTACCTCTATGGGTAATTTTGTGGCTTTGGACATTTGTTCTAGCAATGTGTCTCCTAGAATGAAGCACTGGTTAAATCTTCCGTCTACGACGTCATAATGAAAGAAAGAGATATCACTTTCTTCTATTTCTTTTATCTGATTTTCTAAATGAAGTAAATCCATACATGATACAGAAGCACTGATTGCTGGAAAGTTGCTGCTAAATTGTTTCATAATTCCTCCTTATGTGACCAAATTATATACCATTATTATAAAAGAAGCAGATTTATAACACAATAAAGAAACCAATGGTAATTAAAATTTGTGCAAAGTTTATAAAAATTTTCGGAAATTTATACAAAAGTCACAAAAAGATGACCAGTCGGTAATTTATTATTGACATTCTTCATAGGGAAGGGTAATATAATATACAACCAGTGGTCATATGAACGCCACGAGTAAAAGATTAAGAAACCATAGGAGAGTTGAAAGGAGAAATAATATTATGAATATTGAAGGAATTGTACTAGTTAGAATTGATGATAGGTTAATTCATGGTCAGGTTATGACATCATGGTTGAATTATACGGGGGCAAACAAAATCATGATTGTTGATGATGAAGTTGCAAATGATCCTTTTATGAAAAGCGTACTTAAGACATGTATTCCGGCGAATATTAAGTTGGCTACGTTTACAGTGGAACGAGCAGCAACAAGATTGAAGAAAGGGTTTGCAGGTGACAAATGTATCATCTTAGTGAAGTATCCAGAAACGTTATACAACTTAATGAAAGAAGGGGTTGTGTTTGACGAAGTTAATATTGGAGGAATGGGAGTTAGTGGAGATCGTACAAAGTTCTTTAGAAATATCTCAGCTTCAGAGGATGAAAAGAGAATGTTAAAGGAATTGATTGATGCCGGATCTAAGATAACAGTGCGTATCATTGCGGAAGATGGAGCAACAGATATTTCGGGAATGCTTTAATTAGACATTATAATTATAACTTAATTTATATGAGAAACTATTTCACAAGGCATGAATGATGAAGGAGGTCAAAAATGCATATATCATTATTTCAAGCAATTTTAGTAGGTGTTGTTTATTACTTAGGTAATATTGGTACACCATGGTTATCACTATTAGGTAGTATTTCTGTCGTATACAAACCTTTAGTGGCAGGTACATTGGTAGGATTTATATTGGGAGATCCAGTACAGGGCTGTATTATTGGAGCAGCAATTAACTTACCATATGTAGCGTTTATTTCAGCTGGTGGAACAGCACCAGTAGATCCAGGACTTGCAGGTACCGTTGGAACAGCGTGGGCGTTGAGTGCAGGAATTGATGCAGCAGCGGCAACAACAATCGCAGTTCCTTTAGGATTACTAGGAACTATGATCTGGGTAGCACATATGACTCTGGACGTAACTTTTGTACATATGGCTGATAAGGCTGCAGAGGAAGGAAATCTAGAAAAGATTTGTTTTTACCATGTAGTTCCGCCGCAAATTTTGATGTTCTGTTTGTGCGTTATTCCAGCAACCATAGCAACCTATTTTGGTTCTACTGCAGTGCAGGGAATTATTTCACAATTAACAGGTCGCCCATTGACAGTTTTACAAGTAATTGGTGGTCTGTTGCCAGCATTAGGTATTGCTATGAACTTACGTGCAATTAACCGTCCTGGTACGCTGTTATTCTTTGTTACAGGTTTCATTTTGTCTGTATACCTAGAGTTACCAGTAATTGCAATCGCTGTATTAGCGGGAGTTATTGGATATTTCTACACAATGTTGTTAAACAACAAAGGTCCACAGCCTGCTGGAATTGAAGGCAGTGCAGATACCATGATAGACGATGATGAGGAGGATTTTTAATATGGCTGAAGAGATGAAGAAAAAATCGTTAAGTAAAAAAGACGTTGTCAAAGCGTTTTGGAGATGGACGTTCTTCTCACATGCAAACTATAATTATGAACGTTTGGAAGCAACAGGATTAGTACATTCTTATAAACATGTAATTAAAAAATTGTACGGTGATGATCCAGAAGAATATAAAGCTTGTATTCAAAGACATATGCAGTTCTTTAATACAGAACCTCATATTGGTGGTGTCATTCCAGGAATTGTACTTGCGATGGAAGAAGAAAGAGCAAATGGAGCGCCTATTACTGATGAGGCAATCAATGGTGTAAAAACAGGATTAATGGGACCTTTCGCTGGAATTGGTGATACTTTATGGCAAGGAACTTTAACACCGATTTTGTTAGCATTTGGAATGAGTTTGGCGTCAAAAGGAAACTTACTAGGACCTTTAGTCTATGCACTTCTTATGTTTGGAATTATGTGGCCAGTAGCATATATTTGTTACATGAAAGGATATGAGTTAGGAAAAGACGGAATTGAAAAAATCTTAGGTGGAAATCAATTGCAAAAATTAATCACAGGAGCTTCGGCCATGGGAGCAATTGTACTAGGAGCACTTTCTGCTCAGTTTGTATCAGTAAAATGTATTTCGGTCATAAAGATGGGTGCAGTAAAATTAGATGTACAGGGAACCGTTTTTGATGCCATGTTTAAAGGAATATTGCCGCTGGCAATTACATTGTTGACACTATATTTACTTAAAAATAGAAAAATGAAATCAACACATGTTATGGCAATATTAATTATTATTGGGGTTGTATTAGGCGGAATTGGATTCCTAGGAGCATAAAAGACAACGGATAGATATATGGAGGAAAGGCATAATGAGTGATAAGGCGAGAACGTTAGTATTCACTGGAGAAGAACAGGTTGAGTTAAGAGAGTATGAAATTCCGAAAGTAAGTGATGATAAAGTATTAATTAAGGTTGATGCTTGTGCTATTTGTACTTGGGAACAAAGAGTTTATACGGGAGTAAAAAAAGTAGAATATCCATTTATTGGTGGGCATGAGCTAGTTGGTAAAATTGTTGAAATGGGAAAAAATGTAGATCAAAGACAATGGAAAGTTGGAGATCAGGTTACAGTTGGAGTTACATTGGCTTGTAAAAATTGTTATCAATGTAAAAGCGGAAATGAACAAAACTGTGAACATTTTGACCATAGTAAACAAATCGAAGGATTGCCTGAAAAAGGAATGGGTGGTTTAAGTTCTCACCTTTTAGTGCATCCGGATAACATGTTTCATATTGATGGAGTTTCTTCAGAAGAAGCTACGATTACAGAGCCTTTATCCTGTGTGCTGCACAGCGTGGAAACTGCAGAAGTTGAATTCGGGGACTATGTAGTTGTCATTGGATGCGGAATTATGGGACTGCTTCATACTATTTTGGCAAGTAAAAAGGGTGGATGTGTAATTGTTTCTGATGTAAATGAAGAGCGTACAAAACTTGCATTACAGTTGGGGGCAACTTACGCAGTGAATCCTGCAAAAGAGAATTTAGAAGAGAAAATCAAAGAAATTACAGGTGGAAAAGCACAAGTTGTGTTTGATACTACGCCAATTTCGGCAGTGGCAGAAGATGCTGTCAAAGTTGTTGCAAATAATGGACGTTTAGTTCTTTATAGCTCGTTCTATCCAGATACACCTATTTCCATCAGTCCAGACTGGCTGCACAAGAGTGGTGCAAAACTACTTGGAACAGCAAACTCAAATACAAGTGATTTTACAAAAGCGGCAAGATTAATTTCACAAGGCGTGGTGGATGTGAAACCATTTGTGAGTGAAGTGTACAATGTAGAAGATTATCAAAAGGCATTTGAGTCGGCAATTAAGGGCGATAAGTTTAGAGTTGTATTAAAGTTTTAAACTGTTAATAACAGGGCCGGATATTTAGCTATTCGGTCTTGTTTTATGCATAGAGACGAATAAATTATAGCGATATAGGAGGATATTATGAACGAGATTTTAAAATTATCAATAAATGAAATGGCAAATGCAAGTTTTGACTGTAGTTGTGGAAGACATCATACTTTTGGAGTAGATGATTTGATTATGGGGAAAGGGGTACTCCCACAAATTACGGAGATATTAAAAGATTATAAGAATAAAAAAATATATATGATAAGTGATAACAACACCTTTAAAGCGGCAGGAAAAGATACTTTAAAGATTTTAACAGATGCTGGATTTCAGGTGAAAAGCAATGTCATTGATTCTGGAGATGACATTTTAATTCCAGATGAAAAGGCAGTTGGAAATATGTTTATGGAATTAGAAAAGGATACAGAGGTTATTGTTTCTGTTGGATCTGGAACTTTAAATGATATGGCAAAATTCATGTCTCAAAGAACAAGAATTCCATATGTGATTGTTTGTACGGCACCATCTATGGATGGGTATGCTTCTGAGGGAGCGCCACTAATATATAAAGGGAGAAAAATCTCTTATGATGCATGGCTTCCAATGGCGATTCTAGGGGATACAAATATTATGAAGGATGCACCAATGCATATGCTTCGTGCTGGATATGGGGATGTAATTGGGAAGTTGACAGCATTGGCTGATTGGAGATTGTCTCAGGAACAAACAGGGGAATATTTCTGTGAAACCATTACAGAATTAGTTCAAAAAGCAATCAAAAAGGTGGTAGACAGTACAGATGCCCTTGCAAAGAGAGAAGAAGATGCTGTGCTATATTTAATAGAAGCATTAACGTTGACTGGAGTTGCCATGGGACTGATTGGAGTTTCAAGACCGGCTTCTGGTGCAGAACACATGTTAAGTCACTACTGGGAAATGGCTTTTATTGAACATGGAAAATACCCAGAACTTCATGGAATCAAGGTAGGGATTGCAACACCGATTATTGCACAGATATTTGAAGAAATGCGAGATGAACTTCCAGAATCAGTGATTCAAATGATGCCGTCAAGAGATTATGTGGAAGATTTATTAAAGCGAGTTGGGGCACCAGTATATCCAACAGATGTTAAAATTGACAAAGAATTATTCTATAGAAGTATTATAGAAGGAAACACTGTACGCGAACGTTACAGCATTCTTGATTTGGCTGTTAAGAAGGGTAAAATCGAAGAAATTGCACAAAAATTAACAGACCGATTTTATAATTAGCGGTGGTCGATAAAAAGAAAGTGATTGATTGAAAATCCTTAAAATGTTATTCTGTAATTGAGTAGTTGGGAAGAGGAAAGTTCTAACGTTAGCACCGAGAGGAGATGAAGGAGTCGTGGCGGAAAAGAAGCAGTTACTTTATATGCAGTTGAGAGATCGAATTTTAAAAGATTATGAAGGAAAGCCATACTATTCTCCATTGCCTGGTGAGCGTGAATTATGCGACATTTATGAGGTGAGTCGACCCACGGTGAGAAAAGCGCTAGAGGTATTGGAGAAAGAAAAGCAGATTTTAAGATTAAGTGGTAAGGGGACTTTTTTCTTAGGAAACAAAGTGGCAGACTTAAGTATGGAAGAAAGCAAAGCAGGTTTTACCTTCTATAATCAAGTGAGACTAAGAGGAGATTATACGAGCAGTAAAGTGTTGCTCCAGAAAGTTGTACCGGCAGACAAAACCGTTGCACAAGCGTTGAATATTGAAGAAGGGGATATGCTCTTTCGATTAGAGAGATTGAGGTACATCAACGGAAAGCTTTATTCTTTGTCTTGTGCCAATGTACCCTATGAAGTATGCCCGGAACTAATACAGTATGATTTTTCGGATATTTCACTTCATAATACACTGCAAGAGCATGGACATCTCCCAATTAAGGGAGAACGAAGAATTGAGATAACCAAGGCAACAAAATACATCGCATTTCATTTGGGATTAGAAGAAGGTGCGCCAGTAAATCTATGCTGTACAACGACCTTTGATCAATATAATAACCCTTTGGAATATACAATCACTCATTCGGATGCGTATAAAACACTGATTGAGATAGTGGTACATAACGATCTAGATGATAGCAAGAATTAGGAGGAATTTCATGGTAGAGAATATTAAGTGCTTTATTTTGGACATGGACGGAACCGTTTACTTGGGAGATGATTTATTTCCGTTTACAAAAGATTTTTTAAAAACAGTAGAGGATACGGGAAGAGAATACTATTTCTTCACAAATAATTCTTCTAAGAGCCAGCAAGCTTATATTGATAAGTTAGGAAAACTAGGAATTAAGATTGATTCAAAGCAAATGATGATTTCCAGTCATGTAATGATTCAATATTTAAAGAAAAATTATGCAGGAAAAAGTATCTATGTTGTAGGAACACCTTCCTTAATTAAAGAATTTGAAGCTTTTGATATGAATTTGGTTGATGAGAATCCAGACATTGTGATTCTTGGATTTGACACAACCCTTACTTATGAAAAGTTATCTAAGGCTTGCCACTATGTACGCAATGGATGTACCTACTTTGGAATTAATCCAGACTGGAACTGTCCCATTGAAGGAGGGGATTTTATCCCTGACTGTGGCTCTATGGCAAAGCTTGTTGAAGCATCGACTGGAAGATTCCCAGAGTTCTTTGGAAAACCATCAAAACATACGTTAGACTATATTATAGAAGAAACAGGGTACAAACCAGAAGAGATTGCAATTGTAGGAGATCGTATTTATACAGATATTGCAGTAGCGGATGGAAGTGACGTAACATCAATCCTTGTACTGACAGGAGAAGGTACAGTTGATGAAGTGGAAGCTGGAGAGATTAAACCAAATATCATTGTAGAATCCTTGGAAGATTTAACAAAGGATATGCAGCAATAAAATCAAAAGAAGAATTTTAAAGAGCAATCTTTGAAGTTCTTTTTTTCTGTTATAAGAAATGTATTTGTTATTATCAGAAAGTTAAAGAAATTATCAAAATATGATTGACACCTATTTTTTCCTATGATATATTAAGATAATGCTTTACTATGGGGTTGTATGCCTATAGTTCTGCAATTTTTAGTTTTTAAGTTGTGTAGGGAGTGCAGAAACACTGTATTTCAGCACAATATGTAGTATATAAATTAGGTAATGAATCAAGAGGTGAAAACGTCCATGGAAAAGAGTAGAATACAACCAGTGAAATCGGGCACAAGCATAAGAATGAATTATGCAAGGCAAGATGATGTTTTAGATGTGCCAAACCTTATTGAAATTCAAAAAGATTCTTATGATTGGTTTCTTGGGGAAGGATTAAAAGAAGTATTTGAAGATATTTCTCCAATCGAGGACTACAGTGACCAACTTAGTCTTGAGTTTATTGATTTTCAATTATGCAGAGACGATGTTAAGTATTCCATTGAAGAATGTAAAGAAAGAGATGCCACTTATGCAGCTCCTATGAAGGTAAAGGTAAGACTTCATAATAAAGAGACAGGCGAGATCAAACAACATGATATTTTTATGGGTGATCTTCCACTGATGACAGAGACCGGTACGTTTGTTATCAATGGTGCAGAGCGTGTCATTGTCAGTCAATTAGTTCGTTCTCCAGGAATATATTATGGAGTTGCACATGATAAGATTGGTAAAAAGTTATATTCAGCAACAGTGATTCCCAATCGTGGAGCGTGGTTAGAATATGAAACTGATTCCAATGATGTTTTCAATGTACGTGTAGATAGAACAAGAAAAGTACCAATTACTGTACTTATTCGTGCGTTAGGAATTGGGACTAATGCAGAGATTAAGGAATTATTTGGAGAAGGTCCAAAGATTCTTGCAAGTATTGAAAAGGATCCATCAGACAATTATGAAGATGGTTTATTAGAATTATATAAGAAAATCAGACCAGGAGAGCCATTGTCAGTAGACAGTGCAGAAAGTTTGATTAACAGCATGTTCTTTGATCCAAGACGTTATGATTTGGCGAAGGTTGGTCGTTACAAATTCAACAAGAAGTTAGCATTTAGAAATCGTATCGCTGGACATATGCTGGCAGAAGATGCATTGGACGTATCAACTGGTGAAATTATTGCAGAAGCTGGAACAGAGATGACGTTAGAACTTGCAGATAAGATTCAAAATGCAGCAATTCAAAGCGTTATGATTCAAACAGAAGAAGGCGTTACAAAAGTCATTTCTAATATGACAGTCAACTTAGCTGGTTATGTTGACTTTGATCCAGAAGAGATTGGAATTCACGAACACGTATTTTACCCTGTTCTTGAGAAGATTTTAGAAGAAGGTCTTACAGGAGATGAATTAAAAGAAGAATTACAACGCAATATTCATGAATTAGTTCCAAAGCATATTACAAAAGAAGATATTTTAGCTTCTATAAACTACAATATGCATCTTGAATATGGAATTGGAAATGCCGATGATATTGACCATTTAGGAAATCGTCGTATTCGTGCTGTTGGAGAATTACTTCAAAATCAATATAGAATCGGACTTTCTCGTTTAGAGAGAGTTGTACGTGAGAGAATGACGACTCAAGATATTGAGACAATTTCTCCACAATCATTAATTAATATTAAGCCGGTAACTGCAGCAGTAAAAGAATTCTTTGGAAGTTCTCAGTTATCTCAGTTCATGGATCATAACAATCCACTTTCTGAGCTTACTCATAAGAGACGTTTATCTGCATTAGGACCTGGTGGATTGAGTCGTGATCGTGCCGGATTTGAGGTTCGAGATGTACACTATTCTCATTATGGAAGAATGTGTCCAATCGAGACTCCTGAAGGACCAAATATCGGATTGATTAACTCACTTGCTACCTATGCAAGAATTAATGAATATGGATTTATCGAAGCTCCTTATAGAGTATTGGATAAAACAGATCCAGAAAACCCAGTTGTAACCAATGATGTTGTTTATTTGACAGCAGATGAGGAAGACAACTTTACAGTAGCTCAGGCCAACGAACCATTAGATGAAGATGGACATTTTGTACATCCTCAAGTATCAGGTCGTTTCCGCGAAGAGACATCTGAGTTTGATAAGTCAAGACTAGACCTTATGGATGTATCGCCTAAGATGGTGTTCTCAGTAGCTACATCAATGATTCCTTTCCTTGAGAATGATGATGCTAACAGAGCACTTATGGGATCTAACATGCAGCGTCAGGCGGTTCCATTGTTATCCACAGAGGCACCAGTGGTTGGAACAGGAATGGAAGCAAAGGCAGCATTTGATTCTGGTGTTTGCGTTGTTGCAAAACATGATGGTGTTGTTGAAAAATCAACAAGTACAGAAATTGTAGTTCGTACAGATGACGGACAACGCGATGTATATCACATTATTAAGTTTGCACGAAGCAACCAAGGAAACTGTATGAATCAGCGTCCGATTGTAGTTGTTGGAGATAGAGTTAAGAAAGATGACATTTTAGCAGATGGAGCTTCAACTTCAAAAGGTGAGATGGCATTAGGAAAGAACCCATTGATTGGTTTTATGACATGGGAAGGTTACAACTACGAGGATGCGGTACTATTAAGTGAGCGCCTTGTAAAAGAAGATGTTTATACTTCTGTTCATATTGAAGAGTATGAAGCAGAGGCTAGAGATACAAAGCTTGGACAAGAGGAAATCACAAGAGATTTGGCTGGTTTAAGCGAAGATGTATTAAAAGACTTAGATGAAAATGGTGTGATTCGTATTGGTGCAGAGGTTCGTGCAGGGGATATCCTTGTAGGAAAGGTTACTCCGAAGGGAGAGACAGAACTGACAGCAGAAGAGCGTTTGTTACGTGCTATTTTCGGAGAAAAAGCAAGAGAAGTTCGTGACACATCTCTAAGAGTTCCTCATGGAGCATATGGAGTTGTTATGGATATTAAGAAGTTTACAAGGGAGAATGGGGATGAACTTCCACCAGGAGTGAACCAGTCTGTTCGTGTATACATTGCTCAAAAGAGAAAGATTTCTGTTGGAGATAAGATGGCTGGTCGTCATGGTAATAAGGGTGTAATTTCTCGTATTTTACCAGTAGAAGATATGCCTTACCTTCCAAATGGACGTCCTTTAGATATCGTATTGAATCCGTTAGGTGTACCATCTCGTATGAATATCGGACAGGTATTAGAGATTCACTTGTCTTTGGCATCTAAAGTATTAGGATTTAATGTTGCAACACCAGTATTTAATGGTGCAGATGAAACAGATATTGCGTTGACATTAAATATGGCCAATGATTTTGCCAATACAGACTTTGAAGAATTCAAAGAAAAGTGGGCAGATAAGATTAGCGAAGATTTAATGGCATACTTAGAAGAAAATAAAGATCATAAATCAGAGTGGGAAGGTGTTCCAATCGATGAAACTGGTAAAGTTCAACTTCGTGATGGACGTACAGGGGAAGCATTTGACAGCCCAACTACAATCGGTTTCATGCATTACTTGAAACTTCACCATTTGGTAGATGATAAAATCCATGCTCGTTCAACAGGTCCATATTCATTGGTTACACAACAGCCATTAGGTGGTAAGGCACAGTTTGGTGGACAGAGATTTGGAGAGATGGAAGTATGGGCATTAGAGGCATATGGTGCTTCTTATACACTACAAGAAATCTTAACTGTGAAGTCAGATGACGTGGTAGGACGTGTGAAGACGTATGAAGCAATTATTAAGGGTGACAATATTCCTGAACCAGGTATTCCAGAATCTTTCAAGGTATTATTGAAAGAATTCCAATCTCTTGCATTAGATGTCAAAGTGCTTGACGAAGATGGAAATGAGATTGAAATGAAGGAAAATATTGAGCCAAATAATAACGAAGGTCAAGACATTACGAAGATGATTGAAGGCGACAGTATATTCAATAATTATGAAGAGAATGAAAATTCTTTGGGAGCCTTAGGATTCAAAGAAGGGAACTTTGAAGACGGAGAAGACACAACCATTTCATAGTATTGTCATTTAGTTAGGAAGGAGCAACCTTAATGATGGAATCAAACACTGAATCAAATAAAATTGCATTTGACGCAATTAAAATAGGGTTAGCTTCTCCTGATAAGATCCGTATGTGGTCAAGAGGAGAAGTTAAGAAACCAGAAACAATTAACTATAGAACTTTAAAACCAGAAAAAGATGGACTTTTCTGCGAAAAGATTTTTGGACCAAGCAAGGACTGGGAATGTCATTGTGGTAAGTACAAAAAGATTCGTTATAAAGGTGTTGTTTGTGATCGATGTGGAGTAGAAGTAACAAAAGCTAATGTTCGTCGTGAAAGAATGGGACATATTGAATTAGCAGCTCCAGTGTCACATATCTGGTATTTCAAGGGGATTCCAAGTAGAATGGGATTGATTCTTGATATTTCACCAAGAACTCTTGAAAAAGTATTATACTTTGCGTGTTATATTGTGCTAGATATAGGTGAATCTGATTTGGCTTACAAGCAAGTATTGACAGAGAGAGAATACAGAGATGCTTATGAGAAATTCGGAGACACATTCCGCGTAGGTATGGGTGCTGAATCAATCAAAGAATTATTACAAGCAATTGATTTGAAACACGAAGCAGCTGTGCTAAAAGAAGAATTCAAAACAGCAACAGGACAAAAGAGAGCAAGAATTGTAAAACGTTTAGAAGTAGTTGAAGCATTTTGCAACTCTGAAAATAAACCAGAGTGGATGATTCTTGATGTTGTCCCAGTAATTCCTCCAGATATTAGACCAATGGTTCAATTAGATGGTGGACGTTTTGCAACATCTGATTTGAATGACTTATATCGTCGAATCATTAATAGAAATAATCGTTTAAAGAGACTTCTTGAATTAGGGGCTCCAGACATTATTGTTCGAAATGAAAAGAGAATGTTACAAGAAGCAGTGGATGCTTTAATTGATAATGGTCGTCGTGGACGTCCAGTAACAGGACCAGGAAATCGTGCCTTAAAGTCATTGTCAGACATGTTAAAAGGTAAACAGGGACGTTTCCGTCAGAACTTACTTGGAAAGCGTGTTGACTATTCAGGACGTTCTGTTATCGTAGTAGGACCAGAATTAAAGATTTATCAATGTGGTCTTCCAAAAGAAATGGCAATCGAATTATTTAAGCCATTTGTTATGAAAGAATTAGTAGAAAGAAAACTTTCTCACAATATTAAATCTGCAAAGAAAATGGTAGAAAAGTTACAGCCTGAAGTTTGGGATGTATTAGAAGATGTAATCAAAGAACATCCAGTTATGCTAAATCGTGCACCGACACTTCATAGACTTGGTATTCAAGCATTTGAACCAATTCTTGTAGAAGGAAAGGCGATTAAGCTTCATCCACTGGTATGTACAGCGTATAATGCCGATTTTGATGGTGACCAAATGGCTGTCCATCTTCCTTTATCAGTAGAAGCTCAAGCAGAGTGCCGCTTCTTACTATTATCACCAAATAATATGCTAAAACCATCAGATGGTGGAGCAGTTGCCGTTCCTTCTCAGGATATGGTACTGGGAGTATATTACTTGACTATGGAAAAAGAAGGTGACATAGGAGAAGGCAAATACTTTAAATCTGAAAATGAAGCATTTTTGGCTTATGAGAATAAAGTAATTACTCTTCATGCACGTATTCACGTACGTCGTACTAAGATAGATAAAGACGGAAATCAAATTTCAAAAATAGTTGAATGTACATTAGGACGTTTACTATTTAACGAGATTATTTTACAAGACTTAGGATTTGTAGATCGTTCTGTACCAGAAAATCAACTTGCTCTAGAGATTGATTATCATGTTGGTAAAAAACAATTAAAACAGATTCTTGATAAATGTATCAATATTCATGGTGCAACAAAGACAGCTGAGATGTTAGATGATATCAAAGCCCTAGGATATAAATATTCAACACGTGGAGCATTGACTGTATCTGTATCAGATATGACAGTACCAAAAGAAAAGAAACAAATTCTTTCAGATGCCCAAGATCAGGTTGGATTTATTACAGACCAGTTCAAACGTGGAATGATGACAGAAGAAGAAAGATATAAAGCAGTTGTTAAAACTTGGTTTGAAGCCGATGATGTATTGACAGACAAACTGATTACAGGTTTGGATAAATATAACAACATCTTTATGATGGCCGATTCTGGAGCCCGTGGTTCTAACCAGCAGATTAAGCAGTTAGCTGGTATGCGTGGATTGATGGCAGATACATCAGGACGTACCATTGAACTTCCAATCAAATCAAACTTCCGTGAAGGACTTGATGTATTGGAGTACTTTATTTCAGCCCATGGAGCTCGTAAAGGACTTTCAGATACTGCTCTTCGTACAGCCGATTCAGGATACTTGACACGTCGTTTGGTAGATGTATCTCAAGATTTGATTATACGTGAGGCAGACTGTTGTGATTCAACAGGAGATAAAGAGATTCCAGGAATGGATGTAGAAGCATTTATGGATGGACAGGAAGTCATTGAAAGCTTACAAGAACGTATCACAGGTCGTTATGCTGCAGAGACAGTAGAAGATCCAAAAACAGGAGAAGTTCTAGTAAAAGCAAATCATATGATTACACCTAAGAGAGCAAAGACAATTGTTGATGCTGGATATGAAAAGGTGAAGATTAGAACAATGCTTACATGTAAGTCTCCATTAGGTGCTTGTGCAAGATGTTACGGAAGTAACCTTGCAACAGGTCAGGCAGTTCAAGTTGGTGAAGCAGTTGGTATTATTGCAGCTCAATCAATCGGTGAGCCAGGTACACAGTTAACAATGCGTACTTTCCATGCCGGTGGTGTAGCGGGTGATGATATTACACAGGGTCTTCCACGTATTGAAGAGTTATTCGAGGCAAGAAAGCCAAAAGGACTTGCAATTATTGCAGAATTTGGTGGAATTGTTCAGATTAAGGATACAAAGAAGAAACGTGAAGTTGTTATTACAAATAAAGAAACTGGAGATATGAAAGCTTACTTGATTCCATATGGTTCAAGACTTAAAGTTATGGAAGATCAAGAAGTAGAAGCTGGAGACGAGTTGACAGAAGGTTCTGTAAATCCTCATGATATCCTTAAGATTAAGGGGGTTCGTGCAGTTCAGGATTACATGATTCAAGAAGTTCAACGAGTTTACCGTCTACAAGGAGTAGATATCAACGATAAGCACGTAGAGGTTATCGTTCGTCAAATGCTTAAAAAGATTCGTATCGAAGAAGGTGGAGATACAGGATACTTGCCAGGAGTTATGGTAAATATTCTAGAATATAACAAGAAGAATGAAGAGATGGTAGAGCAAGGATTGGAACCTGCACAAGGGGAACAAATCATGCTTGGTATTACAAAAGCCTCTCTTGCGACAGATTCTTTCTTATCTGCAGCATCATTCCAAGAGACAACAAAAGTCTTAACAGATGCAGCAATTAAAGGTAAAGTTGATCCGTTAGTTGGATTGAAGGAAAATGTACTTCTTGGTAAATTAATTCCTGCTGGAACTGGTATGAAACGTTATCGTGATGTATTAATCAATACAGAGGTTGAAGAAGTAACAGTTGGAAGTGAATTAGAAGATTTTGAAATTGACTTTGAAGAAGAATAAATAAAAAAGAGGGACAGTATTTTGATGCTGTTTCTCTTTTTTTTCTTGGAAGGTATTGACAACAATGCCAGATGAGTGTATTATATAAATATAGAGAAAGGTTTATACCTTATCTAATTAAAATTTCATCGGCAAAACTACTGAAAGGTAGTGGCGCAAAGCCAAGGGTCTAAGGTCGCAAGACTATGATAGCCGGTTGCCACATGATAGTTCATGTGCAGACAGTGGGGAAAGAATTCGTAACCGCTATCAAACCAGGATGGTTTTTGTGTCACCTTTAATCAGGGAGGCGCATGGTTATGAAAAAGTCAATTAAAAAAATTTTATTAGTAGCAATAGCAATCCTTGCAATAACAGTTCCAATGGGGGTTGGAGCTAATGCAAAGGAAGCAAAAGCAGCAACGGTCAAAGTTAGTACAAAAAAGAAAGTTAGCGTAAAAAACTATAAGCTTAAGAAAAAAGCAAAAAGAAAAACTGTAAGAACTCAAACAAGCACAAAGACAAACATTCATACAACAAAGAGTATTGCAGCGAAAGTTGTAAAGAAAACAGTAACCAAAGTTGAAAAAAAGACAATCACAGCAAAGAAAAAGAAACAAATTAGAACAACAACAACTGTTAGAATTACAACAACAACAAATAGTTACGCAAGAAGTGGAAGTGCTAAAGTTGGCCAGATCAAGGGGATCGACAATAGAGTTGTTAAAGCGTTTAACAACAGCGGATTTAAAATTGAAACAAATCCTAATTCTTCAATCTTAAAGGGAGCAGATGGGGTGTTCAGTCCTTCTAATGAGAAAATCGTACTTAAGTATAACGTAGATAGACTGTTAGCACATGAATTAGGACATTTTGTTTCATATGATCAAAACGGAGCAGCTAACACTAACCAATGGAACTCAATTTATAACGCTGAAAGAAGAAATTTTAATGGTTCAGCAGATGATTCATACGAGACATCTAGAGCAACCGAATTTTTCGCTGGAGCATTTGCAGAGTATACTATGAATCCAAGTGGATTAAAGAGAACTTGCCCACGCGCTTATGATTATGTTGCAAAGACTGTAAAGAATATGTAACAAATCATGAACTTAAATAACCCGTCAGGAATTATCCTGGCGGGTTATTTTTGCCATTGGTTAGTCGGGAAAAAATGTCTGAAATCTATTGACAAAAAATAAATGAAGATATATAATGATTAAACGCGTGTAGATATACATGCGTTACTTATTGTAAAGAATAAGTAGCTACAGTAGAAAATATGTATGGAGGTGAAATGAAATGCCAACTTTTAACCAATTAGTTAGAAAAGGAAGAAAGACAACAACGAAGAAGTCTACAGCACCAGCTCTTCAAAAAGGATTTAACTCTTTAAAGAAGAAGACTGTTGATTCTAGTTCTCCACAAAAAAGAGGAGTATGTACAGCTGTTAAGACTGCTACACCTAAGAAGCCTAACTCAGCTCTTCGTAAGATTGCCAGAGTTCGTCTATCTAACGGGATTGAAGTAACAAGTTATATTCCTGGAGAAGGACATAACCTACAAGAACATAGTGTTGTTCTTATTCGTGGAGGTCGTGTTAAGGATTTACCAGGTACTCGTTACCATATTGTTAGAGGTACACTAGATACAGCTGGTGTTGCTAACAGAATGCAAGCTCGTTCTAAATATGGAGCTAAGAAACCTAAAAAGAAATAAGAAACTAAATTGGTACAAAGCAGCATAGGAATATGCTACCTTGTATAGTTGTGCTGGTACTATTATTATTTTCCTGTAAGCTACAGGTGATATATTGGTGTCCTGCACGATGCATGTAAACAAGACATGAGTACCGATGAATTAAGACCGTTACATTTTATAGTATTCTATAGAAGAGAGACGGTAAGTATTAAGGAGGGAAGAACCGTGCCACGTAAAGGACATATTGCGAAAAGAGATGTATTGGCAGATCCTATTTACAATAACAAGGTTGTAACTAAGTTAGTTAACAACATTATGTTAGATGGTAAGAAGGGTGTTGCACAAAAGATCGTATACGGTGCATTTAACCGTGTAGAAGAAAAAGCTGGAAAGCCTGCTCTTGAAGTATTTGAAGAAGCTATGAACAATATTATGCCTGTTCTTGAAGTAAAGGCTAGACGTATTGGTGGAGCTACTTATCAAGTACCTATTGATGTTAGACCAGACAGAAGACAAGCACTTGCACTTCGTTGGATTACTTTATATTCTCGTAACAGAGGAGAAAAGACAATGGAAGAAAGACTTGCAAACGAAATCTTAGATGCTGCAAACAACACAGGAGCAGCAGTAAAGAAAAAAGAAGATATGCACAAAATGGCAGAAGCAAACAAAGCATTTGCTCACTACAGATTCTAATCTGTTACCACTAAAATTATACGTGCAAATATTGACAATAGGAGGAAAGAATCTTGGCTGGAAGAGAATATCCATTAGAACAAACCAGAAATATTGGAATCATGGCTCATATTGATGCTGGTAAGACAACATTAACAGAGCGTATCCTTTATTATACTGGTGTAAATTATAAGATTGGTGATACTCATGAAGGAACAGCTACTATGGACTGGATGGAGCAGGAACAAGAAAGAGGTATTACAATTACTTCTGCTGCTACAACTTGCCATTGGACTCTTCAAAAAGAGAATAAAGTAGTTCCTGGAGCTCCAGAACATCGTATTAACATTATTGATACACCGGGTCACGTTGACTTTACAGTAGAAGTTGAACGTTCATTACGTGTACTTGATGGTGCAGTAGGTGTTTTCTGTGCAAAGGGTGGAGTAGAACCTCAATCTGAAAATGTATGGCGTCAAGCTGACACATACAATGTACCAAGAATGGCATTCGTCAATAAGATGGATATCATTGGTGCAAACTTCTACGGAGCCGTAGAACAAATCAGAGAGCGTCTTGGAAAGAATGCAATTATGCTTCAATTACCAATTGGTGCTGAAGATGATTTCGTTGGAATTATTGATTTATTTGAAATGCAAGCTTACATCTACAATGATGAAAAGGGTGAAAGTATTTCAATTACAGAAATTCCAGAAGACATGAAAGAAGATGCAGAACTTTATCATACAGAATTAGTTGAAAAGATCTGTGAACTAGATGATGAATTAATGATGCAGTACCTTGAAGGTGAAGAACCTACAATTGATGAATTGAAAAAGGTATTGAGAAAAGGTACTTGTGAGTGTACAGCAGTTCCTGTTTGTTGTGGAACAGCTTACCGTAACAAGGGTGTTCAAAAGTTATTGGATGCAGTTATTGAATTTATGCCAGCTCCAACAGATATCCCAGCAATTGAGGGTGTTGATGAAGATGGAAATGAAGTTGTAAGACATTCATCAGATGAAGAACCTTTCTCAGCATTAGCATTTAAGATTATGACAGACCCATTTGTTGGAAAGCTTGCTTTCTTCCGAGTATATTCAGGAACAATGAAGTCTGGATCTTATGTATTGAATGCAACAAAAGAAAAGAAAGAACGTGTTGGACGTATTCTTCAGATGCATGCTAACAAGCGTGAAGAGTTAGATACTGTATATTCAGGAGATATCGCAGCAGCTGTTGGATTTAAAGGAACAAGCACTGGAGATACAATCTGTGATGAACAACATCCAGTAATTCTTGAATCTATGGAATTCCCAGAGCCAGTTATCGATATTGCTATCGAACCTAAGACTAAGGGAGACCAAGGAAAGATGTCTGAAGCATTAGCTAAGCTTGCTGAAGAAGATCCTACATTTAGAGCTCATACTGATCATGAAACAGGACAAACAATTATTTCAGGAATGGGAGAACTTCATCTTGAGATTATCGTTGACCGTTTACTTCGTGAATTTAAGGTAGACGCTAACGTAGGTGCTCCACAAGTTGCTTATAAAGAAACATTCACAAAAGCCGTTGATATTGATAGCAAATATGCAAAACAATCTGGTGGACGTGGACAATATGGACATTGTAAGGTTCACTTTGAACCAATGGATGCCAATGGTGAAGAATTATTTAAATTTGAATCTACAGTTGTTGGTGGTAATATTCCAAAAGAATACATCCCAGCAGTTGGAGAAGGTATCGAAGAAGCAGCTCAAGCTGGTATCTTAGGTGGATTCCCAGTACTTGGTGTAAAAGCTACAGTATATGATGGATCTTACCATGATGTCGATTCTAGTGAAATGGCTTTCCATATCGCTGGATCTATGGCATTTAAAGAAGCTATGCAAAAAGCAGGAGCTATCTTACTTGAGCCTATCATGAGAGTCGAAGTAACAACTCCAGAAGAATACATGGGAGATGTTATCGGAGACATTAACTCTCGTCGTGGTCGTATTGAAGGTATGGACGATATTGGTGGTGGAAAAATGATCAGAGGATTCGTTCCACTAGCAGAGATGTTCGGATATTCAACAGACTTACGTTCAAGAACTCAGGGACGTGGTAACTACTCAATGTTCTTTAGTAGTTATGATCCAGTTCCAAAGAACGTTCAAGAAAAGGTTATTTCAGATAAGACAAATTAGGCGATTTTTCTTAAATTTGCTTGAAATCTTGCATGAAATGAAATATAATCAAGTTTAGACAGTTTATATTAATTGTAGACTTGAAGTAGTAAATAAAAATTAATTTATGTGCCTAAAGGGCATAATAAGGAGGACATTAAAAATGGCTAAAGAAAAGTTTGAGAGAACCAAACCCCATTGTAACATCGGTACTATTGGTCATGTCGATCATGGTAAAACAACATTAACAGCAGCTATCACTAAAACATTAAGTGCTAGAGTTGAAGGAAATGACGCTGTAGATTTCGAGAATATCGATAAAGCACCAGAAGAAAGAGAACGTGGAATCACTATCTCTACAGCTCACGTTGAGTACGAGACAGAAAACCGTCACTACGCTCACGTTGACTGCCCAGGACATGCCGATTATGTAAAGAACATGATCACAGGAGCTGCTCAAATGGATGGAGCTATCTTAGTAGTAGCTGCAACTGATGGTGTTATGGCTCAAACAAAGGAACATATCTTACTTTCTCGTCAAGTAGGTGTTCCATATATCGTAGTATTCATGAACAAGTGTGACATGGTAGACGATGAAGAATTATTAGAATTAGTAGAAATGGAAATTCGTGAACTATTAAATGAATACGAATTCCCAGGTGATGATACTCCAATCATCCAAGGATCAGCTCTTAAAGCATTAGAAGATCCTTCAGGAGAATGGGGAGATAAGATCATGGAACTTATGGATGCTGTAGATAGCTATATCCCAGATCCACAACGTGATACAGACAAACCATTCTTAATGCCAGTAGAAGACGTATTCTCTATTACAGGACGTGGTACAGTTGCAACTGGTAGAGTAGAAAGCGGTGTTCTTCACGTATCTGAAGAAGTTGAAATCGTTGGAATCAAAGAAGAAACAATGAAAGTTGTTGTAACAGGAATCGAAATGTTCCGTAAACTTCTTGATGAAGCTCAAGCTGGAGATAACATTGGTGCATTACTTCGTGGTGTTCAAAGAGAAGATATCGAAAGAGGTCAAGTTCTTTGTAAACCAGGATCAATTACATGTCATACAAAGTTTACAGCTCAAGTATACGTTTTAACTAAAGATGAAGGTGGACGTCATACTCCATTCTTTAACAACTACCGTCCACAGTTCTACTTCAGAACAACTGACGTAACAGGTGTTATTGATCTTCCAGAAGGAACAGAAATGTGTATGCCTGGAGATAACGTAGAAATGACAATCGAATTAATTCATCCAATCGCTATGGCTCAAGGTTTATCTTTTGCTATTCGTGAAGGTGGACGTACAGTAGGATCAGGAAGAGTTGCAACTATTATCGAATAGTCAACAATTTCTCATTCACTAAGAATGTCTAATATACTGCAATCCCTTATTATATAAGGGGTTGCAGTTTTTTTGTCTGTATAAACGAAACATATTTATATATTGTACATAAGTATGCTATAATATATGTACGATATATAAAAGAGGTGATAAGAATGCAGGAGAAAAGAAAAATTGAAAAGTTTTTTAAAGAAAAGAATGGTCTTTGTAAATATTCAGAATTAATTGATTTAGGATTAAGTCAAAGAGATGTAAAATTATTAAAAGACAACCACGTACTAGAAAGTGTTGGAAGAGGAATTTACAATCATAAGGATTATTTGCCGGATATGCTAAAAGTATACCAAATGGAGAATCAAAAACTAATTTACAGTCATGAAACTGCAGCGTATCTACATGGGCTGACGGATCGATTTCCGAGAGAATATACTGTTACAACTCCAAGTGGATATCATTTAAGAAGAGATAAAGAATTAAAAATTTATTATATTAAAAAGGAGTGTTTTCAACTAGGCGTTATGGAGCTGACTGATTCTTTAGGAAACAATATTAGAGCATATGACAAGGAAAAAACATTGTGCGATATTATTAGAAGTAAAGAACGAATCGAATTACAGGTATATTCGGAAGTAATTCAGAATTATTTTAATGGAAAAGTAAATATGTATAGACTTTCAAAGTATGCAAAAAAATTAAAAATAAGTGATTCCTTAATGAATATTATTACACTTATGATGAAACCGTAGGAGGATGAATATGGTATTTCGCAACGTAGATGCTTGGAAGACTGCAATGAAAAGAATAGCAAAAGAAAGAGGATTAGATATCCAAGATGTTCAACAAAGATATGTGTTGGAAGAATTTGCCGAAAAAATTGGAGCATCAAAATATGGAAATAGTTTAGTACTAAAAGGTGGATTTATTGTTTCTACCATTTTAGGATTAGATACAAGAATGACACGAGATTTGGACATCACATGTAGAAGTACAATATACAATTTAGATGAAGTGAGATCTATATTAAAAGAAATAATTCAGACGAAGACAAAATCGTTTTTCGAGTATAAACTTGTCAACATAAAAGAAGCACAAGAGGATGATAAGTATTCTGGGTTTATTGTGTTATTGCAAGCATCAAATAACAATACAAATATAAAGTTAAAATTAGATATTTCAAATAATACACTTATATATCCAGAAGCAATAAGAACAGAAATTGATAGTTTGTTTTCAAATGAAAAAATTCGATTGGCATCATATCCAATTGAAAATATTATAGCAGAAAAATTTGAAACAACCTTGGATCGTGGAGAGTTCAATACAAGAATGAGAGATTTATTTGATGTCTATTTACTAATGAAAGAAAATGGTTGTAGGATAAACGAGGAGCAGTTGGCACAAACAATTATTGAAGTTTCAAAGGACAGGGGTACATTAGAGAATCTTGAAGAGTTTGAGGAAATGATACAATATTTAGGTGAGTCAGATATCTTTTGTAAAAACTTTGAGAAATATAGAAAGGATCAATATCCAAACCAAGAAATATCCTTAAGTCAGGTATTTGAACAGTTTCAATTAATTCATAAATTAGTAGAGAATATTTTGCTATCATAAAAGAACTAGTCTCTTGGCAACACTTTGGCAACATCGTCTACAGGAAATCAGATATAATAGTAGAAACACCTTTAATAAGCACAATATGGTACAGTGAATTTACGATATAAAGATATAACACACCACCATATGAGCGTGAAGGTGGACGTACAGTAGGATCAGGAAGAGTTGCAACTATTATCGAATAGTCAACAATTTCTCATTCACTAAGAATGTCTAATATACTGCAATCCCTTATTATATAAGGGGTTGCATTTTTTT
>JAQVEG010000055.1 GCA_028697725.1 Anaerostipes sp.
AATAACATATATTCTAAAATCATATATTCTTTACTTGATAGTTTAATGATAGTTCCATTACGTTTCACTTCTTTGGTATCGCGATTTA
This sequence comes from Anaerostipes sp., assembly GCA_028697725.1. Taxonomy (GTDB): domain Bacteria; phylum Bacillota; class Clostridia; order Lachnospirales; family Lachnospiraceae; genus Anaerostipes. The sequence goes on from JAQVEG010000055.1 coordinate 89, forward strand.
GCGATAAGTCTGAGATTGATAGTTCATTGGAAACATAGTTTGGTTTTCTTCGCATCATAGAGCGAACTCTGGCAAGTAATTCATCAAATGAAAATGGTTTTACAAGATAATCATCAGCTCCTAAATCTAATCCTTTTACCCGGTCTTCTACGGTTCCTTTTGCAGACAGAAGCAAGACTGGCGTGTCCTTTCCATCACGTCTTAGATTTTTAAGCACACTAAGACCATCTAATTTTGGTAACATAATATCAAGAATAATCCCGTCATATGTTGTCAAAGCGAGATAGTCCATGGCTTCTAATCCATCTTCGCATACATCTACACTGTAACTTTCTTTTTCAAATCTCTTTTTAATTATTTCTCTTAGATCTTGTTGATCTTCTATAATAAGTAGTCTCATATTCATATTATATATGAAAATTAGAAAAATGAAACGAATTTTAATCTTTCTTTCATTTTTCTCTGTTATGCTTATATTACAAAACAAAAAGGAGAAACTAATAACAAGAAATCACAGGAGGTATAGATATGAAAGTGATAAAAAAGAATTTAGTATTTTTATTAGCAGTCATCTTAATTTTTTCAACCATAGTAACAGGGAAAGTATATGCAGATGATGATCCAAAGCCAACAAAAATTACAAAATTAAACTATTCAAAGAGGACAGTGAAGAAGGGAAATGACTTTGAAATAAAAGCATACACAAAACCATGGGATTGTGACGACGACTATCTTGTTTGGACCATTAAAAATCAGGATATTGTAAAATTTGAAGATAGCGATCACACAGGTGATGATATGGATTTTGTTGCACTAAAGAAGGGTACAACTACAATTACATGTACAATTAAAGGAACTAATATTTCTAAATCATGCACTGTGACTGTTAAAAACAAAAAAAAGAAAGCTAAAATTGTTGTGGATGATACCCACATGGATGTAGATAAAGGTGAGTGGGATGACATTGAAGCAAGACTTACAGGTGGCTCATACAAAAACCGAAAACTTACTTATAAAGTTCATAACAAGAAAATCATTAAAGTAAAAAGAGGAAAAGTGTATGGAAAACGTGTTGGAAGAACGAAGATTACAATACGTGCAAAAGCAAATAAGAAAATCAAAAAAGTTGTTTATGTTCGTGTAGAAAACGACGACTAACAGAAAGGAACATCTTATGAAGAGAGTATTATTGTATATATTCGCTGTTGCTTTCTCTATGTTTCTCCTTGTAGGCTGCAAAAGCCAGACCAATGAGACACAAGAGACAACATCTCAGGAAATATCAACTACAGAGGTCAGTAACAATGATGCCGACAAAGATGATATCGGTGATACAGATAACAATGACCATATCAATGAAACAAGTTCACCACAAATTGTTGTGGATGATACCTATATGGATGTAGATTTAGGTGAATGGGAAGATATGGAAGCAAGATATGTGGACGGAAAGAATCAGAGTACAGATTTGACGTTTAAGGTTCACGATCAAAAGATTGTAAAAGTTAGTGGTGGAAAAGTATATGGAAAGAAACTTGGCGAAACTAAAATAACAATTTCTTCAAATACAAACAAAAAAATCAAAAAAGTTGTTTATATTCGAGTAGAAAAAGACGATTAAAAAAGAACCAGAAAGCTATCAAAAAATAGTTTTCTGGTTCTTTTTAAATGTTTGTATGAAACTTCTCTACGTGTTCTTTCACTGCTTTAAAGCTTTTTTTACTAATGACATGTTCCATGCGGCAGGCATCTTCTGCGGCAGTTTCCTTATCAATTCCAAGTGATTCCAGCCATTGAGATAATACGGAATGGCGCTCAAAAATCATGTCTGCAATCTCTCTTCCATCATCTGTAAGATAGATGAAACCAGAATCGGTCACAGTAATCATATTGTTTAACCGTAAATTCTTCATAGCAACACTGACACTTGATTTTTTGAAATTTAGTTCGTTGGCAATATCCACAGAACGTACCACAGGAAGTTTTTTGCTTAACATAAGAATTGTTTCTAAATAGTTTTCTACAGATTCATTTATCTTCATAGCTTTGAATTCTCCTAATAATAGTTTGTCGTATCTAACTTATTAATAAAGTATACCATAAGATTCTGCTGATTTCCACCTCTTTTTTTATCTTATTGATAAAAAACCTCAAATAAGTCGTTGACAACTAAAATTAGTTAGCGTATACTAACAAATGTAATAAGAATAAAAACGATAATAATTATCAAAGAAATTATAAGAAAGAAGGGATTATGATGCCTTTAACAATGGTGCAGCCAGGAGAAGAAAGTACAATTATTAAAGTAGGTGGAAAGTCAGACACGCGTAGATTTCTTGAGAATTTAGGATTTGTAACGGGGGGAAAGGTTACAGTTGTATCTGAAATCAATGGAAATATTATAGTAAATGTGAAAGATTCCAGGGTTGCCATTGGGAAGGATATGGCAAATAAGATTTTTGTTTAAGATAGTTCATTACATAGAAAGAAGGAGCTTAAATATGAAAACACTAAAAGATGTAAAATGTGGTAACACAGTAAAGGTTACTAAGCTGACGGGGCAAGGACCAACCAAGAGAAGAATCATGGATATGGGAATTACCAAAGGCGTTGATGTATTTGTAAGGAAAGTTGCACCATTAGGAGACCCTGTGGAAGTGACAGTACGAGGATATGAATTATCACTTCGTAAAGCAGATGCAGAAATGATTCTAGTCAATTAATTTTTTTTGACCAAAAGGTTAGTAAAAACTAACAAAAGTAAGAATGGGAAATTAAATGAGATAATAAAAGAAATGGAGAGAGATATGAAGATTACAATAGCACTTGCGGGTAATCCAAATAGTGGAAAAACTACATTGTTTAATGCTTTGACTGGTTCCAATCAATTTGTTGGAAACTGGCCAGGAGTAACAGTAGAGAAAAAAGAAGGAAAGTTAAAAGGACACAAGGATGTTACAATTGCTGATTTACCGGGTATTTATTCTTTGTCACCTTACACTTTAGAAGAAGTGGTAGCAAGAAATTACTTGTTAAATGAAAGACCTGATGCAATCTTAAACATTGTAGATGGAACAAACATTGAACGTAATCTGTATTTATCAACTCAGTTAATGGAAGTTGGAATTCCAGTAATTATGGCAGTCAATATGATGGATTTGGTTCAAAAAAATGGAGATATAATTCATCTTGATAAATTAAAGAAAGAACTTGGATGTGAAGTTGTTGAGATTTCAGCATTAAAAGGAACAGGAATTGAGGCAGCAGCAGCTAAGGCAGTTGAAATTGCAAAAAGCAAAGCCAAACATGTTCCAGTTCATAAGTTTGCAAATGAAGTTGAGTCAGTTCTTGATTCTATTACTTCACAAATTGGATCTGAAGTTCCTGAGGAACAAAGGAGATTTGTTTCGATTAAATTATTAGAAAGAGATGATAAAATTGTAGAAGAGTTTACATCACTTCCAGATGTATCTTCTCAAATTGACAACATAGAAACTGAACTAGATGACGATACAGAAAGTATTATTACCAATGAAAGATATGTGTTTATTTCCTCTATTATTGGAGACTGCTGTACAAAAAATCAAAAGAATAAAGTTTCTATTTCAGATAAAATCGATAAGATAGTAACAAACCGATTTTTGGCGTTACCAATCTTTGCTGTAGTTATGTTTATTGTTTACTATGTATCTGTAACCACTGTGGGGGCCATGGCAACAGACTGGGTTAATGATGGTGTATTTGCAGATGGATGGAGTTTGTTTGGAGTTAGTATTCCTAGTGTGCCGGCTGTTCTAGAAGCAGGATTAAATGCAATTGGGTGTGCAGGATGGCTACAAAGCTTGATTCTTGATGGAATTGTTGCTGGAGTTGGAGCAGTTCTTGGATTTGTACCTCAGATGTTAATCTTATTTATTTTCTTGGCGTTCTTAGAGTCATGTGGATATATGGCAAGAATCGCATTTATTATGGATAGAATTTTCAGAAAGTTTGGTCTTTCAGGAAAATCTTTTATCCCAATGTTAATTGGAACAGGTTGTGGAGTTCCTGGAGTTATGGCTTCAAGAACCATTGAAAATGATCGTGATCGTAAGATGACAATTATGACAACAACATTTATTCCTTGTGGAGCAAAACTTCCAATTATTGCTTTGATTGCAGGAGCATTGTTCCATGGAGCATGGTGGGTTGCACCAAGTGCATATTTTGTAGGAATTGCAGCTATCATTTGTTCAGGAATTATTTTAAAGAAAACAAAAATGTTTGCAGGAGATCCAGCACCATTTGTTATGGAATTACCAGCATACCATATGCCAACTGTTGGGAATGTTCTTCGAAGTATGTGGGAGCGTGGATGGTCATTTATTAAAAAAGCGGGAACTATCATTTTACTTTCAACGATTGTTCTTTGGTTCATGCAAGGATTTGGATGGGTCAATGGAAGCTTTGGAATGTTAGAAGCAGAACAATTAGATTACAGTATTTTAGCTAGTATTGGTAAAATCATTGCACCAATCTTTGCACCACTTGGATGGGGAGACTGGAAGATGACAGTTGCAGCAGTAACTGGATTAATCGCAAAAGAAAATGTAGTAGGTACATTTGGTATCCTATTCCACTTTAGTGGTGAAGTTGCAGAAGACGGTTCTCAAATCTGGGGACAACTTGCAGGTAGTATGACAGCAGTTGCAGCTTACTCATTCTTAGTATTTAACTTGTTATGTGCACCTTGTTTTGCAGCTATGGGAGCAATTAAACGAGAAATGAATAACGCAAAATGGTTCTGGTTTGCCATTGGATATCAAACAATTCTTGCATATGTAGTTTCATTATGTGTGTTCCAATTAGGTAACTTATTTATCAATGGAATCTTTGGAGTTGGAACCATTGTTGCAGCAGTATTAGTACTTGGATTTATTTACTTGCTATTCCGTCCATATTCTGAAAGCTCAAAGTTAAAGGTAACCTTAAACAAAAAAGCAGCGGTAAAATAGATCTTTATAAGACAGGAGGAATATCATGGGAACAATTGTGGTAGGAGTTATTGTTTTGGCAGTAGTAGCAGCTATTGTCAAACGTATGATAAAGGATAAAAAAGCAGGAAAATCACTTCAATGTGGAACTGACTGTAAACATTGTGGTGGACACTGCTCTCACTAAATAATCGAGACAAAATAGATGAAATGGAGGCCAAACTGTGAATCAGAATCATTTGGATGAAAAGATAGATAAAAGAAATCTAGTCATCGATATGTTAAAAGATGTAGGGTATCGAATTACAAAGCAGAGAATTATATTAATTGATATAATTTTAGATGGTCAATGTACCTGCTGTAAGGAAATTTATTACCAGGCAGTGAAGAAAGATTCTAAGATTGGCACTGCTACCGTATACCGTATGGTAAATACCTTAGAGGAAATTGGAGTAATCTCCAGAGAAATTAATGTTAAAATAGACTAAAAGGAAAGCTGTGTATTGAAAAAATACATGGCTTTTCTTTTTTTTAACTTATTTTTTGCCTAATATGAGAACAATATATCAATAAGGGTATTGACTTTAACATGTAGATTAGGTAATATAAACATAAGTTAGAAACAACTAACTTGAAAGGAGACTTATGAGTCAAGATACGTTTGAATTATTAAAAACGATGGATGTAAAGAAAATTGAGTTACAATTATCTCTACAATGTGCCCCTGTATTATCAGGATTAAAGGCTTCAAATCTCTTTGTTATTTCAAATCAGATGGCGGGAGCTGTGCTGGATTTATTTCGAAATACAAAGTATCGAATTCGTGTCATAGGGCAGAACGATGAAAGGACAACCTTTTTACTGTATCGAGAAGAAGAATTATACACATATCTTAACTTGCCAGAGGTGAGAAAAATTCTAAAAGAGTATGGTTATCAGAAGTCGTCACAGGAAGAGATTTTAAATGAATTTTCAAATCGATATATGAAATATTTACAGGGAAAAGAACCATTTCCACATGAAATGGGGTTGTTCTTAGAATATCCAGTAGAGGATGTACTTGGATTTATCCAGCATGGAGGACAGAATTCTTTGTATACAGGATACTGGAAAGTATATAGCGATTTACAAGAAAAAATATCATTGTTTGAACAATTTAATCAGGCGAAAGAAAGACTTATTTATCTCGTGTATCACAGACAATTTACATTGCAGCAAGCATTTTAATCAGGAGGATTTATCATGGAAACAATTCAGGTAGTTTATTGGTCACAAACAGGAAATACAGAAGCGATGGCATATTCTATTGCAGAAGGAATCAAAGAAGCAGGAGCTGAGGCAAATGTGGTAAATGTAGCCAGTGCTTCTATGGACGATATAAAGAATGCAGATAGTTTTGCTGTTGGTTGCCCAGCTATGGGAGCTGAAGTTTTAGAAGAATATGAAATGGAACCATTTGTAGAAGAATTGGAAGGCGTTGTGAAAGGCAAGAAAGTTGCACTGTTTGGCTCTTACGGATGGGGAGACGGAGAATGGATGCGTGATTGGGAAAGTAGAATGCAGGGTGCAGGAGCTGTTCTAGTCAACGGAGAAGGCTTAATTATCAATGAAACACCAGATGCCGATGGAATCGAAGAATGTAAAGCATTTGGTAAGGCTTTAGTAGGGTAGACAGGAGATGATCGTATGAGCGTAGTAATTATTGGAGGACATGACCGAATGGTCTGCCGTTATAAGCAGTTGTGTAAGCAGTATAAATGTAAAGCAAAAGTATTTACACAGATGTCGGCTAGATTGAAAGATCAAATTGGAAGTCCAGATTTGATTGTTGTATTCACAAACACAGTATCACATAAGATGACAAAGTGTGCTTTATGCGAAGCACAGAGAGCGCAGTCCCAACTTGTACGTTGTCATACGAGTAGTTCTAACGCATTAGAGAAAATATTAGAAGAACATGCCTGCTAGGGCTGTTGCCGAAGAGAGTTGAAGGAAATTTTACCTTCAACTCTTTTTTCTCAGAATGATAAACATGGTCTCTTATATGCTGTAGATAATTATGTCCGGTGATTCAGACAGTAGGGTTCTAAGATAGATATTTTCGAATATGAAAAGCTAGTTGGTATTGAAACTTTTGCTCTGGGTTGTCAAAGGATTCGCCAAGAATTTGGTGTATTTTTTTCATACGATAATTGATAGTATTACGATGGGTATAAAGCTTATCTGCCACGGCCTTAATACTACCATCTTCTAATAGGTAAAGTTCTAAAGTTTCCATTAGATTGCTATGATGTAATTCGTCTTGGGTTTCTAAGATTCCAAGTCGATTTTTATATAACGTTTTTAAAAACTCCTTATCATCGACTTGGAAGAGAATTTGATAGACACCAAGTTGCTCAAAGAAGACGATGGTTTGGTTTGATTTTTTTGCTTGAGATAGAGCAAAGTTACTTTCACGATAACAATCACGAAGTTTTGTTAAATCATGAGCTGTGTTTCCAATTCCAATGACAAGTGGCAGGTTGCTTTGTAGAATTACTTCAATTAAATCATTTAAGCAAACCTCGCTGGTTCCATAAAAAACAACGGTCAAGGTATTATCACGTAGAAAATGAAGATATTTCGCACGTGTTCGGTTTAGTTGCTTTTCAAGGAGATGCACTTGAAAATCGGATAGAATTCCATCACTGTTTTGAATATTTACAACATTATAGAGGTCATACTCGGAGATTTGATAATCATTTAAAATATTTCGATAATGAGAGTACTGAATTGGATCAAAGATAATTCCTTGAATTGCAGATGTAATACTATCGATACGATAATTGTTTTGGAATAAGCGGTTGCAGTAATCATGCATAATATCAGCAAGGTGAATTTCCCAAGGCATTAAGAATAAAGGAAGGTCGTTATGGTCACATAAGCTGATAATATCAGAAGTAATATCATTATCCTTAATATAGCGTCCTGTATTAATAATCAATCCACTAATGTTATTATCTACAAGAGATTCAATAAAGTGGAATAACCAGTTGTCACCTGTGGCAGTAAGACCGGTAATAATGATAAGTTCATTCCCGCGAAGAAATTCATTGGTATCTATGTCTTCAGTATATTGAACCCAAGTAATGACATGATCCATCCCAGAAGCTCCTGCAACAAGGTTAAGCTTATATTCGTCCTTTGTACTTTCGTATAAATTCTCCAATGAAATTGCCATGGTGTTCTCCTTTTGTATTAGATGTAAAATTAATTTGATTCTATCTTACTACCATATTTTTTGTATGTCTAGCACAAAAACTTTTGTTTTTTTTGGATATGATGAATATAGGAACTTAAAAATCTCTGTGGTATGATTAGTTCAAGTTAAAAAAGAACTCATAGCAAAGACGCTATTTATAAGTCTGGCTGTGAGCTCTTTTTGATTCCAGGAAGTGTCGCGACGATTTGGAAACTTACAAAATAATATGATGAGATAGAATAGTACAAAGGCGTACATCAAAGTATTGATGTGTGCCTTTTCAATTTTAGTAAAAAGGGAGGAACCTTATGCTTAATATAAAAAAATTGAAAAAAAGCTTCGGAGATTTAGAAGTTTTAAAAGATATCTCTTTACTAGTGGAGCAAGGAGAAGTGGTTACAATCATTGGACCATCTGGATCAGGGAAAAGTACATTCTTGAGATGTATGAATTTACTTGAAAGACCAACTAGAGGAGAGATTTTCTATAAAGGAAGTAATATTTGTGATGTGACATTTCGACCTGAAAAATACAGAAAAGAAGTGGGAATGGTATTCCAAAGATTTAATTTGTTTCCAATGCACACCGTACTTGAAAATGTTACATATGCACCCATTCATTTAAAGAAAGTAAAAAAAGAAGCTGCAAAAAAAGAAGGGTTAGAATTACTAGATAAAGTAGGACTAAAAGATAAAGCCAATGTATATCCAAACACATTATCTGGAGGACAGCAACAACGTGTGGCAATTGCAAGGGCACTTGCAATGAATCCAGAAATGTTACTATTTGATGAGCCAACTTCAGCACTTGATCCTGAACTTGTAGGAGAAGTACTTGAAGTAATGAAGAAGCTAGCAAAAGATGGAATGACCATGGTAGTTGTAACACATGAGATGGAATTTGCGAGAGATGTTTCAGACCGTGTCATTTTCATGGCAGATGGTTACATTGTGGAGGAAGGTGCTCCAAATGAAATCTTCACAAACCCTAAAAACCAAAGAACGAAAGATTTTCTTTCTAGAGTATTATAGGAGGTACTGTTATGGAAGTGTTAAATTCACTAGATTTTGCTACCGCATGGGCGGGATTATATCCCACATTATTAGAGGGATTTGGAGTTGTAATACAAGCAACGATTATGGGATTTATACTAGCGTTAATACTTGGAATTTTAGTGGCCATTGGTCGTATATCAAAGTTTAAAGTATTAAATGGAGTTTTAGTATTTATTATAGAAATTATTCGTGGAACACCACTACTTGTTCAATTAGTTTATATGTACTATGTAGTGCCGCTTTTATTAACAATTACTGCTTCATTCTTTGGATTTGAACAACAAATTCAAATTGATGCATTGACAGCGGGTATTGTTGGTTTAGGAGTCAATTATGGAGCTTACCTATCAGAAGTATTTCGTTCAGCAATTATTTCCATTGACGTAGGGCAAACAGAAGCTGCACTTGCTTTAGGATTTACAGGGAAACAGACATTATTAAGAATTATAATGCCTCAAGCGTTTAAAAATGCAGTGCCAACCTTAGGAAACTATTTAGTTATGATGGTAAAAGACACCTCATTGTTAGCATATATTACAGTTGCTGAATTACTACTTAGAACAAAAGCATATACATCTCAAACATTCTTAACCATTGAATCTTATACGATTCTAGCAGGGGCATACTTAGTTATTAGTGTTCCGTTATCACAATTGGTACGAATTATTGAGCGAAAAATGAAAAGATAGATAGTTATATCTTTTATATATGAAAATGATAACCAAAGACAGAATGAAAGGAAGGTTTTTATGAGAAAATCAAAGAAAAAATTAGGTGCTGTGTTACTATGTACAGCAATGCTAGTAACTTGCATGACAGGATGTGGATCAAAATCATCGGATTCATCTGGAAAGACAGATAGCACAAAGTTAGTTGTAAAAGAAGAAGATAGAAGTGATACATTAAAAAATATTATCAAAAAGGGAACATTAGTTGTAGGTTCATCTAATGATGCACCATTTGCATATTTAGATAGTACAAGCAATGAATTTGCAGGACTCGATGCAGACATTATTCGTGAGATTGCTGCTCGTTTAGGTATCCCTAAAGTAGAAATGAAAGAAGTTGCATTTGATAACTTAATCGTTGAACTAAACAATAAGTCAATTGATATGGTTACAGATGCTATGTATATTAAAGATGAAAGACTAGAAAAAGCTTACTTTACAGATGTATGGTATAAGGAAGGGGAAGCTTTAGTTGTAAAGAAAGATTCTGATATTGATGGAAAAGATGCTCTAAAAGGAAAAGTTGTTGGTGGTCAAACAGGGACAGCATTCTTAGAGTTAGCTCAACAATGGCAAAAAGATGGTTATGTAAAGGAAGTGAAAGTTTTCAATAGTCAATCAGAATTAATGACAGCAGTTAATACTGGAAAGATTGAGGCTTGTGTAACAGATGGTATTGTTGCATCCTACACATTACAACAAAATAAGAAGTTAGATCTTAAAGTAGTATCTCCATATGACGCAGAAGCAGCAGGTCGAATAGGAGCAGCAATCCGATTTGAAGATAAAGAATTCCTAGATGAAGTAAACACAGCTCTTAACAGCATGAAAAAAGACGGAACATTAAAGAAAATTTTAAAAGACAACTATGGTCTTGGAGATGACTACTATGTAAACGAAGAAGATGGAGCAACAAAGAACGTAGCAAAATAAGAAGGAATAGATTCTATGGAAAAATATCAATTGAAACATTCAAAGAAGTTATATGAAACACTACATGAAACTTTGGTTGGTGATGTTGCTAGTTCTTTCCACAAGGTACCTTACCGTGAGTTTCCAATTGTAATGACTCATGGGAAAGGTTCCAAACTATACGACGTAGATGGAAATGAATATATAGATTATATTTTGGGACTTGGACCAATGGTTTTGGGACATGCCCCATCTGCGTTAAATAAAAGTGTGGAAGACCAACTAAAGAAAGGAACACATTTTTCAGCACCTACCGTTGATACGATTCATTTAACTCAAAAAATAATCGATATTATTCCAAGTGCAGAAATGGTATGCTATCAAAATTCAGGAACGGAGGCTAATATGTTAGCGTTTCGAATTGCCAGGGCATACACTGGAAAGAAAAAAATTATAAAGTTTGAGGGTCAGTATCATGGGTGGTCTGATGAAGAGAAGATTACCATTGATGCAAAATCAGTCGAAGAACTTGGACCAAGGGAAAATCCAAATAAAATCTTATCTTCTAAAGGTCAAAAAGATGATAGTGGAAAAGATATAATCATTGTGCCATGGAATGACTTTGATAGGATTGAATCTATTGTAAAGGCAAATGAAAATGATATTGCAGGAATTATTATGGAACCAATTATGTGTGATTCTGGTCCCATTTTACCAAAAGTAGAATATCTAAAAAAAATTCGTGCATTTACAAAAGAAAAAAATATTGTTTTGATTTTTGATGAGGTCATTACAGGATTTCGAGTAAGTCTTTCAGGGGCTCAAGGATATTATGGGATTACACCAGATGTAACAGTGCTTGCAAAAGCCATTGCTGGAGGATATCCATTTGCAGTAGTGGCGGGAAAGAAAGAAATCATGAATTGTGGAGTTACCGTATCAGGAACGTTCAATGGGAATCCTCTTGGAACTGCGGCGGCACTTGCTACCATCCATGAGTTAGAACGACCAGGTGTTTATGAACGTTTAGATGAAGTGGCAGATTTATTTATCAATGGATTTTTGAATTTGTGCAAAAAACATAAGATTAAGGCATTTGCAACTCATATGGGAAGTATTATTATTTTCTATTTTGGTTATGAAAAATCTCCAAATGATTTTAGAGATTGGCTAGAGACTGGTGATTTTAATTTCTATGAAAAGTTTGTTAAGGCGTGTGAGGAATATGGAGTTCGATTTACTAGTCGAAGAGGGCGACAATATATTTCAACGGCTCATACAAAAGAAGATATTAAAAGAACACTAGAAGTCATTGATATCGTATTTCGTGAGATAAAATAATTAGAAGTACCTTGGATTTTAGAAAAATCTAAAATCCAAGGTACTTTTATGTTATTATAAAAAGTAAGAAAAAGTAGCAGAAGGGAGATTGGTATGTTAATAGGTTCTCACGTTGGAATGAAAGGAAAAGAGATGCTTCTAGGATCCGTAAAAGAGGCACTTTCTTATGGAGCAAATACATTTATGGTATACACAGGAGCTCCACAAAATACAAAACGAAAAGATATTAGTGAATTAAAAATAGAGGAAGCAAAGGAATTAATGAAACGGGAGGGAATTACAAAGTTTGTAGTGCATGCACCCTATATTATTAATCTTGGAAACTCTATAAAACCAGAGACATTTGAAATTGCAACACAGTTTTTAGAGTTAGAAATCTCAAGAACAGCTGCCATGGGAAGTGACACTTTGGTACTACATCCAGGCGCTCATGTAGGAGCTGGAAGAGAAGTAGGAATTGCACAGATTATAAAAGGAATAAATCAGGTGCTGACAAAAGACACCAAGGTAAATATTGCACTAGAAACCATGGCTGGAAAGGGAACTGAGATTGGAAGAAATTTTGATGATTTAAAGGCTATTTATGATGGTGTTATCTATAACGATAAGCTTCGTGTATGTTTTGATACGTGTCATGTGAATGATAGTGGAATGGATGTGGTACATGATTTTGATGGTATTATAGATAGTTTTGACAAAGCCATAGGAAAGAATCAAATTGCAGTTTTTCATCTCAATGATTCTAAGAATGTATTAGGTGCAGGAAAAGACCGTCATGAAAATATTGGATTTGGAGAACTTGGGTTTGATGCCATTTTACATGTAGTGAATCATGAAGATTTCAAAGAAATCCCCAAGATTTTAGAAACTCCGTATGTTAAGCTGGAAGATACAAAAAAGTCCTTTCCACCTTACAAATATGAGATTGCCATGCTTCAAAGTGGAGTCTTTGATCCTAAATTAAAAGAAAAAATTCTGGAAGGAAAGTAAAATGAAAATTACATTTATGGAACACAGTGGTTTTTTGGTTGAAATGGATTCTTGTATTTTAATGTTTGATTACTATCAGGGAGAGATTCCAAAGGTAAGTGTCAATAAGCCGTTTTATGTGTTTGCATCTCATGCACACCATGATCATTTTAATCAAGAAATTTTGAAATTAGAACAAGATTATCCAAAGATTCAATATATTTTATCTGATGATATTAAAGTACGAGATGGAGATAATCGGAATTTTATTGGAGCTCACGAAACATTAACCTTAGGAGATATGAAGGTGGAAACCTTATTATCTACAGATGAAGGAGTTGCATTTTTTGTAACTGTGGAAGGTAAAAATATTTATCATGCTGGGGATTTAAATTGGTGGCACTGGAATGGAGAGCCAGAAGAAGATAATGCTTATATGGAGAAAACCTACAAAGAAGAATTAGACATAATAAAAGGAAGACATATTGATGTGGCATTTGTTTTATTAGATCCAAGACAAGAAGACAAATATTGTCTTGGGATGAATTATTTTATGGAAGAAGTAGGTGCGGATATGGTATTTCCAATGCATGCATTTGGAACCTATAAGATATCAAAGCATTATTTAAATTGTCAGGATGGAAGAGCATATCAGGGAATTGTACAGGAGATTACTGGTCCAGGACAGTGTTTTGAAATAAAATAGGAAGGAAACACATATGATAGCCTTATTATTAGCACCCATATATCTTTTAGTGAATTACTATTTAGTTTGCCGAAGTATAAGCTGGATGGGTGCATGTACCAAACATTTTAAAAAGAAAAAGATAAGGATTGCCTATGTGATTCTCTATTCATTTGCATCTTTATCCCTTTTAATTGCCTTCATACTGCCTCAATCAAGGATTCAAAGGTTTTTTAAGATTGTTAGTAATTATTGGATTGGGATGTTCTTTTATATTGTGTTTTTTGCAGCAGTTGGAGATTTGGTTCGGATTACCATTATGAAAAAAAGAGGCATGAAAAAGGGAGAGACAATATCTAAAGGATTATTTGTCACCGTTGGAACGTGTATTGCAGTGGGTGTCATTGCCTTTTCTGTATATGGAAGTCTTCATGCAAGACATATATATAAAACAAAATATAGAATAACAGTGAATAAAAAGACCAAGACAAAACAATTGAAGGTTGTGTTAATTGCAGATTTGCATCTAGGATACAGTATTGGAAATGAACATATGAAAGAAATGGTTGATAAAATCAATCAAATGAATCCGGACATTGTCTGTGTGGCAGGAGATGTGTTTGATAATGATATTCGTGCAATTAAGAATATAGATGAGACAGCAGATACCCTATCACAAATTCAAAGTAAATACGGAACTTATGTCAGTTGGGGAAATCATGATTTAGATGAGAAAATTTTAGCAGGATTTACCTTTGGTGGAAGAAAGAAATCCGCAGATACACCAATGATGAAATTTTTTAGGAAGTCTAATATGAAACTTCTTTCAGACCAAGGAGTCCTCATTAATGATGAATTTTATTTAGTTGGGCGTCAGGATGCCGAGAGGGCAAGAAAAGTTACCAATGGAAGAAAAACACCAAAGGAACTACTTAAGAATCTGGATTCGTCAAAACCGATTTTAGTTATGGATCATGAACCTAGTGAATTAGGTGAACTTGCAAGAAGTGGTGCAGATGTAGATTTGTCAGGCCATACCCATGATGGACAGATGTTTCCAGCAAATATTCTAACTAGCTTTATGTGGGAGAATTCTTGTGGATACTTAAAAAAGGAAGATATGCAGTCCATTGTAACATCGGGAGTTGGTGTGTGGGGACCAGCTATGAGAGTTGGTACGAAAAGCGAAATTTGTGAGATTACCATTGATTTTAAATAGACAATATGAAGTGACCTCACAATTGTAGATTCGTGGATTTACCTGTAAACTATTAATTGATGAAGATTAATGGTAACAGGGATTACCGCATACAATAGGAGGCCACATATGAATAGTATAG
>JAQVEG010000056.1:0-3281 GCA_028697725.1 Anaerostipes sp.
CCTCAATATGTATTCTTTTATTTTGTTGGTCTTACAATTAATTTAATACATTTTGTATATTTATAATCAGCTTCAATCACACCTACGCGTCGATTTGCAGCATGTACAATTCTTCCATTCCCAATATAAACAGAAACATGTGAGATGTTTCGATATCTTCCATTTCTTGTGTAAGAATAAAAGATAACATCCCCTGGAAGTAATTTGCTTGATGAAACACGCTTATATGAAACAACCTTTTTCTTCTTTACCATATACTTTGCTTCGGAAGCGGCTGTTGGTGCATAACGCTTACTACCAAATGTTACTCCGTAAGGTTTGTAACTTCTCCAAATCAAAGAACTACAGTCATAGTATCCCTTGCGCATTCTTTTTGGTTGGCTATACTTACATCCCTTTGCCTTCTTCGCCTTTGCAATTGCCTTCATGGCTGTTCTCGTGGTTACTGTTCCAGAATATGTTGAAGTCTTTCCATCAATATTAACCTTCACCTTCACAGTTCCAACCTTTTTTGGCTGAATGTAAAGCTTCCCACCTGTAACTTTCGCTGTTGTCTGAATTCCAGAAGTAGAAACACTTGTAACATTACTCTCGTCACTTAATCCATTAATGGCAACCGATGTCTTCTCTCCCTTTGCGATAATACCTGATGTTTTACTAAGAGTTGGATTCGTAATTACTACCTCTCCTGTAACCTCTTCTTCATCAATGGTCGCTACTACTTTTGTTGTTCCGACTTTTTTTCCGATAACGGTTCCGTTGGAATCTACTGTGGCAACCCTGCTGTCAGCAACTTTCCAGTCAACATTGGAATCATCATCCATGCCTTGCACACTTAGTTTCTTCTTAGAAGATACTGCAAGGGCAACTTTATCATCTGCCAGCTTATAATCTATGCTTTCTTTCTTAATCTTTGATGTTGCCTTTTTCGTCACCTGCTTTGCAGTCGATTGTTCTGTGGTCGATTGCTCCGTAGTCTTTTGTTTTGTAGTTGATTGTTCTGTAGCTGCACTCTCTTTATCTGTCACCGGTGCTGCCGCCGCCGTTATTGGCTGGCACAGCATACATAAAGTTAATGCTGTTGTTATTAATCTTTTCACTTTAATTCTCTTTTCTAGTGATATAATATCACGACTGTTATCATTACCATACGCATATTTTTAATAAATGCGTAACATTTATGTAACATATAATAACATTATTCACATAGAAATGCAACCTTTAATCTTGATTTTCTATTTTCTCTGCCAAGTCATTTAAATATTCCCAACGTTCCATTTTTAATTCCAATTGATTCTCTAATTCTTCTTTTTTTTCTGTTAATTCCGTTAATTTAGAATACTGGCTGGCACATGTGAGCATCTCTTCCTCTGTTTCTTGAATCTTAGCTTCTAAGCTTTCAATATCGTCATCAATGGTTTCAAATTCTTTCTTTTCCATATAAGTAAACTTTAACTTTTTTTCCTTTGACGCTCGATATTCTTCTTTTTTATTTGATTTTTCCTGCTTTATTATAATGTCCTGCTCTTCTTCTTTCTTTTCCATGTACTCTGTGTATCCACCTTCATATATTTGAAGCTGCCCATTTCCCTCAAAAGAAAGAATTCGATCCACCACTCGATCTAAAAAGTAACGGTCATGGGACACAGTAATTACAATTCCACGAAAAGAATCTAAATAATCTTCTAAAATTGTTAAAGTCTCAATATCAAGATCATTGGTTGGCTCATCTAAAATTAGTACATTAGGTGCCTCCATTAATACTCTGAGCAAATATAATCTACGGCGTTCCCCACCAGAAAGCTTTTCAATTGGCGTATATTGCATTTCCGGTGTAAACAAAAATCGCTCCAACATTTGAGAAGCACTGGTCTGCCCCGTGGCTGTCTGAATATAATCTGCCACATCTTTAATATAATCAATGACCCGAATATCTTCCTTCATGCTCTCACATTCCTGTGCAAAATATCCTACCTTTACAGTTTCTCCAAGATCAACACTTCCTCCATCTGGCTGCTCCATTCCAATGAGTATCTTAATTAAAGTAGACTTTCCTGCTCCATTTTTTCCTATAATACCAATTCGCTCATTTCGTAAAAAAATATGAGTGAAATCCTTCACAAGTAGTTTTTCTCCAAAGGACTTGCTAATATTATTTACCTCTATTGTTTTCTTTCCCAGACGAGATTCCACAGAATCCATCTCCACGCTTTGCTTCTCTCTTGAACCACTGGCATTTAAAAGTCTTTCGTATCGCTCTTTTCTGGCACGCTGCTTTGTCCCTCTTCCCTGAGGTCCACGCATAATCCATTCTTTTTCCACTCGAAGAATACTCTGTCGTTTTCGTTCTGTGGCAATTTCCATCTCTTCTCTTTGTGTTTTTAAATCCAGAAAACCAGAATAGTTGGCATCATAACTGTATAACTTACCATGATCAATCTCTACAATCTTATTGGTTACCCTATCTAAGAAAAATCGATCATGCGTTACCATAATCAAAACACCCTTAAACTTTAGGAGAAATTCCTCCAGCCATCTTACCATGTCATTATCAATGTGGTTTGTTGGCTCATCTAAAATCAAAATATCTGCTGGGGCAACCAACGTCCTTGCCAATGCAACTCTCTTCTTCTCTCCCCCTGAAAGATTCTTAGTCGAACACTCACACTCATAAATCCCAAGCTTGGTCAAAATAGTTTTTGCCTGACTTTCTACATCCCAGTCTTTGTCTTTCTTTCCCTTTACTACGTAAGATAAAATACTTCCTTCCTCTGGAAATTCTGGATTCTGTGGCAAATATGCAATTGTCTTGCCATTGCTACAGATAATCTCCCCTGCATCTTTGGATTCCAGTCCAGCAATCATCTTAAGAAGTGTGGTCTTCCCTGTTCCATTCACTCCAATGACACCAATCTTATCTTTGCTGTGAATTCCAAGAGATATATCATCAAATATTACTTTATCTCCATAAGTTTTACTAATGTGTTCTATGTTTAAAATATTCATATTTTTTGTTCGCTCCAATACCTTTCTAAGAATTTAAATGCTTTATTAACGATTGATAAAGTTCCTTTGGATTCACTGGTTTTGCAAGATGCTCGTTCATTCCTGCCTGGAAAGATTTCTGCCTATCTTCTGCATAAGCATTCGCTGACATTGCGATGATTGGCACTTTTTTTGCATCTTGTCGATTCATAGAGCGAATTGTTTTTGTTGCCTCTAGTCCATCCATAACCGGCATACGGATATCCATTAAAACCACTTGATAATATCCTTCTTTT
>JAQVEG010000056.1:3381-14797 GCA_028697725.1 Anaerostipes sp.
TCTTTTTCGTCTTTCCTCGTACCCATTACACCATCATCTTCGCTTAAAAGTTCAAAATCCATGCTGATTGTGACTGTAGTTCCTTTTCCTTTCTTACTGGAAATGTGAATCTTTCCACCCATTTGTTCCAGCAATTGTTTGGTAATACTAAGTCCCACACCAGTCCCTTGAAGTTCTGATATCATCTTGTGATGTTCTTGGGCAAAAGCCTCAAACATATGCTCTTGAAATTCCTCTGACATTCCAATTCCATTATCAGAAATAATATAATCCACCCATATATGATTCCCTGCCATTTTAAGATTTTCTATACGATAATCAATACATCCTTTTTCTGGTGTATATTTCACTGCATTTGAAAAAATATTAAAGAAAATTCGATTCATTTTCATCTTATCTACTAAAATCGTTGGATTTATCTTTGGTTTTGCAAATGATAAGACAATACCTTTATTTTCACATTGTGGTATAAACATGGTTTTCATGTTTTCTAAAAATTCACTATACTTGTAAGGTTCCTTATGAAGTTCAAGTTTTCCATTTTCAATTTCCGCCATATCAAGTAAATCATTGATAAGACTAAGCATAAAATCTGTAGCATCATGCATCTTTCCAAGATAATCTTTTACTTTCTCCTGACTGCAAACATCATCTAATGCCAAAGCCTGTAACCCAACAATTGTATTGATTGGTGTGCGAAGATCATGACTCATTCGGGCAAGAAAATCAGTTTTTGCCGCAGTGGCCTTTTCTGCCTGCTCTAATGCTATCATTAGATTTAACTTGTCTTGTTCCTCTCTTTTTACTGTTTCCGTCACATCTCGTACATTGCAAAAGCAACTATCATCTCTTGTGTTTATCTTGCTAAAACTAATCTCTTTATAACGAACCTTTCCATCTTTACCATCACTTTTGTGAATAATTTGATAGGTCCCTTGATGATTGTTCAGATACTCAACAATACTGGAAAAAGAATTCTTTTCCCGCACCATCTCTTGATCCTCTTTTGACACCTCCGTAGCAATATAATCCAAGCGTATATCTTCATATTCCACTGCCTGTACCCTTGCCCCGCCTTCTTCAAATATGAGAGTGTAAAATTTCCTTTCATCCAAGGTTAGTACTCCGATGAGCTTAAATTCTGTTTTGACTGCTCCATCTACAAACTCTTCTAATAGCTTTTCAGCCTGAATATCATATAAATAATCATACCGATATAAAATATTAGTTTCTGGATCTTTTAAAACATTGGTTACACTTCGCTGCCACTGAATAAAACCATTCCCAACGTTCCACCTTAGTTCCAGCTCCCATGTAGTAATTCCCTTGGCATAATTCCTTTTTGCATACTCTACTCCATGCATCCTTTGAAATAAAATTTTATCCTCATCATCATAGATATGAGAAATAAGTTTCTTCACTCCTTCTTCTGACTTTTCCCCTGGTTTGATTCCAGTTTCAAAAAAATAATCAGCACCTTCTTCTATGATCTCGCTTTGAAGATTGGTAACCGCATATGCTGCTAACTTCTTGTCTCCACCCAGCATACGTTCACGCTCTAATTCCATTCTTGCTCTTTGACTCATCTCTTGATCAATAAATCTAGCGTATCCCGTCGCTTTGTATGGTTTCCCATCTTTATATTCTGATATATTCCAATAATAACGCATCCAGCTATAAGACCCTTGGGTATTTTTCTTTCGTAATTCCGCAACTGTTTTTTGATTGTCCTTGGACAGATTATGAATCATATCTCGATATCTGTCTACATCCTCTGGATGAACCATACCCTGAATGATTATACTTTCCGGAAAATTCTTTATTACACTTGGCATATCATAGCATTCTTGCATGTAAAGATCTGGATAACATTCTCTCTTTTTTAAATTCACCGTAGCTGTCCACATATTAGCAAACCTACATGCTTTTTCTAAAGTTCTCTCATTCTCTTGAATTAGTTTTGCTGATTCCACTTCCTTTGTTACATCTTTGGATATAACAACTAATACATCCTTCTCATTCCAATATTTCTTTTCCACTGTAATCGAAAGAGTTTTCCCTTCTTCTGTTTTGACTGATGGAGATATCTCTTCTCTTTGGTTTTCTGTCTTTAACCAACAAGACTCGCATTGTGATTGCTCATTATGAAAGACATCATAGCAGAACCTTCCAGTGATATCACATGGCTCCAGTCCATGAAGTGCAAAACAGGCATCATTTGCATAATAAAGTTCTTTTGTGTGTGCATTCACTACATAAACCCCCACACTTTTCATAGTTAATGCCTGAATTTGCAGACTTTGCTGAATCGATGCATGGGTAAACACTGCTCGAAGAACTGGTACTCCTTCCTTTTCCCCAAACTTGGAGAAAATACCATTAATCCATAAATATCCTTCTTTTTTATCAGGTATGCGGAATGTAAAATTAGTTACTTTATCCTCTCTTACTGCATTGGAATATGCCTGCTTTACCAATTCCCTATCTTGAATATAAATAGAATCCAGCACGCTTTCTTTGCAAAGAGACTCATATTCCTTTTCACTTCGACCGGAAATACTTCCCACTCCCGCTGATGCATACAATAACTCTAAATCCCAGTCTTCCTTTACACTAAAGAGTGCAAAACCACCTTCCATAGTATCTATCATTTTTTCTATAAAAATGGAATGCTCTCTATCCTTTGTTATATCATAGCACACTGAAATAATTGCATCTCTGCCATCCTCAGCCACGACAACTCTCCCCACGTCATGTACCCAGATATAACTTCCATCTTTTCTCTGAAGTCGGTATTCCACTTGATACGTGTTGCTTAAAGCCAGTTGTTTTTCCACCTCAGAATTCACATAATCTCGATCCTCTGGATGCATACAATTCTCAATGAACCCCTGAATATGCTCAACAAAATCTTCTTCTGATTCATAACCCAGATAACTAATCATCCTTGATTCAATAAAATAATATGGAAATCCTTCCTCTAGATAACCACCCATCATACCGCCAGACACTGTTTCTAATAATAACTTCTGACGTTCTGTCATAATATGTTCTTTTGAAATATCCTCAAATATATTTGGTTTACGATTGGGATTAATCACAGAAAAATGAAGCAAAACTAACTTCTCTTCTCCCTTTATAGTTTCAGTGGTGCCAGTGACCCGATATTCCATAGTAATATTCTTATAAGTAAGAGAAAATCCAACTTCTGCATTCTTTTCTCCTATGACTGCTTCATCAAAAAAGGAAAGTCTATAAGGTTTATATTTAGAAAATGTATCATGAACACATAAGTCTTTAACTTCATTTATCCCGTTTATTACGATATCATTGGCAATCCCAAAAATTCGGATATTCTCTCCTAACATATCCATTGCTTTTTCAATGTTATTCTCATCGAAAGAGAACATCAATAGTTTCTTTATTAACTCTGCTGCCTGATTCATATCACTTTCCTCCTGTCCTATTACTTTATTACTATTCTGACATAATATTGTTTTAATTTCAATTATTTCCCTACAATTCTCTACAAAAAAAGCACTATCCCCAAGGCTACATGTCCTCAAAAATAGTGCTTATAAGTACGCGATTGGGGGTTCGAACCCCAGACACCCTGATTAAGAGTCAGGTGCTCTACCAACTGAGCTAATCACGCATATGATATTGTGTTCTTTCAAAATAATCTTTGAATTAAAAAACACCATCCCCGAGGCTCTGTGTCCTTAAAAATAGTGCTTTATAGTACGCGATTGGGGGTTCGAACCCCAGACACCCTGATTAAGAGTCAGGTGCTCTACCAACTGAGCTAATCACGCATATTAGTTATGGTCTTCTTTCTCGTTTGACGCAAGATTTATTATATATGAATCCATATACAAATGCAAGAACTTTTTTCATTTTATTCTTATTTTATTCTTATTTTTTTCTTGTTTGTCTTGTAACCTTGTTTTCTAGCCTATATAATGTAGATACTAGTATGGAATGGAAAGGAAAAAAACATGACCATAAAACATAAATTTGAATCTAACAAAAAGTATTTTACAATTTCGATTTATTCTTGTGTCGTTATTTTAGTTGCCTGTGTTATTTTTCGTCTGGTAAATAACTGGACGGAAACTCATACAATGCTTTTAGACCTATGGAATACAATGTTCCCATTTTTTATGGGATTTTTAATTGCTTACATTATGAATCCAGTTGTAAAGTTCTTCAATCGAAACCTTTTTACAAAACTACTCGGAAAAAAACATCCCAAGATTTGTAGAAACTGTTCCATTGTTTTTACCTATTTACTATTAACCCTTGGAATATCATTATGTCTATTCTTTATTATTCCACAGGTTTATGACAGTATTGTTGAACTATCAAAACAATTTCCTAAATTATATGAGAATCTTTGGGGATTTGTACAACGTATTCGCGATACCAACCGTAATCCTATTATGGATATGATTGCTGATAACTTTGAGAAAAAGACTCTACCAAGTCTTATCCAGCGTTCCAACAATTTAATTGCCAATATTCTTCCAATGATATACGAAGCATCTATTAGCTTCATTCAATGGATTTTTAATGTTTTTATCGCATTTGTTATTTCTATTTATTTAACTGCAGATAAAAAGATTTTAAAAGTAGGTGCAAAGCGATTTATTCATGCCTGTTTTAACAAAGAGCATTCCGTTAGTATTATACGAACACTACGTGATTGCCATGTCCTAGTATCAAGCTATATTGTTGGAAAGTCACTAGATTCCCTTATTATTGGTTTCTTGTGCTTTGGATTAATGAGTGTTCTACAGTTGCCATATACTATTTTGATTAGTGTTATTGTAGGACTTACCAATATGATTCCTTACTTTGGTCCATTTATTGGTGCTATTCCAGGTGCATTTATTCTGGTTATCAATAGTCCAACCAAAGCATTTATCTTTATTATTATGATTATTGTTTTGCAACAGTTTGATGGATTAATCCTTGGTCCAAAGATTCTTGGAAGTTCTACTGGAGTAAGACCAATCTTTATTTTATTCTCTATTACTGTTGGTGGGGCATATTTTGGTCCTTTAGGAATGTTCCTTGGAGTTCCTACATTTGCAGTGATTCAATACTTGGTTAAGCGTTGGGTGAATAACCGATTAAGTAAAAGAATAGAGCAGAAACCGCAATAAAAACGGCTTCTGCTCTATTTTTGATCCCTGCAAAGACACCTCTGTGCCTCTTTCAAAGACTTTAGAAATTTACATATAAAATTCCTAAGTCCTCTTCTCTCATATATATACTCGTTAATCTTTCTTTGCAACTTTCCCATATCAGACAATCTCTTTTTATTTATCTTATGCTCCGATATGCTACAAGTCTACAAATTGGTTTTCCTTGAGAAGAAAACTTTGCTTCATATTCTGTCATAATATTGCCCTCTACATATTCACTATGATGAAGATCAAAGGTGTAATTCTTCAGTTCCCACCCAGCTTCTTTCGTAGACTCCAAAGAAAAATCAAACAGCTCTCGATTGTCTGTCTTAAAAATAACGACTCCGTCTCTCTTCAAAATATGATCATATCTCTTATAAAATGTAGTGGAAGTCAAACGTCTCTTCGCATGACGATCCTTTGGCCATGGGTCTGAGAAATTCAAATAAATCTGACTTATCTCTTCTTGTTCAAACACATCCTCGAGATTTTCCGCATTCATACGAATCAAACGAAGATTCTCCCCTTCAAAATCCTCTAGCTTCTCAACTGCTCTCACTAAAACACTAGAAAATTTCTCAATTCCAATATAATTGATATCTGGATTTCTGCGAGCCAATTCTAAAATAAACTGCCCTTTTCCCATGCCAATCTCAATATGAATGGGATTATCATTGCCAAACACCTCTTGCCAAGTACCCTTGTTTTGTTCCGGTTCTTGTATTGTATATTCACATGTCTCAATAGTGTCATCTGCACCCTTTACATTCCTTAAACGCATCTTAAAATATCCTTTCTCCTTTACTAGTTGCCTCTCTTTGATTCTATGTTTCTAAATATTTTCAACAAAACTGCAATACCAATAATACTTATTAAAACTAAAACTGCAAGTACAATAAATCGTGACAAAATATCAAACCATAAAGTTTTATCACTCATCAAAGTACCATTTACTTTAATTATTTTTCGAAATAATGCCATAATCTATTATCCTTTCTTCGCTTTCTAATATAAACATAATCCTATGAATACTATCTTTATGTCTTACAAAAAATAATAATTATCCTCATTCACTCTTATCTTTTTAATAGAAAACTGATTGGGAAAATGTTTAAATCCTTCCACAGAAGATCTATATTCCTTCATTACTTTACGTGCCTTTTTCCACGAAGTATAATAACCAATTATTTTCTCATCTCCTGCATGATCATGATTAAGTACATAAATATACATGGATTTTCTCCTTTCTTGTAAATCTAAACATAAATCCATCCGTCACAACTATTTATAATTTCCTTCGTTTCCGGTTCACTGGCCATATGTTTTTTTACATTTTCCTTATCTACTAAAATATATTCGTTCATTGCACTTGTTTGTATCACAACATACGAATCTGCAATTAAATACCTTCTAATATCACCTGACCAAATCACTTTTTCTTTTTCCTCGCTGATTATTTCTGACACTTCCACACATGTTTTAAACAATCTAAATATGTATTTGCTGCCAATTCTTTTATAATAATCTGGACTACCTGAATCTGTATTCATTGAAAATCCATCTGGCCAATAATTGAAATTTAACTTTATCTCAGAGATAATAAATGCGTCTTCATGCCCAAGAAATCTTGGTTGATTTTTAAATTTATCAATTGCCTTTTTTGCTGCTTGATATGTAGAATATATTGCAATAACCTCTTCGTCCTGGTCATCATCATCTACAAAATATGCAAAGCCCAATTCATAAAGCATTTTTACACCTACTTTCTATTGTTCATCCTCTATTGGCAAAAAATATTCTGGCATTTTTATTTTTCTTAGTATGGACATTTGATAAAAGGTTTCAAAGCTATAAAGTTTGTCTAAAGAATAATTATCCAAATCAGAAGGACATTGCTTTAGTGCTTTGCTCTTTTCTATGGCTAATTGATGCTCATTCTCCTCTATGCTTGTTAGATACCCAATCATGTCATAAATCATTGGTATATCAACTGCATATTCTAAAGCATCCTGAAAATATTTTAATGCAATTGTATTTCCAAACTTTATTTCTCCCCTTTGTAATTCCCATAAACCTTGTAACATTAGTGTCACTGCTTTTAGTTCTCTATCTTTTGAAACTTTTAAGAGTTCCTCTAAAAACCAATTGGTTTCTGTTCTTCCATAGTTATAATTAACGTAAGCCCCAAATATTAGAATTTGAATATCTTTGGTCTTTTGAGCTTCTTCTTTTAGCTCATCATAATAATCAATCATTCTTTCTTCCACTGGATAATAAATCTGGTAAATACATTTTGATAAAATGTCCTTTGGGACATCCTCTTGTTTGATATGTTCTTCAAAATTCTTTCGATAAATCTGTAATGCATAAATTCTATTTCTTCTACATGAATCCCCATGCTCTACTATATGTTTCAGTTTTTTTCTTAATCTGCGTACAAGTTGATCATCATCCCAAAAAGCATCTATTAGTTCATCTAATCCCTGAAGCATCTGATAACGATCTTCGTAGTCTCCTTTACACAAGTTCTTTTCTAGCTCTTCTAAATACATATAATTATTTGTTAGTAAAAATAATTTTACATTTAATAAAATCTCAACATATAAATCTTTTTCTTCTTTTCTGT
The DNA here is from genome assembly GCA_028697725.1 of Anaerostipes sp. Lineage (GTDB taxonomy): Bacteria > Bacillota > Clostridia > Lachnospirales > Lachnospiraceae > Anaerostipes. The sequence goes on from JAQVEG010000056.1 coordinate 11,200, forward strand.
CATACTTTTCTTTTATATCCTGTATTCTTTTTCTTTGAACTTCTACATTGATATTCTTCTTATATCCAATGTATTCAATTCCTGCAATTGCAGCTGCTAAAACAAATCGATTATCTGATTCAAATTCATTATACAACTCCCAGAAATCCTCTACTTTTAAAAATTCACATAATTCGTTAATTGCAGTTACACGAAGAACTTCATCCTTATCATGTGATAATTCCTTCAATAGAAGATAACACCAATTTTCTTTGTAATAACACAAAAAGGTGGTAATCAAATTATCTTTATAAACATATTCCTCGCATGTACATATATCTTTTGCTATTTGAACATCCTCAGGTGTAATATATAAAGCTTGTTTCCTTTTTTTATATAAATACTCTAATTTACTTAATAAGTTCATGACCATTCTCCTTGGCACCTACTTTGACATTTGCTTCTATATTTTTTCCAAAACTCTTATTATCTTTTTTTCAATTTTTCGTTTCATCAACATTACTGTTCCTAAAAAGATGATTATGATTATACTATAAAAAATATATTTTTCTTTTTTGTATTTCTAATTTTATAATACATCCATCCTTAATTTCCTTAATATTCATCAACATTCGTATCTCAAATGTAGTATTTTGATCACTTATACTATCAATAAATGTAAGTTGATTGTCATTTAAAAATATATATTCACCTCCCATGCATTTTTTGTCTTTGAAGATTGAATCGTATAATTTTTACCCATCTTCCCCCTCCCTGAAGTATCTGTCAATTTCACAATCACTTGGAAAACACTGCATAATTCCTTTTCCCAAATGATTTTTCTCTTCTAAACTTTTTATACTTTTTTCTATCAAATATTAAATAATAGAAATAAGAAATGAGAAAATCCTTGTTATTTTCACTATACAATTCACATATCATTCTCTTACCTTTGTTCTCCATTTCATTCTCGCAAACTTCATCTAGAATGAACAAATAATCTGTTGTGCAATATATGTACCCCGTCATAAGAATAAATTTATAATATTTTTCTATATCATGCACCGTAAGTATACAGATTCCGGATTATAATATCTTGCATTTAGGTAATATAGTCCGTGGTACTATCACAGACTCCACCAGTATAACATACTTCATTCTTCACTGTATTGCTTCCATAGAAGCACTTTGATTGGGATGTACCCTGTCTAATCCGTCTCTAGCAAACCCAAAAGTTATAACCAATTATTCTTTTCAATTCCGGATTTCTCCAAAGTCTATATCCGTATAAGTTGTAGCCAACTAGCCACAGACCAGACACTCTCTACTGTTTTGAATTAGTGAACAGTTTTTCATATTTTCTTTGATAATACTTCACTGTTCTTCCTTTTTTGTCTTTGATATCCTGTTTGGCCCCTGCCTTCAACAACATATCAATAATTTTATGATGTTCTTCGTCTTTGATTGCTCCAACCATCTCATAATCATCAGAATACCATGCTGCCATCAGTGGTGTTTTGCCTTCTGCATCTGTCTGATTTACATTCACATGATGATTTAAAAAATAGCGAACTAAAGATGGATCATTTTTTGTGACTGCAATTACATAGGCTCCATGATTTATATCTGCTCCCTTTTTAATTAAAAAATCCAAAGTTTTTTTTGAATCTCCCTTTTCCCATGATTCCAAATACATCAGCAGCACTTCATGATTTTTCAAATTAATTTTAGCCCCATTATCTACCAACATTTTGATTAATCTTTCATGTGAAGTCATGGATGAGCATGCCACCTCCAACGGTGTATTCTCGTCCACTTTTGAAATTTCATTCACATTCGCACCAAACAAGATTTTGATTCTAGATTTCACATAGTTTCCTGTCAAAATATCATAGTGAAGTGATTTTGGTGAATAAATTTCTGTTACCATACTTTGATTTCTTTCCCTGGTTTGTACCAACCATTCAAAATTGTAATAAAGATAATATCCTGCTAAAATAATAACTGGTATTATTACTGCGCATATAATTTTAAATTTTTTCATAATATACCCTTTTCTATTGGTGCTGATGTTAATATATACTGTTGCAGTTTTAGAATTTTCCTCATTATCTACATTTTCTTCAATCGGTGTCATAAATAGATACAATTATAAGTAATATAATTCCAACTTTTTTCAATGCCTTAGTCATATAGATATAGTCACAAACAAACCCTATTGTTAGCTTATAAACCTAACATAGTTTTTATTATTATTTTCGTATATGTTTTATAATTAATATAATACATATAACCCCTCCCCCTAAAAGAAATGTAATTACCAAAAATTGCAAGAGTATATCCATCCACAAACTCTTATCAAACATAATTAGAGTATCAACATCACAAATTCTTTGAAACAATCCCATACGCTCTTCTCCTTAACTCCATAGCCGTAAATCTGAATAAAACAATAGAATAAATATTAAAAATGCCCGTACTAATCTAATCGCTTTTTCATATTTACCTTCGTTCAATCGAAACACATACATATATAAAAGTAGTACAATTATATATATCTCACTTATTATTTCATACTTGTCTTTTAAAATAATTAAACCTCTTTTATAATATGTGCACCTATAATTGCTAATAATATATACATTTTTCTCCCTATCTTCGTATCTTCTGTTTTCTTGTAGCATCACAGTAATTTGAACTTTTTTTATTTTCTAACTATAAAATATTTTTTATTTCATAATACTCTTTTCTATCACCATCCGTTTTAGTTCTAGAATATAACAATACATTGTCGACAAGCATTACTTCATAATTAAAATCGAAATCACTTTGAAGAAGGATTTCTTTGCTCTTTTTCTTTTTAAAATCATATAGTTCCAATACCGTCTGATCTTTTTTCCCATCTTTTGTTTTGTATAACAATGTATCTTTACTGTTTATCGATGACATCACAGAATCCAAAGAACAAATCTTTTTATCTTTCTTTTGCTTCTGAAACATCATCAAATCTACTTTTCCCTTTTGTTGATACCTTTCAAAAAACAATTGCCCCTTTATTACCATTAATTCATCATAATAAATTGTATCCTTTTTGTTTTCATTTTCATCAACTCCACGAACAATTTTTGTATGGAGTGTATCTAGATTCACTTCATAGATTTCTGTATGTTCCCTCGTAGCGTAATAAAGATTACCTTGCCAAAAACATGGTTTCGATCTTACATCTCTAGCTAATACTTGAGCCTTATTTTCTGAAGTATCTAATCTTAATACTTCTTGTCCTCCTATAAGATATATTTTGTTGTCATACACATTAATCCCTTCCATTTCAAGTGTTACATCATTAAGCATTTCTTTTAATTTCGTTGTTGAAATTATCTTTCTTACATTTTTTCCATTGAAATTACTTTGATATAAACATCCATCATATATATATAATAATTTATTTTTGAACAATTCTAAAGCAACATCACCTGAAGTATTATACTCTGCACTTTTTAGTTTTTGAATAACTTGCTTATTACCATTACTTTTATTGATACGCACTATTTCTTTATCAGTATTGGTATAAAATACATATTGCTGATTCTCAATTATTGGTAAGTTCCAATCTTCACTT
>JAQVEG010000092.1 GCA_028697725.1 Anaerostipes sp.
CAAGTATGGGGCAAGAAAGACTGTGATTGATGGAATCACATTTGACAGTAAAAGAGAAGCCAAGCGATACCAAGAACTAAAGTTACTAGAACAAGCAGGAGAAATATCATATCTGGAACTGCAACCATCTTTTATACTTCAAGAATCATTTAAATATCAAGGTAAAACCATTCGAGCAATAACATATAAGGCAGACTTTGCATACCATGAATTAGCATCAAATGCAGTCGTTGTAGAGGATGTCAAAGGGATGGAGACAGAGGTTTTTCGCATTAAGAGAAAGCTATTTCTTTTAAAGTATGGAGAGACTTATGATTTTCGGATAATCAAATAGGAGAGCTTATGAAAGGATGGATAAAACTACATAGAGGTATTACAGGTCATTGGTTGTGGTCTGATAAGCCATTTTCAAGAGGACAGGCATTTATGGATTTAGTCTTGATGGCGAATCATAAGGATAAGATGGTTCCACTTGGTAGCCAGCTGGTAGAAGTATCAAGAGGTAGTTTTATTACATCTGAATTAAAACTATCGGACAGGTGGGGATGGTCAAAGACAAAAACAAGGTCATTTCTAAAAATGTTACAAACAGACCACATGATTGTTAAAAAATCAGACCGTAAAAAAACCACCATAACCATAGTAAACTACAGTGTTTATCAAGATATTGAAACCACAGAAGAACCACAAAAGAACCATAAAAAAACCATAGAAGAACCACAGAAAAACACAAACAAGAATGTAAAGAATGAAAAGAATAATAAAAAAAGTACTCTAAAGAGTACCAAAAAAAGCACGACATTCGTGCCACCTACCCTGGAGAATGTGATGGGATATTGCCAGGAGAAGGGATACGAGATTGATTGTGAGAGATTTATTGATTTTTATTCTAGCAAAGGCTGGATGGTTGGTAAAAATAAAATGAAAGACTGGAAAGCCGCGGTTCGGAACTGGGTAAGAAGAGAAAAGGATGATTCAAAGCCACAAGTGAAATCAAAGGCAAATCATAACTTTGACCAAAGAGATTATGACTTTGAAGCTATTGAGAATAAGGCTATCCAGAGAATAAATGGAAAGGAGTAACCATGGAGCAAATGAGCATGTTTGGGTGTTCGACTGCTTACAGAAGTAGCAAGATAACATCCAAAACAAGAAGAGAATCCCACGGATTGTTGGACAAGCAAAAAAAGAATCAGATGATTTTAAACGAGCTACAGTTTGGAGAGTATACGGCCAGAGAGTTGGCTGATATCTTACATCGAAAAGGATTATGTAAGACAACAGAAAGAAATGAAACAGCTCCAAGACTAAGCGAAATGATGGAAAAAGGCATTGTGGAAGTTACAGGAAAACGAATGGACAGCGTAACCGGAAGAATGGTTGCTGTTTACGGAATCGTGGAGGATGAAGATGAGTAAGATATTTGAATTTGAATTAAATGAGCTGGTGTATGACAAAAATTTAGAGATGAATGGTCGAATTATTCAGAGATCAGAATTTTTAGGACTACAGCCAAACAGTTACCGAATTGAATTTATTGGGAAGAATGGTAAGCCATTTAAAGAATGGAGAACCGAAGAATTTTTAGTCATAAGCCATTAAAAATGTTTATATATCACACAGAACACGTAAACCAGCAAATAAGACACGCGTCTTAGATGCTAATGCTAATTCAAACATGCCCCGAATAGGGGCAGAAAGGATTATTAATGAAAAATAAAACAAAAATACAAAGAGATGATGTCATTATTAGAAAAGGAATCTGTCATATTTTAGACCGCCACAGTGGTTATTTAGGTCTGTCAACAGAATTGTTAGATATGGGTCCAGACTTGATGGAATTTGTGAGAGGTCATATTTTTAAAATATTAGAAAGTGATGATGCGAAAAAGTGTGAACTTAATGGAAGTCGGTCTCAAGTTCTAAGTCTGCTAGAGGCTATGGACGAAAAAGACGACGATAGCTTTATAGAAGCTAGTAGAACCATTGCTGAGAATTTATTTGATATTACGTGCGACAGTGTCTTGATTCCGTCTGCAGATTTGATTGTGGTCAGTTTTCAACTAGAAAGTGTTGTTCATTTGGCTTTATTAAAGATGAATTATAAAGAAACCTATGTACATAGAGAATCTGAGAATGAAGGAAATAACATTGTAAATCAGAGAGTTATTCCAACAGGAAATACAAGACTAACAGAAGCTATTATTATTGATTTACTAGAATATAAGGTACAGCTTGTAGAGAAAAAATACGAAATGTTAAGTGGGGACAAGGTTGATTATTTGTCAGAGCGTTTTTTAAAGTGCCACGCACAAATGGCTCCAAAGCGTAAGTTCCAACTTTTAAACAAGGTAATTACAGATATTAGTAATAAATATCCAGAAGGTATCCAAAATAGGCTAGACATGAAAAGCAAATTAAGGGAAGAATTTTTTGAAAAACAAGAATTTCGCGCCAATGAAATTGGAGATAAAATTTTTGGTAGTGATCCTGAAAAGAAGCAGGCATTTGATGAGAAAGTAGAACAATATGATATTCAATACGATACATTCACTGTGGAAAAGGAAAATACGGTAAGAAAGTTAGAATATCAGATGATGGAAACGGATACAGGAATTGAGATTAAGATTCCGATGGAAGAATACGATACGAAAGACAATATTGAGATTATAGAAGACGCTGGCGGTGCAAGTACGATTATAATCAAAAATGTTGAGCAGATAAGAGTGAATTAAGGCTATGAACATAGCAGAAAGGATGGAACTTTGTACAGCACAGAAACAAAAATATCTGCAGTAAAAGAATATATAAAGACCGGAGATAAAGGAAGAACTGCTAAGAAATACGGAGTATCTTTAAGTACCATGGATAAGTGGAGAAGAGCTTATGAGAAAGATGGATTTGAAGATAAAAAAGAATACTCAAAGGAATTTAAAGAAAAAGTTGTAGGAGATGCACTGGTAGATGGCATTACAGCTTCTGCAAGAAATCATAAGGTTACAAGAGACTTAGTTTATAAATGGTTAGAGGAACACAACCAAAATGTCAAGGAATCAAGACCAAAAGGAAAGACGCAATGGCACAATATAGATGGACTGAATGGATATTATGCATAAAGAAGAAAAAGTGAAGTATTCAACGGATTACAAAAAAGCATTAGTAAGGTTATATATTACGCACTATATTCCAATGGTTGATTTTTGTAGGCTTCATGGAATTAGTCGGGAGATATTTGAAAAATGGTATGCAGCATATTGTTTTGACGCACGAGAAAACATTGAGAACAAAAGGAGGCAAGGTTAAATGAGGTATACGGAATATCACAAT